>JBLIEI010000013.1:0-75943 GCA_047633055.1 Halieaceae bacterium | reverse complement strand
CCCTTATCAACGTAGACCTGCGTTAGACCGCCCCGGGCCAACAAGGTATCGGTGGCGTCGTTGTACAGTTCAAACGCAGCATCTGCGCTGCTATTGCCTAGACGAGAATAGCCCACACACACCCGAACATTGTCAAATGCCTTGACCTCGTCAACGTATTCGCAATTGATCTTCACGGTGAAAATAAAGCATGGGGCTTGCTGGGGGTTCATACCACTGTAGCCCAGCTCTTCCATATAAAACCCCAGAATTTCATCGGCAAATACCATGTAATTCGCAAAATACAGATGCCCCTGTGCGTCCACATCACTAAAACGCACCTTCATGATACCGCTATGGGGTAAGGTCGACATCGTGGTGCCCACCATGCAAGTGCTCCCGTTTTTTCGCCTAAGAAAGTCACCAACAGTATATTGCACAGGCCCTCACAAACCCAGTTCAATCAACGGTATACTCAGCTCTTTTCCAGGACGCCTGCAGAATGCTCTTTGAAACTCTGAAATACGCCGTTAGCGATCACATTCTCACCATCACCCTCAACCGGCCGGAACGGATGAACGCCTTCACCGTTATCATGGCCCAGGAACTAATCGCTGCCTTCGATGCCGCCGACGAAGACGATGCAATTCGCGCCATTGTGATTACCGGTGAAGGTCGGGCTTTCTGCGCAGGAGCAGATCTGAGTAGCGGAAGTGACACTTTCGACTATGAAAACCTGGAGGACGGCCACTCGGTAAAGCCAGACGAAAGCAACCGCGACTCTGGTGGCACGGTGTCCCTGCGTATATTCCAAAGCTTGAAGCCGGTCATCGCAGCGATTAATGGTGCAGCCGTTGGCGTGGGCATTACTATGGCTTTGCCAATGGACATTCGTCTGGCGTCTGACAAGGCTAAATTTGGCTTTGTTTTTGGTCGTCGGGGCATTGTCCCGGAAGCGGCTTCGAGCTGGTTTTTACCCCGCGTCGTGGGCATCAGCCAGGCGATGGAGTGGTGTGCCCGGGGGCACGTGTTCGATGCTGCTGAGGCCCTTGCGGGTGGTTTGGTTAAGGCCGTGTATAGTGAGGAAGAACTGTTACCTCAAGCCTACAAGCTGGCGGCAGAGATAGCAGAGAATACTGCGCCCGTATCGATGGCCCTCACCCGGCAGATGTTGTGGCGTATGCTGGGCGCAGACCACCCGATGGAGGCCCATCGCATTGATTCGCAGGCGGTGCTGGCGCGCGGCAAGCAGGCGGACGCCAAGGAGGGAGTCGCATCCTTTCTGGAAAAGCGACCGGCAGTTTTTACCGACAAACCGAGCACTGATATGCCGTCATTATATCCCTGGTGGGAAGAGCCAGACTTTTCCGTGTAGACGCACCGCGGGGTAAGGATATTCAAACTGCACTTTATGTAGGGAGAGATCGCTAGCCTCGACTACCCCCCCGGGCTTACACACAAGTCACCGGAACAGACTTTTCTTCAGGCCGGAATTGGCTTAGAAGTCATACTTACTGGCCTCATAGATGCGCATAGCCCTCTCCCATACCTCTCCTACTTTGCCATCGCCCACCGGTTCTCCGTCCAACTCCACCACCGGGGCAATGTGCTTGCTGGAGTTAGTAATCCAAATCTCGTCTGCGCTACGCACCTCATTCATCGTGACTACCCGCTCTTCAACCGGCAGCGAGCCATCGGCACGCAACACTGCAAGTGTAATGTGACGTGAAATTCCAGGTAATAGCTGATTGTCCAAGGGCGGCGTAATAACCACACCGTTTTTGACTATAAATACATTACTCTGGCTGGCCTCGGTCAATTCGCCTAGTTTGTTGTGCAGTATTGTTTCGTTTTTCCCCTGCTCGTAGCCCTGCTGGAAGTGGAGCACGTTGCCCAATAGCGCCGTCGACTTCACGTTGCAACGACGCCAGCGCATGTCCTCAGCCACAATCGCCTTCAAGCCTGGCGTCGCGTGACGATCGTGTTTCTCCGGGTGCGGATCAATCTCCAGAACCATGCCAAACACCGTCGGTTTGGTATGAGTGGGAAAGCCATGAAAACGCCGCCCTTCATTGCCCCGAGTAACCTGAAAGTAGATACCCAGGTTGTCTAAACCATTGCGCGCCCTCAAACCTTCGGCAATAGCGCGCCACTCGCTGTCAGACAAGACCTGATTATCAAATCCGATTCCCTTAAGACCCGCTTTCATACGTTCCAGGTGCAATTCAAATCCTATCATTCTCCCCGCATAGCAGGGCGTTACCTCATAGATCCCGTCTCCAAACAGAAAGCCTCGATCGAGAGGCGAGATAGTGGCTTCTTCGGCAGGCATGTACTCGCCGTTCAAGTAAACAATCATGGGGCAGTCTCACTGATTTTATAAGGTTTGATTAAGCTTAACGGAAAGATCGCTAGTCCGACCCCCTTTTCAGTAACCCCCAGACTTTCAAATAGTCTATTAATCGCTGGTTAAACACCCTGTAACCGCTGGCATTAGGATGGATAGGATCGGCGCGCAAATTTTCATCGGACAGCACATCGGCAAACACATCCGCAGCCAATAACGCCCCCAACTCTTCAGCGATCTCTGCATACATAGGCGCGTCAGAATGGCTGCCCAAAGTGGCGCGTAGCATTGAAAATTTCGGCACAGATAGCAACACGGGAATAGCACCTTCACCCTGCACTTGAATGATCATGGAACGCAAAGCCGCACGTACGTCCGCCAGTGGCAGTCGGCGTAGAAAGTCGTTGCCGCCCAGCCCGATAATCACCAGATCAGGCTCTAGTTCGGCAAGCAGTGCAGGCAATCTATACTGGGCCTTGTGCGCTGTATCTCCGGAAATTCCGGCATTGACGACATTCCAGCCGGTATCTTCTGCCAACAAGCTAGGCCAGTCCTCCCCCGCTCCGGCGCCGGTGCCATAGGTAACACTGTCGCCGAATGCCAGCACTGTGGCATTTGCGGGGAGGGCAATATAAACAGCTTCTTCAGAGCAGCCGTGCAGTAGAAGAACGAGAAGTAAAACCAGGAACCTTACAACCACATCTCGGGTGCGTCTGTCATCAGGCAAGCGCCTTGCCCTTACGATCGGCTTCCAGATCAGTGAGAAACTTATCCAATAAAGTCTTTTCGGCGTGCGGCATAACCACCACATGGGCCATCGGTTTGGGATGGTTAACTGAAGCCTTCACCGTCGCGAGAGTCCATTTCTTTTTCAACGCTCGGGACACCAGATTATCGAAATACACCGTGTTGGACCGTGTGTCAGCAATCAACGGGTTAAACTCAGGAAAATGGCTCGCCATTTCATCGCGCAGATACTGGGCATTAGCCAGCACCATACTGGCATTGCGCTCTTGGTCCTGCAGCGCCTCAGCGGTGCAGTAATAGTGGAACTCAGCGGGTTTTACAGAATCACGAGAACAGGTAATCGTACCGGGTACATGCGAAATATAAGCAGGGTCGTGGACTGACCTGAACAGCTCGCGAAACTCCTCGAAATCTTTCTTGCCGGCGATAAACATACCGGCCGTCCCGGGATAGCCAAAAAACTTGTGGCAGGAGACGGCGATGGAATCGTAGCGCTTTCCTGCCGGTCCCTGTTTATGCAGGTCGGTCGCGTACTCGGTGACGTGAAGATAACCGCCGAATAGCGCGGCATCCAAATGCATATAGGACTCACGACCCTTCAGCGCCTCGTTAATTTCGTCTATGTTATCGACTGCGCCCATTAGTGTGGTGCCTATGGTTGCTACCATTAAAACGGGCGCCTCTTTATTCTCATCGAGCTTTTTCCGAAGATCCGCTATATCCATAGCCCCTGTTGCGGTGGTCGCCACCTGCACTTCCTCCAGTGACAACAGGTCGCGAATGACCTGAATCGAGTAATGCGCCTCGGTGGTGTAGTAGATTTTTGGCGCCACACCCGTTCTGGCCTTAAGCAAAGTGCGACCCACAAATACACCATGCATATTACTGTCAGTACCGCTATTGGAAACGAAGCCCCAGATATCCGCTCCGTCAAAGCCGTAGCGCTGTCCAAACCGCACAATAAGATCCGCTTCCAGAAACTGGGTGTCACCGTGTCCCTGATGATAGAACGGATCGCCAACGTTATTCATTGAGCGCGAATACACTTCCGCTGATGCCAGTTGCTCCCGCCACCGAATAAACCCGTCTGGAGCAGGGTTCTTGTTGCCGGGATAACCCAAAAAAACCTTTGGATCATGAGATTCCAGCCAAGTACGCTTAGCGTGGATGAATTGCTGCGCTTTCGCGTCGACTACATTGCCAGTAGCGGGCAGTAGCGCTTCCTTGGTGGTTGCGGAGGAAGCGCTGGCAAGAGGTGCACACATCACCGACCCTGAAGCCGCCGCCACCCCGGTATTAATTAAGAACTTACGTCGTGAAAACATAGCAGACCTTCATTATTATTCCTTATTGTCAGGCAGCCCGACTCAGCATACGCCAGACTCAACTATAGTCCACCCAACGACTCCTTGCACGCGGCTGATATACGCGGTCTTCATCAGCAAGAAAAAATCGGCTAACAACACAGAGCGGCTGAATGGCCTCAGCCCCTTTGGAGTTGAAGTCGTTCGCGAAATGAACCGTTTAGGCATGTTGGTGGACTTATCGCACGTATCCGCAGCCACAATGAACGACGCCCTGGACACCAGCGAGGCGCCTGTTATTTTTTCCCACTCCAACGCCTATGGAGTAACGCCTAATGTGCGCAATATGTCCGACGAAGTACTTAAGCGCTTAGAGGCAAACGGCGGCGTCATCATCATCATGGTGAAATTTTTCCCGGGCTATGTGTCAACAGCTGCCGATAAAGATTTTCAAAGACGATTTAAAGCGCTGGTCGAAGCACGAGTAAACTCCGGCCAGCGGACAGATAGTTCAAGTCTTATTCCTGCGCTGATGAAAGACCAGTCCGTGCATGCCACGCTGGCACAGGTCGCTGACCACATCGATTATATTCGCGACCTTATCGGGGTGGATCATATCGGTATAGGCTCAGACTTTGATGGCATGCCGCCTGGTCCCGTTGGTCTGGAAGATGCCTCTACCTACACTGCCCTATTTGTCGAGCTGCTTCGCCGCGGTTACAGCGATGAAGATATTGCCAAAATAGCCGGAGAGAACATTCTAAGAGTGATGACTCGGGCAGAGATGTTCGCGGCGGCATTTCAACACGCTAGGCCGCCATCGGATACATTGATCAGTGAACTGGATCCGCCGCTGGAAAGCGCATCCGAAAAAGCCAATCACGACGGGTAGCTAGCAGTATCCGCGTGAAATAAGCGCGCATTAATCCAGTCCGTTCAACCGGTCAAATATACGTTGAGATACTCAAATCCGCGAAACATGAAAGCGGGACGCAGACGGGCGTTTTCGACATTGACGGTAAAGTTCGGGTAACGCCGGACCAACTCCTCAAAAAAGATCTTACCTTCAAGCCGCGCGAGCTCTGCACCCACACAGTAATGAATGCCGCCGCCGAACGTTAGCGGCTTCTGCTTCCGCTCCGATATATCAAAAATACCAGGGTCGGCAAACTCACTTTCGTCACGGTTGGCGGCGGCTACGATTGCCAACACTCGCTGCCCCGGCGAGATTGTCTGGCTACCTATCGTTTGCTCCTCCAGCGCCGTGCGGTAACTGGCCTGCAGAGAGGATTCAAAACGCAGTACCTCCTCGGTAGCAGCCGCTGCAAGGCCAGGGTCATCCACCAAGCGCTGACGCTGCTCTGGGTGCTTACCCAGCAAATACATACCATTGCCTATCATATGAGCTGTTGTTTCAAATCCAGCGCCGAAAAGCCCGATCACCGAGGTGCTAAGTTCCTCTGGTGTGAGCGACTCTCCCCCGTCCTGGGACTCAACCATGGCTGTAGTGAGATCACCACGAGGGTTTGCACGCCGACTGGCGAACAACTCATTAAAGGTCTCTGTAAGAAAAAGCATTTGTGCATCTGCGCGATCCAGTTCCGCCTCTGACAACGCGCGCGTTTCAAAAACAACGAATGACTCTGCAATGGCCTGATTCAACTTCAGTAGTAAACCAGCCGGATACTCCTCATCACTCATGCCCAACATATCGCACATAACTTTGGTCGGAAACTGATAGGCAAACTCGTTTATAAAATTATCGCCGTCTGCACTATCGTAATCATCAAGCAGCTGTACCGCTAGCTCGCGAATACGAGGCTCCATCTCACGAATTCGTTTCAGAGACAGTGCGCCTGAAACCAACCCTCGCACCCGGGTATGAGCAGGTGGATCCTGCATTACAAATACTCTGGAAAGCCAGGCATAGGAGTGATGGGACATTACGTCGAAATCCTCGTCATAGAACAGCTGAATATTCTTGACGAAGTCGCCTTGGCCGAATTGCTTGCCGATCAGGGTTGAACGACAGTCCTCGAAGCGGGTAACCACCCAGAAGCCCAAGTCCGACCAATGCACGGGGTCGTTGTCACGTAGATGGGCGTAAGCCGGGTAAGGATCTTGCAAGAACTCAGTGTTTATCGGGTCGAAATTATATTCAGAGAAATTCATTTAGAACCTCAGCTCGGCATTGACAGCCGATATTCAGCTGGCTAAAACAACACTAATTGACCCCGAATGGGGTCAATTAGCTTCGGAATCAGAAATTCAAGCGCAGGCTAGCACCGTAGGTTCTGGGCGGCAGCACCGAACCAACACGCAGTGAATCGTAGAGTGGGGCGGTGATAATGTTATTCGAAATCACTTCCTCGTCAGACAGATTACGGCCCCAAATGCTCAGTAACCAAGCGCCATCACCGAACTTATAGTCGATGTTGGCGTTATACAGCTGATAAGAATCCTGGTAAGCATCGTCGCGATTCCATTCAGTGAAATACACCTCATCCTGATGGTACGCCTCACCGTGAATCCGAAAAAAACCATTGCCCATTTCCGTTTCCCACGTTACTCCCACCTTGGCGGTGTACTCCGGAGCATTGGGTAAGGTGTTACCACTAAGATCAGTGATAGCGAAGTCATTTGCGTAATCCCCGTTCACAAAATCTTCGTATTCAGCGCTCAAATAAGTACCGTAAAGGTCAATGCTCCAGCCTCCACCCAAGGCTGCGTTAAGCTCAAACTCAGCGCCATAGTTCTCCGCTTCTGCCGCATTGATTGTAGACACAACACTGCTCGCGTCGACGAACGAAATTTGCAGGTCCGTGTAATCGTAGTAGAAAGCTGCCAGTGAATAGGTGACTCCACCATCCGAGGAGCTTCCCTTGAAGCCCACTTCAAAAGCATCCACCGTTTCTGGATCAAGTGGAGGACTAGTACTACCCGTGTTGATCACACCAGATTTGAATGCCTCAGTATACGTTGCGTAGAGCATAGCGTTGTCACTGGGGGAATATTGCACCGTCAGGCGCGGCGTAACGTCATTCCAGTCTTCTTTCGCATCAGTGATCACATCGGGAGCAAGCGGCGCGAAAATAAACCGGCCCTTGCCATCACGCTCCTCATAGTTGTAACGAAGCCCCGCGATGACCGTCCACTGATCCGTCAAGTTGTAGGTTATTTCAGCAAAGACACCGTAAGCGGTGATATCCACATCACCATCTTGTAGGTACATGCCGTTGTTAAACGAGTCACCTGTCTCGGTTCCACAGAGATCGGGCGCGAGAAGGAAGCATATGTTGGTTAACGGCACAAACACCTTGCCGTAGAGCTCTTCCTCAAAATACATAACGCCGGCCAGCAGATTGTAATTACTTGCTTCATAGTTAAGGATAAATTCCTGCCCGAATGAATCACTTTCCTCCGTGTAGTTATTCTGGCCGTAGAAGTTCACATCGGTGGAGTCCAGATCATCTCGGAGGAATCTATCCATATTCTGTAACGAGGTGACAGATTTCAGACTGGTGCTTTCACTTAACTCAAAGTTCAGCAACAGGTTTACAAGATGACCGTCCCGCTCGTTAATTGCTTCCTGATCAGAGTTAATGTCGTAAAAATCTCCGCCCACCATTTGTACTGTCTGGCCGCCTAGAATAGGCACTGCCAGAGGCAAAGGGGCAGCGCTGCCTTCAGACTGACCAAAGTAATGGAAAGCGTAGTTGTTATCGTCTTCCTCGTAGTATTGAGCAGATAGCGTAGCGTCAAATGCGCCGCCAGCGTCATAAGTAAAGGTGGCGCGATACGCCTGAGCATCGCGGTTATCTACATCATCACCGCTAAATATATTTTCACCGTAGCCATCACGCTTTTCAATCTTGGTGGAGAGGCGCATGGCCAATGCATCGCCCATGGGCACATCTACAGCACCGTCAAAACTGAATAGTCCGTAGTTACCTGAGTTTATATTCGCGTAACCTCCAAAGTCATCACCAGGTTTCTGGGTGACCATGTTGATGGCACCCGCTGTCGCGCCGCGCCCATAGAGCGTACCCTGCGGCCCGCGTAATACTTCCACCTGAGCGAGGTCAAACATCCCCATAAGTTGCGCAGCAGGACGTGGGATAATCGCGCCGTCCTGCAAGAACGAAACAGCACCCTCGCCCCCAATATCAATACTGGTCATACCAATGCCCCGCATAAATACGCGGGCGAAACCAAACTGGTCGCCTATCGACAGGCTTGGGATATTAACGACCAGGTCACGAACATTCTCGATCCCACCCGGCCGCAGCGCGTCACCGCCAATTACGTTGGCAGCACCAGCGAGATCCTGTAGCGCCACGCTCCGTTTTGTGGCCGTTACGATAATCTCCTCCAGTATATTCTGAGAATACGCTGAACCCGAAGCTGCCATTGCACTGGCCAGACCAAAATACATTGCGGTGTGTTTAATCATTATTATTATGCCTCTTCAGTTGAGTAACTTTGTTGATCGATCAATCTACTTCTAACTAACTAATGTCAACTACCCAGTTTTTCGCGTTTAAAATGAATATTGTGCGCCTCGCGATCCCAGGCATCATCAGTGACGCCCTCCGCGCGTAAAACCACTTTCATCACTTTTGAGGAAGCGGTTTTTGGTAACTGTTCGAGAACCCGGAGATAACGGGGCACCATGAAGTTGGCCATACGTTCTGCAAGGAACGTCATGAGCTCGGTCTTGTCGATGGTGGCACCGGCAACCGCGGCGACCGCAACCATGACTTCATCTTCACCAAGCTCGCTGGGGACTGCGTAAGCGGCTGCCTCAAGTACCTGTGGAAAAGCAACGACTTCTGCTTCAACTTCGAAGGAAGAGATATTTTCGCCGCGCCTGCGGATTGCATCTTTCATACGGTCTACAAAATAGAAGTAACCGTCCTCATCCTGACGAAAACAATCGCCAGTATGAAACCAACCATTACGCCAGGCCTCAGCGGTGGCATCAGGTCGCTTGTAATAACCGCTGTTCATGCCCCAGGGTCTATCGGTACGCACCAGCATCTCGCCTATCTCGCCCAACGCCACCTCGCAGTCGTTTTCGTCGACCAGCCGAACATCCACTCCAGGCCGGGCCTTACCGCAAGTTCCACGCTTGGTCGGATTGGGTTCGGATACGATGGGTGACGATATCTCCGTCATATTAAAAATCGTATAAACATCCGCACCGAAACGCTCGGTGAACTCGGTGCAGGTTTCCGTCAAGGGCACCATGAACGCGACGCGCACGTCGTGATCTTTATCATCAGTCGCATGAGCCTGTTTGAGCAAAAATGTAGCCATTACTCCCAGCAGAAAAACGACTGTCGTTTTTGTCTCCCTCACGAAGGGCCAAAAAGTCTCGGTAGTAAATATATCCATGACCGCGATAGAACCACCGCGAACCAGCATCACAAAAATAATGCCCATGCCGCCAATATGAAAGATTGGCATGTTAATCAGGAATCGATCTTCATCAGTTACAAAGTGCCAGGTCTCAGGCCCTGCATTAGTAAATATATGTAGATAGGACGAAAGTACGCCCTTGGAGGGGCCAGTAGTGCCCGAGGTATAAATAATCGACTGTGTATCCCAGGGCTCAATGGGACGAGTCAACTCTGGTAATTCACCGGCCGAGTGAGCAATATGTGTGTAGTTCACGGCTACCAGTCCAGAGGGGCAGACGCCCTCTCCGACAGTAATCACTTTGTTTATACCAGCAGTGTCGGCAGTGTCTAGTCGATCCAGTAACTGGCCATGGGCAACCAGAACTTCTGCGTCGGAGTTGGCCAGCACATGCTCCAGCACCGCGCCTTTATACGCAGTGTTAAACGGAACAAATACTGCACCCAGATAATTAATGGCGAAAAAAGTAAGGATGGCTTCCTTGCCATCGAACATCCAAACAGCGACATGATCGCCACGCTCGACCCCCTCATCGGCCAAACCGGCCGCCAGACCCAGAACTTTTTGATGAAGCTCCGCATAACTCCAGACTTCACCATCCTGAAAAACAGAGAATGTTTTGTCCGGCTGCTGCGCCGCCCAATGCTGTAATAAGTAGCGGGTGACGCACGTTTCCCGTGCGGGAACACGATGATCAGCTGTGCTGCCAACAGTACTCATACCGACGGCCCCAATGGTGGCCGTTCAGGCAATTTTTGCACACCCGCAAGCACTACCGCATCGATCATAGCCATTACGTGAGCGATAATTTCCACCTCAGCCCAACGTCCACTAGGCGAATACCAAAACGCTACCCAGGTCATCATCCCGGCAATGGTGGTAGCCGTGAGCGAGGCGTTGGTGATCACGAACGCTCTCTTTTGATGGCCCTCGCGCAGCAGATCTGCCAATCGATGGTCAAACAGACTGCGCTGCTCGCGAATGATTCGGGCGAGACCTGGCTCGAGATTCTTCTCCTCTCGCTCATACACCACGATGTATTCCTGATTGTCGATGATGATGCGCATAACCCGGTCGATCAATAGCTTGAGGCGTTCCTCAGGTGTTTTATGATGTTGGTTGGGCTCATCCATCGCCTTGAGAGACAGTTCGATACCGGTCTTACAAATATCGAAAAGCAACTCGCTCTTGTTCTTGTAGTGGGAATAGATAAAGGGTTTGGTGACATCGAGACTCTGAGCAATGGCATCAATCGTAGTGCCCTCATAGCCTTTCTTATAAAACAAGTGGCACGCTTCTTCGCGGATGCGCCGACGTTTGAAATCGGCAATTTCTTCTTTTAGTCCGCCACCAGACTCCTTCACATCTCGCAGTATCCCGCTAGTCATCCGCTACGCCCTATTGTGCCATCTCTAGAATCTGTCGAATGTCCGCAGCGCAAGTGACAGTGCGTGGGTTGGTACGCGCCCAAAAGTCCAACAGGGTGTACTCGGCGACGTGGTCAAACTGATCTTCTCCCACACCAACCTCGGACAAAGATCTGGGCATACCCAGATCGCGGATAAACTGATCGACCAATTCGCTGGCCGGTGCGCTGCTATTACCCATACAATCGCTAATGCGTTTCTGTCGATGACCATTGGCCGGTTCATTGAACGCCAGGACAGCAGGCGCCATCACACAGGAACAATAGCCGTGAGGAACATCGCAAGTGCCCCCCAATATATGACCAATGGCATGGCTCGCACCCATAGGTACTCCGCCAATAATAGGTATCATCGATTGCCAGACTCCAATCTGTGCCCGCAGACGCGCATCCAAATCTTGCGGATTGGCCTTAACTGCCGGCAATGCCTCGCGCAACAAACGCAGCCCACTGTCCGCCATGCCGTCACTGAAGGGATCAGACTCTAGCGAGCCCAGAGTTTCCAACGCGTGATCCAAGGATCGAACGCCGGTTGAGGTCCATAGCCACTCTGGAGTGTGAAGCGTCAACGCTGGATCCAGCACGATACTGACCGGCGCCATCATAGGGTGGGTATAACCCTGTTTGTGGCCAACATTTTCATCCGTAGCACCGGAGAGAGGGTTGAACTCGCCTCCCGACAGCGTGGTGGGACAACAAATCACCCGGATATCAGGACCTTCAAACTCTGGCTGCACCACCGTACCATCGTCCAGCACCGCCACATGGTATGGCTCCAGATCGTCGTGTTCCAATAGGTTGTGCTTTAACGCCAGGGCAATAATTTTTCCGGAATCGGTTACCGAACCACCCCCTACCGTGACTATAAGGTCCGCAGATACCGCACGCGCTGCCGCCGCAGCAGCCAAAACCGCGGTGCGCGGCGCATGGGGAGGAATACCGTCGTGAACGGCAGCCACTTTATCGCCCAGCACATCTTTAATATGTGATATTTCGTCTGTTTGAGTATTTAACGTGCGGCTAACCAACAAAAAAATACGCTGCGCCTGAAGAATCTCGGCCTCAGCAGCCAAAGCATCAGCCACACGAAGGCCCATATGGACTCGCTCAGTAGCGGTTAGCTGATATGTTGACACGGTCGGAATGGCCAAAATCTGCCTCCCTACTTTTTTTAATTGTTGTATACCACTACCTTAGCAAGCAATAGTTTAATAGTAAAGATATGGTAATGTGAGTAAACAAAATATAACATGAGTATATATTGCTGGACGAGATGCGCCCCGAATGACTATAAAAAGCGTCCCAAAAAATTTCACCACTAGCTCCGGAATAGAACTGAAAAGTTTCTATACCAAGGACGATATTCCAGATAGTCATCGCGATCGCGTGGACACAGCTCCCGGGGAAGCCCCCTATCACCGAGGATGGCACCCCACCGGCTACCGGACCAAACCCTGGCGCATTTTTCAGCTCAGTGGGTTCGGCAAACCCGAAGACGAAAACGAACGAATCAAATTTCTGCTAAAGAACGGCGAGACGGGCTTCATCATGGAGCACGACCGCAATACTGGTGATCATTGCTATAACGTGGATCACCCGGAAGTTGTCTCCAGGCGCGAAGATGTAGGCCTGACTGGCGCGGTAATGCAAAGCGTACGTGATATCGATATATGCCTGGACGGCTTGCCGGTAGACACCAGCTTTGGCCATGCCGGCGGCGCGGTTGTACAGCACGCACCCTTCGCCCTCGCCGGATATTGGACAGTGGCCAAAAAGCGCGGCTATGATTTGCGTAAGCTCTCTGGCACCGGACAAAGCGATTTCAATCTCACTTATCTCGGCTGCGTGACCAAGCAGCAGATTCCTACGGATGCAGGTCTGCGCTTCAACGCTGACATCATTGAATTCTGTGCCGAGAACCTACCCCGCTGGGTACCTGTCTCCATTGCCGGCTACAACGGTGCGGATTCCGGCCTAAGCCCCGATCAGGAGCTGGGCTCCTTATTTGCCAATGCAGTCGAGTATCTGGACGAAATAAAGCGACGTGGCAATATGCCTCTGGAGCAGGCGGCCAGAGCATGTTCTGGCGTCAGCTTCAGAGCATCGATTAATATTATCGAAGAGGCCTCGAAACTACGCGCTGCACGACTCATGTGGAGCGATCTATTGCGCACACGCTACGACATTACGGACCCCAAAACGGCTAATCTTAGAATCCACTGTGTCACTGCCGGCTCCAAAATGACCTATCAACAACCTCTCAACAATATTGTTCGGGGCACGTTAATGGCACTCACCGCCGTTTTAGGTGGTGTTCAATCCCTAGGTGTCTCCGGGTACGATGAAGCCCTGTCGATTCCCTCTGAGCATGCGCACCAAATGTCGGTACGCATCCAGCAAATCTTGCAGGAAGAAACCAACATCTGCGCGGTGACTGACCCGCTTGGAGGATCTTTCTACGTTGAAACCTTAACGGCGGCAATTGCCGAAAAGGCGTGGAAATTTTTCGACGAAATTCAGCAGCAAGGAGGCTACCTGGCCAGTCTTGATTCAGGATGGCTGCATGCAAAAGCCGCAGAAAACCAGCACAAAGAGTTTATGCAAATTGAGAACGGCGAGCAGCACGTTGTCGGGGTAACTTGTGCACAAGATGACGAACCCCCTTTTGAGGTCGATGGTTTCATGGGTATCGACGATGCCTTTGATGTCGCCACCGAGCGCCTACACGAGGTGTTACGCAGCCGGCACGAAGCGGGAGCCTGTAGCGCCCTCAAGAACCTTGAACAGGTGTGCCGCAGCGACACCAACATCATGCCCGCCATGCTGGATGCGCTAGAGGCCGAAGTCACACTTGGTGAAATAGGCGATGTATATCGAGATGTCTTTGGCGATTGGAACACGCCAATTCAAACCTAGGAGTAATATCCTCAGTGAATAGTTTCAACAGTCAAAAACGTATTTTGATGGCCAAAACAGGACTCGACGGACACTGGCGCGGCCCCACTATTGTCGCCCGCGCCCTGCGAGATGCAGGCTTCGAAGTGATTATGATAGGCATGGCGAATACTGATGACATCTTGCGAGCGGCCGTAGACGAAGACGTAGACCTGGTGGGGCTGAACATTGGCGGCCACATTGATGTCGCTATACGTGCAGTGAGATCGGTTCAGGGCGCACGCCCGGAGCTGCCAATTTTCGCCGGTGGCACCGTGCCGCCGTACGCGAAACGACAACTCGAAGCACTGGGCGTTGAGGTTTTTCCGCCTGGCTCGCAATTATCAGACATCGTTGAATCCGCCGAACGACTGACTCAGTCACAGACCTCGAGCTAGTTCCACACCGGGAGTCACCTTAAAAATTGTCTGATCTTGACACATTGGTAGCCAGCGCCCTGGCGGGACAGCGAACCAGTCTGGCTCGTCTGCTCAGCATAGCGGAGCGAGCCGACCAGCAGCTTGTCGATATCGAACAACAGATCTCAGCCTCAACCGGCAATGCTTATGTTATTGGCATAACTGGCCCCCCAGGTGCTGGCAAATCTACGCTAATTAACGGTCTACTCCCGCATGTGACGTCCCATTTCGATAAAGCCGCAGTATTGGCAGTTGACCCCAGCTCACCCTTTTCAAACGGGGCAATTCTCGGTGACCGTGTGCGTATGCACGGAAATCTGGGAGCGTCAGTTTACATTCGCTCGCTGGCTTCCCGCGGAGAAACTGGCGGAATGGCGCGTGCGGTGTCAACCTGTGTTCGTATATTCGACGCCTGTGGCTGGCCGATAATCATCATCGAAACTCTGGGTATTGGCCAGGTTGAACTCGACATAATGAATCTGGCGGATTCCGTTCTGGTGGTTCTCAACCCCGGCTGGGGCGATACCATTCAGGCAAATAAAGCGGGCCTGACAGAAGCGGGAGACGTTTTCACTATCAACAAGGCCGACAAACTAGGGGTCGGGCAAACCCGAGCGGATCTGGTGGAATCGATCAACATGCTGGCAAGAAAGCCTGCGCCGGCCGTCACCGAGACCATTGCGACAACCGGCGCAGGTTTGGAGACCTTGTGGCAGGCCTTGCTAGAGCACCGAGAGCAGATGTTAAATAGTGGAGAACTGCTGGCACGTCGCGCCGCTAAAAAAAGTACGGTAATGCGCAAGCTCATCGAGGACGAAATAGAAAGAAGGCTAGCCATCTCGCTCTCGTCTACTGCCTCCGGCGAGCTTTTGGACGGATATTCACCTGGCGAAATCGATCTCCAGGCCGTGGTAGAAAAACTGTTGGACTCTATGCGCGATAATTGACCCCGAACATCCTCGGTCAGATTGGATGATTGGCGCAATTGCCTTTCCCCATCCTTTAGTGTGCAATGAAAGGACTAGTTAGCCTCAGCGATGCCGCCAATGCCAAAATCAGCGCCCTACACCCCGCCTGCCGATATTATTGCGGCGTTTCCGGAAATTTCCGGCAATACCGTCAATGGCCTCGGTGAACAAGAGCCGCGACAAGCATCACCGTTTTTCTGGCATAAACCGGAACTTCAGACCCACGGCGGCCTGCAAAAAAAAGTACTCGAGTATGTAATGGGAGAGCCCAGGGTGGGCGCCGAGTTTATGCACTCGGTGGTGGGTGGCCCCGAACGTGGACCGGATCAAGTCCAGCAGTCATCCGACACCGAATCAGCGACACCAGAGCAGTGGGCGCAGCGCATAAAAGACTTTGCGCTGGCCAATGAAGCTGACGTTATCGGCGCCACCAGGATGCGCAACGACTATGTCTACGACGGTTATGAAGTTTCCGACAAGTTCATCATTATCATCGGCGTCGCTCATGACTATGAGCAGATGAAAACCGCCCCCTCAACGCTGGAAGACCCCTCCAGTGCTGTCGAGGTTGCCCGCCAGTACAATCGCGGCGCGAGGGCTGTGTCCAAATTGAGAAACTTTATTTTGGAGCAAGGGTTTCCAGCAACGGATTATCCCGGCCCTCTGGCAGATGCCATTCTAATGATCCCCGCTGCAATCGCCTGTGGATTAGGCGAACTGGGCAAACACGGGTCTCTGATACACCGGAAACTAGGCTCATCATTTCGTCTGGCGGCGGTTACTACGAATATGCCACTGACGGAAGACACACCCGATAAATTCGGTGTCGACGAGATGTGTGCCGGCTGCCGCGTCTGTGAAAATGTCTGCCCGCCAGACGCTATATTCGAGCAAAAGAAAACGGTGCGCGGCATCGAAAAATGGTATGTGGATTTCGACAAATGTATCCCCTTCTTTGCTGAGAGCTTTGGCTGTGGCGTGTGCATTTCCGCCTGTCCCTGGAGCCTGCCTGGAGTCGCGGACAAATTGTTGGTTAAAATGGCGCGACGCAAGCAGAAGGAGTTGGAATAGGCATTGACCGTCGCTTAGTAATCTTGCCTACATGGCACGCGAGCGTGGACGCTCAGGTACATCGAAGCAGCCGTTGCCAGTGTTGTTCGTTAATCCATTGATTTTTAAGGGTATATTTGGATTTTAAGTTGATTTTTTCGAATTGACCTAGATGAGTACAACACCAATCAGCACCAGTAGGGCAGCATTGGCGATGACACCGAGAATGAAAAAGTAACTACGAGGACTGGGGTTAACGTCTGTCGCTATCGTGTAGTAAAGCGCCATATGCACGATGCGCGCTACGGCATAAACCCAGATCAGAGTCCCTGTCCAGAACGCGTTTGCTCCCACCAAAATCGCTAAAAACGCGGTAGGTAACATTGCGGCTAAATTTTCCACCGAGTTCAAAAAGGTGCGATTCGCGCGGAATACGAAAGATGAGTGACTGAGCGTTGTATCAATCTTGCCTGGGATGGCACCGGGCTGAGAGGCTTTGGATCCGGCGGAAACCGCCCACTGAGTAATGAATGTCACCAGTATTAGGAATATCCCGGTAAAGGCCATGTGGTAGGGCTGTAGGTCTGCCATTGGTATTCTCCGTTTTTTTAATCTTATTAAATCGAAGGGCGAGTCTACAACAAGTTAAGCGCAGAGATTGCCTTTTCCCTCCTTTTGCTGTGCAATGCGAACCTCAATCAGGAACCGCCTCAAATGAAAACTCTGGGACAAACACAGCTCTCGCCTGTCATCAAAATCACCACTTCCGGTGCTGTCGTTGATGCTGGCTCCCTGGGCGAAGTACTCGTGCCGCATCGCCATTGCCCCACTGACCTGGAGGTAGGCGATACACTTAAAGTGTTCACCTATAAGGACTCCGAGGGTCACACTGTCGCGACCACTCAGCAACCCAAGACCGAAGTGGGCCAGTTTGCCTACCTGAAGGCCATCGAAAATACCGACTTTGGTACTTTTCTGGACTGGGGCCTGGACAAGGATTTGTTGGCTCCATTTGGCGAACAGCACCGTCCGATGCAGGCGGAACGTTCGTACATTGTGTACGTTTATCTCAATTCCGCTGACGGGCGAATTACCGCCTCGTCGAAGATAGACAAATTTCTCGACGATGACAGACCGCACAACTTCAAAGCCGGACAAGCGGTTGATCTGCTTGTCGCAAATAGTACAGACCTTGGTTTTAAGGCTATCGTGGATAATAGTCATTGGGGTGTACTGTACAAAAACGAGGTTGCAGAGCGTTTGAGTTTTGGCGATAGCAAGCGCGGATTCGTAAAGTACGTTCGGCCAGACCGCAAAATTGATCTGACCTTGCAGGGTGGCCGTGAGACACGTGATGAACACGCGAAAGCCATTATGGAATACCTGGAATCTCATAGAGGCTTTGCCCCGCTACACGATAAATCTGACCCCAAAGTTATCGAGCGGGTCTTTGGAATGAGCAAAAAATCCTTCAAGAAGGCGATAGGCGGATTGTATAAGGAACGTATCATTGACATAGATACAGATGGCATCCGGTTACTGGAAGAATAATTGAACAATACTCGCCCAAGTCCCGCACCACCCAGGAGCACTTAGCGCATGGCAATTAATTGGTATCCAGGCCACATGCACAAGGCCAACAAGGATATGCGAGAAGCCCTGCCACAGGTCGATCTGATTATCGAGCTGCTGGATTGCCGTCTGCCCTTTAGCAGCCAAAATCCGTCTATAGCGGCGCTCGCCAAGGATAAGCCGTGTATCAAGATTCTCAGTAAGTCAGATCTCGCAGATCCCGAAGTGACCGCTCAATGGCAAACATTTTTCGAAAAATCTGCCTCGGTTAAAACGTTACTCAGCACACTCGACCAACCTGAAAAAGCACAAAGACTTCTCAGCCTATGCCACAAATTGGTGTCTGGGCGACCAAAATCCGGCTCCAAACTAATGGCGATGATTACCGGCATTCCCAATGTAGGAAAATCTACATTAATCAATGCCGTTGCGGGCCGCAAAGTCGCCAAGACGGGCGACGAGCCTGCAATCACCAAAGGCTTACAGAAGATCAAGGTGAACGAAACGATGATGTTTCTGGACACACCTGGCATTCTCTGGCCAAAAATACACAATGAAAATAGCGGTTATAGGTTGGCGGCTTCGGGCGCAATTAAAGATACGGCCACCGAGGTTGAAGATGTGGCATTTTATTTGGCGGAATTTCTGCTCGCTGAATATCCAGAGTTGCTCCGTCAGCGTTACGGCATAAAGGTACTTCCCACTTCCGAACTCGAATTTCTTGAAGTGATGGGCGCCAAGCGAGGCTGCCTGCGCGGCGGCGGCCAGGTGGACCTTGAAAAAGTCTCATCTATTTTGGTAAACGAATTCCGCAGTGGCATACTCGGCGGCATTACTCTGGAAACACCCGCAATGGTTATGGTGGAAGAGTTGGTATTGGAGCGAAAACGTGCTGAAAAAGCTGAGCAGGAACAACAAAAGAACCCTAACAATAACGGGGTTAAAGGCTAATTTTTGGTCTATAGTTTTCTGCGTCTGACGACACGCGACGGTGGTCCAGGGCATTTCGATTCAAGATTGCACCCCTCACCCCAGTCACTGCCTGCCGGAAGCCCGCAGGTGTTGAGCCATTCCAGCGCTTAAACGCCGTGCGGAAACTACGAGCATCAGCATACCCCAAACTCAGCGCCACACTTTCTACAGACAGTCGAGTCGATGACAGCAAATGCTGCGCTTGCCGATAGCGGGTTTCATCGACCAACCCTCGATAGGTAACCCCCGCTAACTGTAATTGACGCCGCAGATTTCGCGGGCTTTGATTAAAGCGAGCAGCCATCTGGTCCATGCTAAGTAAACTACCCTCCTCCGCCTCCAGCAATCCTCGAACCACAGCAACCAAACCGCGTTCCTCTGTCAATGCCGAGGTGCTGGCGCGACACATATCCAACAATAACTCACGATACTCAGGTTGCGGGTTGGGCAGCATTTTGGCCAATAGGGTCCTGGGCATTAACAGTACGTTGCGCTGCGCCGAAAATCGCAGCGGGCAGCCGAATACCTTCTCATAGAGTAATAGATCAGCCCCCGAGCCAGCATGGCTCATTTGCACCTCAGCAAACTTTACTGGCTCACCCATAAGTTCGTTGAATAGCGTTTGCAGTGAGGCAAAGGTGCTCTCCACTTCGAGTATTGCCGCCTGTGGATCCGCCGCTGTGGGAAAAATATTAAGACAGGCAAGCTCTCTGCCCCGACTTACCTCTGTGGTAAGCGTGCTCTGAGAGGCCCAACTGGCCAGCAGGGCGAACTCGGTCAGTAAACTGAGCGCTTCCCCGATCGTGGCAGAAGCCATCATAGCGCTGGCCAGAATACCGTAGTTGGGCAGATTGAGGCGCGCGCCAATTCGCAGCCCCAAGGTCGGGTCATGATTAAAATGCGCGATACGGGTATAGATGGCCAGTTCCTGAGCCAGAGTAAGACGGTGTCGGGGGTTACTCAGTTGCAAGGCTGTCACGCCCGTGCCTCGCAACAGCCTACTCTGTGCAAGTCCCTGTCGCTTTTCAAGATCGTTAGCCATCAACCGCACTTCGTGACTATTGAGAAGTTGCCGTTGATTGTGAGTACTTGGTGAGCGTGTCAGGTGAGACATTTTCGGCCTAGCCAGTGTCCTATTTTATCCCCCTATTGTCCCTTAATCGCTCTGCCCATACCAGCCAGTAATCTTTAACCTGTATCTACGCTTTAAACCGTCGTAACGACCCAAGCTTATGCCATTATGAAAACCAAATATGATGCTATTATCATCGGCGCCGGCCACAACGGGCTGACCAATGCGGCCTACCTCGCCAAGAGCGGTTTGGAAGTGGTGGTGGTTGAGAAGAATGACTATATCGGCGGTGCCGCAGTAAGTCGCGAGTTGCACCCCGGTTGGCTCTATTCCAACTGCTCCTACGTTTGCAGCCTGCTACGTCAATCCATTCACCGTGATTTGAACCTGAGTAAACACGGGTTGATGATCGTGCCCTACGCTGGCACTACTAACTTTTCCCGGGACGGTAATTACATCGCAGAGTATGACGATCACGCCATGCAGTACCGTGAAATCAGGCGCCATTCGTTACGCGATGCCGATGCGATACATCGCTACGAAACAGACCTCATGCGCTACGCCAAGCTGATACGACATTTTCTGCTGCGCACCCCTGCAGACCCTACCTCTTTCAAGCCACGTGATCTTGGTGAAATGGCTTTTATGGCCAAGAAGTTTGCTGGTATGGGTGAAGAGCAGGTGTATGAGTTCATCCGCTTCCTAACGATGAGCGCGGGCGATTTTCTTGACGAATATTTCGAGAACGATTTAGTCAAGGCCCTGCTTTCCACGAGCAGTATCATCGGTACGGCACTGGGTGTTTATTCTCCTGGAACGGCTTATGTGTTGCTGCACCATGTAATGGGTGACGTAGACGGCGCAGTGGGGGCCTGGGGTTTAGCCCGCGGTGGAATGGGCGCAATATCCGACGCCATTGCTGGCGCCCTGCGTGAGCACGGTGGCGACATTATGACCAATGCCCCGGTGCAGCAGATTATCGTTAAAGACGGTAAAGCCGTTGGCGTTGCCCTGGACAATGGTGATCAATTGCATGCGGACATCGTGGTGTCCAACCTTGACCCCAAACGTACTTTTACAGGGATAATGCAGGCCGAGGATATTCCTGCAGATCTGCGGAAAAAAGCGGAAAACTTTAAAATTCGCGGCTCATCAGGAAAGGTCAACATCGCGCTGACGGGTATGCCCGACTTTCCATCACTACCGGAAGGCCATCGCTTACGCAATGGGTCCTTCCAGTTTCTAGACTCTATGGAGCGAATGGAACGGGCCTATGATGATTGGAAACACGGACGCTGGTCTGATGACCCCTTTGTTGAAATGACGCAATCATCCGTTTGGGACCCCACTCTGGCCGCACCGGGACACTACTTTGTGTCCTGCTTTATACAGTACTGCCCGGCAGAGGTAGAAGGCGGCTGGACTCCAGAAAAACGGGACGCTTTTGGCAAAACTGTGATCGATCAAATATGCAATTATTCACCTAATTTCCGTGACCATATTGCTCACATGGAAATACGTACGCCCTGGGAGATCGAGCACGAGATCGGCCTTACCGAGGGTAATATTTTCCAGGGCGAACTCACCCTGGACCAATTGATGTTCAATCGTCCATTTCCCGGATACTCGCAATATAGAGGACCCGTTAAAGGTATGTATATGTGCGGTTCAGGCACCCATCCGGGCGGCGGCGTTTCCTCTGCCTGCGGCGCGAACTCAGCACGCGAGATACTACGCGATCTGCGCAGACCCAACGTGGTTCCAGAGGACGATGTCGATGAGTAACACACACGATGCCATCATCATTGGTGGTGGCCATAACGGCCTGAGCTGCGCCGCCTATTTGGCTAAGGCCGGCAAAAAAGTACTGGTGCTGGAAGCCGCTTCACAGTTTGGTGGTCTGGCCGCAACCCGTGAGTTCGCCCCCGGATATCGAGCATCGGTGGCCCACACTTTACCGCAGCTTACCAAGCGCCTGATCGATGATCTTGATTTGCGACAGCACGGGTTCAGCTTAGCGGCAGAGGCACTGCCCACTATTGCACTTGGCACACCCGGCAGTAAGGCCATCACGATCCACAGTAAGAGCTTGGAAGGTGCAGATGCAGCTGATCAACAGTCCTATATTGAGTACCGCCGTCTATTGCTAAAGTTCGCCGCCGCAATAGATACGTTTTGGCATAAAAAGCCTCCAATTCTAGGTAACGCCGGTCTCACTGATACCGCTACCGCGGTTCAATTCGGCCTGAAATTGCGCCTTTTGGGTAAAGACGATATGCGTGAGCTAACCCGGATGATTGCCCTCCCCGCACAGGATTTAATGGACGAGTTTTTCACCGACCCCGGACTAAAGGCTGCGCTGAGCTGGGATGCAAATATTGGCAGCAAACTGGCTCCACGCTCACCGAACAACGCTGTATTGGCGCTGCTTTTCAGAATGTCCGGGGACCTGACCGACGGTTTGCCGCTACCAAGAGGAGGCGCAGGGAGCTTAACTGAGGCATTGGCGTCGGCTGCAGCAGCAGCAGGTGCAGAGCTGCGCTCGGACGCTCCAGTCGCTAAAGTATTGGTTGAAGGTCGCAAGGCCACGGGCGTTGAACTCGAAAGTGGTGAACGCATCGAAGGGCAAAAAGTGATTTCTAACGCCGATCCAAAAACAAGCTTTTTTAAGCTCCTCGGCGCGCGACACCTAGACACCCAGTTCACTCATCGAATCAACCGTCTGCGTCAAAAGGGCTACGTCGCGAAGTTACACCTTGCCCTGGACGAACTGCCAGAATTTACCGGCCTGGAGCGACCGCATGGTCGTCTGCTGCTCGCTCCAGACATGTCCTATATCGAAAGTGCTTTTGATGAAGCGAAGTATGGTGGTTATGCTGAGCAACTGCCTATGGAAGTGGTTATCCCGTCACTGCTTGATGACAGTATGGCCCCAGCAGGCAAGCACGTACTCTCAGCTCACGTACAGTATGCACCCTATGATGTTAAAGGTGGCTGGGATGAGCATCGGGACGCTTTCTATCAAAATACCATGGCTTCGCTAGAGCGCTATGCGCCGGGCATTGGCAGCAGCGTCAACGCTAGCGAATTGCTAACACCTAAAGATCTCGAAGAACAGTTCCGAGTCGCCGGCGGGCACTGGCACCACAGTGAGTTCGCGCTGGACAGCTGGTGGATGAATCGGCCCACTTACGGTGCGTCCCAATATCGCACGCCCGTCGATAGTTTTTATCTGTGCGGTGCAGGCTCCCATCCCGGTGGTGGCATTATGGGCGCAGCCGGAGCCAATGCAGCAAAAACAATTTTGGAGGAGAGCTGAGCATGCCCTTATCGAGCAACTTACTGTCGTCTGACGCTATAGACCATGTCCAAGACGGCATTATGCATTCGCCGTTTCACAGCCGTACCTCAGCCATGAACACCAACCAACAATGGTCTGAGTGGAACGGCTATGCCGGGGCATCCTACTATGCGGACACGCTTATCGAATATTTCGCCACCCGCAACACCTGCGGTGTCTTTGATGTCTCACCGATGCGTAAATACCGCTTTAGCGGCACAGATGCCGAGGCCATGTTGAATCGAATGGTAACACGTGATGTCAGCGAACAGACTGTGGATACCGTCGTCTACAACATATGGTGTACCGATGCGGGGAAATTAGTCGACGACGGCACACTGTTCCGCCTTGGCGATCAAGAGTTTATGCTGTGCTGCGCCGATCCGGGCTTTGACTGGTTCCAGATGAGCGCAGTAGGATTCAACGATGTGACCATTACTGACATCAGTGACGAATGTGCAGCACTGGCCCTGCAGGGCCCAACATCCTGCGCACTGCTTAAAGCGATGGGGTTCGCTGGTATCGAACAATGCAAACCCTTTGAAATAATGCGCTTTCCCTACGCCGAAGGCGAACTAATGATTTCCCGCACCGGGTATACCGGCGATCTTGGCTATGAGTTGTGGCTGGCCCCGCAGGCGGCAGAAGCTTTTTGGGACGAGCTATTCACCACCGGACGTGTTTACGGCATTCAACCGATGGGAGACGAGTCCTTAGAAATGGCGCGACTGGAGGCTGGGTTTCTGGCCCCGAATGTGGATTTTCACGGGGCACTCCATACGGTAAATCGCGGCCATGATCACTCCCCTTTCGAGTTGGGCCTGGCATGGATCGTGAATTTCAAAAAGAATCACTTTAGTGGCCGAGCGGCCCTTGAAGCAGAGAAGGCAACGGGCAATTATCGACGTCTACTCAAATTAGACATTGCGGGTAATAAACCTGCGCTGAACAGCATCCTCTATGCGGACAAAAAGTGTAGCAAGGAAATCGGCTATGTTACCTCGGCCATGTGGTCGCCGGCGGTGAAAGCCAATATTGCTTACGGTCTGGTAGGGGCTAAATATTTCGAGGGCGAAATATGGGCCGAGGTCTATTATCAGAAAGAGCTGCGCTGGCAGCGTAAGGTCGCCAGCTGCACACGCGTCAAAAAACCGTTCTGGGCACCTGCAAGAGCCAAACAAACACCGCCCCCTGATTGCTAGGAAACAGAGTTCAAGCCGCTAAAACCCGACGTTGCCGCTAGGCAGCGGCGGGTAATCCCCAACCGTAACTCCACCCCGTTGTACTTCATCAATAGCCTCTTCCATAAGCATCAAACCACGCTTTAGGACGTCCGGATCCATATTGAGCGCAGGATACAAACGGACCTGCGGTTCGTTATCGCAAATCGCCCAAACTCCGCGCCTGAGCATGGCGTCCCGTACCGAGCGACCCACATGAAAATCTTCGACGTCACCGTCTGCCGCGTGAAAGGAAACTCCTATCAGCAAGCCTAGAGCACGCACCTCACCTACGATTTCATAGCGCGACGACCAGCCTGCCATCGCATCGGCAGCCAAACCGGCCAACCGATTCGCATGCACCAAAATATTATCTCGCTCATAGATTTCAAGTGTTTTAAGCGCGGCAGCGCAGCCAGCGGGAGTGCCCGCGAAGGTACTGCCCGCAGTCGCTCGGGGAGTGTCACCCAGAATCTCATC
This sequence comes from Halieaceae bacterium, assembly GCA_047633055.1. Lineage (GTDB taxonomy): Bacteria > Pseudomonadota > Gammaproteobacteria > Pseudomonadales > Halieaceae > CALJFL01. The sequence continues at coordinate 50,692 of JBLIEI010000013.1, read as the reverse complement.
GCGAGTAGCAACACCGGCGCAGGCTTCGATACCACCTGAGAGATTTTTGCCAGCAACCAGAATGTCGGGTACTACGCCGTAATGCTCTACTGACCACATTTTCCCGGTTCGCCCCAGCCCGGTCAGCACTTCGTCGGCGATCATCAGCCAGTCATACTTGTCGCAAATTCGCCGGATGCCTTGCAGAAAATCAACACTGGGAATCCAGTTACCTCCCTCTGCCAGACCTGGCTCCACCAGAATGGCGGCAATATTTTCTGCCGGCACTACAAACTCGGGGAGATGTGTTTCCAGATACCAAAGACAGTACTCAACATACTGCTCCTGACTCATCCCCGCTGGAATATTCTCCGAGTAAGGATACGGTGCTTTCAGCACCCCACCGGCCCAAGCCTCCATATAAAGATTGTTGTCGCTGTTATAAGCGCTGACCATCTTGGTACCCAAGCCCTCTCCATGGAAGCAGGAAGTGAAGCTAATGATGTAGCGTCGCTCGGTATAGCATAAAGCCAGATGAATAGCAGACTCTACGGCCTCGGTGCCAGAGACCTCAAAAGTAAATCGGGGCAGTGCTTGCTGCGGCATTATTGAGGCAAGCTTTTCCATAGTTGGAATTCTAAGGGGGTGTTCCCAGTGATAGCCATAACGGCAATGCGCCTGGTGCACCGCCTCGATAATCTCCGGGTGGCAATTCCCCAACGGATTGGTGGCCCAACCATTCTGAAAGTCGATAAATTGGTTACCGTCCAGATCCCAGACGAAGTCACCTTCAGCCCGATCGACTATTATTTGCGACGGCGCGCTATAACCTTTCGCAGCACTCAACTTTGAGGCTTTTTGATACCATAAACCGTTACGCGAGTGTGGCTGTCCTCGGTCTAGCAGCGCACGACTTTTCGGTCCAGGCAAATCGAAGCTCATGCTGCAAACACCACGGTTTTGTTACCTCTGACAATGACCCGATCTTCAAGGTGGAAGCGCAGACCACGGGACAACACAGACTGCTCTACATCGCGGCCAAGGCGCACCATGTCCTCTTTGTTACAGCTGTGATTCACGCGGATGACATCCTGCTCAATAATGGGACCTTCGTCCAGGTCCTCCGTAACATAATGACAAGTGGCCCCGATCAATTTTACTCCCCGGTCATAAGCGCGCTGGTAAGGATTTGCACCGACAAAAGATGGCAGAAAGCTATGGTGGATGTTGATCAGCTTGCCGGCATATTCGATACATAGCTGTGGCGGAATAATCTGCATATAACGAGCGAGAACGATGGTCTCAGTGTCATGTCGGGACACGATATCTGAAATCTGCGCAAACGCTTCGCTTTTATCCTCTTTTGGCACAGGAACATAATGAAACGGGATACCGTGCCACTCCACCATACTGCGCAAATTCTCGTGATTGGAGATTACGCAGGGAATCTGGCACGGAAGTTCACCTCCCTTCCAGCGGTACAAGATATCGGCGAGGCAGTGTGAAGCATGGCTTGCCATGATAACGACCCGCTGCAGCAACGTATTGTCACGTAGGTACCACTCCATATCAAACTGCGTCGCGAGCGCCTCGAATTCTTTGCGAAACTGCTCTGATGGTTGCGCCAGCGACTCGCCGCTGATGACATTACGCATAAAAAACCAGTTCTGAACGCTATCCGTGTGATGATTCGATTCCAACAGCGAGCCACCCCGCGCAGCGATAAATGCTGAAACAGCCGCAACAATGCCTACTTGGTCGGGGCAAGATACAACGAGGCTATAGCTTGGCATTTTTTTATATTCACTCATCTGTGGATCTCTATGTCGCCAATGTTACGTTACGGGCTTCACCAAACCACCCTCTAATAGCATTAGCTACTCAGAAGTTATCGTATAGTAGGAACAGCCGTGCCATGATTTGCATGTTCTAATTCCTATATTACTATTCAATTTTCTGAATATGTATATAATGCCATCGCACGCTGAAAATTCCAAGCCCAAAACATGCATTGCTCAAAGGCTAAACGATGCCAAGCAAGAAGCCCGGCACCAATCTGGCACTACAACTGGAACGTCGAAAACTGCTCATAGATGCAACCATGAGCGCCATCTCAGAGCACGGTTTATTCAAGCTCACGCTGGCCAAAATTGCCAGTATCGCAGGACTAAGTGCAGGCTCCGTAAACTTTCATTTTGACAGCAAAGAAGCGCTTTTGCTGGAGACTCTTAAGTTCCTCGCGGAAGAGTTCGGCGAGAGTATCGATAATGCACTGATCTGCGCAAGTGACAACCCCGCCGATAAAATGCTGGCCTTGCTGGATGCCTCCCTTGATTCAAATATTACAGAACCACGGAAAATGGCAGTCTGGTTTGCGTTTGCTGCAGAGCGCAGAGGACGCAAGGAATACCAGCGCATCTGCGGGGCGCAAGACGAAAAGATATTTACCCTGACTTCAAGACTCTGCGACCAACTCATTCGAATGGGTGGTAAACAGAAGCAAATGAATGCCAGAGCAATGGCCAATGCAATTCAAGGCCTGGTCAATGAGATATGGGAAGAAATACTCTACACCGGAGACAACTATGATCGGGCAGATGCTCGCTTCATGTATCGAGCTTTCCTGGCCAGCGTTTTCCCCTGGGCATTTATCAGCCCTACCGAGCCGGAGAGTCAAAAAATAGCCTTATCCGTAAGCGCACGCTCGTTGAAAATAACCGCCGCGAGCTTAGCAGACACAGCCGACATCGCACCTCTCTTCGATGAATACCGCCAGTTCTACCAACAGCCCGCCAACCCGCGCCTCGCCAAACGGTTTATTGGCGATAACCTTCGAAAAGAACGATCCACCATTTTTATTGCCCGCAACAAAAACGATGAAGCGCTGGGATTTGTGCAGCTCTATCCAGGCTGGTGCTCAGTGGCCGCCAAGCCGCTATATACTCTGTATGATCTATTCGTCAGCGCTGGAGCACGGCGGTGCGGTGTAGGCCGAGAACTCATGCTGGCCGCGAAGAATTTTGCCCTGAGCCAACGGGCTTGCAGGATCGACCTTGAGACGGCAATAGACAACTTTGGTGCGCAGAACCTATATGAAGATCTGGGCTATGAAAAGGAAGTCGATTTTTATAAATACTCATTGGAGCTAAGCTAGGAACACAGAGAGCGCAACGCTTACTCTGTGATCCGTACCTTACCCGAATCCAGGTCCGAAGAAGCTTGCTCTAACGCGCGACGCAGCGCAGCGACCAGATCATCGATTTGTTCACGGGTGATAATCAGGGGCGGCGACATAATGCACACATTAATTAGTGGCCGGACCAGCAATCCAAACTGATGGCAATAACCATCAACCAGCTCGCCCAAAGCGTAATCCTGGGCAAGCAGGGCATCCCCCCGTACCTGCTTGTCGTAGCGCATCTCAACTGCCGCCATCAGCCCCACTCCGCGTACATCAGCCACCAGCGGCAGATCTAGCAGTGTTTTTAGCTGCTGCTGAAAATAGGGGCCTACTTCACGCACATGCTCCAGCAGGCCCTCTCGCTCGATAATGTCCCAACTGGATAGAGCGGCGGCACAAGATACCGGACTCGCTGCCCATGTATATCCATTGGAGAAAATGTTCCCGTGAGCGGCATCGCCACTGATATCTGCCATAAACTGGTCTGAGACCGCGAAGCCACCCATTGGTACATAGCCGGAGGTCACTCCTTTCGCGAAGGTGATAATATCTGGAACCACACCAAAAACCTTCTCCGACGCGAACCAATGCCCAAGTCGACCAAATGCGGTAACCACCTCATCGGCGATATAAACAATGCCGTATTTTTTAACCATCTCCCAACTGCGCCGGTTGTAGTCAGCGGGAGGTACGATCACACCGCCAGAACCAAGTATCGGCTCGGCTATAAAGCACATCACATTCTCAGGACCCAGCTCGAGAATTTTCTGTTCCAATTCATCGATAAGAAAGTCACAAAATACCTGCTCAGACACCTGACCCTCGTGATAAAACTGGCAGGGCGCGCTGAGAAAGTGCACACAGTCCTGCAGAGTATCCATTGCTGTTTTATCCCGCTCCTTGCCAGTGATAGACGCTGACAAGAAAGTACTACCGTGGTATGCGTGATCTCGGGAGAGGATGTGCTTACGCTGAGGTTTGCCCTTGATATTATTAGCCAACTGGCAAAGACGAATCGCCGAGTCCACCGCCGTGGAACCGCCAGTGGTAAAGTAAACTCGATTGAGATCGCCAGGGGTTTCCGACGCAATGCGACGTGACAACTCCGCTTCCTGAGGATGAATCACCGAAAATGCAGAGGCATACCCCAGCGTCATAATCTGCTCAGATACCGCATCAGCGATCTCACGACGTCCATAACCCGTCTGCATGCACCACATGCCGGCCGGCCCATCTATCATCCGATGGCCGCTGTCGTCGAAGATATAAACGCCTTCTCCAGCCACAATTATCGGCGTCGAATCGTCTTCGCCCAAAGCCGGCAGGTCAGCCCAGGGGTGCATTAAGTGACGATTAAAAGTCTCGCGAGTATTCATTCTTTAGCCACCGCTTTGCGCATGGTATCGAGATACCAGTGAATGAACTCGGTAAGGGTTGCTTCATACTCAGGATGATAAGGACCGGGCTCGAAAAAACGAGAGTTAACACCCTCACTGTTGCGACTGATGATGTACTCGTCCTCAAGGGTCGTATTGTGCCATAGCCAGATTAGGCGCTTCACATCGTAGTCGACATGCTCTACCGCATCGCCATTAACAAACCATACGACTTCCATATCAGTTTCGGTTAAGCCGCGAGGGATGAAACGATACAGCACGCAGTGGTCAGGATAATTGAGCATGAAACTCAGCGGCCCCATCTGGAAATCGCCCACCCCACCATCGTAGCCCTGTATATGCCCCATCAGTGGCGCAACCGGTTTACCATCTTCGCTACCGGTGAGAAACCCGTCATACAAACCGTAGCGAGCGGTGTAGGCGCAGGCACCAAACGCCTCTGCACCCAAATAAATTCCATAATGCTCTTCCCCCATGCCCTCAACGCCGGTGACCTCCTCGGTACGCGCCAGCATGGCATTTACGATTGGCGCCGAACGGACGTCCAGCTCTTTCAGGGTGTGCATGCGTGCATAAGCACGGTGTGAAGTGGCACAGTGATAGCATTCAAGATAATTCTCCAACACCAACTTCCAATTCGCGTCCACTTGATAGGTCTGCTGGTGAGCGATTTTTGCATTAGCCAGGTCATAGGCACCCAGTGGCTTCTCAAGTTTACTCAGTGGCTCCAGGAAATCTGCAGCCTCGGGATCACAGTTAATAAAAACAAGGCCCATATACACGGCCACACGAGCCTGCTTCAGCCCATAGCGTTCGGGCTTAAAGTCCTTGCGAAGATCCATCTCCCTGGCCACTTTCAAACTACCGTCGATGCGATATACCCAGCCGTGATAGGGGCAAACAAACGTTTTACGATTCCCCGCTTTAACCTCACACACCCTGGCACCGCGGTGACGGCAAACATTAATCAGTGCGCGCACTTCGCCGTCTTCGCCCCGGACAATAATGACCGAATCTTCACCAATGTCGAACAGCAGGTAGTCCCCCACCTCCTTTAATTCGGAAACGTGCCCGGCGTAAAGCCAGCTTCTGAAAATCAGCTGGTCCAGCTCTCGCTCATACACTACATGGGAACGGTAAAAATAGGGGTCGATCGCGTGATCTGGCCGTTCGCCCTGCGCACGCAGATGCTCGCTCATCTTAGCTAACGAGTCCTCGACATCGGTGGCGATAAACTTCATCTTTTCCTCCTGTTAGTCGCATGAAAAGCGACCTTCCAATGATACTACAGCCTATTATATGGTCATATAGTTTATTAAACTGTCATTTAGCACAGGCAATTTTCGTATTCAAACCGGCATGGCTATAGGTAGTAGTGGCAACATCGCCAGGCTTTAAGGGCCCCGGGACACGACCAGTGCATCCAGTCCCATACAGCCGCCGTGAGTCACTAACAGTGGATTGATGTCGATTTCACCTAGCGCATCGGAAAGTTCAACTGCCAGCACCGATAGCCGTTCTGCTGCCGCACACAGCTGATCTATGGCAAGAGCAGGACCACCACGAAATCCACCGAACATAGGACCCATTGGTGAAGACAGCAATATATGCTTGGCCCGGTCCGCTGAAAACGGCGGCAACAGACTAACGCGCATAGCCATCAACTCTGCCTGTACACCGCCCAATGCAATTATCACTACAGGGCCGAACTGAGCATCAGCACTCACACCCAGCAAAATTTCCAGACCCGGATCATCTATCATCGACGCGACCAGTGCCTGCGAACCAAGGCGATTAGACAACTCCTGATAAGCCGCAAGCAGTTGCTCGAAGTTCGCCAGGTTCAAGTGGATACCCGCCACCTCAGTTTTGTGCGCGAGCCCGGGCACAGCTGTTTTTAATACCACGGGGAACTCCAGCTCTGAACACACGGATTCTAACTCTGAAGAATCGGTCACCGTATGGCCTGGATTCATGGGTATGTCGTATTCTGCCAATAATTGGGCCGATTCGTGCTCGGTCAACGTCTGCGTCTCTGTCAGGCGCTGTAACCAATACTGAATACGTTCCTGGGGAAGCCCCGGAGCAATCTTTGCTTCGGCCGCATAAATGAAATCGCGGTAATTGAGCAGGCACCTGACCCCCACGAGAAACGGGCGCAAACCATCGACAACCGGAATACCTCGCTCAGTGGCTGCGACCGCCAGGGGATCACTGCCTGAGCCCTGGTGGTTTGATACCAGAAACACAGGTTTATCACTGCGGATACGGGCCTGCTCACAGTAGTCTAGATAGGCTGGATAAATACTGCTTTCGGGCGCCCGGTCATGCACCACTGCACCCAGTGCGGCGCCCTCGTCAGCAAGCAAGGTACTAAAACAGGCGGCCATCCGGCTGCCGGCATTCTCACCCCCGCCCCAGCCATCCAATGGGTTTACTGCAGGCAGCCCCGGACCGAGGTCTTGAGCGAGTTGCTCACACGTCTGTTCGCTAAGCACTGTAAACGGCACCTTGAGCTGCTCGGCCACATCGATTGCCAGTTGCCGCTCGCCGCCAGAATCATGGAGGCTAACCAGCGAGCCTGGCGCAACGCCGTTCGGTTGCGCAAACATTATCAGTGCCGTCGCCAATTCAGTCATATCATCGACCCGCTGTACACCGTAGCGATCAAAAACGGCCTGATAGCTCGCGTCAGTGCCAGCGAGCGCACCGCTGTGAGATACCGCAAGCCTGGCTGAAAATGCAGTTTTGCCAACCTTGATAGCAACTATCGGGATACGTTTTTCCTGAGCCTTGGCCAGTGCTTTTAGTAAACGCCGGGGCTGCCTCGACGTCTCCAGGAATAACCCAATCACTCGGGTTTGTGGCAGGTCAAGCACAAACTCCAGATAGTCTTCAACACCAATACAGAGCTCTTGCCCGGTAGAGGCCGCGAAGCAGAAATTTAACCTGCCCTCGCAATCCATGATTCCCGACATGCCTGCACCGGACTGACTCAACAACACCACGTTACCATCGTCAGAATGTGCCCTGGTATCAAACCCGGACACCCAGACCCGATCGCAAAAATTGAAAAATCCCATGCTGTTACCACCGTGCAGCAGTAATCTGGCAGCTTCTGCTTTTCGCAGTATTCGGTGTTTTAAGCCTGACCCGGTTTCTCCAGAAATTGCCAGAGAAGAAAAGAGTGTTGCCGCGCGCACTCCAAGTACCAGTGCTTCATCAAACAAGGCTTCTAGTCGATTATCGGACACCGCAAAGACAACGTGATCTGGAATCTGCGGAAGGTCACTCAAGCTGGCGAAGCAGGGAAGTTCATCCACCTCATCACGACCAGGGTTGACCGCATAGATATGGCCGCCATAACCGCCCTTGGCGAGATTAACCAGCACCTCATTTCCGGGTGACCCTGGTTTTGCACTGGCGCCCACCACGGCAATCGAGCGAGGCCGCAGCAGAGGGTCTAGCCGATGGATAGCCATCGCCTACCCCTAGAACGCAGGCGCCGGAGTTTGTCGCCGCCGAGGCGGATCAAACACCGCTTTTTCAATTACCGTGCAAGGCGCTAACAGTCGAGTCCACTTTAGCTCGCGCTGATAATAAATTTCGGCGACATATTCGCTACCGATCGCTCCGTGTGGCATTTCCAGCTGCGCAAAAGCGACATTGGTTTTCGCAGTGGGGCACCATGCGGCAGAAGTTACAGTGCCCACCTGCTTACCATTTTTCAGGATGAATGAATTGTTGGCAGGCTTGTTGCCAGCCACATCCAGGATAACAAAGCGATAACGAGAGCCGCTGGCCTGCTCTGCCAGCAAGGCTCTGCGACCATTGAAAACCGGCTTCTCCAGATCAACCAGCCAGCCCAGGCCCAATTCAAAGGGTGAGCGGGAACGGCCGTTGCGTATGGCCTCCTCGGCGGGGATAAAATCGACACCAGCCTGCAAGAAGCCGGTTTCTATGCGCGCCATTTCCAGAGCATCGGTTCCGAAAGGCTTAATCAGGAATGGCTCGCCAGCGGCGAATAAGCTGTCCCACAATGCCTCGGCCTGGTCGTGAGCAACCCATAGCTCATAGCCCAGATCACCGGTAAAGCCGGTACGACTGACCATGAGCGGTTGCCCATGCAAGTCGAAGTGAGCGATCCCGAATGGCTTGAGATCCGCAATCCCCTCCAGGCCCATCGCCGCGAGCGTAGAACAGGATGTAGGACCTTGCACGGCCAAAGCGGCAACCTGTGCAGTTTCGTCAACGATTTCAACATCGAAACCCATGGCCGACCACATCAGCCAATCGATGGCCTTGGCATAGGCACACAAGCGATAATCGTTTTCTGCCAGATGAAAGATCGTACCGTCGTCCAGCACCTGACCCGCATCGTCGCACCAGACGGTATAGCCAACGCGGCCCACCTTTATGTTGGTCACATTGCGGGTAACCAGTCTGTTCAAATAGGCCTCGGCATCCGGGCCAGTTATCCGGTATTTAGTCATCGGCGATAAATCGAAGACGCCGGTGGTGCTGCGCACCGCAAAATACTCCAGCTCTACATCAAAATAAGCATTGGGGGTGGTGTAGCCCTTCCAATTTCCCCAACAATTCAGCTCACAGGCTGCCGCGACCCTTGAATGGAATGGAGTGGTCAGCATCATAGTGTCATCACTGCGCTTTATCATGCTGCCGATCCCCGCTTGATAATTTCTCGAGCTGCATTACTGCCAGCCAGACCCATAATGCCACCCCCGGGGTGTGTACCCGCACCGCACAAGTACAAACCGTCTACGGGCGTTGCATACTGGCTAGAGCCTGGAAAAGGTCTCATCATCATAATCTGATCCAGGCTCAACTCTGTGTGATGCCAATGACCACCGCGCATACCATACTCACGTTCCAAATCCTGCGGCGTCAGCAATTCGCTGGCTACCACTTTCGACCTGAGTCCGGGTGCATACTGTTCGATACAGTCAATTGCCAGGTCGATGAAAGCGCTTCGATGTTCATCCCAACCGCCCGCGGGTTCGTAGGGTGCATACTGAACGATTGCCGATAGCACATGCTGACCGCCGGGTGCCAGCCCGGGATCGTTTACCGTTGGTATACTGATATCAAACGCGGGAGCAGCAGAAAACTCACTGTACTTAACGGCGTTAAATGCCCGCTCAACGTAGTCCATATCCGGCGCAATCACCAACCTGTGGCCGTGCAGTGAGACGTCGAGACCGGTAAACTTCACCGGCCCGTCGAGTGCCAGATGCAACTTGGCGGTGCCACTTTTGTAGCGAATTTGGCTGACCCTGCGCACTACGCCAGTCTCGATATTACGAAAGCCTACCAACGTCTCAAAGGTGGTAACCGGATCGGCACTGGAGACCACAATACGGGAAGTAATTTCGCTCCCATCGGCCAAAGTCACACCGGCGGTACGATTCTCCGCCAGCGACACCTTGGCCACAGCTTGACCGGTGCGGATTTCTACACCGGCAGCACGGGCGCTATTGGCCATCGCTAACCCAAGCGCTCCTACCCCACCTACAGGCTGCGCCGGCCCGGCATATCCGAACACCTCACCGACCCGCCGATGCAGATAGGCAAACACTGAGTTGGGCGAGCGTGGCCCCATGTGCGCACCTAACACCCCATCGAGACTGAGCATGGCCTTCAACTGTTCGTTGTCGAAATGCTCCTCCATGATGTCGTACATATTGATCAGGGCAATACGCATGAGCTCGCTCATATCGTCTTTGCCCAACATTTTCATGCCCACGCCCAACTTCAGCAGGGTGACTCGATCCCTCAAATTCGATTCCACCAGGGTGGGCGGTCTCACTGCAAACACCTTAGCCAACAGTTTTGCAAATTTATGCATACGAGCATTGAAGACCACCAACGCCGCTCGATCCGCCTCACTTACCCCCCCTCCCGACACCTGATCACCGGCAAGAATTAAATGACTTCCGTCGACAGCGAGTGACACGGAACTCAAGTCTCGCGCCGCCCATTTTAGGCCGTGCCGCTCCAGCTCAAGATCGCTGCAGACCTGCGGGCTTAATTGGGTCAGCCACTGGGCGCAGGAGGAGACCTTGAATCCAGGGGCGAACTCGCGAGTCGCAGCGCACCCGCCAGGAGCTTCGTTGGCTTCAAGTACCAGTACCTTTTTCCCGGCCTTGGCCAGATAGGTAGCGCAGACCAGACCGTTATGACCGGCGCCGACTACTATCGCGTCATAATCAATCATCGGCATAGCCCTCCGGTACGATATTGGGTTTTCGCAAGTCTGCCAGGATTTCTCTGGCGGCATTGGCGCCAGGCGCTGCCATCACCCCGCCCCCTGGATGGGTGCCTGAGCCGCACATGTACATGCCTTCAACCGGACCCCGGTATTGGGCATAGCCCGGGAACGGGCGATTGAATAATAATTGGTCGAAGGTTAATTCGCCCTGGAATATATTGCCCTCGGTGAGACCCACCTCATTCTCAATTTCCCGTGGCGTACGCGTTTCACAATGAACGATCAAGTCTTTGAAATCCGGGCTATAAGTTGATATCTGATCCAACACGGATTTCTCAAAACCCGCCTTGTCTTCATCGGTCCAGTCACCACCTCTGACTTTGGGCGGACAGTACTGCACAAACACGGTCATCATATGTTTGCCGGGAGGGGCCATTGTGGGATCTGCCTGGCTGGGCATTAACATGTCGACATAGGGGTCCTTGGACCAGGTGCCGTCCTTCCAATCGTCGTAGGCACGCTCCAATTTTTCCAGCGAGTCTGAAAAATGCATATCGCCCAGCATCAGCGGGCTCTTTTTATCCAGGCCATTAAATGTAGGCAGACCATCAAGGGCAATATTCAGCTTGCCCGAGGAGCCGCGTATCTTGAAGTTTTTAGCCTTGGTGACGACATCGGCAGGAAGGTCACCGGGATCCATGATATCCAGAAAAGTGCGCTTTGGATCAAGGTTGGATACCACCACATCGGAGTAGTATTCGGTGCCATCACGCAAGGCCACGCCACGACTCTTGCCGCCGCGAACAATGATTTGGTCAACATCCGCGTTACACACAACCTCGCCACCGTAGGACAGAAACGCCTTTTCCAGAGCTCCGGCGACAGCGCCCATGCCACCGCGGGCGAAGCCCCAGGAACCCACATTGCCGTCCACATCACCCATGTAATGGTGCAACAGCACATAAGCCGTGCCCGGAGAATAAACGCCCAGGGCGGTCCCGATGATGCCACTACCGGCCAGATGCGCCTTGATAACGTCTGACTCAAAATACTCATTGAGATAATCGCCAACGCTTTTGGTCCAAAATCTGATGGTGTCAGCCAAACCCTCTTCACCCATCTCCGTAAATGAGCCGGCGAATTCGATAAGATCCTTAACATCTCGCAACTTAAGCGACGTGGGGTCTGGCGGGCGCTTGAGCAAATACGGCCTGATTAAGCGGGTCTGCTTCATTACATCGGCAACATAGCGCTCGTACGCGTTAGCATCGCGCTTGGAGTGCCTGGCCATCTCACGGTACTGTCGATCGTGATCGTAATAGTTACCGTAGTGATCGCCGTCCCGTTTAAACGTCACACCACCCCCATACGGCACAACTTGCAGGCCATGACGCGGCAATTCGAGATCACGGGTGATTTCGGGTCGCAATAAGCTGCAAACGTAGGAGCAATTGGAATAAGTCCAGCCTTCATGCAACTCGCGACTCACAGTGGCGCCGCCAATGTAAGAATTCCGCTCCATAATTGCGACTTTTAAGCCAGCTCGTGCGAGGTATGCTGCACTGGTCAGCCCGTTGTGCCCCGCGCCGATGACAATAGCATCGTATTTCTTCACTAAGCTCTCCATACTGCAAAATTATTCTAGCGATCAGGCAACAGACTGCGCCATTAACGAGAATGCCATGAGCCAATCCATGTGTCTACACTTGAATGAATGGGCATTCATTGGTTGCGCACACTATTGGCATGGGCTAAGGTTTCATTGGGCCGACGTTGCCCACTCTGGAGTGGCTCTATGCTCGACCTGGGAACACCCATTTTCGAATGGACAAAAGAATAATGGATAACAAGACAAGTAGTACTGCACCCGCGACCCGCAGAGTACTTCCCAAGAGCGTGCGTAAAGAGCAGTTGATCAAAGCGACCATGAAATGCATCGCCCAACATGGCCTGTCCGGAACCACCATGGCGCTCGTCACTAAAGAGGCGGGGCTAAGTCTGGGAATCGCCAACCTTCACTTCGAAAGCAAAGAAAAGCTATTGGTCGCTACCCTGTTACACGTAACAGACGAGTACAACCGTGGGCAAAAAAAAATACTTGAGAGTGACAGGACTGTAGCAGCCCGTATGGAGGCTATTTTGCAGTTCGACTTTTCCAGTAAGGTTGCAACCAAAGATAAGATGGCCGTGTGGTTCGCATTCTGGGGAGAAGCTAAATCCCGTCCCACTTATCAAGAAATATGCTCAAAGACTGACTTCATTGCCGAGGATGCACTGTGCGCCCTTTTCCAGCTCGCCATTAAAGAAGAATACGCTGGCTGTAACGCCGCTATCACCGCCTCCGGCTACACTGCTCTGGTCGATGGCCTGTGGCTAAACATGTTAATTGCACCGAAACATATCAGCCGTAAACAGGCGCTGCACGTCGCCCGCGATTATCTTGCGGCAGCCTTCCCGCGTCATATCAAACGGACCGCGAACTAGACTATGCAGATAAAATTACCCCCCGCCACATTGGCATGGCAACAAGCGGTTCGCAATTACGTCGACACAGAACTGATCCCATGGGAAGTGGAAGCTGAACTCAATGGTGGCGAACTGCCTGAGGGCAGATTGCAGCACATTCACGACCAGGCGATAGCGCTTGGGTTGTCGCGAATAGATTTCCCGGCCAGCCACGGCGGATTGGAAAAAAGCATGGTCGACCAAGTGGCATGCTGGGAGACTCTGGGAAGAGTTACCAATGCACTATGCTGGTGCTTCCCCGAAGCCCAGTCCTGGATGTACGAGGCCTGCGGCGATAACCCGTATCAGCTGGAAACCTACATTCAGCCGCTGCTAGAAGGTCGACGCCGTGAGGCCTATGCCATTACGGAAGCCGAATCAGGGTCACATGAAGTTATTACAAGCACAGCGGTGGCCAGGGGAGATAACTATTTACTCAACGGTGAAAAGTGGTTTGTGACAACGGGCAACCTCGCAGATTTCTTTTTCTTTCAGGCGAAAGTAGACGGAGGAGGAGACGCACTCTTCCTGGTTGATAAAGATAGCGCAGGAGTAGAGATCGCCGAGAACCCGTTATTTTCCCACACTTTTCCCTCCCACCACCCAACCTATCGGTTCAGCGATGTTGTAGTTTCGTCGCGCAACCGGATTGGTGGACCTGGCACAGGCATGGACTACAGCCGCAGCTGGTTTCGTCACGAGCGCATGACCATTGCCGCACGCATGCTAGGCGCTGCGGCAAGGATGATCGAGGAGGCGACTGAATGGGCCAAGCAGCGCCAAGTTCTGGACGAGAAGCTAATCGACAAGCAGGCCATCCAATTCATGCTGGCCGATTGCGCTACTGAACTGTGGGCAGCCAAATTGATGGTTTACGAGGCCGCTGAGGCCCACGATCGAGGAGAAGACCTGAAAGCGCTGCACAGCCGCTGCTCAATGGTGAAACTCTATGCCACTGAGATGGCCAATCGGGTCGCCGATCGCTGCCTACAGATTTGGGGAGGCCGGGGTTATCGTCGCGACAATGCGGTCGAACGTTTTTATCGCGAGGTTCGAGTAGACAGAATCTGGGAGGGCAGCAGTGAAATTCAACGCATGATTATTGCCGGCGCTTTGGCCAAACGTGGACTGGACAACATGTAATGCGCCTGATCGCCGGAGTCGCGTGTCTCGTTTTTCTGCTGCCACCCACAGGCTGGGCGGCAGACGCTCCATTGCTGAACATATATAACTGGTCCGATTACATCGACCCTGAAATTATCACCGAGTTCGAGCAAGAGTTCGGCATCGACGTAAACTATGATATTTACGATAGCAGTGCGATTGTCGACACAAAATTACTCACCGGCAGCTCCGGCTACGATGTCATTCTGCACGCGGCTTCCAACTCAGCTTCCATTATGGCCGCCGGCGTTTATCAGGCCGTTGATTTCAGTCGGCTTGAGAACTGGCATCACATCGATGCTGACATCGTCGCCGCCGTTGAAAGGAATTACCAACAAAAGCTGATCGGTGTGCCTTACATGTGGGGCACTACCGGGTTTACTTACAATGTAGATTTAGTTAAGGCGCGCATGGCGGACGCGCCGATTAATAGCGCGGCGATGCTATTCGACCCGGCCGTCGTCTCCAAGTTTGCAGATTGTGGCGTTACCCTTATCGACGATGCCGACACCAATATCACTATGGCCCTTGCGTATCTGGGCTTACCTCCTAACTCGGTGGAGCCAGCGCACCTCGCGCAAGCCGAGACGCTACTAAAAGCGGTCCGCCCTTATATCAAATATTTCAGCTCTACCAAAATGATGCTGGATCTGCCCAGCGAGGAAGTCTGTATAGCGGGCAGCTGGTCTGGCGATTACTCGATCGCCAGTTCGCGGGCTGCGGAGGCAGGCCTGGATATTAACCTTGCCTATACCGTACCCAGGGAGGGCGCACCAGATTTTCACGATGTATTCTATATCCCAAGTGATGCGTCTCACCCCGATAATGCCCATCTATTTCTCGACTTCATCCTTCGCCCTGAGATTGTCGCGCGCGCAAGTAATTTTGTCGGCTACGCCAATGTCAATCGCAGCGCCACACCGTTGGTGGATCAGGCAATAACCAGCAACCCGGCCATCTACCCCAATACGGACACGCTCCAACGGTTATATTCGATCAAGCCTTTATCTCCGAAGCTGCAGCGGCTGCGTACCCGCATCTGGACTAAGGTTAAATCAGGCCTATAGCATGGAATACCACCCGTTATGACTCATGACTCTTCAGTGCACAGTGATAGCAGCGATAACACGGGTTTGGACAGTCCCTGGAATGACCCGAAGCAACAACCGTTCATACAGATTAAGTCGCTGACCAAGAAGTTCGGCGACTTTGTCGCGGTAAACAGCGTTAACCTCGAAATCTACCGCGGTGAACTGTTCACTATTCTGGGGGGCTCGGGATGCGGTAAAAGTACGCTACTGCGAATGCTTGCCGGGTTTGAGAGGCCTAGTGAAGGGCAAATATTCATCGACGGTATTGATGTAACAGAGCTACCTCCGTACGAACGCCCGGTGAATATGATGTTTCAGTCCTACGCGGTATTCCCACATATGACCGTTGAACAAAATGTAGCCTACGGGCTTAAAAAAGAAGGTTGTTCCAAACAGGAAACGCAACAGCGGGTGATGGAAATGCTGGACCTGGTGCAGCTCAAAGAGTTGGCCAGCCGCAAACCCGATCAGCTCAGCGGGGGACAACTGCAGCGCGTTGCGCTGGCACGTGCTCTGGCCAAGCGACCCAAGGTTCTTTTACTCGATGAGCCGCTGGCGGCACTGGACAAAAAGCTAAGGGAACAAACCCAGTTCGAGTTGATGAACCTGCAAGACCAGCTTGGTACTACATTTGTTGTTGTCACCCACGACCAGGAAGAAGCCATGACCCTGGCCAGCCGCATAGCAGTAATGGACGCGGGCCAATTTGTGCAGACAGGAACCCCCAGCGAGGTCTATGAGTTTCCCTGCAACCATTTCGTCGCGGATTTTTTTGGCAGCATCAATACTTTCGATGCTACTGTTGTGAGCAGCAATGGACACACGGTAGTGGCAGCGCTGGAAGGTTCAGGCACTCGTATCAGCGCATTATACAATGAACCGCTGGTCACAGGCACGACAGTCCTTATTGGCGTTCGTCCTGAAAAATTACTGATCAGCCTAAAACGACCCGAGGCAGAACACTATACCGTTACCCGCGGTGTGGTTGAGGATCTCGCATACTATGGTAATCGGTCAATTTATCGAGTACGTGCAGAGAGCGGCAAAGTCATTCAAGTCAGTGCACAAAATTACCAGCGCTCTGCCGAGCTGCTGTTGGAATGGGATGATGAGGTTTACCTCAGCTGGGACAATGCCTGCAGTGTGGTGCTGACCGAATGATTCCACTCGTCAGCCCCGGCAAGCGCGATCGCATCTGGCGAAGCATAGTCATTGCCCTGCCCTATCTGTGGTTGCTGCTTTTTTTCCTGGCGCCGTTTGGCATCGTACTAAAAATCAGCTTTGCTGATCCGATCATCGCCCAGCCACCATTCAGCCCGATGTTCGACCCACACGGTGGCGGCCTGTTGAGCAATTTGGATAACTACCGCTTCCTGGTGGAAGACAATCTGTACTGGATCAGCTACTTAAAGTCGATCAAGATCGCCCTGATCTCTACCGTGCTCTGCCTGTTGCTGGGTTTTCCGATGGCTTACGCTATCGCACTGACTCCCCAGCCCTGGCGCAACGTTTTATTGCTGTTGGTCATATTGCCGTTCTGGACGTCATTCCTGCTGCGGATCTATGCCTGGATGGTGATGCTGGGAAAACAGGGTCTTATTAACAATCTGTTGATAGGACTGGGGATTACCGATACACCGCTGCAATTCCTCTATACCGACGGCGCTGTCTACCTGGGTATCGTCTACAGCTACGTGCCTTTCATGATATTGCCTCTGTATGCGACTCTGGAGAGATTGGATCTCAACCTGAACGACGCTGCCTCCGACCTTGGAGCCAAGCCGCTGCAGGTCTTTCGCGATGTCACTCTGCCGCTGGCAATGCCAGGCATTATTGCCGGTTGTTTGCTGGTGTTTATTCCCGCCCTGGGTGAATTTGTTATTCCGGCCCTTGTCGGTGGACTGGACACTCTGATGATAGGACGTACGCTATACGACGAGTTCTTTTTCAACCGGGACTGGCCGCTGGCGTCTGCCGTTGCGGTTATTTTACTGTTTATCCTTATCCTGCCCATTATGCTGTTCCAGCGATTACAACGCGGTGATGAGCAGTGAATCGCACACCCACTTTTCTCTATTCAATATTAAGTTTCGGCTTTGCGTTTCTTTACATACCGATCTTTGTCGTCATCGCCTATTCATTTAATGACTCCCGACTGGTTACCGTATGGGGCGGTTTTACTACCCGCTGGTACGGCGACCTTATCCACAATCAGCAGATTGTTGACGCCGCCCTGCTGAGTATAAAAGTGGCTGCCGTCACTGCAACGCTGGCTACCATTCTGGGCACACTGGCGGCACTCGCGCTAACCAGAATGGGCCGCTATCGCGGTCGCACCCTGTTTACCGGAATGATCGCCGCGCCGCTGGTTATGCCTGAGGTCATTACAGGCCTGTCGCTGCTATTGCTCTTTGTCAGTCTGCAAGAATTGACGGGGTGGCCCAGCAGCCGCGGCGCCGACACCATAACGATCGCCCATACCACCTTTGCCATGGCCTATGTCACGGTGGTCGTGCAATCTCGACTGACTGGCATGGACCATTCACTGGAGGAAGCCGCTATGGACCTTGGAGGTCGGCCCTTCAGTGTTACCATGGACATCACACTGCCGCTGATAGCTCCGGCAATGATTTCTGGCTGGCTACTGGCTTTTACACTGTCTTTTGACGACCTGGTCATCTCCAGTTTTGTCTCGGGAGCAGGAGCCAGCACCCTGCCGCTGGTTATTTACTCTAAGGTCAAGCTTGGTGTAACGCCGGAAATTAATGCACTTGCCACAGTAATGATTGTTGCGGTGAGTGTGCTTGTAATGATATCCGGCGCTATATTGCTGCGCAGGCGACGAGCTAATGTATTTGCACATAATGGTCGAAAATAACGGCCGCTGGGTAAAACTGGAGCCGGCCGGTGATTCAAATTAGACTGTCTTCCTTCATCCCATCTCATGATTCGGGAACCAATGACTCAAAGTAACGCGCCACGCAGCTTGTTTGAAACTATTGTTGAGCACATGCAGGCCAACCAGCACGACGTTGCCATAGCCCGGTGCCGGGAGGCCCTGTCACGCTATCCCAGCGATATCAATCTACTGGCCCTGCTGGGCGCAGCGCTGGGCGACCAGGGAGAGTTTGAGGAGGCGGAATCGGCACTGCGCAAGGTCATCGACTTGGCACCTACCTTTGCCAAGCCTTATGAAGATCTGGGCATATTGTTTATGCATCAGAAGAGACCGGAAGCGGCTGTACCACTGCTGGAAAAAGCAACGCGATTAGACTCAAAGCTCGAGGCAGCGCATTTCCAATTGGGTGTAGCACTAGCAGCAATCGGTCGCGGCAAAGAAGCAGACACCGCGTTTGAGCAGAGCTTCGAGCTATCTCCCACCCGCAAAATGATGGCGCTAGCGGGTGAACACCACCAAGCCGGTCGTCTGCAGGATGCGGAGCAACTGTGCCGAAAAGTACTACAACAGAACCCTAAGCAGGTGGATGCTCTAAGAATGCTCGGTTTGATAGCCGCAGCGGCAGGCGATTTGGACGAAGCAGAAAGCCTACTCCGCCAAGCTCTGGTTGAAGCGCCTGATCATGTGCCGGCAATGTTTGAGTTGGGCCGGGTATTAAAAGAATTAGACCGCAACGAAGATGCGATAGAAGTCTACCAGGCAGTCATCAAAATTCAGCCCGACAACGCCAAGGCCTGGTTCCGTCTAGGCGGAACCCTGGGGCCGGCGGCTCTCACTGAACAGGCCGTAGACGCCTACAAGCAATGTTTGCAGCTCAACCCAAATCACGCTGGTGCCTGGCTAGGCTTGGGCCATATGCTGAAAACTTTGGGCCAGCAAGAAGAAGGTATCGCAGCCTATCAGCGCTGCCGTGAAATTGAGCCCGACCTGGGGGAGGTCTACTACAGCCTCGCCAACCTGAAAACCTATCGCTTCGACGACGAAGAACTCACACAGATGAAACAGCGAGTTGAAAGCGATGCGGTGAAAAACACCTCAGAGGTAAACTTCCTATTTGCACTCGCCAAGGCATTAGACGACCGAGGAGAATTTGAACAAGCCTGGCACTACTATGAACGGGGTAATGCCAATCAACGGATGTTGGTTAGTTACGACCCGGTGATGACCGAAACCACCAACGATGACCTGATTAGCTATTTTAGTCGAGACTGCCTATCGCGCTTTGGCGGTGCCGGCAATCCTGATCAGGCACCTATATTTGTGTTGGGCATGCCGCGCTCAGGTTCAACCCTGGTCGAGCAGATTATCGCCAGCCACAGCCAGGTCGAGGGTACCAGCGAGTTGCCCTACATCGGAAGATTGAGTAAATCGCTTAATCGTAATCGTGCCGATGGCATGCGATACCCACAGGTCCTGGACGAACTGGAACCTCGCCACTTTCACCAGCTGGGCAGTCGCTATCTGGAAATGGCAAGCATGCACCGGGTTGAAGGGGCTCCGCGATTCATTGACAAGATGCCCAACAATTTCCCTTCGGTGGGTTTTATTCACTGTCTACTACCTAACGCCAAGATCATTGATGCACGTCGGCACCCCATGGACACCTGTGTGGGCAATCTACGACAGCTATATGCACGTGGGCAGACCTTCAGCTACGACCAAGTTGATCTCGGGGAGTACTACTTGCAGTACCAACGCATGATGGATCACTGGGAGGAGGTACTGCCGGGCAAAGTACTTCGGGTTCAATATGAGGATACAGTGAACGATCTCGAGAGTCAGGTGAGCAGAATTTTGGAGTTTCTCGGTCTGCCATGGGAAGACCAATGCCTGAACTTTCACACCACAGACCGCGCGGTACGCACCGCCAGCTCAGAGCAAGTACGCCAGCCAATTTACACTTCGGGGGTAGGTTACTGGAAAAACTACGAAACGCACCTCGATGAATTGCACGAAACTCTCGAACCTATTCTATCGCGGTACTAGCGCAGCTCAGGTGAATGGCCATATTTCGAGCCCGTGAATGGCGTTTCGAATATCCCGACTCAGTGACACGATACTCCTTGTTTTTGCTGTCTCCAGATCGTGCAGGGCAATGGTGGACGGCGAAGATCCGGCCGCTACCAGTTTGTCGTCAATCACACAAAGGCCGCGGCCGAAACCCGCGCGGGCAATACGTGCATCCCCCAACTCGGTATGGGTGAGTTCACTGGCCTCAAACTGTGGCACTGCAAAGCTGGTTTCAACTTTAGGTGCCACCAGCCGCACTCGATCAGCAGGCGTGTCATTGAACAAAACCCCATCGCCAAAGGGCCTTGCATTGTGCACTCCGCGTGGCAGAGATGTCGTTTTCTTTATCGTCTTGCCATTAAAACGCATCATCCCCGCCGTTTTGAGGCCACTTAAGTACATACCCGATGAGTCACAAAACACGTTATTCAAGTGCAGATCGTTGCGCTCAGCAGGGCCTGCCTCGCCCATAGGGTCGAAGGGTGCCGCCTGAAAGCCGCCACCTACGCCAACGATATGCAAGCCGAAACAGAACTGGTTTTGATCGAGGTCAAATCCGAGCAGGCTGTCGAAGCCCGTAGAAGTCAAATAGAGACGGCGCTGCCAGGCCACTATTTCGTGGCAGTGCATCAAGTAAGGGTTACGATAAGACGCTTGCAGTTTGAAATCCGGCGAGTACACAAACAGCTCATTGCTGGCGGCAATAAATACGCGTTCGCCATCAAAAGCGATTCCGCGCAGTCCCCGATCCCACCCCCTACCCTGCCAGTCGATATCTGCTGTATTCCAATCAATCACCTGATCGACGGCCTGGGATTCAAAATCGACCAGATAAACACCACCATGACTCTCGCCCTGGTGGCTACCACGCACAACCGAACTTGCGATCAATGTAGTCACGCTGTTTGCTGAGCCCCCTGACCTCGACTGAGGTGTTGCGGTGGCACATAATCAAAAATGAAGTTCACTCTACCCTCGCTACCCTTGTTCATCACGCTGTGCTGGCGCTGGTTATTGATCTCGTACGCTTTTCCAATCTGCATTTTGTAGGGCCGACCATCAATCATAAATCGCACTCGTGGATTTGAGGTGATTGGAATGTGGATGCGATGGCCGTAGTGAAATGAGGGATGCTTGTCCCGGTGTGGCTTGATTGTTGCCCCCGAGGGCAGGCGCGCTGCCATGGCACGGATAATGGTGCCACCCGGGGGATAATGATCCTCCAGGATTCGATGCATCAGGGGAATCGCCTGCTCTGCTAGCAAATCCCAACCCGCTTCGCGTCGCACCTCGATATCTGGCCAGCCGGTGCCATCGGTGAAAATCAGCACAATGCTTTCCGTACGATGATGCACATCGTATTGCTGCTGACGGTATGTATTGCCGAACCAGGCCGCCTCTTCCTGTGCGAGGATAAGTTCGCGCAGACCGCTGATGTCATAGTCGCCAAGTTCTTTTAGCGGCTCACCTATATCCATGAAATGCCTATAATCCGCCGGACAAATGCCGATCACGAACAATAAATGGCGGTTCTTTCTGAGTCAACCACTCCATCCGCGAAATGAATGGCGGTTCATTCACTAATTACACACAGTAGCTTGGCTTTTGCCCAGCCTTACTTTAGGATCAAAGGCTGGTATAAATCCAATAATGGAAAACCAGCCATGAATAGTAAAAATCGACAAGTCACAAAAACTATCTCTCGCTTATCAACTCGCAAGAAGACACTGGCCTTGATGGTCTCTGTTGCGCTGGGCAACGCGCCCAGTATAGCCATTGCGCAGGAAGCGACACTTGAAGAAGTGATTGTTACCGCCAGCAAGCGCAAGGCCAATCTTCAGGACCTGCCTGTGGCAATTACGACTTTTTCCACCGATGACATCGAGCGTCAGGGGTTCATCGGCATTGACGATTACGCTAACAAGATCCCCAGCCTGGCGTTTGCACGTCGCGAACCCGGCGGCACATCAGTAGTCTTTAGAGGGGCGGCAGCCTCTGGCATACAGTTTGGCACCAACCCCTCCTCAGGCGTTTATCTGGACGAACAACCCATCACCCAGGCCGGGCTAAATCCAGATCCAAGGTTAGTCGACATTGAACGTCTGGAAGCGCTTAGCGGGCCGCAGGGCACACTCTTCGGAGAAGCCTCGCAGTCGGGGACTCTGCGCATCATCACCAATAAGCCCGACCCCACCGAATTTTCTGGTTGGGTAGAGGGCACCGCAGGCTACGTAGAAGACAGTAGCGACCTCGACGGTGATATCTCCGCCATGATCAATATTCCTTTAATGGATGACAAGGTCGCCATTCGTCTGGTGGGCTTCCACTCTGAAGAAGCCGGCTATATTGATAATGTATTCGGCTTGAGCCAGGAAGACCAATTTGCAGAAAACCGTGCGGCGGCTGGCTTACCCGTACCCGAACGCTTCGACAATTCGGGCCAGGTAGAAGATGACATCAATTCCTCATCAACCACTGGCGGCCGTGCGGCCCTGCGCTGGTTCATTAATGAGGACTGGACCGTAGACATTGCAGGTATCATTCAATCGACTGATGTAGACGGCTTTGGCGATACCAATCTGTTTGTCGGCGAACGGGAGCAGGTTCGCTATGAAGACGAGAACTTCGAAGACGACTGGTACCAGGCCAGCCTGACCCTGGAAGGAAGTCTGGGTTTTGCCGATGCCGTGCTGACCACCAGTTATTTCAACCGCGAGATGGTATATGAGGCTGACGCCACCGATTACCTGCACGATTTTGACCAACAATATGATCCGACTTACGTCGCCCCCGGTTACGAGTACGCCGCCGTAATCTATGATTTCACCGGCGCGCCTAGAGGGTACGCTGTTCAGGATCAGGAAGACGAACGCTGGAGCCTGGAAGCCCGCCTGGCCACTCCCGGTGATTCGGATAGTCGCTGGAGCGGAGTGATCGGTTTTTTCTACAGCAAACTCGAGCGGGAGCAGTTGTTTACCTCGAGTATTCGCGGCTTCAATGACACCGATTACTATGCCAACCAGGGCTACGGTTATCTTTCTTATCTGGCCAACTCGGCCGACGACAACCCGAATTATGACAAATTCCACGATACTGATACCGAGAACTGGTTTTTTGGCGCCTACGATCTGGAGGTTGAGCAAACGGCCGTGTTTGGCGAGGTAACCTGGGATGCGACCGAAAAATTGAGTTTCACCGCGGGTGCTCGCTGGTTCGACTACGATCAGGACTTTACGCTGCAGCAAGGTGCGCTGCTGGAAGGCGAAAGTCCAAATGAGGAAACCGATTACTTCACCACGAATGTAACCAACAGCGCCAGTGAATCTGACTGGGTTCCCAAGGTTAACGTAACCTACAACTTCACCGACGATATTATGGGTTACGCCACCTATTCTGAGGGTTTCAGGCGCGGTGGTGCCAACTCCCTGCGATCAACGGCGATATTGCCGCTCATTTATGATTCAGACATTCTGGAAAATATTGAACTGGGATTTAAGAGCACCTGGCTAGACAACACCCTGAGATTCAACGCTGTTTATTACAATATGCAGTGGAATGACATGCAGATTCAGGTAAATGATCCGACAGTATTCACCCTGGGTATCGTCAACTTTTCAGAAGCCCAGATAGACGGCTTTGAGGCCGAGTTGACCTGGCTGCCCGCAGTAGGATGGGACATCACCGCCAATATGGCAGTGATCAACGCGGAAATATCCGAAGACAACACCATTACGTCAGAGGACGGGCAGGAAATTGCTCAGGTCACCAAAGGCACCCAATTGCCGATAACGCCGGAAGAAAAAGGCAGTATCGCGGTTCAATACACCTTCAATTCCGAGTTATTTGGAGGGGAGCCCTATGTGCGCCTGGACTGGTCCTACGTGGGCGAATCATTAAACTCCCTCGACGGCACCGAGTCTATTGTATTTACTCAGGGCCCGACTAATCAACCCTCCTACGATATCGGCAATCTTCGCATGGGCATAGACGCCGAGAACTGGAGCGGCACCCTGTTTGTCCACAATCTAACTGATGAAGTGGCACAACAGTTTTTCAATAATCGTTGGGGTTCAAGGCAGCGCGTCTCAGTCAACAAGCCGCGAACAATCGGGGTGACCCTGCGCTGGAAATTCTAGGTCGACTCTGTAGTGTTTGGTAACTCCGAAGCGAGATTTCTACTTCGCTTCAGGGTTATCCTCTTTCCAGCGGTGGACAGTACCCAGATCAATATCAAATAAATCCATCACCCTGCCAACAGTGTGATTTATCATTTCGTCCAAAGATTCAGGCATGGCATAAAAGGCGGGCATAGGCGGCGCTACGATGGCACCCATTTCCGTTACCTGAGCCATAGCACGAATGTGACCGAGATGCAGCGGTGTCTCTCTGACCATCAATACCAGTCGACGCCGCTCCTTTAAAACCACATCTGCCGCACGGGTTAAAAGATTAGACGTTGCCGAGTTCGATATTTCAGACAACGTTTTAGCAGAGCACGGGGCAACGATCATCCCGGCTGTTTTAAAAGAACCACTGGCCAGCGCAGCACCAATGTCGTCGATACCGTAATTGTGATCTGCCAGCGCTTTCAGGTCGGCAAGTTTATAGTCAGTTTCATACTCAAGAGTCAGTCTGGCCGCCTTGCTAACGATCAGGTGGGTCTCTACCTCAGTAGCACGCAACAACTCCAGCAAACGTACACCGTAAATAATGCCCGAGGCTCCACTGATGCCAATGATCAGCCGCTTGGGGGCTTGTCCGTCGTCCACTATTGGCGTCCTCATACAGGTTTATCCGATCAGCGCGAGCTCAATCGGGGATGTTGTGCACAGCAGTGTACTGACGGGCTTCGCTTTTGAACAGCGCCAGAGCAGCAATATTTACTGAACGAGTTTCGTGTTTCGACTCGTCGCTTACGTATTGCGCTATTCATTTGCACCAATCATCTTCGTCGAGCCGCTGAAAGGAAGACCCTGCTCCTGCCCCGCTAATAAAGGTAAAAATTGATGGTGCCACAGGGATCGCCAACAGCCGTGTTTTTCCGGCAATACCCTAACAGTAGTCTGCGCATTATCGGGCAGCGCGAGGTAGTGATCACACATTTCATGCAATCACCATACTCGATAACGCGAATAGCGTGCCTTGCGATACACCACTATGCCTACCTCGACTTCAAATCGTTTCTTGCCCGCCGCTACCGCATCAACATTAGCGCATAGATACGGCCGGTAGCAGGTACCTGTTTCATCCAATATGGGTGCCAGGTCACTGGGCAAACCTTCTGACCATGAGCCACTGCACTGGGCTAGTTGCGTGTTCCACAATCGCGCCACCCACTCAAGTACGCCGGTGCCTGCTGCCGTAAAATCTCCAAGGGAATCGGATCGAATGCGAAATGTCGGAAAAAGGGACCCGACAGCGCGATATCAGCAAGACTGGGGCGTTCACCAAGCACAACAGGGCGAACTTGAAATATAGCTTGTAACTACTGCAAGGTTCGCAAATATATTTGCTCTACACCTTGTAGATTATCTTCGGTGATACCATCGCCGGGCGCCACAGCCATTCATCGGCGTGAGCGTGCAGGGTATTCCCTTCACGCAAAAGTAATTTTCTAACTTGCCAGTAAAGTAAGAAGCGTTGGATCCATAGATTGTGATCGGTTGTAGAGCATCAATATCCATAGGCTGACCAAGTCTTACGCGCACAAGTTTCTGCCAAGCGCCTTGCGCGGTCTAGACTTCAATGACAGTATAATTGCCATTAAAAACCAAGCCGAGCAGCCCTAAATGAATTTCGAATTGCACAACAATGTCGCCACCCTCACTTTCGACGATGGCAAAGCCAACGCTGTAGGACATACATTCCTGGACAGCATGACTGCCGGTCTCGACCGGGCCCAGGAAGAACAGGTTTCCGCGGTTATCATACGCGGCAGGGAAGGCATGTTTTCAGGTGGCTTTGATCTGGGAGAGCTCAAAAAGGGTCCGGAGGCAGGGCTGACAATGGTAACGCGTGGTTTTGAGCTGTTGATAAGGTTATATAGCTTCCCGCTGCCGCTGATAGCTGCTTGCACCGGCCACTGTGTCGCCATGGGTGCGTTTATTACAATGACCTGTGATACCCGAATTGGCTGCCGGGGTGATTTCAAATTAAGGCTCCCGGAAACGGCCATAGGCATGGAATTGCCCCCTATTCTGGTTGAACTGACCGCCTCGAGGATCTCCAGACAGCACATGACGCGGGTCGCATTACAGGCCGAAATCTACAATCCGGAGGAGGCAGTGGAGGCGGGCTTTTTGGACGAGGTGGTAGATCCTGCGGAACTGCAAGCTAGGGCTCAAGAGGTCGCTGAACAGTTGGCGCAACTTCCCCAGGGACAGTACGGCATCAACAAACTTTCGATCCGCCAGCACACGCTGGTGGCCATGAAAAATAGTCTGGCTGAAGTAAGCAAGCGCTGACACATGCCAGATATGCAGCCCAAAGACATTACCTTTTGGGGAGTGATCGCCTCCCCCTATCAGCTGAAGATGCAGGCTATCGCTGACCATGCCCAGTTGAGCTGGCAGCGCTGCCCAGACCAGACAGGGTTTCTGGAGGCCGTTAGCACCGGGTTCCGACTGCGGCGTGCACAACGAGCCCAATCAATACAAAGGTTCCCACAGCGCGTTGAAGGCCTGGACGAATACCCCGAAGTGCCGTATTACAGCTTCGACGGGGAGCGTTTTTTCTATGATTCCAGCGGTCTGGCTTACCATCTCGACCAGTTAGGTAAACCCAGACTCCCCTTACTACCCGAGCAGGCAGATCAGCGATTTGTCTGTCAACTGATCGATGAAGCCTTCGATGAGTTTGGCCTGTACATGGTGCACCACAATCGCTGGGTGGTCTCTGCCACGACCAACTGCATGGGAGAAGTCACCAGCAAAGAGATGCGCAAGGTGCTGCTGTGGCGACGCAAGCACATGGCCAAGGCGTTGCCAAGGCGCCAGGTAAGGCGCTGCCCCTATTTGTTCAGCGTCGCGTCACCGGACATTGATATCGGCTTGGATGAGCACCTAACACCACCAGCAAGAGAGGGGTTCCCGCCTACACACGCTCTACTTGATTCCGCCTGGCGCAAATATCTCAGCGCCATGGAAGAACTCCTGGCGCAACAACCTTTTCTGCTAGGCGACCGCTTCACATTGGCGGATGCCAGTGCCTACGGGCAACTAAGCATGAATCTGATCGACGGTCGGGCTGCAGAAATTCTGGAGGACGTTGCACCGCTGACCTTCCGTTGGCTGTGCAACATTCGTGATGGCGGCCATCAGAGTAGCAGCGGAGAGTTATACCTGAGCGAACACCTCACACCATTAATCACCATTATCAGCGATACCTTCACACCACTAATGCAGCAGAACTTTCGCGCTTATCAGGCGGCAGTGGATGAGGGCAAGACGTTGTTCAACGAGGCGGCCTTCGACAAAGGCGAGGCCTTGTACAACGGCGAACTACTGGGCATGCCTTTTCGTTCTGTGGTGAAAAGTTTTCAAGTGCCAGTATGGCAGGATATCTGCGAGGCCTGGGTCAAGCTGAGCAGCGTTCAGCAGCAGCGTTTGCACCTGGTAAATAAAGCGTTAAGCGACGAAAATTTTGCCCTAAACACATCTGCATAATACAAAGGCACAACCATCTCTTGCCGGATTTAACCGGCGGCGTATTGGTCCGCTAGCTGCTGCATTATTGCGTGAAATTCAGACATAGTCTCCGACACCACATCCTGCGCACTTTTAATGTCGTCAATACGCCCCGCAACCTGCCCGGACAGGGGGATGGCCGCCTCCATATCACCGCTAAAGTACAGATCCTGTAAATTAGCCATGTGTTCGGTGATGTCGAATTTACCCAGAGTCGCCAACCTGCTAGTACGATCGGTACGCAGCGCGCGCAGCGCCGGTCGAGATTCCTGGTTCAGAAAAACAGTGCCAGTGGCAGCCGTATCCACCACCGCCTGCTTCCAGTTATTGTGTACCGGCGAATCGGAACACGCCAGCATGCGAGTGCCCATTTGCACGCCCTCCGCACCCATAGCGAAGGCACCCGCCATAGAGAGCCCATCACACATGCCACCGGCTGCGATAATGGGCACATCAACCCGCGAGCGAATCAGCGGCAGCAGTACCATGGTAGATACTGGACTGGGATTCTTAAATCCGCCGCCCTCACCTCCTTCTACAATCAGACCGTCGACACCGGCATCAATCGCTTTCATTGCCATTTCCAGTGTTGGCACGACGTGGAAGACTTTAATACCTGCCTGCTGGAAGGCCTCGGTGCATACCTTGGGACTGCCCGAGGAGGTCGTCACGAACTTGATTCCCTGCTCGATCACAAAATCGATAACATTGGAGCCTTTTACATAGGACAGTGCGACGTTCATGCCAAAGGGCTTATCGGTGAGTTCGCGCATTTTCGCGACTTCGGCTTTGATATTGTCAAACTCCCCGGAGGACGTTTCGATAATACCCATGCCACCAGCATTACTTACCGCAGAAGCTAATTGGGCACGTGCGATCCAGCCCATAGGCGCCTGGATAATGGGGTAATCGGTGCCCGTCATTTCAGTGATACGGTTGCGGATAGGTATAGCCATCATTGCAGTACTCTTTTGGGTTTTAGATTCAGAAGAGGAACAGCATAGCCTCGACAACAGTATCTGCAAGTAGCACGACAATATGATTGCGCTCTTCAAAAAGCAGCATCACCGGAAACTATTGACACAAATAGCGCCATTATGTGACTATGCGACGAAAATCATGAAATCTGTGTTCGGGGAAACCGTTATTAAAAAGCCAGTCATCATTCTCACAGTCCTTGTCCTAGTCGGTCTGCTGAGCTACAACCAGCGCGCCACCATTGCTGAAAAAATTATGGCCAAGGGGCTAGAAGCGCGTCTGGGCATGGACATCACCGATACAATGGAAGACGGGCTTCACCTGGCTCTGTGCGGCGCGGGCGGCCCGATGCCCGCACCTCATGCCTCAGGCCCCTGTGTTGCCGTGATCGCGGGGAAGCGTCTGTTCGTCGTCGATGCCGGCACCGACGGCCTGCGAAACCTGGGGCGGATGGGCTATGCCGCCGGGAGCATCGAGGCTGTGTTTCTCACCCACTTCCACTCAGACCATATCGACGGCCTGGGGGAAATGGCCACTATTCGCTGGGTAAGCGCTGGCCACACAGCACCCTTACCGGTGTATGGGCCAGAGGGTCTGGGGAAAGTGGTGAAAGGGTTTAACGCCGCTTACGACTTTGATGCTGGATACCGCCATGCCCATCACGGCGACACTGTTGCGCCACGGCGTGGCGCTGGCATGAAAGCGATGCCTTTCAAACAGCCCAAAATAGGTGAACTAGTAACGCTAGTTGATGACGGCAACTTTAAAGTTGAGGCGCTGGCTGTGAGTCACGCACCCGTCTCGCCGGCGGTTGGCTATCGATTCACCTACAAAGATCGCTCGCTACTCATTACCGGTGACACCGTGAAATTGCCTAACATTGAGAAGTTTGCAACAGGAGTAGATTTGTTGGTGCATGAGGCGCTGGCACCCAATTTACTCACCATGATGCACCAAGCGGCAAGTAAAAACGGTGATGATATTCTGGCCAAAGTTTTTCACGATGTACTGGACTACCACACCAGCCCGGCAGAGGCCGCCGAGACTGCCAGAGACGCAGACGTTGGTCACCTGCTTTACTATCATATTGTTCCGCCCATTATGTTTCCTGGCCAGGAAACGTTATTCCTGGACGGCGCAGAGGATATATTTGCGGATTATACGGTGGGCAAGGATGGCACTTCATTCACCCTACCGACGGGTTCCGACAAGATCATTCGAACTAGCAAGGGCTTATAAATTCTTGCCTGACTAGCTAGCCTTATCACCATAAGTCACCAGGATGGCGTCGAGCTTTCGGCTGATTCGAGTCTGCAACCGAATCATTTCCAGTTTAGGCCAGGTGCTGCGCTCGCCAGACTCTATCAGCCGATACATTTGCTTTTCCCCTGGAAAGGATAGCAGCTTAAGCGGATTCTGAAATTTGTAATCGGGCAAAATATTGATATCGCCTACGTAATCCTGATTGATAATAGAGCGGATTAAACTATTGGTCTGAGAGATTCTGCCACCTTTTCTGTCCACTTTGTCGGCGATCATCGTTAGCGCATTAAACCACTCTCTCGTAGATCGCCGCCCAGCTTCAGTCAGCAACCCAACGGCAGTTGCCTTGCGATGCCCGTCAGATACAAATGGAATCACGTGAGGGTTGGTTTGGCTAACTACGTAATGGTTAACCCCGTAAAGACGCGACAATCGTTTCGCCGGCAAATCGTCGCTAACCGAACCGTCCACCCACTTACGCGAAGGTAGATATTCCTTCAAATCACCGTGGCTGTCCAAAGCTTGCAATGTCACTGGCGGGAATATGCCAGGAACCGCTGCAGAGGCCATAACTGCACTGCGTATCAGTACGCTGGGGGACGTGGTGGCATTGAGTAAGCGTGAGGTCTGATGGGCTTCAGCCGGTGCAACTGAGACGTTCATTGCGCGACCCGTTTTGACGAAGGCCTGCTGGAAGGTCAAGTCGGGAATGTATTGCTCTACCGTTTCTTCCAGTTCAGCGACGTCCGCCAGCGTGAGCTTTTTACTTTCTTTCGGAATATGATTGAGAAAATACTCGGGCTGTAATAACTCCGACAACTGCTCGTCATGATGGGTCGCAACAATACTACCCACCAGAGCTCCGCCACTGGATCCAGACAGAATGGTTGGTAATAAATTTGCTGCGGCCAAAGCCCGAATCACGCCTATATGAAAGAACAACAGTGAACCAGACCCGCTCATCATGAATGCTGAACGCCCGAAGCAATGACTGGCGCGCCGGAAAAAGTCTAGCTTCTCTTCATCGTCGATATCACCACTGGTATCGTTTGCCAGTACATCAAGGGTATCGGCGATTTCCTCGATGTAATTTTCTACCAAATGTTTGGTGCCTGACAGCGCATATCCGTACAGCCCGGACTTTCCCATACCGCCCATATTGCCGTGAATGCCTTCATTGAGCGTATACAAAAGCCCCTTCATATCGTGCCTGGCCTTCAGGCTCTGGAGCCGATCCAGGCGAATACGTATTGAGACATGATCGTACTGCCGAGTCGCGTCTTTGCGGCGCCAGCGGTCCAGGCCAGTGCTTTCATCGTAGGCTCGAGCGGCAGCGAGCCATTCTTCATAATTTGCAGCTTTCTTCAGGGAACGTTTTAACTGGCAGTTATTCATCATCGGCGGATAGTGGTTTGACGCAGCGAGCGTCTTTTTGTCAATCGACGCGCATTTTGGCACGCCCGCGGTCGATTTGCACGGGCTCTGGCGCGCTCATGAGCCCTCAAGGGGACGCTCCGACACTGACGTATTAGATCTCAGGTTACTGCACTGCGCTGACTGAATTCCTCGCGCCGCCACTCTTCCGTGTCCATAATTTGAACCAGCTGCTCGACAGCGTCCCAAACGTCTGTATAACCTATGTACAAAGGCGCAAATCCAAATCGCATGTTCTGAGGGGCACGAAAATCACCGATCACATTGCGGGCAATCAGGGCCTGCATAATGGCGTAGCCCTGCTCGTGATTCAAAGAAACCTGGCTGCCGCGTAATTGCGCGTTCCGGGGGCTCACCAAGCCAAAGCCATACAACGAACATCGTTGATCGATCAAACTGATAAACAAGTCCGTAAGTGCCTTGGATTTCTCCCGAATCTGAATCATATCGGCGCGCAGGAACATATCCAGACCAACCTCAGTGACCGCCAGACTCAATATTCCCTGAGTACCACTTAACATTTGACGAATATCTGTCGCCGGCCGGTAGTCTCTTTCGAATGTAAACGGCGCCGCGTGGCCCCACCAACCGGTTAACGGCTGTTGAACCCTGCCCTGATGGCGCTTTGCCATGTAAATAAATGCGGGGCTGCCGGGACCGCCGTTCAAATATTTGTAGGTGCAGCCCACCGCAAAGTCGACATTGCAAGCGTTGAGCTCAACCCCCAACGCGCCGACGCTGTGACACAGATCCCAAATGGATATCGCCCCGACAGCCTGGGTAGCGGCAGTAATAGCCGCCATATCCAGAACTCGGCCCGACTTGTAGTGCACCTGAGTGAGACATACCACCGCCACAGTTTCGTCGACTGCCGCTGCCAGTCCATCTTCTTCTACAAATCGAATTTCGTAGCCATCACCCAGCTGCTCAACCAGGCCCTGCCCCATGTAGTTGTTGGTCGGGAAGTTACTGCCCTCCATCACAATAACGCGCCTGTCGGGAACCAGAGCCAGCGCCGCTGCCAAGGCTTTGTAAATATTAATGCCAGTAGAGTCGGTGACCACGATTTCACCGGAGTCAGCACCTGTCAGGCGGGCAATTTTGTCGCCGAGCACCAGCGGCAAGTCCCACCAGCCCGCCTGGTTCCAGCTCTTGATCAAGTCCTCACCCCACTCTCGCTCAACCACTTCGTGGACTCTGGCTAGCGCCGCTTTAGGTTTTACGCCCAGCGAGTTTCCATCGAGGTAAACCATGCCTTCGGGCAGCGAAAATTCGTCCCGGAAGTCTGCTAGCGGATCCGCTGCATCTGAAGCTTGACAGTCGGTGCGGGTAATTTTTTTCATGCTGTTTGTCATATCGAAACATCAAAACTTGTGTTGCGTAATTGTAGCCTAAACCTCTACCGTTAATGCGGATATGCCTAACCGCATTGTTGGTATCCTACAGCCTGACACCAAGACTTTCCCATTTTTATGTTGATTTTATTTATAAAAATTTCAGTGCCTGGGCTGGTCAAGCAGGCTATTCCACAGTTACCAAAGCGTCGTAGCTTGCTACGAAATGCCACAGCACTTTGGTGCAGCTAAGGCAGGCAATAGGCTTCAAAAAACGAGCCGGATAGGCTCTTTTGTCCAGACCGAGCGTTGCTTCGCTGTCCCTATCGGCGATTTCTTCTTTTTATGTGTATGCGCCAGACAAAAAAAGCCAATACGAGCAACAGCGCAGCGCATGCGAACAACAATTGGACGCGGTAAGTTTTGACAAGCACATGCGCCGAGTAGGTGGTTATTTGCTTCAAGGTATCGTAACCCTGAGGTATTTCCTGCACGCCGTAGTGCCTGGCATATTTTCGGTAATCATCCATTAACTCAGCCAGCAACTCGGGCTTATCCGCTGCCAGATCCTGCGTCTCACCGGGATCATTCTGAATGTCAAAAAGGCGCCAGGCGCCATCGCCATGGGGTGCCATATCTCGACTCAACTTGTATCGACCCTTAAAGAGCGCAGAGTTGCCTGACACCTCGATACCCACTGCATCGTCAGGGCCGTAGGTAAAGTCCGTATCTTTTCGTATGACCGGCAGTAGACTACGCCCAGTGATAGCGATTTCATCGTTTTCATTCTGCTCGGCAACACCAAGCAGTTCCAACACGGTGGGCACAATATCCGTCACCAGCGCAAAACTACTATGGATGTCTGTCTGGGTGATGCCTGCACCCGCGATGATGAGCGGTACCCGGATACCGCCATCGCTGCTGTAGAACTTGAACAGTTTACTGGGTGAGGCAGCAGCAGACGCCCACTCCGGCCCAATAGAAACCAGACTGCCTTTTTCGCCCATAGTTTCTACGTCTTTGTTGTAGCCACTGATGGGGTACCAAAGCCCCATGCCTGGAGAGTTAATAATGTCATTGTGTTCAGGGCCGTTGTCAGAGGTGACCACAAACAAGGTATTCTCAAGTTCGCCCTGAGACGCTAGCCAACTGATCAGGCGGCCGATATGGTGATCCATTGCCTCCAGCATACCGGCATTGACCATCATCGCTTTTGTGTAATAGCGGCGATCATCATCACTGAGTGTCTCCCAGTTTCGGTGCCCCTCGTGCATTTCTGCTAAGGGCGCACCCTTGGGAATGATCCCCAGCAACTGGGCCTTGCGCCAGCGTGCTTCACGCAACGCATGCCAGCCGCTGTCGTAGACACCTTCATAGTTATTGGTAAACTCAGGCGGCGCCTGAATGGGGATATGTATCGCCTGAAACGCTAAATAGGCAAAAAACGGCTGGCGACCTGATTGCCGGTCGGGGTTGCCTTCAGCGAGATAGTCGATCATCGTGTCGACAATAAATTCTGACGAGTAAAAATTTTCCGGTAGGGTCGCTGGTTGGTCATCTTCAAACCACCGCGCAATGGGATCGAAGGCCAGATAGGGCTTTTGTTCCCAATTATCGGCTCCACTGGCATCGAGAATAAACGAGCGATCAAAACCGTGGCTGACCGGCAATTCCTCGATCGAGCGACTACCCATATGCCATTTACCCGTCATGTAGGTTCGATAACCGGCATCCTGTAAGCGATCGGCGATTGTTTTTACACCCGGCTCCAGTGCCAGAGAATAGCCGCGGGCATTTCTGTGCTCCGCAGGAATCACCTCGGGAATAGTGGCGATACCCGTTCGATGATTGTCGATACCCGTGAGCAGCATGGCGCGCGAAGGTGCACACAAGGGTGAGGTACGATAGTTGTTAAAGCGCACACCCTGATCCGCCAGAGTTTGAATAGCGGGCATTTTGGCTTCACCACCAAAAGGCTGAAAATCCATGAGGCCGGCATCATCCACCAAAATTATGACAACATTAGGGCGCGCATCCATCGAGTCACTTTCAGGCCCCTCAGCCATCGCTTCCGTGACGGCAAAAGACATAACAACGCCAGATAACAAACCCAAAGGGACGTTCATCCAAGACTGAAAAATACTCGACTTCATAGCTATAGCCCTATCATTTTTGTTGAAGTGCCCAGCGCTCTTTGGATGCGCAGGAACACCGGCCTCGCGTACGCAGGCAGTTCAGCATCCATCTGCCAGACTGTTGTACACCTAACGGGCGCTGACGCCCGACTTGACCAACGCCAACACAGACAGCACATACTCGCCACGAAGCTCATCGTGTGAAAAAAGAAAAATTGCAATCTAAGCAGCACAATATTTTTCTCTCAATGATGCTGTGAAACCGAAAAGCCCTATTCTCCAGGTGCAAAGTCTAAGAGTTAAGGCGTAACAATATTGAATACGTCATCAGGCAAATCCAGCTGTGCGAAAAAGCCCAGCAGATCTATGGTGGAGCCTTCCAGTGACACATCATCCGAAAAGAGCACCTCCTGAATATCTGCGTTCCCCGTTAACATTTTCACGAATAACGGGTGGCTAATGCGCACGGTGGCATTTGCGTCGGGCGAGAGTGCACCGCTTCGATGATAAAGAACCGCGTTTTCTAACTGTAGAGTATGTGCCTCTCCAAGGCCGGTGAACTCAAAATTAATCACGTAGGTTTTACCCTCTGCTTTGGGCCCATTGAGCATGACCGAAATCAACTGCATAAATTCTTTGGGGGGCGTCTCCCACAGGAGATCTTCTGCATTGGAAATACCCATTCCCTGGCTGGGCGCACCGTGGCGCAGCTCTAGGGCTGCGCTCTGATAGTTATCTCGCCAAGGCCCGGACTCAGCTTGATAGCCGAGCTGGTCGTAGGTTTTAGCGAGCAGCTGTTTTGCCTCACTGTTGTCGGGTTCAGCAAAGGCAAGGTGGTTGAGCAATTCTGCCACCCAGCGGTAGTCGCCCTTGTCGAAATCCTGTTGGGCGCGAGTCAGTACGGCATTCGCACCCCCGATGGTATCGACATAGCGCACCGCAGCTTCGACAGGAGGAAGAGGATCTAGATTGGCTGGGTTACCGTCGTACCAACCAAAATAACGTTGATAAACCGCCCGGCAGTTGTGTTTCAAAGTGCCGTAGTAACCGCGGTTAGGGAAACTCGCACGCAAAGCTTCAGGTAGCTCGATCTCCTCAGCAATTTCTCCCGGGGTACGGCCCTGAGACGCGAGGCGCAGTGTCTGGTCGTGAATGTAACGATAGCCATCGATGAGCATGGTTTCACCGGTAGAATCAATAATGCGTGTGGGAGCGGTGAGGCCCGGGCTGCCGACTGCCGGCGTTTTACCCAAACCAGTATCCACGTGGCCTTTTGGCGAACGCTTTAACTGCGTGCCATACATGAGCATTGCACGCCGACTCATGGTGCCACCGACCAGTACATTCTCACTGGTGGCTTCTTCCATGAAACCGATAGGAGCGATTACCTCGGTGCTGCCGTCGGCCTCCAAAACCGACAACACACCGCCGAAGTGATCAATATGCGAGTGAGTAAAAATGAGTGTAGAAATCGGCTTGGTCCCAAGGTGCTTACGGGCAAAGGCGATCGCCGCAGCGGCAGTTTCCCGCGTGGTCAGGGGGTCAACCAGAATCCAGCCACGCTCGCCCTCAATAATCGTCATATTGGAGATGTCAAAGCCGCGCAACTGGTAGATGCCTTCGGTAACCTCGAACAGTCCATGAATGTTATTGAGTTTGGCCTGCCGCCAAAGGCTGGGGTTAACGCTAGTTGGTGCTTCGCCAGTAATAAAGTCGTACGAAGGCATATCCCACACGATCGAGCCATCAGCCATGCTGATAATGAGCCCGTCTTCCGAAGCAATCAGGCCACGTGTAGCCTCTTCAAAATCCCGCTGGTCTGCAATATCCAGCGTCTCCCTCACCGTCAGGTTAAGGTTTGTTGTTATCGCAGTTGCCGGAGAATTACCCTGACTTCCCGGACGGGTATCCGCTACAAGCGGATCAACCTCGCAAGCGGTTAATGCGCCAGCTAGGAGTATGGAAAGATAGATCCTTTCATTTATTTGACGGTAAATCACCCTATCTGGCCCTCTTTTCTTATATAAAAAGTCGTCGGATAGTCCAGCGCGGCCAGGATTTTCGCCGGCTTCTCAAATGTCGCTAGAGCCAACGCTATGCCAGCACCAACATGGTCTCTATTCCTGTGCCCTCGAGCAGCGAATCAACACGGGCGCGATCTGCTTCTACAAGCGCACGATATTGTTGATTGGTCCACTGCAGGCACTTGGCCTGATAGGGAAAAGTCTGCTGAGTCCACGTGGCACCGTCAATTTCAAACTCCCAGCTGTTTACACCGGCCTGATACGCGCGGGAATTTGCCAATTGCGAGGGGGCATAGACACGGCCAATCTCGCGCAGGAGATCCTTTAGGCTGTCCGGCTGATCCTCTATAGATAGCCACTCATCCTCTGTGGGTTCCAACCCTCCCTGGTCGGCCATTTTGTTAACCCAGGCTACGGTGCGCGGTGAAATCTCATGGGCAATCGCTCGAGGGGTCGGATCAAAGCCTACGAGTTGCGTAAGCTGCCCATAAAGCCCGAAGTCCCCAGCCCCGGGACGATTGCCGAGCAGGTACCTCTGGCTCCCAAGGTGGGCCTCCATGGCAGTGAGAAAGCGCCTGTAACTGGCATCAATGACTGGCGCAGTCGTATCGTTAGATCCCACCACATAGAGCCGCTCGATCTGACGGGCGGAAAACATTTCCTTGAATTGCGTCAACAGCTCAATCGGTAAGCTGACATCCATACCCAACGGCAGCAAAGTGCCAGCGTTATCTGCGTCGGCCTCTGGATACCAGCGATAGTGGAACATGTACTTGGTGCACCATTCATCGGCGAAATCTTCTATGAGGTAGTCGATAAACGCCAGCGCGGGGTCGGTGGGCAGTACTGATCGCCCCGTAACCATCTCTTCGAGTCGGCGAATGATAGGCGTTGAGTCAACGACCGCCTTAGTCTCGCCGTTGTCCTCAAAGAAAAAAGTCGGCATTAGCGCAGGTTTCGGCGACGTCACCCCGAGGACGGCACAGGCCGTATCGATAGCTCCCCAGGTCACCGCATAGGGAATTCTCCGGTAGCGCAACAATGCCACCATCTTTTGGGTATAAGGGGAACCGGTAGCGCCGACTAACTTAATGGGCTCTTGTAATGTCATAACCTTGCTCCTTTTCAACCGACATATTCGACTCCCAATGCTGCGCTTATTATATTGACATATATAGTGCCATTATGTAAAGCCGCTCTAGAGCTTTTATGGGCAAGAATACTCCCTTTCCAAAACACGCA
Organism: Halieaceae bacterium; assembly: GCA_047633055.1. GTDB lineage: Bacteria > Pseudomonadota > Gammaproteobacteria > Pseudomonadales > Halieaceae > CALJFL01. The sequence goes on along the minus strand of JBLIEI010000013.1, from coordinate 12,082 downwards.
GCGGAACTGCCAAAGTCTACAAAATTAAAGCGCGGGCTAGTCCCGGTCTTACTCTACGCGGTCTTTTTCTTCTGGCACACCGACCTTGGAGGGCCGTATGGCGATGACGAAATCAACGAGGTCGCTGCGGCCATAACTGCCGCAGGCAATAATCCGGGCGAAACTGCCATCGAGGAGCGGTTCGCTCGCGGCGACAGCGGCGCCCAGTGTCTGATCCCGAACGTTTTAGACCAAAACGCAAACCCGCTTGAGCACGCCACTGCTCGCAGGCCTGCGCACTCTTCAGCGCCCGCTTGATATTTTATTGAGTACCTATCACTACGCACCCTCCACTTGAGGTGACACAGTATGTCATTCATTTTCTGGCGGTAAGGAGCCAAAGTTATTGCTGCGCAACTTCCCCCAAACTTCGAGATGATTTTTGCGCTCGACGCGCCGACAGGTGCGCGCCTCAAGCAGCGTGCTCAAGCCTGTCTCGGCAAACAGCGCGCTGATGTTTTGCCGTGCTTCGCTGCTAGCCTCATCGTGGCAATCCTGCAGGCGCTGCAGGAGGTAAAAACGATAAGGCATGACCGCCGTTTTTAGTGCAATGCCGCGCCAGTTAAACTCAGATTGACCGATTACTCGCTCTGCCGGATTATCCAGGCCATTGGTTCCCGCTTCGAGGTCAGGGTGTTGCGCCAGCCATTGATTGGCGTAGTCGATATGAGCCAGTATCTCCGGCAAGTACTCATCAGCGATATAGCGCATAAGGGCTTTTAGCGTGTCGGGAGTATCAGTGGAATCAAAATGAGTGTCTACATTGACGTAGTCGCCCCAGTATTCTTGGCGCGTATTCATGCGCTCAACCCAACGGGCTGTTAAGGGGGCGGTCTGACGCATAATGGCCGAAGGCCTGGGATCGCGATAGAGGTGGCCATAGAGTGGAGCCATCAGCGAGTAGTCACCAAGACTGGGCTGCGAACCGAGTAAATAGGGGTATTGCTCAAGATGCCCTTCCATCAAAGCTAGAAACTCTGCATAAGCCGATATGATGAGCCCTTCGCTCTCTTCGGTAACACCGAAAAATCGTTTTGCCTTGCGCATCTTGGCGCTGGAAAATTCAAACACTTGCGCTGCCGTGAATCCGGAGGGCGCCAAAGCAGCAAACTCGGACTTCAGATACGGCAGGTTCTCTTCGTAATCCCAGCGGAAGTGCATAGCGGGGCGCAACAATCCTTCCCCACCAAACAGTTCGAATAGAAAGGATATCGCCAGCTTCAGGCTGTCATTGGGGTAGGCGGGTATCGTGGACAGCTTGTGTGATTCAAAATAGTGAATGATGTCAGAACCATCCTGAACAACCTGGCCGTCGGGGGCCTCTATGACCGGAATAATCATGCGGCCTGTTTTGGGAATGATGCGCTTGCCGTAATCCGGATGATTGGGACCGTATTCGACGAAGTCGATATTTTGTTTACGTAGGTAGCTGCGCGCTTTTCCGGCATAAAGAGAGCAGGCAATTCCGTAGAGTCTGTATTTTTCGGTCATAGCATTTACTCGTCGCTGTAATACGGCATCTGGTGACACATACTATGCCATAATATAAAGCATAGATAGCTCCGAGCAGACTCACCATGCACAAGCAGCACAACATCACTATCTCGCGGGCCCTCGGTGCCAGTGTCATTGAGCCTGTGGTCTGTTCAAGTACCGTGAAGGGTAGAAGCCGCGGTTACTCGCTCAAGAGCATCTTTAGTCGCAATACGCCCAGTGCCAGCACCACGGTCAACCCCGGTGAAACATGAAGGCCGATACTCGCATGCAAAGGCATGGCATAGGTTTGCTTCAAGGCAGCAACCTTATATTTGTTAATATCATCGAATTCAGGACAGCGCGTAGACGAATACGGTGGTGAGCCCTATGAAAAAACTGGCGAGTATGTGTATTGTCCAAACTAGGGGTTCGCCCATCAACTGGCACTGCTGCCCATAGGGCGCCTTGCTCCATTCAACCGCTGATTCATCAGTTCAGGAGGACGAGCGTTCAAGCTGAGGGAATTAAGGCCTTCATCAGGCTAGTCACAATCTGGATACTGGCTTTTTTACTTAGCCCCTGTTGCGACCTCAGGCGATGCCACAGGTCAAAGGAAGAGACGGCGTCGACGGCCTCTCGCTGGTCCTTGGGAATTTTCTTGAGCTCTGGCAACCATTCGTCCAGGTCTGAGCGCAATGCTCGCTGCCCTCTGACATAGCTTTTTCGAATGACCTCAGATCGCCAGAGCTGCGCGTGGGTGGCAAGCATCAAACTCGAAACACTTTCGAAGGCCTCTGCATGGCGATTGACTGCATGCTGAAGCCTATTCTCCAAGGTACCATTGCGATCTCCCCCGAGGAACAAGGCCTCGTAGTAATCGCGACTCTGCTCGTCGACTGCGGCAAACAACGCTTCCATATCCTCAAAATGTCGAAAGAAGGTGCGAATACCCACGGCAGCGCGATCCGAGATCTGTTGCGCCGTTGGGATCAGGGTGCCCTCGTTAATAAGTGAAAGGGCGGCATCAATCATGTCGCGTCGACTACGCTCAGTGCGCTTTCGGCGTCCGTCTACGACTTCCAAATTAGATGTATTTGACATAATGGTCTCGAAAGTTGATCGCTCTATATAATGGCACCATTAGTGCTATATCATGACAGGCTGGGACATTGAAAGCTAGGATCGCATTCTGGGGTACTGACAACTTAACTTTTGCAGACCGCAACATACCCACCATGCTAAATCAGACCACAGCCCTGCTGCATCCAGTAAATACACCTATCCTGAGATCACGGTAATGCTGAGCACCAGCGAATATCAAAGGACGGAAATTAGAGCCTGACTTCGAGGTTATCCGCCCAAACCAATTGCTGATCCAGGCGGATGGCGAGTAAATCCGCAAAACCACAGCGGCCCCGTATTGTATCTGCTGCGTCGAACGACTCCGGTGCGTACTGGTACGCTCTGTTCATTCGTTCAATCCAGCGATAAACATGCACCGCCCGCTGCTGCTTTAACCGCGCCAGAGAGGGGCGCGCCGCGGTGACCATACGTGAGCGCCAATAGACCAAAGTCGCCAATACAGGGTCGCCAGCCCAGCAGGTAGGGATATTGCTTAAATATGCGCATTTAGGGCGGAAAGAAACTCCAGTTATAAGCACTCTACAGACTTGATTGAGTCTTCCGTTACTCCAAAAATCTGACCAACATGCTTCATCCTGTCCATCACGTGCTCAGTCTTTTCCTCTCACAGCGGAGCCGCTCGCTAAGAATGGCATCGCCGTCTCGGATCACCTCCCCTCCCAAAGTACAAAGAGTGAGTGATCGCGTGGAGCGTGTGAACATCAGGCATCGGAGCTATCCTGATTACTTCACTCCGAGTTAGCGCAAAAGCTTAACAGTTCTTCAATCAATGTACTCCATCTGCTAATCTTACCGGTATAAGAACCTTCCTTCTTGATTTTCAAATGAGACTTTGCAGCGGCCGCATCGTCCCCAGTGGAGTACTATTTATGAAGAAACCCGTCATCACGTTAGCTCTTATTTTGTGGTTGGCCCAGTTAACAAACATGACCTATGCCACTGACGACTTGCCGTCCTGGAACGACACTCCCACCCGCCAGGCCATCGAGAATTTTGTGGACTCTGTCACCGACGCTCAAAATCCAGATTATATAGAACGTGCTGCGAGAATCGCCGTGTTCGACAACGACGGCACGTTATGGGCAGAACAGCCTATCTACTTCCAACTCTACTTTGCAATGGACCGAGTCAAAGAGCTTGCGCCAGATCACCCCGAGTGGAAGACCGAGCAACCCTTTAAGGCGGCCATTGAGGGAGACCTCAGCACTGTTGCGGAATCTGGAATGAAAGGGCTTACGCAACTGCTGATGGCTAGCCATGCAAATATATCGGCGACGGAGTTTGCCGACTCGGTGGCTGACTGGGTGCAAACTGCGCGACACCCCGACACAGGGCTACGCTACACCGAGATGGTGTATCAACCCATGCTTGAACTGCTGGATTATCTGAGGGCCAATGATTTTAAGGTTTATATCGTATCCGGCGGCGGCATTGAATTCATGCGGGTCTTTGCCGAGGAAGTTTACGGAGTTGTGCCAGAACAGGTGATTGGCAGCAGCATCAAAACTAGTTATAAAATCGTAGATGGCAAGCCAGTCCTGATGCGACTACCTGAAATGAATTTCGTCGATGACAAGGAAGGTAAACCAGTAGGCATCAACCAACATATAGGCCGCAGACCCATAGCCGCTTTTGGCAACTCCGACGGCGACTTCCAGATGCTGGAATGGACCACAGCGGGTGAAGGCAGGCGCATGGGCGGACTGGTCCATCACACTGACGAAGAGCGAGAATGGGCTTACGACCGCGACTCGCATATTGGAAAACTGGCACGGGGGCTAGACGAGGCCGCAGACCGTAACTGGGTAGTAATTGATATGAAGAAGGACTGGACTAGCATATTTCCCAAGCAACCCTAAGTAAAAGCTATTCGTTCTGATGGAGAACCCAATGAAAAAACTCAGTATGATCGACACCGGATTTCTGGTCAGTGAATCTCGAGAAATGCCGATGCACGTTGCAGGTGTAAACCTCTACACCCTCCCCGATGGCGCCGACGAACAAGAATTCCTGCGTAATCTCGCTGACAATCTATGTGATGTCGACCAATTTCTGCCTCCGTACGGCGATCGGCTGAAAACCGGCCCTTTGGGTCTTGCCGGACCGGCCTACTGGGAACCCGATCCCGCCATGGATATCGATTACCACATCCGTCACTCCGCCTTACCGAAACCAGGCCGCTATCGCGAGCTTTTCACCCTGGCGTCCCGCCTGCATGGCGCGTTATTGGATCGCAGCCGTCCGCTCTGGGAAATACACCTGATCGAAGGCCTGCAGAATAGACAGTTTGCAACGTACGCCAAGACCCACCATGCCGCGGTAGACGGTGCGCGCTCTATACACATTGCGCGCAGCATGTTGTCGGCTGATCCAAACCATCGATTTAAAGAGTCGCCACTGTCAAAAAACGCCTGGGACTCCTATCGCGCCAAGTTGAAACTTGCGCACCCGAGTGATTTGAAGGATGAAGAAATACGCAACGTTGCCGAAACTCTGAAAGCACGATTTAACAATGGTGTGCAAGTATTCGACGCTCTCAAGCGCTTCACAGAAGCGTGGGCGGGACGTGGAGGCTCGCTAACACTACCTTTTCGCAATGTACCGCGCAGCTCGATTAATACGTCTATTGACGGTGCCCGCCGATTTGTGGCGCAAAGCTGGCCTTTCGCCCGCATACGGGCGGTGGGTAAGGCCTTCGACGGCACATTTAATGATGCGGTGCTGGCCATGTGTGCCGGTGCACTACGCACCTATATGGAAAACCACGGAGAAGTTTTGGATCGATCTTTGAAAGCCATGGTGCCAGTCTCACTGCGTCAAAAGGGCGATGTAGATTCTGGCAACGCTGTCGCATCGATCAGCGCAGATCTGGGCACCAACATCAAAGACCCCGCCAAGCGTATTGCGGCGATCAGAGCGTCAACAAAAGCCGGCAAAGAGTTCTTTCAGGGCATGACACCGGGAGAGGTGATGCTCATGAGTGGAATTATGCAGGCACCGGCTGCAATACTGATGCCTCTGGGACTGGCCAGTCGATTCCCGGCGGTCAATATAGCCATATCCAATGTGCCCGGCATTAGGGAAACCATGTATTGGAATGGCGCGCGCCTGGACGGCGCCTATCCTGCGTCTATTGTGGCGGATGGCATGGCACTGAACATCACCTTGGTCACTTACGGCGATCACGTTGATTTCGGAATCACCGCCTGTCGCCGCTCGGTACCCCACGTGCAGCGGATCATCGATTATATGGAAGACGCGCTGGTAGAACTGGAAATTGCGGCCGGCCTGGTCAACATACCGGCAAAACCAAAGGCGAAGGCAAAGCGCAAATCACCAGCGGCAACCCGGAAAAAGGCCACCCCACGACCAAAACGGGTAGCGAAGAAAAAGTGAGATCCCGAGGACAGACTTAAAGAAGGTCCCCTCTCCACCTGCCCTCCTCCTGGGCCAATGCGGTCGCCTCTAGGATAAGTTGCACGGTTTTTTCAGCCGCTGTCGTCAGTGGCTGGTCTAGCGAAGTATGAACAAAAATATCTCTCGTGGGGTTGGGATCCGCAACAGGCACCGCAGTCACCGCGCCCGATTCCACCAAATGGTGGATTGCAGGCGAAGACAGCAGGCAGCCACAATCTCCGGCTAATACAAAGCTGAGATTGGTCATCAACTGACCCACTCCTGGCCTTTTACGCAGGCGGATACCGGTGCTCTGTTCCATACGCTCTACCAGCATACCCAGGCTATCGCGAGTGCTACTGGGCAGGATGAGTTCAAACTCGGCGAGATCGGCAAAAAGAATAGCTTTCCGCCCTTCTTGTACCTGTAGCGGCAGGTGCTCCGGTGGGATCGTCGTCACAAAAAACAACTGCTCTCGAATAAGAGGCCTTCTCAGACACACCGCTTCGTCAGGTTGCTCGCTGGCAAACACAGCCACATCGATTGCGCCATCCAATAGCCACTGGCGCAAGTTGGAGGTAAGGCCCACGGTAATATCCAGAGTGACCCGGGGATAACGCGTGGTCATCATATCCATCAGGTAGAGAGGCAGCAGGTTGCAGATTGACTGGGTCAAGCCTAGCACCACCGTGCCCTGCGGGTTGTTGGGCGTGGAACTTACATCAGCCTTGGCCGACTCGATATGCCGGAGAATAGCGTGGGCATGTTCCAGCAATTTCTCGCCGCTTTCGGTGAGCACCACCCCCCGGGCCTGACGGACAAACAAGGTAACCCCCAGCTGACCCTCAAGCTTGGCTACCTGCTGACTTATAGAGGGCTGAGCTACGTAGAGGACTCGAGCGGCGGCGGCAAAGCTGCCCTCGTGGGCAACCTGGGCAAAATAGCGTAACTGCTTTGGCGTCATTAGGGTCTCTCCTCTTACCTATAGGATATTCCAATAGGTAGCATAGTTATTAGATATTTTTCATATAGACAGGTCAAGCCTATAATGCGCGCTACCAACACGATCTCGAGAGGCTGTAATGTGAAACTATTTTCCCACCAGCAAAGACCCGTCCACCTGGGCCCCTATCCACTGGAGCGCTTGGCGCGTACCCAGATAATGCCGGATCTCAGTCGGCTGCCGGCAATGCAAGCGGTGTCATACCGCGACGTCGACAATGACGAGAGCCTGGTTAACGCTATGGCCCGCTATGAGGCCATGCTGGACGCGATCCGCGATGGCCTGGTGAAGAAAGAACGTGGGGTGGTTCCTACAGATCCATTGGAACGCAGTAATCACCTGAAGGCCTTCTCCTACTATCACGACGCCAACCAGGTTGCAGCCTGCAAACTGACCCCGGACTTATTCCTGCAACGCCCCATCGTCAACCCCGACATAGGTGCTCTGTCCGAGGAATTGCGAACCAAGCAAACTACCACACTGGCTGCCGGTATCGACGTGGTAATGGCGGAATTAAAAGACACCATGGAGCAACCGGTGCAGGCAGTAGAGCACCATACTCACGCCCTGGTATTGCTGTACGAATTCCCCCGCGACCCCGGCCAGGATGAGGTGGGTTGTGACTGGATACAAGACGCTCAGGCGCAACGGGCCAGTCTGCGGGCTGCTGAAACCAGTGTCGTACTTTCCAACTACATACGCCTGTTGGGTTATGACGCGCGAGCGCATTCAGGATCCTGCTCGGACGTAGATTTAAACAAACTGGCGGTAGCCGCTGGCCTGGGCGAAGTTATTGATACCCCTCAGGGTCCCGTCATTCACAATCCCTATGTGGGCACCTGTTTTGGCCTGGGCGCAATCACTACCACTTTCGAACTAAGTCCCGACTTACCACTCGCACCTTCGAATGATTATAGTATGGGTGAACGCTGGCGCAGTCACGGGCCAGCATGGTGGCTGGGCGGTAAACCGCGCCATGGGTTCAGCAAGAACGCCCTCAATGCGAAACCGTACAAAAAACGTCGCTTCAAAGACGGTGCCTACCCGTTTGAGCGCAGTAAAAGGGTGGAAGATACCACCACCTTTATCGATGAAATTCGTGTGGCCCGGGTTCCAAAACGTACCGACATGTTCGCCCGTGCCATCTTCGGTGATATGGGTAAACACGTGCAGGACGCTGCTCGCAACGGCAACTACGTGCGCAAAAGTGCAGCCAGCTTCGGACCCCGCCGGCCATTGGCTGCTTTTGTACTGATACAGGACGGGCCCAAGGCGCCTATTGTCGCAGACTCGACCCGTGACCCGCAGCGCAACGCAGACAACATCAAAGCCGCATTGTATTTCCTTGGAGCCGATGCAGTGGGCATCTCCCGTTGCCCCGATTGGGTGTACTACTCACACGATGCTCTGGGGGAGCCTTTGGCGCCCTACCATGAGAATGCCATTTCGGTGATCGTAGACCAGGGTCACGAGACCATGGAAGGCGCCTCGGGCGACGACTGGATCGCCTGCTCACAATCCATGCGTGCCTATCTGAGATTTTCATTGTTAGGCGGCATCATTGCTGAACAAATTCGCAATCTCGGTCACACCGCCAGAGCCCACACGGTGATGGATGGCGAAGTATTGCAACCTCCCCTGTTGTTGTTAGCCGGGCTAGGAGAGGTCAGCCGGATCGGAGAAGTGATACTCAACCCCTTCCTGGGACCGCGTTTAAAATCCGGCGTCATCACCACCAATATGCCCATGAGCCATGACAAGCCCATTGATTTTGGCCTGCAGAACTTTTGTAGTAACTGCAATAAGTGCGCCCGCGAGTGCCCTGCAGGCGCCATCACTGCCGGGCCCAAGACCATGTTCAACGGCTACGAAATATGGAAATCCGACAGCCAGAAATGTACCCAATATCGCATCACTCAAGCTGCCGGCGCGATGTGCGGCCGCTGTATGAAAACCTGCCCATGGAACCTGGAAGGACTTTTCGCCGAAGCCCCATTTCGCTGGGCAGCCACTCACATACCCAGCGCTGCCAAGCTGCTGGCCAAACTCGATGACAAACTGGGCCACGGCAGTATTAATCCGGTTAAAAAATGGTGGTGGGACCTGGAAATGGTCGACGAGGGCCCCTACACACTATCGCCCCACGGCAGTCGCTACAGGGAGCTGCAAACTGATTTGGATTTGAAGTTTAAAGATCAGACCCTGGCGGTGTATCCAGCGAATCTAGCACCGCATCCACACCCCTTCCCGTTCCCGATGGACCGAGAGGCGGGCATCCAGGCCTATAACGCCATGCTCACGCCCCTGGAATACAAGGCGCGTCTCAGCAAAGGAGAAACCGAGAACCTGGCCCATGAATACACTCTACCTGAAGGGCCTGCACCCGTAATACGGGTGAACGTCGCCAAGGTCGAACCCATGAGTGACAACGTGACGAAATACGAATTTACTTCCATTGATGGCGCACCATTGCCTGAGTTTGACGCCGGTGCCCACCTCGATGTGGTCGTAGCCCCGGAATTTTTTCGCCAGTTCAGTCTCTCCAGCGATCCAGCTGATCGCAGCAAGTATCAAATTGGCGTATTGCGCGAAGATGAAGGACGCGGGGGTTCCAGTTTGCTGCATAAGATATTTCACGAGGGCCGCAAAGTGTTTATCTCCCGCCCTATCAATCACTTCCCATTGGACGAGTCTGCCACCAAGACATTTTTGATGGGCGGCGGCATCGGCATTACGCCGATGATTGCCATGGCTCATCGACTGCATGCTTTGAATGCAGACTTCGAACTGCACTACTCCTGTAGCACGCGGCAACATGCCGGTTTTGTTGAAGACCTGGCGACAATGCCCTGGTCGCACCAGGTAACCCTGCATTTCTCCGATGAGGGAAGTCGTGCCGACTTGGACGAATTACTCGGCGAGTATAGATTAGGGTACCACCTCTATACCTGTGGCCCCGATGGTTACATGACATCAGTAATGGAAGCGGGGACACGCAATGGCTGGTCGGCAGATTCTTTGCATCTGGAATACTTCTCCGTACCGGAACTACCCGAATACGAAAACCACGACTTCACCTTAAAACTGAAGCAGTCTGGCAGAGAAGTGAAAGTACCGGCAGATCAGTCGCCGACAGACGCCTTACTGGCGGCCGGTGTGCATATTGATGTGAAGTGTAGCGACGGCATCTGTGGTGTTTGCAAGTGCGACATTGTGTCCGGCGAGGTGGAGCATCGTGATTTTGTGCTGTCAAAATCTCAACGTGAGAAAAGTATGATTTTGTGCCAGTCACGTGCGGCGCAGAAAGATGGCGTGATAGAGATCGACCTGTAATTTTAACGTGCGGCCAGACGCCGCTGAATCTCTCTGGCAAATAACCACAACCTGTCCTGGCCCCATAGCGCCAGCAGCTGTTCTCCGTTTTTATCCAATAGCCGAAAGCTGGGAACGCCCCAAAGTCCGGCCTCATACATGGCCAATCGATTCTCCTCCAGTAGCGATTGCCAATCAGACTGGCCGACAATCGTTCTGGCCTTGGACCAATCAAGACCCGCATTTTCTACTACTTTCTTGAAGCCCCTGTTGTTATTGGTATTCACCCCTTGAGCGAAAGCCATGCTTAGAAAACTGGAGATTAACTCACTGCCTTTGCCCTGCTTGCAGGCCCAAGGATACAAAGAATAGCAGCGTCTGACAGGTTCGCCGATGGGATCGTAAATTTTTCCATAAGGCACACCCTCCGCTCTGGCTTCCCGCCCCGCATCCATAAATATATACTGCCCCTTTTGCATCGTAGCAGGCACTCCGCGCATCACCATAGGAAGCACAGGCCGCACCACCAGTGTGACGCCTGTGTCCTTCGCCAATTTTACCGCGCGGTCAAATACAATTGCGCTATAAGGGCTTCTCAATGACACGTAGACTTCCAGAGTAAGGCTGCCATCGTCTTTTACCCCGCTGGTTTTCAATGCGGGACGGGGTATCAATGTATTTGAGGTCGCCTGATTATCCGCGCCCAATTCTGCCAACCTTTTCTCCAGGTGATAAAGGCGATCTACGCCCCAAAACCACTCGCCTGCGTAGTAAAACATGGCACCGGAGTAGTGCCGTAGCTCATGCCGGCGGTTGGTACCGGCGGTGACTTTATGCTCCGCCTGCTCCGGCGAGACACTACCAAGTTTCTGCTCCATAGACTCTAGAGAAGATTTATCGTTCGCCCAAAGCGCTAGGCCAACTTCAGTAGCGTGCTCAATAAAGCCTGCTGAATCCAGGGCTGCCAGAATCGATGTAGCCAAAGCGACAAGGTTCTGATCAAGTTCAGGCTGATGCTCAGGAAATTGGAGGCCGTATTCAGCCGCGACATGAAAAGCGTCGTATCGAGAAAGTTGCTTCAACAACTCAGGCTCCGCTACGTTTTTACCGCTGGGGCCAGTAACCAGATGGCAATCCAACTGGACGTTATAGCGTTTCGCTAGTGCTGGCAGAACCTGTGCCGCCAAATGACTATAACCATCATCTAATTGATGAAAGTATTCCACCACATGAGGATGCCCGTCTTTAATGCGTTGATGTTCTATCTTCGATCGCTGTTTATTGACACGTCCAACACTAGACCACCACGTCAACGTCTTGGCGTTTAGCCAGCGCCTCAGTGGCGACGGATCCATGGTGGCGGCACCGCCCTGCTCTTTAAACTGCTCCGACATTGGAGGCTCCTAAAGTATGAGTTCGTGTGCGAAGACTACACCTGAATCGGGTTCAGCAAAGCAACAATAATCTCTTTTGACTGCTTTTTACGCATCCCCTGAGTTTTGTGCAGAAGCGAAGGCCCCACTGGACGAGCGATTTGGCTTAAAGAACCGGGGAGCCAGTGAAGTCTCAAGTGGGGATACGGATCGATTCCCGGAAAGTATCAAACTGAAAATCAGCTCAAAAATTCAGCGCGGGTGCTGGAGTTGGTTTTGAAGGAGCCTCCCAGTGCAGTCGTCCGGGTTGAAGACCCACCGTCCATCACTCCACGTGATT
>JBLIEI010000012.1:0-76190 GCA_047633055.1 Halieaceae bacterium | reverse complement strand
ACGCCATATTCAACCGAGCAAGGGTCACTATGACCAGACCTCGCACCATGGGCCTGCGCTTCACTTACGACTTCTAAACCAGCGCTCGCAAGACCAGTGCCCCGGCGTTAAACTGCCGGGGCATTTTCATTCTGACCCCACGGTATCTCATGACCTCAACTTCGGATGATCCAAAACCTGCCGATATTCAAAAGATAATTGCCTCCGGCAATTTTGCGACCGCGTTGCAGGACATCGACAAATTACTCACAATTAATCCAGATCATGCCGAAGCACTGTATATGGCAGCGGTGTGCCACAGGTACCTACAAAAGTACGATAAAGCACAGGCCTGTCTGGACTCTCTTATGTCGCTGTCCAACGATCGCGGGCGGTGCTACCAGGAACAAGGCCACCTGCATGTTGCGTTGAACGCCCCACAAAAAGCACTGGCGGCATTTGCCAATGCCTGCCAGTTGAATCCTGTCCTGCTGGCGAGCTGGCAAAACCAGTACCAGATCCTGGGGGCGATGGGCCGCCCGAAAGAGGCTCAGCAGGCACTGGCTCAGGTTCAGCGGTTACAGGCACTGCCCAAAGCATTGGTCGCAGTGACAGACCTGATGGCACAGGGAAAGCTACTCAAGTCCGAATCCCTTTGCCGCAAGTTTCTGCAAGCCAATCCTACCCATGTGGAGGGGATGCGCCTGTTGGCCGAACTTGCCGTCCATTTCGGCGCACTCGAAGACGCTGAGTATTTACTGGAGAGCGCCACAGAGTTCGAGCCTGGCAATATTCAGGTAAAAATAGATTTCATCGGCATACTGCGCAAAAGGCAGAAGTTCACCCAAGCGCTGTCCGCTGCAAAAATCCTGTACGAGGAACAGCCCGGCAATCCGCAACTGAAGTCTCTTTATGCGATCGAGAAAATGCAGATGGGGGATTTTGAAGGCGCTCTAGAGTTGTTTGATGGGGTCCTGGAAATGCTACCAGGAGATGCAATCACCCTGACCTCACGGGGTCACGCATTAAAGACCCGCGGCAGTCAAAAACAGGCCATTGAGAGTTATCAGGCGGCAATCTCATCGAGCCCTTGGCACGGAGAGGCCTACTACGCACTCTCCAACCTCAAAACCTATCGGTTCAGCGCGGACGAAATTGGGGAGATGCTTGCGCTGGAGCAGCGCGAAGAGCTGGCGCCAGCCAGCAAAGTGCACATGGCCTTTGCCCTGGGCAAGGCCTTCGAGGACGAACAGGATTACGCCCGGTCGTTTGCATACTATGCCCAGGGAAACCGGCTGAAGCGACAGCAGAGTAACTATGACGCTGACAACATGTCCGAAGAGCTTATGGCACAGCGCCTTTATTTCACCCCTGAAGTTCTGAGCAATCGTAGCGGTGTGGGCTTTGCAGCACCGGACCCAATATTTATCCTCGGCTTACCCAGAGCCGGGTCGACTTTGTTGGAGCAAATACTGTCTTCACACAGCCAGGTCGATGGCACTCTAGAGCTTCCCAATATTCTCTCGACTGCCCAGAAGCTTCGGCGTCAGGGGCGTGACAGTGGTGGCAAGCCCTACCCTGAGCTATTACACGACTTCAGCGACGAACAACTTCGATCGCTAGGCCAGCAGTACATCGAGGATACGCGCATCCACAGGCAGGGCGCCCCCTTCTTCATCGATAAGATGCCAAACAACTTTCGCCACATCGGTCTTATCAAGCTCATTTTACCCAATGCAAAGATAATCGATGCCCGCAGGCATCCCATGGCCTGCTGCTTCAGTGGATTTAAACAATTGTTCGCGGAAGGGCAGGAGTTCAGCTACGACTTGATCGACTTTGGCCGGTACTATAATGATTACGTGGAACTCATGGACCATTGGGACAGTGTGTCGCCCAATAGTGTGCTTCGGGTTCATTACGAAAATGTTGTCGCGGATTTGGACACCCAGGTAGCGCGTATCCTGGAATACTGTGAGCTGCCATTCGAAGCGGAATGTCTGAATTACTACAACACAGAACGCGCTGTTCGCACCGCGAGTTCGGAGCAGGTAAGACAGCCCATCTACCGCGAGGGTGTCGAGCAGTGGGCACACTTTAAACCATTTTTGTCTGCGCTGGAGGGAGTACTAACGCCCTCTCTGGATCGGTATCGATCGGGCTGAGCAGCGAATTATTGACGAGCGATATGGTATTTAGCAGATTTCGAGCTAAAATCCATACTGAATAAACGTCGCAGTCATTGAATGGATATCGAACTATGCGGACACCCTTGAGATCTTTGATTGTTATCTTTTTCCTCGCAAGTGTAAATCTGACCTGGGCTACCAGTCGTTATGATATTAGTGCGCCCGGCAGGGTAGTTGCCTTTGGCGATGTGCACGGTGCTTTTGACGACTGGACGGCTCTGCTGAAGGAACTCAATGTGATTGACGCCTTGCACAACTGGAGCGGCGGTAATACCTATCTTGTTTCTACCGGAGATTTGGTTGATCGGGGGCCGGGTTCCAGGAAAGTCGTCGAGCTGTTAATGAAATTGTCGGAGCAATCGAGTGCCGCAGGCGGCGCCGTCCATCTGACCCTGGGTAATCACGAGGTTATGGTGATGACGGGTGATCTGCGTTACGTATCAAAAGCCGAATTCGCGGAATTTGCCGGCGACGAAACGCAGGCTGATCGTGACAAGTTGTATGCGGATTACCGGAAGTTAAACACAGGCGGTGAAGATACCACGGTCAGAGCAGCATTTGACGAGAACTATCCTCCCGGCTTTGTGGCGCTGCGCAAGGCATATTCTTCCGATGGTAAACTCGGGACTTGGCTCATGGAGCAACCGTTTGTTATCAAGGTCAACGACAAGGTTTATATGCATGGCGGCATAGCGTCACTGGCCAGTGAAGAAAGTCTCGACTCGCTAAATCAACAGGTACAAAAGGAGCTGCGAGATTTTATCGGCAGCATGGAAGCGTTGCGGGCGGCTGGAGTGATGCCCTTACATGTGGGATATCATGACAGGCTTACATTTTTAAATGCCAGAGCGGAAGAGTATGTGGCGGCCTACCCCAAGAGACAAGCGGACTGGTTTCCGTCACTGCAGCAAGTCTTTGAGGCGCAGGAGGCCCTGGTGTTTAGCGACGACAGTCCCAATTGGTATCGCGGCACCGCCAGTTGTCACCCGCTGGCTGAATCCTACAACACAGAGCGTTTTCTCAAGAGGGTAGGGGCGAGTCAGCTGGTAATGGGGCATACGCCAACCCGTGGCAAGGTGCAGGCTAGAATGGACGGTTTGGCGATCCGGCTGGACACCGGCATGCTAAAGAGTGTTTACAAAGGGCAGGCTTCAGCGTTAATTTCAGAGGGCGAAACGACCTACGTCCACTATCTGGGCTCCCAAGAGCGCGCGCAACCCGTGCCTGAAGAGATAAGCCTCTCGCAGCAATTGTCGAACATGAGCGATGCTGAGATTGAGGATTTTATGCTCAATGCCGAAACGATATCCATAACTGACATTGGTACGGGTATCACCAAGCCGAAGCGGGTGACTCAACAACGTGACGGTGTGACCAATGACGCGGTATTCAAGTTTGAAGATTCCCACCCTGACCTCGAAAAAAAGAAAACCTGGTCGGCCAGGCGCAATAATGACAGTGATCGTTATCAGTACGATGTGGCCGCCTACAAACTCGATCGTATGCTGGGCTGGCAAATGGTTCCCGCTGCGGTAATTTCTGAGGTTGACGGCGATGAAGGAGCGTTGTCCGACTGGGTTGGGAATTCAATCAATGAACGTGACCGCCTGGAGCAAGAAATATCCTTCGGTGGCAACTGCGCACAGTATGAGCAGTATCGACTGCGCTTTGTATTCGACATACTTATCCATAACGACGACCGAAATTTGACCAATATTTTGTGGACCAAAAACGATTTCATGCTCAAATTTATTGATCACAGTCTGGCATTTCGCTCCACTGGAAAGCGACCCAAGCAGTATAAAAAAGTGACGCTGATGGTTTCGGATTTACTGCGCGAGCGCCTGCTGAGTCTCAACGAAAAAAACCTCACTGCCGAATTGTCTGCATATCTCCATCCGCGGCAGATTGAAGCGATTCTGACCCGGCGGGACTTGATTCTCAAAGACGCCAAAGGTACCGGTAAGTAGATCCCGGGTAGGGGCAGATGGCCGTCGATGTTAAGGGGTATATCAAACGCACTCTGTTGTTGGGGGTAGAGTTACGTCCGGGTGAATTACTGGGTGTGATGTCGATGTTTGCCAGCCTGTTTCTCATTCTGTTTACTGCTTATTTGCTGAAGCCTGCACGGGAAATGTTGATTCTCACTGAGGGTACGGCTGAGATCCGCAGCTACGCGGTGGCCTTGCAAGCGCTGTTGCTGCTGTTTTTCATACCTATTTACAGCAAGTTTTCGCGTAAATTTGACAGCTTTCAGTACATGCGTGTAGTCACTGCGATTTGTATCGCTACCCTGCTGGGTTTTGCCGCCGCGGGCAAAGCGGGGCTGTCGGTCTCGGTTGCCTATTTCGTCTGGTTGGGTGCCTACAGCGTGCTGATTATTTCCCAGTTCTGGGCATTTGCCTCGGAACTTTACAGTCGCGAAGCCGGTGAACGCATTTTTGTGATTGTTGCGCTCGGGGCTTCTCTGGGTGCCTGGATTGGCTCTGCCGTATCTCGCGAGCTGGTGGATTATCTGGACGCCTACGGGCTGATATTTTGTGGCGCCTTTACCCTGTTATTGTCGAGTCTGCCGGCTAAATATGCCACGCTTTCGGTCCCCGAGGCGTCACGTAGTAATCAAGATAGTGCAGACAAAGAGCTGGATGCATCTATATTCGCGGGCTTCAAGTTGGTGCTCAGCAAGCCGTATCTCATGCTGTTGGCGGCCTTTGTCATAATGCTCAATTTGGTAAACACCACAGGCGAGTATCTGCTGGCTTCTAACTTGGAATACCTCTACGCCAGTGGCAGCACTAGCGGCGAGATCATCGTGGACAAGGGTACCTATATTGGCCGCTTCTACGGTGGTTTTTACTTTATGGTTAACCTGATGGGCGTGCTGATTCAGTTTTTCCTGGTGTCCCGGCTAATGCGACATGCCGGCTTCGCGGTGGCATTTGCGCTGACGCCATTGGTGGTGTTTCTAGGCTATTCTTCGCTCGCCCTGCTGCCTCTGGCGGCCTGGTTTCGCTATTTCAAGATTGCCGAGAACAGCCTCGACTACTCCTTGCAGAACACCGCCAGACAAATGCTGTACCTGCCCTTGTCGCGGCAGGAGAAGTACGAGGCGCGGGCTGTCATTGACCCCTTCGGACAGCGTATTGGCGATTTGCTGCAGGCCGGGATCATTTTTGTTGGCCTTAATGTATTGCAAATGGATTCCATGAGCTTTATGCCGGTGGCCGCAACAATGGCGGGAATCAACCTGATAATTGCCTACAACATTATTCGCGCTCGCTCGCGATTACTTTCCGTTCAGGCCAGTCAAGCCGTCGATCCGTCAGTCCAGACAGTGTAATTTACGGTGAAACAAACTTCAGCTTCCAGCCCATCGTAGTCTTTTGCGACTACCCGTATGATCAGTTGCCCATCTACAGCCGCCGGCGGCGAGAAACTAAAGCGACGATTTAGTCCGTCGAATTTAATCCAGGGCGGCAGACGTTCTGAGTGATTGGCGAAGGCGGAATATCGAAGTGCATCGCCTACATCCGGGTCGATAAAAGTTTTGGCATCGATCTGAAACTGTGAAGGGCTACCAGCGGGGATAAATAGATCATCTAAAGGTTCAGCGACGACGGGTGGCATATTACTCAGGCGCTCGGCTGCAGTGACCTTATGGTGCCTGCTAATTGCCATAGATATGATCAGCAGCAGTACCGCCAACGCAATATTGAGTGAGATGAAACCCACTAGGCCTAAGCCCACGATTGCGCTTGCGAGGTACACAAAGCCTCCGGAAAATACGTCGCCCAAACGAAAGAAAAAGGTATCGATAGTATGTTTTCCGACATATTTGTCCTCTCTATTGACGGGTAGGAACAAAGCGTGACGGGCGGTGGTTTCGAGTGAATAATTAACGCTGTTCTCGCTGATCAACGCGGCCCGGGCGACCAATAAGACCGGTACCAGCGCCATCAGACTGTAGCTCGCTATCATCAATATCGGTAAGACATAGAGCGAATTGGCGATGCCAATGCGATCAAATATACGTGAAACCAAAAAGAGCTGGATGAGGAACCCAGCCAGCGTCGTTAGGAAAAGGTAGTCAGAGTAAAAGTCGGTAATGTACTGGTCAACGCTCTGCTGCAAGTCAGCGGCCGATGCTTCTGCCATATCGGTAACGAACGTCGCGAGGATATATTCACCGTTGGTATTTATCAGGTTGAGAACGATAACCAGGCAGGCGATCAGCGCGAGATAACGATTCTGCAGAACGACTTTGAAACCGTGAAGTATCGCGTGTGGCTCGCTGTTGCTGCTCTCCCGTGTAAAGCACCTGGAGCCTGACGGGATTTTGCTCTCGGTGCTGAGACTGAGCCAGCACGGAACCATTAGCAGAGCCGCCGCCACCCACATGACACCACCATGCCCTAGCGCGCGGTCCAGACCGCTGGCGAGTCCGGATCCCAGCAGCGCCCCGAAGGCGGCCGCCGCCGCGATCAGTGGGAATAGCCGCTGTCCGGATTTTAAATTAAAGAGATCGGCGGCGAATGCCCAAAACAGAGCCAACACCATGACCGAGAAAATACCTAGCCAAACGTAGAAGGCGACTGCGATCGGCAGCCCAGCCTGATAGGCCATCGCAAACAGCACCAGATTAAAAACGAACAACATTATCGTGTTTCTGAATAGAGGGTGCTTGGCTTCGCGTTTGCTCAGTCGCTGGTAGAGACGTGCAAATAACGGCACTATGAGCATCAGCAGGCAGGCTTGTAAAGCGGTGGAATACGCCTTTAGCTCGGCGGAGCCCTCAGCTAGAATTAGCGGCTCTCGGATCACTTTCAGCAGGTAATAGGCGAACATAATGACAAAAGCTTGCAGACAAAGCTGTAATGCAACACGCCCCTCACCCGGCCTGAGAATAGTGACCAGTGATAACAAACGTTCTGTTCGGGTGAAACTCGACATAGAGAAGGTCTTATTGCATTTTCAAACATTATAGCCGCTTGGCCACAAGGGTGTTAATCGACAGCGACAGCTGATGGACTCGGTGATACTAGCCGACGTAGCGGCCATGTCAGGGCACTGGTGTCCAGCCAACCAAGGCTTGGACGTAAAAGTTGATGGTGCTAATTGATTGCCCGTTGCTAATGGCTCTGCTAGCGTGTCTTCATTAATAGATGTTCCGGGCCCGCTTTGGGTGGCGCGGTTCAGGTGATAAAGCGTTGCCGCTAGTGAGGAGACACTCAAGGCATGGATTCGGAGTTAAGACCAAAACCTGTTGTGCTGGACGGTGATGCTATTCGCCTTGAACCGCTGAGTCAGGAGCACGCGCAGGGTTTATACACACGCGGACGTGATGCCGGAGACTGGACCTATATGCCCCGGAGATGCTTCGTTGATCTGGCTGATGCACGTCAGTGGATCGATGCGGCGCTGGAGGTACCCAATCATCTGCCTTTTGCTATTGTCGAGCGGTCCAAGAACAAAGTTGTTGGTAGCTCCCGCTATCTCAATATTCGTCCCGAACATCGCAGCCTAGAGATTGGTTGGACCTGGCTGGGTCAAGAATGGCAGCGTACCGCGGTTAACACTGAAGCGAAATTACTGTTGCTTCGCCACGCTTTCGAGCGTCTGGGTTGTTTGCGTGTTGAATTCAAGACCGACGCACGGAATCTACGCTCGCAACGTGCGCTTGAGCGCATTGGCGCCAGTCGGGAGGGGGTGATGCGAAAGCATATGATAGTGCAGGAAGAATTTGCCCGTGATTCAGTTTACTTCAGTGTTATCGACGAGGACTGGCCGGACGTCAAGCAGCGACTCGAAGTGCTGCTCGAGCGCGCCTGATCGCCCCAAGAGGCTCTACTTACTGGACGGTTTCGTTTTCGCTGAAATGACCGGCAAATAGAGGTGAACTGAGATAGCGTTCGCCAGAGTCTGGCAAGATTACAACGATGGTCTTGCCTGCATGCTGTGGTTGATGGGCGACTCTGTTCGCTACTGCCATGGCGGCCCCACAAGAGGCCCCAGCCAGGATACCCTCTTGCTGCATCAGTTTGTGCGCCCATTCGAAGGCTTCCTCATTGGACACCTGCTCAACCTGGTCGACCATGCTCAAGTCGAGGTTTTTGGGCAAAAAGCCTGCTCCAATCCCCTGAATTTTATGGGGCGAGTGGGTTGGTTCTTCGCCGGCCATCGCCGCTGTTATCATCGTTGTGGTCTCCGGTTCTACGGCTACCGTAGTAATCGCCTTGCCCTGCATATTTTTGATGTACCGGGATATTCCCGATAGCGTGCCGCCGGTGCCGACACCGGACACTAGAATATCTATTGCGCCGTTCATATCGGCCCAGATTTCAGGGCCCGTCGTTTTTTCGTGAATCGCAGGATTGGCAGGGTTTTCAAATTGGTGCGGCCCCCAGTACTTTGCTGGATCTGAGGCGATAATCGCATCCGCCAGATCGATCGCCGCTTTAATCCCCTTAGCGCCCTCTGTTAGCTGAATTTCGGCTCCCATTGCCTTCATCAGCATGCGGCGCTCCAGGCTCATAGAATTGGGCATGGTTATAATGCAGCCATAGCCTCTGGCAGCTGCCACAAAGGCCAGGGCGATACCGGTGTTGCCGCTGGTAGGTTCAACAATCGTCATGCCCGGCTTCAGACTGCCATCCTCTTCTGCCGCCATCACCATGCTGGTGCCTATACGGCACTTCACTGACATCGCCGGATTGCGGTTCTCAAGCTTCGCATAGATATAGCCATCGCTAATGCGGTTGATTTTGACCATGGGGGTACCGCCGATAGTGGCGGAGTTATCGTTGAATTGGTGGCCCATCTGCGCATCCTCGAATTTGATTTAGGGTGATTAAGCTAACGACAGTAGTATCGCGAGTGCCCTTTGTCCACATCAAGGCATAGCGGTAGGCCCTCGAACATATTTATCAACAAATTATAGATTCAGCCGTCAATAATTCAGCTTGAATTCAGTCTCTTTAGCTATATTTACAGACACAAGAGAACGAATTTTAGGGAGCTGTCAGCATGAACCGTTGCATCAAATTGGGCCTGACAATGGTCTACACCAGTATATTTCTATTACTCGCAAGCACCGGCGCACTGCAATCTTACGCCGAAGTGTCGGGGCCACCGATTGAACATGTGCAGACTAGCAAGTAATTAAAACGTAGACTTTTCCCCCGGCGCGGAACTAATCCTCGGGAACGCACTCCTATGTACTGTGGCAGACAGCAGTGCGTAAGGAGAGCGGCTGCATACAGTATCGGTCCTGCCTTTGATATTCTGGATACCATCCAGGTCCATCACTACCCTTAGAGAGGCTCCATCTCTACTTCCGGCCTTATGGGCCGGTTTTTTTTGCCTCTGTTATTGTGCCTGTTCCCTGCCAACCGTGGCTCGCAACAGAGACTCCAGGGTCTGTGGCCCTACCAGGGTTTGCACAACAGCACCCGCTGGGTTGAGTATGATGGTGGTGGGCAGAACGACGGGGCGGGGTACTTGTAACAGGGCCGCAGGATCTTCGCCAAGACTGACGAATTCCACGCCAAACTGCTGAGTTTGTGCCGCCAACTCGGCACCGGTGGCGCCGTCGTAATTGACGCCCAATACCGTCACGAAATCGTTGCTATTGTCCAGTTCATTAAGTTCGGGGATCTCCTTGATGCAGGGCTTGCACCACTTGGCCCAGTAGTTGATAACTACCCATTGGCCGCGCAAGGCTTCAATGGTACTGCCTGTATCTGCCGCTGGGGAAAAAGACTGACCGCAGCCTGTGGTGAGTATCAGTAACGCTCCGACAAACAGTGATTTCATTGGTCAAACAGATCCGTGAGACTGGTATCCAATTGCTTGCGTTGCTGGGTACGCTGACCGCGTAGGAGGCTATAGGCACTTTCTTGCCATGGCAGGTGGGCGATGATGTCTTCCTGAGTTAGCGGCCGCTCCGCATTAATCCACTCTTTGAGTTGCCAGAAAGAAATTTCATGTAAATCACGGCTCAGCAAATAACGACCGCGGTCATTCTGGCTGATGACGTTCTGGTTTAGGAAAATATCGCGTAACTCCTGCCAGGTTTCGCTGTCCAGGCCTTTGACCACTGCGTGGGTGCCGTTGAGTAGTTCGATTTCGCGTACGCTAGTCCCTTGTTTTTGTCGCTGCCAAAATACATAGAGTACGTCCAGCGCTTTCAAAACTGTGGGGCGGGTGGCCTGCTCCTGAGTTTGATAAGCTGATAGGCTGTGAACCAATATGCCACCCATCAAAACAATATTCCAGGACAGGTATATCCATAGTAAAAACAGTGGTACCGCGGCGAACGCGCCGTAGATGAAGGTATAACTGGAGCCCACCACCAGATCGGTAAAGGCCGAGCGAGCGAGATTAAAAGCAAGTGCTGCCACCGCGCCCCCAACGACTGCGTGCTTGAAAGGAACCGGGCAATTAGGTACGGCTACGTAGATTAGTGAAAAAGCACCCACGCTAAGAAGAAAGGGTGAAATGGAGAGTAACATCGAGCCCGCGCCAATGACGTCGTAGTCCTCAAACAGGGTCGCGTATGACGCTAGATACGTGCTTATGCCAAGCGCCAGGCCAATGGTCATGGGAGCCAGGCTGAGTACCGCCCAATACAGGAGAAAACTGGATACAGCGCTCCGGTTTTCGCGGGTACGCCAAATCAGGTTGAAAGCCTTCTCAATGTTACGCAGCATCAATACTGCAGTTGCCACCAGAAAGCCGATGCCCACACCGGTCAGGTTTTTGGCCTGCTGTGAAAAGCCACTGAGATAGGATTCGATGTCCGATGAGGTTTCTGGCATCAAATGCTGAAACAGCAAATCCTGAATATTGGTTTCCATACCTTGAAAGGCGGGTACTGCGGACGCCATCGCGTACAATACCGTTAGCAGCGGAACCAGGGCAAAGAGGCTCATATAGGTTAGCGCAGCTGCGTTTTCCGAGCAGCGATCTGCAGCAAAACGGCCAAACAGATAGCGAAGTCGGTGCCATAGCTGATGGCTGAGGGTCGTTAATAATTCCATCCAGCCAGTATGCCATGAAACATCTGTCATCCATATCAAGCATAGCGTTCAAGCTTTGCTATAATCTGCCGTTGCATCAAAATTGGAGCCCCAGTGAGCACTACTACCATTTATCATAATCCGCGATGTTCGAAATCCCGGGCTACGCTCGCACTGCTTCAGGAAAACGGTAGTGAACCCGAGATTATGCTTTATCTTGAGCGAGGTCCTTCAATGCCCGAACTGCTATCCATACTGGCCAAGCTTGATTTGGCAGCGAGCCAAATTGTTCGCCGAGGGGAAGAAGACTATAAAACCTCAGGCTTGAACGCAGAGTCCACTGATCAAGAGATACTTGCGGCGATTGTGGCCTGCCCGAAGCTACTAGAGAGGCCCATCGTAGTGAAGGGAGACCGTGCTGTTCTCGGTCGTCCTCCGGAAAATGTCCTGGTGTTGCTCGTCGATGGCTGATCCCTATATCCTTATCCTTTATTACAGCCGTAATGGTGCAACGGCAGAAATGGCGGCTCAAATCGCCCGAGGAGTAGACCTGATGAGTGGCATTGATGCCCGCTTGAGAACTGTGCCAGCGGTTTCGACGAACTGTGAGAAGACTGAGGAAGATATTCCTCAAGATGGCCCTCTATACTGTGAGGCGGAAGACTTGCGCGGTTGCGCTGGCCTGGTTTTAGGCAGTCCAACTCGATTCGGTAACATGGCAGCCCCGTTAAAGTTCTTCATCGATCAGACCTCGAGCCTGTGGTTAAGTGGCGCTCTGATTGATAAGCCGGCCGCTGTATTTACCTCAACCTCCAGCATGCACGGTGGTCAAGAGAGTACGCTGCTGAGCATGATGTTGCCCCTGCTACATCACGGCATGGTCGTTCTGGGTTTGCCCTATAGCGAGTCGGGTCTCATGACGGCGAAGTCGGGTGGCACGCCTTATGGCGCCAGTCATTGGGGTGGTGCAGAGAATGCGAATAAGCTCGACAGTAACGAGGCCTCGCTGTGTCGGGCACTGGGCTCCAGAGTCGCGCGCCTCGCGTTGGTCAGCGCGACATGACGCGGCGAGGGAATCTCAGTCATGTCGCCTGGCTGCTCACCTGGCTGGCCTACGTCCTACTTTTCGGTCAGCAACTTGCCGATGCCTGGATCCACCAACTGCCCGGGATTATCTGGTTTGGTAAGTTATTTCCCCTGTTACTGTTTTTCCCTGGGATCATACGTGATCGCTTGCGCAGCTATATCTGGTTGTGCTTTGTTTCTTTGATGTACTTTATAGCCCTTGTTGAGCGGATTTTTGCTCAGCCCGATAGTGTGCTCACCATGCTTGGTTTGACTTCGGTGGTCGTGTTGTTTTGCGCGGCTATGTTCTATGTGCGATGGCGCGCGCAGGAACTGCGTGCTGCAATAGAGCTCCAGGAGATAGCAGAATGAGTCGGCCTCCGCTGATACGCCGTTTACCAGGAGCTGTATGGAACGGCATTACCCATGTGCGTGTGGCGCTGTCTAACATTTTGTTCCTGCTAGTGTTATTCGTTATATATGTCGCTTTTTCCGCCGAAAGCCCGCAGCCTGTTCCGACTCGGGCTGCCTTACTACTCAATCCTATGGGTACCATTGTTGATCAAAAATCCTACGTTGATCCACTGCAGTCGGTGTTGGTGGAAGCAACTCCTGGACAGCATGAGGTTCTGCTGCGTGATGTGATTGCTGCCGTTGATATTGCCCGTGATGATCCTGCTATTACTAGTCTGGTGATGGATTTCGATCAGTTGTTGTCCGTTGGAATTAGCAGATCTCAGGAAATCTCGGTCGCTATCGAGTCATTCAAAACCAGCGGTAAGCCAGTGGTAGCGGTCGGAGATTATTTTAGCCAAGACCAGTATTTGCTTGCCAGTTATGCTGACACCGTGATTCTGCATCCCTTTGGTGGAGTCGCCATTGAAGGGTTCAGCAGCTATCGGAACTATTTCCGCGACGCCCTGGCCAAGGCTTCGGTGACTATGCACGTGTTCAAAGCCGGTGAACACAAATCGATGGCTGAGCCTTTTTTACGCGACAGTATGTCTGAGGACGAGAAACAGATCACCGGGCGTTGGTTAAATCAGTTGTGGCAGCAATATACCCAGACAGTAGAAAGTCAGCGCGAGTTGGCTGCAGGTAGTATCGATGAATACGTCAACACCTATGGCCAAAAGCTGACCGTTGCGCAGGGCGACATTGCCCGCGTTGCGCTTGACGCGAACCTCGTCGACAAACTGATGCAGCGCGGTGAGGCCTTGGACTACATTGCCGATGTAGTCGGTGCCCGCAGCGAAGAGGGCAGTTTTGAGGCTGTTGTATTCGAGGACTATATTGCCCGTAAACGGGCTACTCCGGAGCAGGGCGCGCCTGGTTCGGCAGGCGATAGTGTGGCGGTAGTCACCGCCAGCGGTAATATTCTACCCGGCGAACAACCGCCCGGCAGTATCGGTGGGGATACCCTGTCTCAACTGATTAAAACGGCAATCAATAAAAATGGTGTTAGCGCTTTGGTGCTGCGAGTGTCTACCGGTGGTGGCAGCGTATTTGCTTCTGAAGTGATTCGTAGAGAATTGATCAGTGCGAAAGCTCAGGGCTTACCTGTGGTCGTATCGATGGGTTCGGTTGCGGCGTCTGGCGGCTACTATATTGCAGCCAACGCGGATCAGATATGGGCGACTCCAGGGACCATCACCGGCAGCATTGGGGTGTTTGCCGCCTTCCCCACGTTTGAGCAACTGCTGGAGCGAGTGGGTATTCAAACCGATGGCGTGGGCACTACGGAGCTGGCCGGTTCGCTGCGGCTCGATAGACCCCTGAGTCCAGCCATTGCAGAATCAATCACCGCGTCTGTGCAACACACTTACCGTGGTTTTGTGGCGCTAGTGGCAGAGGGTCGTGGTATGAGTTTTGAGCAGGTGGACACCATTGCTCAGGGCAGAGTGTGGAGTGCGAGTGATGCAGTTGAAATCGGCCTGGTTGACAAGTTGGGAAGCCTGCACGACGCAATACAGGCGGCTGCTGATCTAGCGGGCCTTAAAGACTATCGTATTGATTACATTGAATTACCGAAAACTCAGCGAGAGCAGTTTATTGAGCAACTTGCCGATAGCGTGGGTAGCCTCAATTTGCTCTCTCACAGTACCTGGTCTCTGAGTATCAATCGAGCGTTGGCACCGGTGCGCGAAGCTGCAGAACTTTTGCTGAGCCTCGAGGATCCAGGCAATCTCTATTTGCGCTGTGTTGACTGCAGCATGGTTCCTTAGGGCGAAATAACCGGGTGCTCCTGGCGCCAGGCCTCAAAACCACCGTCGACGCTGTACACCTGCTGAAAACCTTTTTCGTTTAGGAATGCTGCCGCACTTTGGCTTGAGTTGCCGTGGTAGCAGTAAACGATCACCGGGAGACCCGGATTGCCGTCCTGAATAAAGTCCTGCAAGGTGGTGTTGTCGAGGTGCCGGGCTCCCTCGATTCGGGATGCCGAGAAAGAAGCGAAATCGCGAACATCTACGAGCTGGGCATCTGCCTGTTGCAGCATCTGTTGTGCCTGGGTGGTAGAAATACGTTCGAACTGTGCCATGTTTGTCTCCATACGTTTAACTAAGCGGGTCGCTTATTTGCACTGCCCGGCAAAGTGTCTGAAGTTCGATTAGACCACCAGCGATCCAGATCGTCCAGAATCATATACAGGCAGGGTACCAGTAACAGGGTTATCACGGTGGCAAAGACGATACCGAAAGCGAGCGAGACAGCCATGGGCAATATTTCCTGAGCCTGCGCACTGCGCTCTAGCAACATGGGTGCAAGGCCAAAAAAAGTCGTTAGGGAAGTCAGTAATATGGCTCGAAAGCGATAGCGACCCGCGGACATTACCGCACTTTGCCTTGGTTCACCTGCGGCTACTGATTTGTTGACGTAGTCGACCAGAATCAGGCTGTCGTTTACCACCACACCACTGAGAGCAATAACCCCCATCAGCGACATCAGGCTGATCGGCAAACCCAATGCCCAGTGTCCAACGATCGCGCCAATAATTCCGAAAGGAATTACTCCCATAATTATCAGCGGCTGAAGGTAGGATTTGGTCGGTATTGCCAGCAGCGCATAGATACCAAACAGCGCCAGGCCAAAACCGATGCCCATACTGGTCGCCGCCCGCCGCTCTTCATCCGCCAAGCCGGAGATGCCATAGCTGAGCCCGGGATATTTTTCCAGCAGATCGGGCATAAAGTCTTGCTCAATACTGGCGATAACCTTAGACGGCTCCACAGTGGCTTTGTCAGCCTCTGCAGTGACCTCTGCCGCACGCTGGTAGTCTAAATGGGTTGCTTTCACCAGGCCCTGTTTCACCTGCAGCTTGGCGACAGTGTCAAAGGGCACCTCATCGCCGTCCGGGGTGCGAATATACATACTGTTCAAACTACTGATGCTTTCCCTGTCGGCGCGTGGATAGCGCACCATTACTTTGACTTCATCATAGCCGCGCTGGACTCGTTGAGCTTCTACGCCGTAGAACGCGTGTCGTACCTGGTTGCCGAGGTCGAAACGACTAAGCCCCAGAGACTCTGCCTCTGGCAAAATATCCAGATGAAACTCCTCAGCGGTATCACTGGCGCCATTGCGAATGTCGAAGATCCCATCGTAGTGACGTAATGCTCCTTCCAACTCTTCAGCTGCGGTTCGCAGCGTATCGAAGTCCTGATGCTTCAAATCAAAGGCAATGGCCGGGCCGAACTTTGGTCCATCCGCAGTTGATACAGCCATAACTTCTACGCCGTGGAGGTTGGTTATTGCCTCGCGCCAACGGCGGGCAATTTCCTGGGTGTGGATGTTGCGCTGATCCTCCTTGGTAAGCTCAACGGTCAGTGCTCCGTTTATTTGCTCAAACCCGTAGGCTACGATATGTTGAATAAGGGATTCATCGGTGCCCGATTCAAGCTGATAGTCGGACTCGACTTTTTGCATTGCGCTGGCTATTTTCTTGACTGTCTCAATGGTGCGCTCGGTCGGTGTACCTTGCACCATGCGTAACTCAGCCTTGATATATTCCCCCGGTACATCTGGAGCAATAACCGTTCGAACCAGGCCGCCAAGAATGAGACCAGCGCAGAGAATGAGCAGCGCCAAAAAAAACGATAGCGTGAGATAGCGATTGCGAACACAACGTTCTACTAGCGGGAGATAGCGATTCTGGACAAACCTGCGCAGGTGTCTGTTGACGGCTTCCTGTACGTGATCGACCTGCAATAATAGTCGGCTGCGGGTCGGCTTACTGTGCGCGAGATGTGCGGGCAGTATCCACTTGGATTCGACCAGCGAAAAGATCAGACAAAAAATCACCACGATGCCGCAGGCCTCGGGAAATGCCGCAAAGGGCCCGGCTATAAACAGAGTAGGCATAAACGCCAAAATGGTCGTAAGGACGCCAAAGGTAGCGGGAGTACTTACCCTATGGACCCCGTTGATAACATGTTCTGCGCTGTGACCGTGCAGTTCCTGTTCAGTGTAGGCACTCTCACCCATGATGATAGCGTCATCCACTACAATTCCCAGGACCAGGATAAATCCAAAAATACTGATCATATTTAAACTGGCATCGATGTAGGGCGTATTGATCATTGCCATTGCACCTAGGAAACACACAGGAATGCCCAACATCACCCAGAACGCCAGCTTAATCTCTAAAAAAAGCGCCAGGACAATGAAGACCAGCAGCGCTCCCACGGCCAGATTTCGCAGCATCATTCCCAGGCGATCCTTCAGGTAATAGGTGAAGTCCGCCCAGACCTCCAGTTTCACACCCTCGGGTAGCGATGCCTGTTTTTGTGCCACATAGGCCTTGGCAGCGTCTGCAGTATCCACCACGTCTTGATCGCCAGTGGCAAATACGTTGACACCGATCGAGTACTGTCCATCGAAAGTGGAAAACCCCACGCCATCAACGAAACCGTCGTCAACCGTTGCAATATCGCCTAGCAGCAGGCGGGTGCCGTCAGGATACGTACGCAATACAATGTCCTCAAAATCCTGCTGATCATAGGCTTGGCCAATAGTGCGCAGCATGATATCGCCGTTGGTGGTTTGCAGGGATCCCGCAGGTAGATCCAGGGAAGAAACCGATATCATTCGAGCAACTTCAGCGAGCGTCAGGTGATATTCACGCAGCAGAGACTCGGATATTTCAATTGATATCTCGTATTCTCTAGCCCCCACGACTTTGGCAGCGGACACCTGCGGTTCGGTGACGACTTCCCGCCTGATTTCGTCGGCCAGAGCGGTCATGGCTCGTTCACTCAATGCGCCGGAAATTTGAATGGTTATTGCTGGAAATTCTATTTCCAGCTGGCGAATAATGGCTTTTTCAACATCGTCCGGGAAGTGTTGAATCGCATCAATCTGGTTACGAATGTCGTCGGTGAGCTTGCCCAGATCAACTCCATCCACTGGCGCAATAAACAACTGCGCACGGGATTCGAATGAATCCGATTCAACTCGCTTGATACCATTCACGTCTTTGATGGCTTCTTCGATCCTTAGAACGACGCCTTTCTCAACTTCCTCAGGTGCTGCTCCCGGGTAGGTAACGGAGATTAAAATACGGTCAATATCGAATGAGGGAAACATCGCTCTTGGGATTGAGAGCGCCGATCCCAAGCCCACCACCATAATGATAATCATCAATAAATTGGCAGCGACCGGGTTATAAGCGAACCAGGCAATGATGCCCTTACGGCGCACGTCACTCATTGCCCTTTCAAGCCTTGCAGCTTATTGCTTGGTGTGCGGGAGATTATGCTGACCTCGGCGCCATCCAGACTGGTATCGACCGTTGTCAGTGAGACTAAATCGTTTTCCTGCAATCCCTGGGAGACATAAATTTGATCGCCGCCGGTTCTCAGGACAGTAACCTGACGGTTTCGCAGTCGATTGTTGGTATCGACCACCCACAAATTGTTGCCTGCGCGTAAGATGTATCTCGGTAGGCGGACGAGCCCTTCAATGGCCTTGCCCTGAATGGTTGCGTTGACGAATGTGCCAATGCGCAATGCGCCTCTCTCTGGATGTTTTAAACCGTAGGGGTCTTCTATGCGTGCGACAGTGAACAGCGCCCTGGAACGTTCATCAAATACCCCCTCTGTGCGATCCAGCCTTGCCTGCCAGTGGTTGATGTCACCCGCCACGTTGGTATGCAAATCTATGGATACTCCCTGCTCATAGCCATTTAAACCCGGCAAATCCAGATAGGCCAGTTTGCTCTGCGGAATTGGCAGGCGAACTTCAGCGTATTCCACCGAGAAAACAGCCGCCAACGGGCTTCCTGCAGCAACGAACTGCCCAAGATCAGTCTGTTTCTCGCGGATGATCGCATCGTAGGGTGAGCGGATTACGGTACGGTCTAAATTGTCTTTGGCCGTGTTGTGGTCGGCGCGTGCAGCTAACAGCTGTGCTTCGGCCTGCTCCAGTTGCGGCTTACGCAGGTATAGGTCTTTGGCGTCCTGACTACGTTGACTACCCTGGGGAAGTTTCTCCCATTCTCGTTTTGCCACTTGGGCTCGGCCGCGCTCCTGAGCAAGACTGCTTTCAGCTGATTCCACCGCAGCTAGAGCGCGTAAAAGGTTGGTTTGGTAGTCACGGGGGTCGATTCGTAGCATGACCTCATTGGCGGCTATGAACCCCCCGACATTAAGTGCGGGCGACAACTCGACAACGCGCCCCTTGACTTCAGCCTGTATGTTCGTCGATTGCAATGCGGAAACTGTTCCCTGGGCTACGACCGGGATACGGATGGTCTGCTTGACTGCCTGTGCAACATCGACGGTTATAGGGACGTAAACTGGCTCAGAGATAGCCGAAGAGGGTCGGTTTAGAAACAGGGCTCCCGAAACTATGGCAGCACCACCCAACAGTATTAGGGATAGAAAAAATTGCCTTGGTTTTTGTGTCACAATAAAAACCACTCTCGCCGGTACTACAGAGTATTTATTAGGCCGGCAAAGGCGGTTGGGATGCGCAAGACCGGAGCTTGATTTATATCACAACGGGACTCCGGTTGATTGTGAAGTTCTTGTAAGGAACTCAGCGGCCTGAAAAATTACTCCGCCTTGTTCATATGCACATCCATTTGCGGATATGGGATGCTGATACCGGCTGCGTCAAACTTCAGTTTGACCGCTTCTGTGGTATCCCAAGTGACGCCCCAGTAGTCTTCCGCCTTTACCCAGGGACGAACCAGAAAGTTGACGCTGGAGTCAGCGAGTTCGCCGACGGTAACAAGGGGTGCGGGCTCTGCTAGTACGCGATCATCTGCCGCAATAATTTCTTCTAACAGTTTCTTGGCCAGCAACAGATCGTCATCGTAAGAAATGCCAAATACCATATCTACCCTGCGGGTTGGCCTAGCGGAGAAGTTAGTGATATTGCCCCCCAGAACGGCACCGTTGGGAATGATGACCTCTTTGTTGTCTGGCGTTGTCATGGTGGTTGTAAAGATACTGATGCTATCGACCACGCCGGTGGCACCTCCGGCCTCAACAAAGTCGCCCTTGGTGAACGGACGGAAGATGATCAACATAACGCCGGAGGCAAAGTTTGACAGTGAGCCCTGCAGTGACAGGCCTATAGCCAGTCCTGCAGCACCCAATAAAGCGATGAGTGAGGTCGTGTCTATGCCCAATTGACTCAAGGCGGCAATGATGACGAAGAGCAATAACACCCAGCGAATGATAGAGGCGACGAAACGAATCAAAATGTCGTCCATCTCCTGGCGCCGCATCATTTTTTCAGCTAACCCTACCCCCATGCCTACGGCTTTGCGGCCAACATAAAATATAACTACTGCGAGAGCGATTTTTATCGCCCATGGGACCACGTACAGGGCCAGGATACCGCCAGTTTCAACGCCGTTCATCGTCATTTCCTTGAGAGTTTATTATTTAGAGGTTAACTATAGCTAACAATGTCGTTTATGCATAATCTCGTTGTTGCAATGATATAGTTTTCTTTAAATTTGCAATATAAGTGGCTTGGTACTAATGACGACGATATTTGCTGAACCCGCAGGGTTGCTGTCCGCCGTGGGGCAAAATTTGGGCGCCAGTGACTGGCTCAAAATTGATCAGCATCGAATTGATTTGTTTGCCGAGGCAACGGGTGATCATCAATGGATTCATGTAGATCCTGGCCGTGCGGCTGCGGGGCCCTATGGCGCGACCATCGCCCACGGTTACCTCAGTTTGTCCCTGGCCAACCTGTTTCTACCCCAGATAATGCGAGTGGAAAATATCTCAATGGGCGTTAACTATGGCTGTGAAAAAGTGCGTTTTCCTGCAGCGGTACCTGTTGGTAGCTGGCTCAGGGGTCGCGGAGAGATCATCAGTGCAGAATCGATCAAGGGATCTGTCCAGGTTGTCGTGCGGATGACGATAGAAGTTGAAGGGAGTGATAAGCCTGCTTGTGTTATCGATACGATTAGTCGGTTTTATCCTAATGCTTGAGACCAGTATGGAATTGGCGGGAAGCGGTCATTGAATTGATAGGATTGATGATCAACTTCGGGGTGTGCCTGATGCACAGCAGCGAGCAGATCTGATGGTTTATCTCAAGCAGGCCTCGGCGGGAGCCCCCTGAACAAGAGAGCATGAAAAGGCTATCAACGCGGGTAGTGAGATGCCAGTGTCGACGGTTGCAGCAATCGCTAGCGTTTGACGATCACGGAGCTGCCGTGGCCAAACAGACCCTGATTTGCGGTGATCCCTACCCGTGCTCCATGGACCTGGCGATCGCCGGCTTCACCCCGCAGTTGCCAAGTCAGTTCGCAGATTTGGGCAATCGCCTGTGCGGGGACCGCTTCGCCAAAGCAAGCGAGTCCGCCGGAGGCGTTGATTGGAATCCTGCCGCCTACGGATGTGTCTCCCCGACGCAACAACTCGGCCGCGCCGCCGCGAGGAGCGAGTTGCAGATCTTCAATCCAGTCCAGCTCTAATGCGGTAGACAGGTCATACACTTCTGCCAGATCAACATCCTCTGGTCCGATTCCCGCCTCCTCGTAAGCTTTTACCGGTAAAGAGCTGCGATAGCTATGGGCCTCGATGCCCGCTGCAGCCGCTGAATCGGTGGCAATGTCGGGCATTTCCACAACGGCACTGGCGAAGGTGGGGGTTACAGTCGAGATTGCCGCTACTCTGGGTGCGTTTTCTTTACCCAGTTTTCTGGCGTAGTCGAGGCTGGTAACAATGAGTGCGGCGCCGCCATCGCTGGTGGCGCAAATATCCATTAGCCGCAGCGGGTCGGCGACCACCGCGGAGGCGGCTACGTCTTCCAGGGTGAAGCATTTGCGATAGCGGGCACGGGGGTTCTTGCTTCCCGCCAGTGCATTTTTGACCTTCACCGCCGCGAAATCCTCCAGGGTGTCACCGTATAGGTCCATCCTTCTTCTGGCGTACAGGGCAAAATAGGTAGGATTGGTAATACCCAGATAAAACCGGACCCAGTCAGGGTCTTCCGGTCGGTAACCGCCTGCGGGGGCTAAGAACCCCTTGGGTGTGGTGTCGGCGCCAACCACCAGAGCGACCTCACATTCGCCGGCGAGAATTTTGTTGCGGGCGGCCGCCAGCGCCTGGGAACCAGACGCGCAGGCAGCGTAAGATGTATTGACCTCAGCGCCCTGCCATCCAAGGGCCTGGGCAAAGGTGGCGCCCGCGACATAGCCGGGATAGCCGCAGCGCATCGTAGCTCCGCCGGAGACAAATCCCACGTCTTGCCATGGAATGCCGGCATCTTGTAGGGCCTCTCTGGCGGCAGCGACACCGTACTCTACGAAATTGTGTCCCCACTTCCCCCAGGGGTGCATACCGGCTCCGATGATGGCAATCTCGTTGGACATTAGTTTGCTCCCCCTTGTTTGGTCTCGGCACAGGGCCGCCACTTCCAGGTGACCTTAATGTCTTCGTCGGTTTCATGCAGGGTTTCCAATACCAGCTCCATTGGCATACCGACGTGCAGGTCTTCGACTGTTACTCCCTCGACGACTTGGCCCAGCACCGTCATTTTTTCTTGTTCCAGTTGCACTGCGGCAATGGTGTAGGGGGTAAAGGGCTCTTGGGCCACGAAGGGCGGCGGGGGCTTGTAGCAGGCGTTGGTATAACTCCACACTGTGCCCTTGCGGCTCAGTTTAACGTCGGTAAATTCGGAGCTTTCGCAGCTGGGGTTGCGGCAATACTGATTTTGTTTAGGGAAAAAGTAAGTGCCGCAGGCATCACAGCGGGTACCGAGCAGGTGCGGCTGATCCGCCATTGTGTGCCAGCCTTCAATCGCAGGCACCCGGGGTTTTGCAGTCATCGCAGCTTCTCCGTGGAATTCGGCAGCCAGAGTACTATTCTGTGGAACCTGCAGGCAACAATTGCAGCTCTTCGCAGCGCGCCTTAACGGTCTAATTCCAAATGAGTTCATCTAGGCAGACCTGTCGTTGCCAGCGGGCTCAAATATGGGCAGAGTGTCTTAATGTGTGGACGATTCAACGTTATCGATAATCCGGGCCTGCAGCAGTTGTTGCAGGGTGTGGGTATTGACCTCAAGTTACCGCCTGGCATAAACCTGGCACCCACGGAATCAGTACCCCTGGTGCGTACGATCGAAGGCGCAATAGATGTGCAGAGCGCCAGATGGTGGCTGACTCCCTCGTGGGCGCCAGTAGTTGATCAAAAGTACGCGATGTTCAACGCCCGTAGTGAATCACTGACCACCAGTAAAGCTTACGCCCAGCCTTTCAAGCGGCAGCGCGCAGTGGTGCCTATGAGCAGTTTTATCGAATGGAGAGTCGAGGAAGGGGTCAAGCAGCCCTGGTTGATTAGTAATCCGGAGAAGGCGTTGGCTATCGCAGCACTGTGGGATATTTGGAACGGCGGAGAGCAACCTCTGTTGTCCTGCACTTTGGTCACCACTGCCGCTGCTGAGCAGTTTAAGCCCTGGCATAAACGTATGCCGGTGATGCTGACCGGCGAAGAAGTCGATCGCTGGCTAGACAATGGAGCGGCAGTTCCTGCCGAAGATCCACTCTTTCGGCCGAAATTAAAGATGTCCCTTCATCTCTCGCGCCTGGCGCGAACAGTGAGTAATGCTCGAACCAAAGAAATATCTGTGCTGACACCGCTTGACGAAGCGACCGTGCTCAAAGCCGATTGAGTAAGCGGCCGATGTTCCCAGGTGTATATATCGATGGTGTCTATATCGGGCGATCGGGTGGTTCCAAGGTCGCGTTCAATGATATAGCCAGGGTGGAAATACTGAACGGCCCTCAGGGTACCTTGTTTGGTCGCAATACTGCCGCCGGTGCTATCCATTACGTTACCAATAAGCCTGAAGAGGAAACTATGGGTTGGGTAGAAGCCACTCTGGGTAATTACGATCGGCAGCAGATTGAAGGTGTCTACAATACAGCCCTAACGGATCAACTCTTATGAACTGGGTGTAAAATCAACGTGGTTTGATAACACTCTCAGGGTTAACGCCGCAGTGTTTAGCTACGAATATGACGATTTGCGGAATCTTGAGTTTATTCAGGCTGCCTGTATTCCCGGATCTGACTTCGGTACCAATCTGTTTACGACCTCCGATATCGAGGGCGAAGGTTTTGAGCTGAGTGCCAACTGGCTGCTATTGCCAGCATTTGAGATATTCTTCAACGGTGGGTATCTGGATGCCGAATATACCAGCCGTGATGAGCTTAAATCGGTCGATGGTGAGTGCGAGGTCATCGATCGCTCGGGAGAGAATTTCGCCGAGGGTAACGAAACGAGGAGCTGTGCTTTCGTCGTCGACAACAAAGCGGTAGGCAGGCCCAATGATTTCTATGAGTTTACTGAAATTGATGGCACCCTGGTCATCAGTAATCCCTCGGCCACCGGCGATTTAACCGAGGTTCCGTTTGGCAGTTGCCCGGACCTGGAAGATTTCGAGCAGCTGAATTTGCGTGCAGTATTCTTCAGCCCAGATGGCAGCCGGGAGGTCGCAGCGTTTATGACCAATGCCACTGATTGGGAGCCAGATACTGTTGTCAGCAGCGGACAGCCCGGTGGTATCGGTGATGAGTTAGCCTCAGCTTTAAAAATGCTACTGTTCGATCTTCGATTCAGTTGCTTTGTTGATGTCCTGGGAAATTAGATCGGCGATCTTCTGACTCAAGCTGGCGAATAATTCGCTATAGGCGAGGGCGACCTTTTCAGCACTTAGTTCGCCCGGTATGGCCTGCTCTAACTGGGCAATTCGCCGGACATCTTCGTTGTCCTCTCCGAGCTGGCGCAGGCGCCACTCGGCGACCAGCCTGGCCCGCTGCGCATTAGCATCTAGTTCAAGTACGGTGATAGCAACAGCGTAGGTAGGGGCTCTGCGTTGTGTCCAGGGGAAGGTCTGCACATTTTCAGTGTCCAGTATGGTGGCGAGATTCAGCCCCAGCACTCTTGATACACCGTTTTCCAGGGGTTCTGCCCAGCGCGAATATGAGGCGATATCGAGTTTGTTACCTTGGCGGTTGTAGACCATGTTGTTGCGGTTGAGGTATTCGGGAACAATGATGGGACCGACACCGATAGCGGGTGCTTGGCCGGAGGGCATTGTGCCTTCGGGGGCGCTTAACAAATAATAGTCGCTTGCAGGTGTGCTGCCACAGCCAGCAATGACCAGCGCCGTAAGTGTGAGCAGCAGCCAGTGGTTAAGCGTTGTCATTGTTTCTCCTCGCTCTTGCCGCGAATAAGTATTTCCGGTTGTTCTTCCAGGGTTTTAGCCAATAGTTGCAGAGCGCGCCCCGCCTGAGCCAGCTCCCGCAGAGCCTTGTTGAGTTGGTAGGTGGTTGCTGAATCCTCCGAGACCAGTGCGTCGACTTCGTTGAGCACCTCATCCATTGATAACAATGCGCTTTCGAGTAGGCGCAAATTATTTTTAGCCATGCCCGACCAAATGGGGAGTTCTGTATTGACGCTCGCTACGGCAGTTGCGGTGTTATCCAGCACCTGGTCTAGCTTCGGACCTGAGGTGGACAGCAGTTGTTTCATCTCGTCACCCAGTGCCGTGAATGAGTTCAGGCTCGCCTGCATTTCCCCGGGTAAAGACTGGAATTTGTCACTGCCGATAAAACTGTTCAAGCCGGAAGCAATATCTCGAAAATCGTTTACAAGTTGAGCCCAATCAATTGACTCTATTTCCCTTGTTAGTCGCTCCAACTCTGTGGGTATAGTTGGAACCTGGGTATAATCGGTTTGGATGTCGGCAAGAACAACGGGCGAATCCGGGAAAAAGTCCAGTTGAATATAGAGCAGTCCGGTCAATAGACTTTGTGTGTTCAACTGCGCGCGCATACCTCGAGCGATGAGCTCGTCAGTATAGTGGTCGGCGCGGGTACTGCCACGAGTGCGAATATTGTTATTATCAAGTTCCGCCTCGACTTGCATGATGACGTCGACGGTGTCGGTATCAAAGATCAAACTGATGTCGGTGATCTGCCCGATCTGCACGCCTCTCAACGCCACGGGCGCGCCCACCGACAGGCCCTTCACAGACCCGTCAAAGACCATCACAACCTTGTTTTTATCGCTGCCAAATCCGGAACTGCCCAAAAAAATCAGCCCGGTAATTGCGATGAGCAAGGCGCCGACAATAAAAGCGCCAATGGCAACGGTATGCGGTTGTTCGTTCATGCACTTTCCTCTTCAGGCTTGCTGATACCCCGGGCCAGGAATTGTCTCACAACCGCCTGTTCGCTGTGATCCCGTAAAAACTTTGGATCGCCGTAGTCGATCATGGTCTTACTGTTTGCATCCAGGTACACCGAATTGGTGGCAATGTCGAAGATACTTGGCAACTCATGGGTCACCATCACCACGGTAGCGCCTATTGATTCTTTCAACTGTACGATTAACTCATCGAGTAGCCGGGAACTGATCGGGTCCAGTCCAGCCGACGGTTCGTCAAAAAATAGAATCTCTGGATCAAGCGCAATGGCTCTGGCCAGGGCTGCCCGTTTACCCATGCCGCCGCTTATTTCCGAAGGGTAATAGGCTTGATAGCCGCCCAGTCCCACCAGAGAGAGTTTGTAGTCCACAATGTCGGATATCTCAGCCTTGCTGTAGTCTGTGTACAACTGCAGCGGCAGTGATATGTTTTCTGCCAGGTTCATCGCGCTGAACAAACCACCAGACTGATAAGTGATGCCCCATCGCTGGCGCATTTTTCCCTGCTGCTCGGCGCTTGCATGAGTAAAGCTCTTGCCGCTGTAGAGAATGTCCCCTTGCTCGGGAGCAATAAGTCCCAGCATATGTTTAAGTAAGGTGCTTTTGCCACAGCCACTACCACCCATAATGACAAAAATATCGCCGCGCAAAATATCGAAACTCAGGTCGCGCTGAATAACCAGCGGACCGTAGGCCATGGTGACGTTACTGACGGTGATGTGAGCTTCCTGTGCCATCATCAAATACCCAGCTGCTGGAATATAATATTTATCGCAGCGTCGGCAACGATCAGGTAAATGATTGCCGTGACCACCGCTTCCGTCGCGGCCTGTCCGACGGCGGCAGAACTGCGGCCGGAGTTAATGCCCGAGCGGCAACCGGCAACCGCGATCAATACTGCGAACACCAGGCTTTTTATCATGCCCACCAAAAAGTGCGTGAGCGATACGGCGGTTTCGGCCTGGTTAATGTACTGCAGCGGGGTAATACCCATGCCGCCGGCGACAATGCCGCCGCCCAAAATGCCTAGCAGGTCCGCGTAAATTGTCAGCAGTGGCATCATTACCACCAGCGCGAGCATGCGCGGTACCACCAGAAATTCGATGGGAGAGATGCCCATGGTAGTGATAGCGTCGATTTCTTCATTGGTTTGCATGGTGCCTAATTGCGCGGCATAGGCAGCACCTGTGCGCCCGGCCATGACCACTGCCGTCATAAGTACCCCCATCTCCCGCAGCATGCCGATGACCACCAAGTCGGCGACATAAATCTCAGCGCCAAACTGTTGTAACTGCACGGCACCCAGATAGCCCAAAATCATGCCTACCAGAACGCCAGTTAGGCTGATAATAGCGAATGCGTCGGGGCCAGCTTGGTAGCAGAAGTCTTTGAAGTCGGAAAAACGTGTATTTGCCTTTCCGTGAAGTAGCCGCAACAAGGCAATGGCGACCTCGCCAATGAACGCCATGGATTGGCGAATATCCCGTCTCGCAGTGGTCAGCATTTTCATCGGGTTGAGTGCGACCGGCCAGGATCCACCGGCGGTGCCCGGGCGCTCGTGCGGCTCCACGGCGGTTGCTACCCGTAACAGACGTTGTGCGCCCTCAGGTATGGCGTCCGTGGTCATGCCGATCTGTGTTTTGCGGCAATAATTGGAACATTGGAGGAGGAACGCCATCAAAATGGAATCCCATCGGCCTAGGTCGTCAGCCTGAAGTTCGACAAGGGTGGGGCTTAGCTCGCGGAGTTTGTTGTGAAGATCGGCAAAGTCGGGGGTGTGTTGGCCTTGTATCCAGTCACCGCTCAGGCTGAGGGTGGCCGTATCCTGATCCTTTCGATCCAGCTTGAAACCCGGTGCCCGGTCAGTCATGCAGTTTTTAGCCATGAATAGCAGTATGTCGTCAGTCTAACCCTTGGTTGGGTCAAAATCTAGCAAGCCTACTGGAAGGGCAGCGGTTGTCGTAGGGGGGCAATAATATCGTATGCCTTTTGGTAAACATCGTTTATCGGGGTTGTGTCACCGACGGTCCTGCGCCGGGATATCATGGTCATAGGAAATAGAAAGTTATCCGTCAGCTGATAGCGCAAAGCTCTGGAGCGTCCAATCTTGTCCTCGTATACCACCCAGTCCATGCCGAGTTCTTTAGCCAGCAGATCGCCCATAATGACACCCATGGCCTGTAACGCCTGAACCTGGTCTTTCCGCACCAGTCGCTGGTCGAGTAGAGCCTGCAGAATGCTCAGATCATTGCTGCGGTCACCGTGAAACTGCCGTCCCAGTTTGATGGCAGCCAGATTGTTGAGGTTCTCTCGCTGTTGACCCATGTAACCGCGATCAATGTAGCTTAGTTGGCTGATTTCCAGCTCGGCAGAGGCTAGCCCTGGCAACCCCAGTAGCAAGCTGAGCACGCCAAGGCGTACTATCGATAACTGTCTGCCAATGCGCATTTCCAATACCTCCCTAACGGTTGGGCTTCATCGTACAGCCCGAGCTGATAAATTGGGCCATAGTATGTCGCATTTTATTGCATTCTGGTTGTGTTCCAGCCGCTGTCATGGATAATTGCCACCTTTCCTCGGGCGAGCGAGCGCTAACCCGGTGCATTACCGAATTCTGGAGCTAGTCAATGATAACCGGCAGTCTTGTCGCCCTGGTCACCCCGATGCATGTTGACGGCAGCGTTGACTGGGCGAGTCTGGAACGCATCCTTAATATGCACATTGAGCAGGGGA
Source organism: Halieaceae bacterium (assembly GCA_047633055.1). Taxonomy (GTDB): domain Bacteria; phylum Pseudomonadota; class Gammaproteobacteria; order Pseudomonadales; family Halieaceae; genus CALJFL01. Next base: position 47,528 of record JBLIEI010000012.1, on the reverse strand, counting down.
CCGACGCGATCGTCGCAGTAGGTACCACGGGAGAGAGCGCAACCCTGAGTACTCCTGAGCACTGTGAGGTGATCAAATACTGCGTAAGCTATATCAAGGGGCGGCTACCTGTTATCGCCGGTACCGGTTCAAATTCGACTCGCGAGGCTATTGAGCTTACCGCCGCCGCCGCCAATGCGGGGGCCGAAGCCTGTCTTCTGGTCACCCCCTACTACAACAAACCCACCCAGCGCGGCATGTATCAACACTTCAAAGCGGTAGCAGAGGCGGTTGACGTCGCTAATATTCTGTATAATGTGCCCGGTAGAACATCGGTAGATCTGGATAACGATACCGTGTTGGAATTGACCGCAATCGGGAATATCGTCGGTATTAAAGACGCCACCGGTGTCCTTGAGCGGGGACGCGACCTGATTGCCAGAGCACCCGAGGGTTTTGCCATTTATTCTGGCGATGACCCCACAGCCATGGAACTCATTTTGGCAGGAGGGCACGGTAACATCTCGGTGACTGCGAATATTGCGCCGGCAGCGATTTCCAGACTCTGCAGCCTGGCGGCAGCCGGTGATCGGGCGGCAGCCGAAGCCATTAATCAAAAACTAGCGGCACTTAATCAAGCCCTTTTTCTTGAAGCGAACCCGATACCGGTAAAGTGGGCGATGCATCAGCGTGGTTTAATCGAGGCCGGCATTCGCCTGCCTATGACAGCGTTGGCGCCAGCGTATTTTGCGCCGGTGCTGGCAGCTATGGAGGCAGCGGGACTTTGAATATGCGATTGGCTATCTCGGCCCGGTTACTACTTATTGCTAGCCCTCTCATTTTATTGCAGGGGTGCGGCTATTTATTTGGCGACGACGGCATGTTTCGCGATCCCTCCCAGGATTATAGAAATGCTCCTGAACTGGAAGTTATCGATGTTCCGCCCGGCAAGAGCAGCGGTGCGTTGCGAGAGATTTATCCGATACCAGAGATAGAGGAATCTCTCGTGCTAACGGGCGATTTCGAGGTTCCCCGGCCCACACCGCTGGTTGCTGGTGCTGCAGATGAAGTTGTAAGAATTCAAAAGCTTGGCGACGATAGCTGGGCTCTGGTGGCGATGGCCCCCGGTCAGCTCTGGCCTCAGGTGAGAAGCTTCCTGTCTGCAGCGACCCTACAGGTTGCGCGGGTTGATGCCCGTGCAGGCATTATGGAGACCAACTGGCTGGAGCTTGACGGGACCTCAATGGGCTCGCGTTTTCGTTATCGTATAGAGCGCGGTGTGCAGCGGGGCACGAGTGAGCTGCACGTGCTGCAGATGAATCAAGCAGGGGATGTCAATGTCTGGCCTGCCAATTCAGACAACATTGAGCAGGAGTCGGAAATGCTGGGCGCTGTCGCTCAATATATTGCTAACTCTGCCGATACAGCGCCGGTTTCGATGATAGCGGATCAGGCGATCAGCGCCTCCGGGCGGATTTCACTGCAGGAATCGCCAGAGGGTTATGCCTACATAGAGTTGGCCCTACCCTTCAACCGGGGTTGGGCCTCTCTGGCCAAGGCCCTGGAAGACTCCAGCTTTGAAATTGTGGATCGAGACCGCAGTGCTGGTGAGTATTACACCCGTTTTCTTGGTCCCACCAATGACGAAGACGAGGGCTGGTTCGGTTGGCTTTCGGGTGGCGATGACAGTCACCCATTGTCCGGCAAAGAGTTTCTGGTGACGGTAGTTAGTCAATCCGAGGACATTATCGAGATAAAACTGCAAACTCGCGAGCCAGATCCGGATTTCGACAAGCGTCAGGAGCAGGGCTTACTCAGTCTGATCAAGGGCAACATCAACTAGCCAGCCCGAGGTAGACCTGTGCGATTTGCCTCCCTTGGCAGCGGTAGCAAGGGCAACTCAACGCTGGTTGCCAGCGCTGATTCCTTGCTGATGATAGATTGCGGGTTTTCCGCCAAGCAGGTGCTCCTGAGGATGGAGCGACTGGGTGCGGATCCTCGGCAACTTGACGGGATCTTGGTCACTCATGAGCACTCCGACCACTCTTCTGGCGTCGCAGTCTTGTCTCGCAAGTATCAGATACCCGTATACATGACACACGGTACTGCCGGTACCGGCCGCGTCGAGAATTGCTTTTATCAACACTGCTTTAACTCTGGCGACGAATTCGATTTGGGTGACATCCGCATTCAGTCCATTTCGGTGCCCCATGATGCGCGTGAACCCTGCCAGTTCATCCTGACCGGTAACAAGCATTGTTTGGGTATTCTTACTGATCTTGGCAGCATCACGCCGCACGTTATTGACAGTTACCGAGAATGCGATGCCCTCCTGTTGGAGTTTAATCATGATGTGAGCATGCTGGCCGATGGCCCCTATCCCGAGAGTTTGAAACAGAGAGTGGGCGGCGACTGGGGGCACCTGAGCAACGAGCAGTCGGTGGCCTTTTTGCACGCAATAGAGGCGCAGAATCTGCGTCATCTGGCGGTTGCCCACATCAGTGAGAAAAATAATTGTCGTCGCAGCGCTGAGCAGGCGTTAGCGGCGGTTTTCGAGCCGGGAGATTCGCGCGTGGTCTGGGCAGAGCAGGCTACCGGGTTTGGCTGGCTGGACCTGAGCTGAAAGATAATCACCTAGAAAGTTGACCTTCTCCTATCTTAAATAGTCGTCCAATCGATGCGTCGGGGAAACCATGCTAATGTGCGAGCCATGCCCAAAGATCTCACCGAGCACCCAGAAATTGAACGCTACATCGACGCTATGTGGATGGAGAAAGGGCTGTCCGACAATACCTTGAGCGCTTACCGCGGCGACCTGCGTCAATATGATGATTGGTTGCAGGCAGAGCGAGGCGCTAACGTGCTGCGAGCCGACCGGGTAGACTTGCAATCTTACCTCGGTCATCGCCTACGCAATGGGCAGAGTCAGCGTTCAACAGCCAGATTCATGTCCTGTGCGAGAGGCTTTTACCATTTTTGCCTCCGGGAAAGTCGCATTCATATCGACCCTACCCTTGACGTGGACAGCCCTAAGTTGGGCCGTCCGCTGCCGAAATCCCTGTCAGAGCAGGATGTTGATAAATTACTGGAAGCTCCAGACCCGGATATCGCCTTGGAATTTCGTGATCGCAGCATGCTTGAGCTGCTTTACGGATGTGGCCTGCGTGTCACCGAGTTGACCAGTTTGCAGTTGTCTCAAGTGAGTGTTAATCAGGGCGTACTGCGGGTATTTGGCAAAGGCAGTAAGGAACGCCTGGTACCGATGGGAGAGGAGGCGGTCAGCTGGTTGCAGCGGTTTATAGCAGGGCCGCGCATGGAGTTGTTAAAAGGTATTCCAAGTGACGTGGTATTTCCCAGCCGACGCGGCACGCAGATGACTCGGCAGACTTTCTGGTATCGGATCAAGATCTATGCCGAGCGGGCAGGCATAAAGACCGCACTGTCGCCGCATACATTGCGCCACGCCTTTGCGACCCATTTGCTCAATCACGGCGCGGACCTGCGGGTGGTGCAGATGTTGTTGGGCCACAGTGACCTGACCACGACGCAGATCTACACCCATGTTGCCAAGCTTCGCATGCAGGAATTGCATGCCCAGCATCACCCCCGAGGTTAGGGCTTCGCCGAGGAACTAAATCAGCAATTTTTGCTCAAAGGATAGACTTTGCTGTACATCTGGCACGCCGCCGTGGTGTAAACTTCCAACATCATTTTATGCAGGGAATTGAATATGAATTTCAAGAGTGTATCCGCAGCTTTACTGGCGTGCAGCTTGTGTATCGGCCAGGTGGCCGTTGCTAGTGGTCCAGTGGACGCCAAGGTTGAAGCCGAAATAAGAAAAAACCTGGTCGTGCCCAGTAAAAACGTGGGCGTCGAGTCCGTGAGCGCCAGCGAAATACCGGGAATGTACGTGGTGCAATTGGAAAATGGCCCGTTGGTCTACAGTTCGGCCAGTGGCAAATATTTCATCATCGGTGACCTGTATGCCGTGCAGAGCGACGAGTTGGTTAATCTCACCGAAAGAAGCCAGGATGGTGTGCGTAAAGCGTTGATTGCAAGCGTTGCTACTGAGGATATGATCGTGTTCTCTCCTGAGGGTGAGATCCGCGGGTCGGTTACCGTGTTCACCGATAGCACCTGTTTTTATTGCCAGAAGTTGCACAGAGAAGTCCCTGAGCTCAATAGAAAAGGCGTTGAAGTCCGTTATTTGGCCTACCCTCGGTCTGGCGTTGACTCTGATAGTTATCGCGAGTTGGCAACCGCCTGGTGCTCAGACAATCCAAAGGACGCGCTGACCAAACTTAAAAATCGTGAACCTGTTGACAACAATGTCTGTGCGGATAACCCGGTGGCCGACCAATATGCTCTGGGTGGTAAACTGGGTGTACGAGGCACGCCAGCAATTGTGACCGAAAGTGGACAAATGATCCCTGGCTATCAGGCCGCCGATCAACTCATTGAGAGTATGGGCCTGAAGTAAATAATCCCTTTGCGGCCCTCGCTGCGTTGACAGCGTGGGGCTGACTCAGTACTGTTCCTCACCCTTTTTTGCCAATCTGCCAGTGGGCAGTAATTCGAGTTATATCACCGTGGACGACCAGTTTCAGCGCATCGAGCGGCTCCCTCCCTATGTCTTTAATATTATTGGCGAGCTCAAGCAGAAAGCAAGAGCGGCTGGGGAAGATATCATCGATTTTGGCATGGGCAACCCAGATCAGCCTACTCCTGCACATATTGTTGATAAACTGATCGAGACCGCCCAGCGCAGCGATACCCATCGTTACTCCCAGTCTAAAGGTATTCCCCGCCTGCGTAAGGCGATTTGCGATTGGTATGAGCGGCGCTACCAGGTGACGCTTAACCCCAATACCGAGGCTATTGTCACGTTGGGCTCGAAAGAGGGCCTCGCGCACTTGGCGCTTGCGACCACGGGTCCCGGCGATGCAATTCTAGTGCCTAATCCTTCTTATCCAATCCACCCTTATGGCTTTGTCATTTCCGGGGCAGACATTCGCCACGTGCCCATAGGCGAGAACATCGACTTTTTTGAGGAACTTGAGAAGGCAATCCGCAACACATTCCCCAAGCCGAAGATGCTGGTGTTGAACTTCCCCTCTAATCCAACCGCACACTGCGTTGATCTGGAGTTTTTTGAGAAGGTTGTTGCCATCGCCCGAGAGAACGAAATCTGGGTGGTACAGGATTTAGCCTATGCCGATCTTTGTTACGACGGCTATGTGGCGCCATCTATTCTGCAAGTAGATGGCGCACGCGATGTTGCCGTCGAATTTTTCTCCATGTCCAAGAGTTACAACATGCCGGGTTGGCGGGTGGGCTTTTGCTGTGGCAACGAAAAACTGGTGGGTGCCTTGGCACGGATGAAGTCCTATCTGGATTACGGCATGTTTACACCGATTCAGGTCGCTGCGATTGCGGCTCTTGAAGGAGATCAGCACTGTGTCTCAGAAATTAATGCGATGTATAAGTCTCGACGCGATGTACTTTGCTCAGGCTTGAATGCGGCTGGTTGGCCGGTGGAGCCGCCTAAAGCCACTATGTTTGTCTGGGCAAAGTTGCCGGACGCCTACCTGGAGATGGGTTCGCTGGAATTCAGTAAGAAGCTGTTAGAGGAGGCGAAGGTGGCCGTATCGCCAGGTATCGGATTCGGTGAATACGGTGAAGGCTATGTTCGTTTGGGCCTGATAGAAAACGAGCATCGCACCCGTCAGGCTATACGCAATATAAAACGTATGATGAAACAGGACGGTATCGGTTGAGCTATCGTCCCAGCCATTGCGAGGCAAAAACAGGATTTAGATGAAACCAGTAAAAATAGGAATCTGCGGCCTCGGTACTGTTGGTAGTGGGACGTTCAATGTTCTCAAGCGCAATGCAAAGATTATAGCTGCTAGAGCGCAGTGCCCCATTGAGGTAGTGCAGATAGGTGCGCGGCGCGATAATCCTGACTGTGAGCTGGGCGTTACCGCGGTCAGTCGCGACATTTTTGATGTGGCGAATAATCCCGATGTTGCAATACTGGTGGAGCTGATTGGTGGCACTACCGTGGCCCGCGAGCTTATCGAGCAGGCGCTGCGCAATGGCAAGCACGTAGTAACGGCGAACAAGGCACTGATCGCCGAGTTTGGCAACGAGTTGTTTGCGCTGGCGGCGGAGCAGGGTGTTGCTCTGCGATATGAAGCGGCAGTGGCAGGCGGCATACCTATTATTAAAGCACTGCGTGAAGGACTTGCGGGGAACCGAATAGAATGGCTGGCCGGCATTATCAATGGCACGGGCAACTTCATTCTCACCGAGATGCGAGATAAGGGGCGGGATTTTGCCGACGTGCTCGCGGAAGCTCAGGCCCTGGGTTACGCCGAGGCTGACCCTACCTTTGATGTTGAAGGCATAGATGCGGCCCATAAATTGGTCATTCTCGCCTCTCTGGCGTTTGGTATTCCCTTGGCGTTTGACGCGGTCTATACAGAGGGGATCACGCGACTGACCCCCGAGGATGTTGATTACGCGGAAGAGCTGGGTTACCGGATTAAACATCTTGGGGTCGCTAAACAAAGCGAGAAAGGGGTTGAGTTGCGAGTGCACCCGACGTTGATCCCTGAAGAGCGCCTGCTGGCTAACGTTGATGGCGTTAAAAATGCCGTTCTGGTTGAAGGCGATGCCGTAGGTCCGACCTTGTACTACGGTGCCGGCGCGGGCGGCGAGCCAACGGCGTCGGCGGTTATAGCCGACATTGTCGATCTGGCCCGTGAGTTGAGCGCTGGCCAGGTTTGCCGTACGCCCTCACTGAGTTTCGGTGCAGAGTCCATCCGCAGCCTGCCGATAGTGCCAATGGAGGAGGTCGAGACAGCGTGGTATTTGCGGTTGCAGGCAGAGGATAAGCCCGGTGTCATGTCGCAGGTCGCTAGCCTGTTCGGCGCCCAGGGCATTAGCATCGAGGCGCTGATTCAGAAGGCACCTGCCATTGGACAGGCTCAGGTCCCAGTACTTGTAATTACCAATGTAGCAGCCCAGGGGCGGCTCGACAAAGCCGTGCAGGCTATTGAAGCTCTCGATACAATCAGTGGCGAGATCACCCGAATTCGGGTCGAATCGCTGGATGGATAGCAGGTAATCAAGCGTGAAATACATCAGCACCCGGGGAGATGCCCCAGCACTCAATTTTGAACAGGTTCTGCTCACAGGCCTGGCCGCAGACGGCGGACTCTATGTTCCTGAATCTTTGCCGCAGTTCAGCCCCGAGGATATCGCGGAGATGGCGGGCATGGACTATCCGCAACTGGCACAGAGAATTATTTCCCCCTTCGTCGACGACTGTATACCTGCAGACGACCTTAAGGTGATGCTCGAAGATACCTACGCGGAGTTTCGTCATAACGCCGTCGCTCCCATGGTACAGATTGCGCCTAATCAATGGGTGCTGGAGCTCTTTCATGGTCCCACCTTGGCGTTCAAGGACTTTGCCTTGCAGCTGCTTGGCCGGCTGTTGGATTACGTGCTGGAGCGCAAGCATCAAAAAGTAGTGATCATGGGCGCGACGTCTGGTGACACGGGTTCAGCCGCCATTGAAGGCTGCAAGCGGTGTAAGAATATTGATATTTTTATTCTTCACCCCTATCAACGGGTGTCCGATGTGCAGCGCCGACAAATGACAACCGTGGCTGGCGACAACATTCACAACGTGGCAGTGAAAGGTAATTTCGATGACTGCCAGGCGATGGTGAAAGCCAGCTTTGGCGATCGCAGCTTTTTGCCGGCAGATCGCAGCTTGGTGGCGGTGAACTCCATCAACTGGGCGCGAATCATGGCGCAGATTGTTTACTATTTTTACGCCGCAGTGGCTTTGGGTAGCCCGGCACGGCAGGTATCTTTTTCGGTGCCCACCGGCAATTTCGGCGATATATTTGCGGGCTATCTGGCGCGCCAAATGGGCCTGCCGATTAAGCGCTTGATTATTGCCACTAATCGCAATGATGTTCTACATCGAATTATGACCAGCAGCACCTATGGACGCCAACCGTTAGAGCAAAGCTTGTCGCCCAGTATGGATATCACGGTCTCGAGCAACTTCGAACGACTGCTGTTTGATCTCTACGACCGGGATGGTGCCGAAGTCAGCAAACTGATGGCTCAGCTCGATACTGGCGATGTACTGTTTTCTGAACAAGCGATGGCGAAGGCCAGAGCGCTGTTCAGCAGCCAACGGGTTTCTGATGAAGAGACGGGTGAGCAGATTGCTCGCACGTGGAACGACTGTGAATATCTTTTGGACCCTCACACTGCTATCGGCGTCAGGGCGGCTCTCGAATCGGATGTCGACGACGGTGTGCCGATGGTGACGTTGGCTACCGCACACCCGGCCAAGTTTCCCGATGCGATCACCAGTGCAGGTCTTGTGGAAAAGCCGTCCTTGCCTGCGCATCTGAGTGACTTGTTTGATCGCGAGGAACGTTTTGAAGTCTTACCCAATGAGCTTAGTGCAGTGCATGCCTTCATGACCGAGCATATAAATGCCTGAACCCGTCGGTGGATAAACTTATCCGCAGGCGCGCCCCCGGATCAGGTGAGCTCGCTGACGCCGATATCCATCCACTGCTAAAACGTGTTTACCTCGGTAGAGGTATTCAGTCCCCCGCGGAACTGGATTTGGGTTTCAAGCACCTGCTGCCACCCTCGGGTTTGCTTAATATCAGTGCGGCGGCGGAAATATTGGCCGATGCGCTGCGTGAGCAACAGAGAATCACCATCGTTGGTGATTTCGACGCCGACGGTGCCACCAGTACCGCTCTTGCGATGGGTGCACTGTATGACATGGGCGCCGCGAATCTTGCCTATCTGGTCCCTAACCGCTTTGAGTTTGGTTACGGTTTAACCCCTGAAATCGTTGAGCTGGCGGCTTTGGGTAAGCCTGACCTGATTATCACCGTCGACAACGGTATTTCCAGCATAGATGGCGTAGCAGCAGCGCGGGATCTGGGCATCGCAACGTTGGTAACTGACCACCATCTGGCAGGCAGAGAATTGCCCGCTGCGGCAGCCATCGTCAACCCCAATCAACCTGGCTGTTCCTTCGGTAGCAAAAACCTGGCAGGTGTGGGCGTTATTTTTTATTTGATGCTGGCGCTGCGTAAAGAGTTGCGAAGTCGCGATTGGTTTTCACATCAGAACTTGCCTGAACCTAATCTGGCCCATTACCTCGATTTAGTGGCACTGGGAACTGTAGCCGACGTGGTGCCTCTGGATCGAAACAATCGAATTCTGGTGGCTGGGGGCTTGCAGCGTATTCGCGCTGGGCACGCGCGCCCGGGAATTCTCGCCTTACTGGAAGTCGCTGGTCGCGAGCCGCAGTCATTAGTGGCTTCCGATCTGGGCTTTACTGTCGGCCCTCGGCTTAATGCAGCCGGACGACTGGATGACATGTCGATAGGCATCGAATGCCTGCGCAGTGAAGATGCACACCAGGCCCGGCCGCTGGCCGAGCGCCTGCACCAGTTCAATAAGGACCGCAGGGTGATTGAGCAGGGTATGCAACGTGAAGCACTGGTCGCATTGGAATCCCTGGAACTGGAGGAAAACTCAGCAGTGCCATTGGGGATTACCCTCTTTGAAGAAGGTTGGCACCAGGGCGTAGTGGGCATACTCGCGTCAAGGATTAAGGATCGCTTGCATCGCCCTACCATTGCGTTTGCCGAGGGCGATGCGGGCGAAATAAAAGGCTCTGCGCGCTCGATTCCAGGTATTCACATCCGCGATATTCTCGACGCTGTTGCTACCCGCCACCCGGGTTTAATCAGTAAGTTCGGCGGTCATGCCATGGCGGCTGGGCTCAGTCTGTCACGGGACGCGTATCCGAAGTTTTCCCAGGCTTTTGTTGCCGAACTGGAGCGCCACGCGGAGGATGTAGAGCTGCAGGCGACCATCGACTCCGACGGCGAGTTGTCTGCCCAGGAGTTCACCCTGGATATTGCCAGCGCACTGCGTTTGGGTGGTCCATGGGGTCAGCATTTCCCCGAGCCAATGTTCGATGGACACTTCGGTATTGTTCAACAGAGGCTGGTGGGAGAGAAGCACTTGAAATTGGTGCTGGCGATACCCGGTACCGGTGAAATTATCGATGCAATTGCATTCAACGTTGACCTTGATGTCTGGCCTGACGACAAGATCGATCAGGTGGAGGCGGCGTACCGGCTGGACGTGAACGAATTCAGAGGACGTCGCTCAGTACAGCTCATTGTCGAAGATTTGAAAATAGGCTCTTGACCTTCCAGTCACTGTAAGGTTTACATTAGCTCCATTGCAAGATGGAGATGCCAATGAATATTTCTGAAGCTGCCCGCCGTAGCGGCCTGAGCAGTAAAACAATCCGCTATTACGAAGACATTGGCCTGCTAGCCCCGGCGGCCCGCAATGCAAACGGTTATCGTCAGTACGATGGGCGGGCGTTGGGCGAGCTGCGTTTTTTGGGTCGGTCGAGAGAGGTAGGTTTCGATCTTGAGGAGTCCCGCCAACTCCTGAAACTGCTGCGTAATAAGCACCGGCAGAGCGCCCACGCCAGAAACCTCGTGTTGGATAAAAGCCAGCAATTGCAGCTGCGTATTGAACAACTACAAGGGATGCAGCAGGTGCTTGCGGGCATGGCGACGCGCTGTAATGGAGATGAAGGCCCCGAATGTGCGATTTTGGATGAATTGATTCACGGGGAAGATGCAGGGCATGAGTAATACCCGCACTACTCAGGAGAGCCCCGGAGAATGCAGTAGCTCTGCCCAGGCAGCCTGTCATTCCGCAGAGGCGCCTGAATCCCGTTGTTGTGAGCAGCCGGCGCGCACCGACTATTTTTTCTGGGTGTGTTTGGGTGTGGTAATCCTCGCTTATGGGGGGGGGGTGCTGAGTCCTGAGGTTGTCGTTTCCGGTGATCACCAGCATGGCTCGCCCGTGGCTATATTCACCCGCAGCATTTTCGAATTGTTTAACCTGATGTGGTGGGGCCTGGCTCTGGGTGTTGTTTTTGTCGGGCTGCTGGCCCGTATCCCGAGGGAGTTAGTGTTGGGCGTGCTGGGCCGCGACGCCGGCTTAACTGGTATGTTTCGGGCAACACTGGCTGGTGTCTGTCTCGATTTATGCAGCCACGGCATCCTGGCCGTCGGCATGAAGCTCTACGAGCGAGGCGCCTCGGTGGGACAGGTGATGGCATTTTTACTGGCTAGCCCGTGGAACTCTATTTCCCTCACCCTTATTTTGATCGGCCTGATTGGTTGGGGTTGGACGCTGTTGTTTATCCTGTTGTCATTGGTGATTGGCATCATTACCGGACTGATCTTCGATAAGTTGGTCTCCGCAGGCCAGCTACCGACTAACCCCTGGCGCGAGGAATTAGGTGAAGAGCGCCCTCTAAGGGAGATGTGGTCGGAGTTTCGCGCAGGTATTCGTCTCTCTTTTGTTGGTACCGGCGCTTTGCTGCGAGATGGTCTGGAAGGCTCGCGGGTGGTTATTCGCTGGGCCTTGTTTGGTTTGATTTTGGCGGCTCTGATTCGAGCTTTCGTGCCCGCGGACGCCTTTGCGACTTGGTTTGGCGCTACCTTTGCCGGCCTCTGGTTGACCCTGTTGGCGGCTACGATTATCGAGGTATGTTCGGAGGGTGCTACGCCCATCGCGGCGGATTTGATGAACCGGGCCGCGGCACCCGGCAACAGTTTTACCTTTCTGATGGCGGGAGTGGCCACCGACTATACCGAGCTGATGTCCCTTCGTGATACCACGAAGTCCTGGAAGATTGCTCTATTCCTGCCACTGGTGGCCGTCCCCCAGATTATGCTGATCGGCTTTGTGCTGAATCGCTTCTGAGGCACTATTGCCACTTCCCCTGCATTCCCTGTTGTCGCCCCCTGCGTTAAAATGCCCCGCGTTTAACGCATTGACAATATTGTGCCGCGGATACTGCGGCCCCCAGAGACGGACACATGTTAGAGATCAACCCATTGGTACAAACGCTCAAGGACATCACCGCGCGCACCGACGTGCTCAGGGGGTATCTTTGACTTTGCTAATCGCAAAGACCGCCTCTCTGAAGTAGGACTGGAACTCGCTGAGCCCAGTGTTTGGGACGATCCGGCCCGGGCGCAGGAATTGGGCCGTGAGCAATCCTCACTGGAAGCCATAGTCCATACCATTGAAAGTCTCGACACCAGTGTTGCAGACGCCAGCGATTTGCTGGAAATGGCCGCGTCTGAGGACGATGAAGATACGGTCGAGGAGATTCGCGGCGAGATAGGCGCCATGGTCAGTTTGCTTGAACAACTCGAGTTTCGGCGCATGTTCGATGGAGAAATGGACGCCAACAACGCCTTCTTGGACATCCAGTCCGGTTCCGGTGGCACCGAGGCCCAGGACTGGGCCGAAATGATGTTGCGTATGTATCTGCGCTGGGGTGACGCACACGACTTCAAAACGGAACTTGTGGAGGTTTCTGGTGGTGATGTGGCCGGTATCAAAAGCGCCACCATCAAGTTCCAGGGCGAGTATGCTTTTGGTTGGTTGCGCACCGAAACGGGTGTCCACCGGCTGGTGCGTAAATCGCCCTTCGATTCCGGCAATCGGCGACATACGTCTTTTGCGTCGGTTTTTGTGTCACCAGAGATAGACGACGATATTGAGATTGAAATCAATCCTGCGGACCTTCGCGTAGATACCTACCGCGCTAGTGGTGCCGGTGGTCAGCACGTTAACAAAACCGATTCTGCAGTGCGTTTGACTCACCTGCCATCGGGTACTGTGGTGCAGTGCCAAACAGAGCGCTCGCAGCACCAGAACCGCGACAACGCGATGAAGTTGCTGCGGGGCAAGTTGTACGAAATGGAAGTACTCAAGCGCAACGAAGAAAAACAGATAATGGAAGACAGCAAGGCCGATATTGGTTGGGGTAGTCAAATTCGTTCGTATGTGCTGGACGCCTCGCGTATTAAGGATTTACGCACCGGGGTGGAAACCAGTAATACGCAGGCAGTACTTGATGGGGCAATTGACCAGTTCATGGAGGCTTCGCTGAAAAGCGGGCTGTAACAGGTAGAAGAAATGAGTGATAAAAACGCGAACCTTGATGGCCCGGTTGACGGCAAGTTTGATGAGAACAAGCTGATTGCCGAGCGGCGGGCCAAGCTGGCTGAAATTCGCAAGACGCGCAATGCTTTTCCCAATGATTTTCGGCGCACCGCGCTGGCCGCTGAACTGCAGCAGCAGTATGGCGAGTTAGACAAGCAGACGCTGGAAACAGCCAACACCCAATACGCGGTGGCCGGCAGGTTGATACGCAATCGCGGGTCTTTCCTGTTGATTCAGGATGGTTCTGACACTATTCAGCTGTACGTCAACAGGAAAGGGCTGCATGAAGATACTCTGGCCGAGATAAAAAGCTGGGACCTTGGTGATATCGTGGCCGCCACCGGTCCCATCCACAAGTCTGGCAAGGGCGATCTGTATATCAATATGGAGGAGGCTCGCTTGTTGACCAAGGCTTTGCGGCCCCTGCCGGACAAATACCACGGACTATCAGATCAGGAGCTGCGTTACCGTCAGCGCTACGTCGATTTGATTGTAAATTCTGAATCCCGAGAGGTGTTTCGTACCCGATCGCGAATCATTAACTTCATTCGCGACTACATGCACGCTCGCGATTTTATGGAGGTGGAAACCCCTATGATGCACGTCATTCCGGGTGGGGCGGCAGCCAAACCATTCGTGACGCATCACAATAGCCTTGATATGGACATGTATCTGCGAATTGCCCCTGAGCTTTACTTGAAGCGCCTCACGGTGGGTGGGTTCGAGCGGGTCTTTGAAATTAATCGAAGCTTCCGCAACGAGGGTTTGTCCACGCGTCACAATCCAGAATTCACCATGTTGGAGTTCTACTGGGCTTACGCCGACTACCGCGACGCCATGGACCTGACCGAAGATATGCTGCGCCAACTAACCGAGAGTGTGGTGGGTAGTACGGTGGTTAATTATCAGGGCAGTAGTTATGATTTTTCTCAGCCCTTTGTTCGCATTAGCGTGTTTGATTCGATTCTCCATTACAACGGCGAAATTACTGCCGAACAACTCGCCGACGAAGGTGCAGCCAGAGAGCTGGCAAAAGGGCTGGGTATTCAGCTGAAAGGCAGCTGGGGGTTGGGCAAGGTGCAGATCGAAATTTTTGAGAAAACGGTAGAGCATTTACTCGACCAGCCCACATTTATCACCGCTTACCCGACAGAAGTGTCGCCACTGGCCAGGCGCAATGATGACGACCCGTTTGTCACCGATCGCTTCGAGTTCTTTGTCGGTGGCCGGGAACTGGCGAATGGTTTTTCAGAACTTAATGACGCAGAAGATCAGGCAGAACGGTTCAGGGCGCAGGTCGCCGAAAAAGACGCTGGCGACGAAGAAGCCATGCACTACGATCACGATTATGTGCGTGCTCTGGAATACGGTATGCCACCGACGACGGGAGAGGGTATCGGTATCGATCGTCTGGTAATGCTGCTGACGGATTCTGTGTCAATTCGGGATGTGTTGTTGTTTCCTCACATGCGGCCAGAATAAGATGTTCGGCGACTTTTCGTCTTTCGACCTTAGGTGCTACACTCAGCGCACATTACTATTCTGAGGAAGTAGATGTGCCACAAAGAGTGCCACATAAAATTAAGCGAGCGATAACGACGCTGGCGTTGGCCTCCGTGCTACAGGCCTGTCAAACTGCGCCGCTAGAACAGGTGGAACCCGACGCGATCGAACCGGGAGAAGTGCCCGAATTGACGCTTAACCTGTCGCAGGAAGAAGATTGTATCTGCGTGGTAGAAGACTCGACTGATTACACCTTTCTAGAGCGCGGTTTTAAAGCTCTGGCCGAAGGAGATCACATTGAAGGGGTGCAGCACTTTCAGCGCTATCAACGCCTCGAAAAAACGGGAACCGCAGAGTGGGAGGCGGGAATCGCCATTGCGTACATCAGTACTTTGAGCGCCAGCCCTTTTTATGATCCTGCAGAGGCTCGTAAGAGTTATTGGGGTCTCAGAAAGACGTATTCAAGAGACCTTAAAGTGCATGAGCAAACACTTATTATGGCCCAGTCGCTTGCCTCATTCGACGTATCTCAACGTCATATCAAAGATCTCGAAAATAATAATGCAATCTTGAGGGCAGATCTGAAAAAGCGAGAGGAGGCCCTTAAGCGACTACGTGAGCTAACTCTGGGTCAGAAGGTAGGACAATAGTAAAAGTAGCACCCTTGCCGGATTCGC
The DNA here is from genome assembly GCA_047633055.1 of Halieaceae bacterium. GTDB lineage: Bacteria > Pseudomonadota > Gammaproteobacteria > Pseudomonadales > Halieaceae > CALJFL01. The sequence continues at coordinate 32,253 of JBLIEI010000012.1, read as the reverse complement.
TCTCGATCGAAATAGTGCCGCCCATTAACTCGCAGTATTCGCGGCAAATAGCCAGACCCAAGCCCGTACCACCGTAGTTTGCGCTGGTAGAGCTTTCCGCTTGCACAAATGCTTCAAATACGTTTTTTTGCTGTTCGCTGTTCATGCCGATACCCGTGTCGCACACAGAGAACTGATACCAGCCGTCACGTCCCTCCACCGGCCCCGCCGACCAACTGATATAGCCATTGTGGGTGAATTTGCACGCGTTGCTCATCAGGTTGGTGATGACCTGCCGGAACTTGGCCTTATCGTTATATAGGTCGGGTAATTGATTGAAGTTCGGTAACTGTAGGACATTATTGCCATCGTTGACCAGTGGCGCCAGGGCGTCGCCAACCTGGCTAATCAGCTCGCCAGGGTTAAACATCTCGCAGTGCAGGGACATTTTCCCGGTTTCAATTTTGGACAGATCCAGTATGTCGTTGATCAAAGTCAGCAATTGGCGGCCAGATAACACAATTTTGTCCAGATCGCGCTGAAATTGCGGCCTGTCTACCTCGCGGCTGTCATCCAGTTCATCGTGCAGCATTTCGCTGTAGCCAATGATGGCGTTGAGCGGAGTGCGCAGTTCATGGCTGACATTGGCCAGGAAGATACTCTTGGCTGCATTGGCCTCATCAGCCATGTCTCTGGCACGACTGACATCATAGATAGCATTCCTGAGCTTGTCGGACATGTCGTTGAACGCTGTCGCCAGTAAACCCAGCTCACCCTTGTCGTCGATATTATCGATACGAAAGTTGAGGTCTCCACTGCCAATGCGCTCGGCGCCCAGCTTCAGTCGATTCAAAGAGGTGCTGGTATAGCGCAACAGAAAGAAACCGAGGATTGCAGTAAGAAAAATTGAGGCGACAAACCCAATCACCGTAATGCGATCAGTGAGCGCGATAGTGCGGTCGATGATGCTGGCTCGCTGCACGGCGATAAAAGCCTGACGCTGTTCTAGTTCCTTCAGTCGTTGGCTGGCTTCCAGGTAGGGCAGGGGGTCGTTTATGTCGTCCTTGTAGTCTACATCATTATAATTTTGATAAAACGCGTACCAGCCCACCAATAAATTGTCGCTGCTTTTCTGCAGTCTCTGGTAGTGCAGCTGGGTCACGTCATGGCTCAGGTCGCCGAGATTTTTGACGGCAGTACTGATGGTATCGATGTCGCTGACTGCCTGCTCAAACTCCTGCTCATCCAGCTTGTCTTCAGCGGTCTCTCTGAGCGTTGACAGTACCAGAGTTTGCTGGCGTTGATTGATCAACATCTGCTCCACTTGCGCAGAAAGCTGCGCTGCGGTGACTGAATTGCGGTAGGCGAGCATACTTTCGTTCCGCGAAAAGCTACCCCAGAAGTGGGTAGCGACGTTAGCCGCGAACAATATAAGAATGGTGACTAGGGCGAGGGTGAGTCGGCGTCTCAGGCTCATGAGCGGGCGAGCTTGCCTATCTTTATCAACAATCCGGGGAAATCGATGGGCTTGGTCGCGTAGTCATCACAGCCCGCCTTCAGTGCGTCGAGCCGGTCTGCCTCCATGGCGTGTGCGGTGAGGGCAATAATGGGAATATGCTTGATGCGGTCGTCCTGGCGAGCCTGGCGGCAGGCTGACCAACCGTCCAGGACTGGAAGGTTCATATCCATTAACACCAGTCGTGGTTGTTCCTCAATCATTTTATTCAGAGCTTGCTGGCCGTCTTCCGCGAAGATCACATCGATACCGGCACGGTTGAGTCTACGGATCAACATATCGCGGTTTAGCACGTTGTCTTCAACTAGCAAAATGGGGTTGTCATTGCTCATCTTGATGCCCCTGTTATCCGGTGGATGACGACCAGTTCCTCTATCCCTTTGACTTTCAGTTCGCGGGTATCTTCTACCACATACTTCTCGCTGAGATTCTGCAGGGTACTTTCGGAAATCAATATTTCACCACCGGCTGAAAGATCTTCTATCCGCGAAGTAACATTCATCGGATGGCCCACAAACCCGTACTTACTGCGCCGCTCTGAGCCGATATTCCCTGCGATTACTTTGCCAGTATTCAGGCCGATGCCGGTAAGTACCTGAGGTAATCCGTCGGCCGCATTTTTGCGATTAACGTCATCCATCGCAGCCTGCATGGCCAGAGCGCAACGCATCGCGTTGTCGGCGTCGTCATCCCGTCTTTGTGGCGCACCAAAAACCGCTAGGATTGCGTCGCCAATGAATTCATCGATAGTCCCGTGGTTGGCCATGATGATTTCGGTCATGGTGCCGAGGTAGCGGTTGAGCATTTTTACCACCTGGTCCGGGGCGAGTTGCTCGCTGAGCGTGGTGAATCCGCGAATGTCTGACATCATAATAGTGACTTCGCGCAGTACTCCGCCCAACTCCAGTCCCTCGGGCTGCTCTAATATTTCAGTGACGATTTCGTCTGATAGGTAGCGTCCAAAGGTGGCGCGAATAAATTTCTCGTTGCGCTCCAGTTGCTGGCGGTATTGTGCCTCGCGATCGTGCCAGCGTTTACGCTCGATACCCGCCTTGATCCGCGCCTGCAGCAGCACCGGGTTAAAGGGTTTGAAAAGATAATCATCCGCGCCCGCTTCGATACATTCTACGATAGCGTCCATATCCTGGCGTCCGGAGATGACGATAACGGGTGTCGCTCGCCAGTCGGGGTGTTCCTTGATCTGCTTCAGTACCTGCCGTCCGTCCATGCCTGGCATCTCCAGGTCTAGCAGGACCACATCCACGTCGGAGTTTTCCAGGGTGAGTAGGGCCTCTTCGCCACTGGCGGCGGTAACCACCATATGGCCGCTGCGTGACAGATAGCGAGCCACCAGCTCCCGGTTTTCCAGCAAATCGTCCACTGCCAGAATGAATCCTGGCTCTGAAGTTATTGTAGGGTGGCTGCCGGTCTCAATCTTATCGTCGTTGCCGGTTTCATCGCTGTGCACCGTCTGGATGGCGCTCAGCAGCCGCGTCAGGCTGTCGTCGAGATCGGTGGGGCCGCTTTCAAGATCTTCGCGCAACATCTCGCTATAGCCTCGGATCGCAGTCAGTATATTCATCAGGTCGTGGGTTGATTGATTCTCGCTAGAGCCCGACAGAAACTCTTGCAGGCGGACGATACCGTTGAACAGGTGCTTGAAGTCATCGACCAGGCCGTCTGCCAACTCTGCCTTATGCTGATCAAATAGCTCGCGCACTTCAACCACGGCGCGTGCCAGCAAGTCACTCCATTGTGCCGGGGCCTGTATGTCTGAGTCGTTCACGCTATCGCCAGAATCCTTGGACAAGTTCAATGCCTAGAGTATAACGAGGCAATTGGAGCAGTGGAAACGGCTTGTCGGTGCTTATCTGCGATCTAAGCGCTCGATTTTGCTTTCACGGGTGCGCAAACGCAGAACTTTGGGTTACTATTGGGGTAATAGCTATAAGGACTATGCTTTTCACAGGACAGGTTCAGAAATGTTGCAGCAGGTAGAAATTTTTCAAGGGCTTTCACTCGACGAACTGGAAGCGCTAGGCTCAAGCAGTGTCAGCCGCTCTTTCCCAAAAAACACCGTGGTGATTCATGAGAATGACCCCGCTGATTCGCTGTTTGTCATCGAGAGCGGCAAGGTCAAGGTTTACTGTAGCGATAAGAACGGCAAAGAGTTCATTATGAACACTCAGTCCGCCGGTGATTATTTCGGTGAATTGGCCCTGTTAGACGACTCAACCCGTTCCGCCTCTGTGCGTACGGTCGAAAAGTGCAGCTTTTGCATCATCTATAAGGAAGACTTCAGCCGGGTATTGGAAGAGCATCCCAATATCGGCCGTCAACTGGTACGAAATCTTGCCCAGCGAGTCCGTAAGCTTACGGCTGATGTTAAAAGTCTGGCTCTACAGGACGTGTACGGTCGAGTTGCTAATGTGCTGATGGATCTGTCGGAAGAACGTGGTGACGGCACCCTGTATATCCCCGAGAAGCTAACTCAGCAGGATATTGCCGACCGTGTTGGCGCTTCCCGCGAGATGGTTGCGCGTATTCTCAAGGACCTCACTATCGGTGAGTATATCCGCTTTGAAGGGCGTCATATCATCATCAACACCCGCCTGCCGGCGAAATACTAGGTTCCAGCCTCACCCTCGCTGTCTTCCACGGTCAATGTTAAACGACCGCGGGCGAGTCTGGCTTGTATTGCCGCCCCCGGGAGGATCGCACCGCTGTCGCTGACTATTCGCCCCTCACTATCGGTTAATATTGAATAGCCACGCTGCAGTGTCGCCAGCGGGCTCAGTGATTCCAATAATTGCGATTGATGGACCAAGTGTGTTTTGGCGTTGTCTAGTCGACTGTGAATAGCATTCTCGAGTCTCTGCTGGAGTCGCTTTAACGCCTGCTTGCCCTCCTGGAGCCGAGCCAACGGGGAGTGGGCATGCAGGCGCGACTGCAGCAACGTCAATTCGCTATGGCGCTGCCGTAGCAAATTCTTTTGCGCCAAGATCAGGCGCTGCTCCAGATCGTCCAGTCGCTGCGCCTGCTCGCGCAGTTGTGCGCCCGGGTGTTTGAGCCGCCGTTTCAAATGTTCAAGTTCTCTGCTCGCTTCTGCGAACTTACGCCGAATTTGCCGTTCCAGGGATTGTTCCAGAGATTGCAGCTTGGCCAGCCACTCGCGCTGGTCCGGGCTTAGCAGCTCAGCTGCCGCGGACGGGGTAGGGGCACGGTGATCGGCGACCATGTCGGCAATAGTGAAGTCGACTTCATGGCCTACTGCGCTGACCACCGGCAAGTCGCTAGCGGTAATAGCGCGAGCCACCACCTCTTCATTAAAAGCCCAGAGATCCTCTAGCGAGCCGCCGCCGCGGCCGACAATTAAGGCATCCAGAGAGATTTTTCCTTCCTTTTGCCAGCGGTTTGCACGTTCGATGGCGGCGGCGATCTCTCCCGGTGCGGACTCGCCCTGTACGGTCACCGGTAATATAAACACCTCGATGGCGGGGCAGCGTCGCTCCAGAACCGTCAGAATGTCGTGGATAGCGGCCCCGGTGGGGGAGGTGATCACTCCCAGCTGTGAGATACTGGTGGGGAGCGGTCGTTTACGCTCGCTGTCGAACAGGCCTTCTGCCAGCAATCGAGCCTTTAATTGTTCAAAAGCATGCTGCAGCGCGCCGGCCCCGGCCCGTTCGATATGCTCAACGATCAACTGAAACTCTCCGCGGCCCTCGTACAGGGATACCCGGCAGCGTAGGCGAATGGCGTCGCCGTTCTCCGGATTAAACCGAATTCGTTGATTGCGGTTACGGAACATGGCGCAGCGTACCTGAGCGCCACCGTCTTTTAAGGAAAAATACCAGTGCCCTGAGGACGGCGAGGCAAAATTGGAGACCTCTCCCTCGACCCAGACAAAGTCGAAATGGCTGTCCAGCAGTGAGCTTACTTGCCGGTTGAGCTGGCTCACGGTCAGAGTCTTGGGCTTATCGCCACTGCCTGGAAGATTGTCGAAAGGATTGGACACAGTTCAGGAAAATACGTCTTTTATTTACTGAGGGGCACTCGAAGATTTATAATTGCACGTTTACTCGCAAGCCGCCAGCAGGAGAACCAACACAATGATCCGTATCGCTCAGGAAGCTCTGACATTCGACGATGTTCTACTACTCCCCGGATATTCCGAGGTGGTGCCCACCGATGTGTCACTCAGGACCCAGCTAACCCGGGAAATCAGCCTGAATATCCCGCTGTTATCCGCCGCCATGGATACCGTGACGGAGTCCCGTCTGGCCATCGCCATGGCCCAAGAGGGCGGCATAGGCATTGTCCATAAGAGCATGACAGTAACGGAGCAGGCTGAGCAGGTCCGTAAAGTCAAAAAGTTCGAGAGCGGCGTGGTTAAGGATCCAATCACTATCCAGCAGACTGCCTCTATCGCCGAATTGATCGAATTGACCAGGGCTAACGGTATTTCTGGGGTCCCGGTGCTCGATGGTCACGACCTTGTGGGCATTGTGACGCGTCGCGACCTGCGCTTTGAATCGAATATGGAAAAAGCCGTATCGGCCATCATGACCCCCAAAGCGCAGTTGATTACGGTCAAAGAGGGGGCCAGTGCAGAGCAGGTTCAAAGCCTTCTTCATAAACATAGAATCGAAAAAATTCTGGTGGTAAACGAGAATTTTGATCTCACCGGCATGATTACGGTGAAGGATTTCGACAAGGCGGAGAGCTTCCCGTATGCGAGCAAGGACTCCTATGGACAGCTTCGGGTTGGTGCGTCAGTGGGTACCAGCCCGGACACCGACGACCGGGTAGAAGCACTCGTTCGCGCGGGCGTTGACGTGCTGGTGATTGACACCGCCCATGGTCATTCGAAGAATGTGATTGAGCAGGTTAAGAAGATCAAGGCGGATTATCCGGATATGCAGGTGATTGGCGGCAATATTGCTACCGGTGACGCTGCCATAGCGCTAGCGAAGGCCGGCGCCGACGGCGTAAAAGTGGGGATTGGCCCCGGATCCATCTGCACCACGCGCGTTGTTACCGGGATCGGCGTGCCTCAGGTCACTGCCATCGCCAACGTAGTAGAGGCACTGGCTGATAGCGACGTGCCGGTGATTGCCGATGGCGGTATTCGGTTCTCAGGTGATATTTCTAAAGCGATTGCCGCCGGCGCTCACGCGGTCATGATGGGAAGCATGTTCGCTGGCACCGAGGAGGCCCCGGGTGAGGTTGAGTTGTATCAGGGGCGCACCTACAAAGCCTATCGTGGGATGGGTTCCTTGGGAGCGATGTCACAAACCCATGGTTCGTCTGACCGTTATTTCCAAGATGCCAGCAAAGGTATGGAAAAGCTGGTGCCTGAGGGTATCGAGGGCCGGGTTCCTTATAAAGGACCGGTCGCCGCAATTGTTCACCAGTTGATGGGTGGGGTGCGCTCCGCGATGGGCTACACCGGTAGTGCGGATATTGATACCATGAGAACTCGGCCTGAATTTGTCCGCGTCACCACCGCGGGCATGTCAGAGAGCCATGTTCACGATGTATCCATCACCAAAGAAGCGCCCAACTACCCGGTACGTTAACGACTATCAGGACTTAGAATGAGCGCAGATATACACGGCCAGAAAATTCTTATTCTGGACTTCGGTTCGCAATACACTCAGCTGATAGCCCGCCGGGTACGCGAGGTTGGGGTGTACAGTGAAATTCGCTCCTGGGATATCAGTATTGAAGAGATTCGCGCTTACAATCCTCGCGGAATCATATTATCTGGCGGCCCTGAGTCAGTAGCGGCAGATGAATCGCCGCGTGCCCCCGCTGAAATCTTTGACATGGACTTGCCTATTTTAGGCATCTGTTATGGCATGCAGACCATGGCGCAGCAGTTTGGCGGCCGAGTATCGCCCTCAGCCACCAGCGAGTTTGGCTATGCCCAGATAAAGTTGGTTGGCCAGTGCGATCTGCTCCACGATATCCGCGATCATATCGACAGCGAAGGTCATTCCCTGCTGGATGTGTGGATGAGCCATGGCGACAAGGTGGTTGAGTTGCCGGAAGGGTTCGAGCTGATTGCTGAAACTGATAGCTGTCCCATCGCCGCTATTGCGCATTGTGAAAAGCCTTGGTTCGGGATTCAATTTCACCCGGAGGTCACTCATACCCTGCAGGGTATGCGCATTTTTGAACACTTTGCGCTGGAGATTTGTGGTTGTCAGGCGCTGTGGACAGCCGCCAATATAGTTGAGGATGCTATTGCAACGGTGAAAGCTACCGTAGGCACAGACAAGGTTTTGTTGGGTTTGTCTGGCGGGGTCGATTCCTCAGTGGTGGCAGCGCTACTGCACCGGGCGATCGGTGAACAGTTGACCTGTGTCTTTGTCGATAATGGCTTGCTGCGACTGAACGAGGGCGACCAGGTGATGGATATGTTTGCCCGCAATATGGGGGTGAAGGTCATCCGCAGTGATTCGGCGGAGTTGTTCCTGTCGAATTTAAAGGGGGTCTCAGACCCAGAGAAGAAGCGCAAAGTTATCGGCAATACCTTTATCGACGTGTTTGATGAAGAGGCGGTGAAGCTTCAAGACGTGAAATGGCTCGCCCAGGGCACTATTTATCCCGACGTAATTGAATCTGCTGGCGCCAAAAGCGGCAAGGCCCACGTTATCAAGTCCCATCACAATGTCGGTGGATTACCCGACGATATGGCATTCGAGCTGGTAGAACCGTTGCGCGAACTTTTTAAAGACGAGGTGCGAAAAATTGGCCTCGAGCTTGGCTTGCCCTATGACATGGTCTACCGCCATCCATTCCCGGGACCGGGGTTGGGAGTGCGTATTTTGGGAGAGGTGAAAAAGGAATATGCAGATCTTCTGCGCCTTGCGGACGCCATATTTATGGAAGAGCTGCATAGGGAAGATTGGTATCACAAAACCGCCCAGGCCTTTGCCGTGTTCCTACCGGTTAAGTCGGTAGGCGTGGTTGGGGATGCTCGCCGCTATGAGTATGTGATTGCGTTGCGCGCAGTAGAAACCATCGATTTCATGACTGCCCGTTGGGCACACTTGCCCTACGATATGTTGGAGCGAGTCTCCAATCGGATTATCAATGAAATCTCCGGTGTTTCCCGTGTGACCTACGATATCAGCAGCAAGCCGCCGGCGACAATTGAGTGGGAGTAGGAGAGCCGGCCCTATTGATCGTAACTCATTCTTATTAGGCCAAGTTGCGAGCAGCTTGTTTGTTCGTCCATTCCCCTGTGTGCTGCGCGTGCTGTTCGGGGTTCAGGTCAAGCAGTTTGCCGTGAAAAGTATTTGCTGGCAGGGTGGCATCTATATTCCCTATACTACCTGCGTCGTCAGTCTGGAGGACTGCGATTCACCCTAAGGAATTAGTTATGTCGTTGGTTACTGGCTTTCAGCCCCTCTATAAGCAGGTCTACGATCAGTTAATGGGGCGTTTGGTGGCGGGAGAGTGGAAACCCTCAGATGCCCTGCCTAGTGAATATGCGCTGGCGGCCGAACTCGGTGTTAGTCAGGGCACGGTTCGCAAAGCCCTCAACAACCTCGTTGCCGAGAAGTTACTGGAGCGCAGGCAGGGTAAGGGGACTTACGTTGCAGAGCACACCGACGAAAGTTCATTCTTTCGTTTTTTCCACTTCTCCGAACCCGGAGGAGATAGCCTTATTCCCGAGACTCAGGTTCTGTCGGTCAAGCGCCGCGTTGCGCTGTCGAAGGAGCGCGGTCACCTGAAGTTGCCTGCTAAAGCACAGGTTGCCGAGATGGTTCGATTGCGCTCTCTTAATGGCAAGCCCACAATCTATGAGACGATACTCCAGCCGCTCGCCATATTTCCCGATATAGACAAACTGGATTCGTATCCCAATGCACTCTACACGCTTTACCAAGACAGATTCGGTGTCAGTGTCGTCGAGGTCAAGGAAGAGTTGCGCTCGGTGTCCTCGTCAGCGCGAGCTGCAAAATCCCTGGGCATAAAGCCTGGTTCGCCTGTCTTGCTCGTTGAGCGGTTCAGTATCAGTATTGACGGCCGCGTGGTTGAATGGAGTAGTTCCTATTGCAGCACCAGTGACTTTGTTTACTCTGTAACTCTCGGTTAAGCAGCTACTCGCTCCACAATCATTCCTTTGCCTCACCCCCATAGAGACTTCAGCGCTGCGGCTGGATTAACGCCTTGACAAAAAACATGTCTTATATAAGATATATAAATTATAGAAAATATAATGAGAATACTATGTCTAGTCTGAAAAAACCGATTCTTGGCTTGGGTTTATGGAAGATACCCAATAAGCACTGTGCTGATGTGGTCTACAGCGCAATTGAGGCGGGCTATCGGCACCTGGACAGTGCCTGTGATTACGGTAATGAGATTGAGGTTGGGCAGGGCATCGCTAGAGCTATTGATGCAGGGCTTTGTCAGAGAGATGATCTTTGGGTTACCTCGAAGTTGTGGAATACCTACCACCGCAAGGAGCACGTAAAGCCAGCCTTTGACAGGTCGCTGTCAGACCTGGGCCTGGATTATCTAGATTCCTATCTCATTCATTTCCCCATAGCCCAGCCATTTGTGCCCTTTGAAACCCGTTACCCGCCGGAGTGGCTTTATGATCCGGAGGCGGATCCCGTGGAAATGAAAATTGACGCCGTGCCCCTGCATGAAACCTGGCTCTCAATGGAAGGCCTGGTGGAGCAAGGGTTAGTCAGAAATATCGGGGTCTGCAATTACAACTCCGGGCTGTTGAACGACCTGATGTCTTACGCGAACATCAAGCCGACGGAATTACAAATAGAGGCCCATCCCTACCTGACACAGGAGCGGCTTATTCGCCACGCGCAGAGCTACGGTATCGACGTCACGGCCTTCTCACCACTGGGAGCCCTGTCCTACCTCGAGCTGGATATGGCGGACGCAATGGAGTCGGTACTTGAGCAGCAGGTAGTCAAGAGGGCGGCTGAGAGAGTTGGTAAAACTCCGGCTCAGGTAGTGTTACGTTGGGGGGTTCAGCGCAATTGTTACATCATCACCAAAAGCTCCAGAACCGAGCGGCTACAGCAAAATATTGATATTTTCGATTTTTTGCTGTCGCAGCAGGAGATGGATGATATTTCTGCCCTTAATAAAAATCGCCGTTTCAATGATCCCGGTGATTTCTGCGAAAGCGCGTTCAATAGATTTTACCCGATATACGACTAGGAGAAATATGAATGCCAGGAATGAGTAATATGCTTGCGGAACTCAAGTATAGCGAGAAGGAATTCCCCAGCATCATTGTCAACGACGGCACAGTGACTTCTCTCGAACAGGCTACCCGATGGATTTCGGACAATCTGGAAGCTTTAAAAAAAGAGCTCGCCTGTAGTGGAGCCATCCTTTTCAGGGGCTTTCCTGTCAGCAATGCAGTGGCCTATGACACATTTTTCTCTGCCTTTGATTATCCGAATTTCACCTACAAAGAGTCTCTCTCAAATGCAGTGCGGATAAATCACACCGAGTATGTGTTCACCGCGAATGAGGCCCCGAAGGAGGTGGAAATCTATCTGCACAATGAAATGGCCCAAACTCCCGTTTTTCCGGGCATCATTTCATTGTTCTGTGAAAACGCCGCCGAGCATGGCGGAGCCACGGTGTTGTGCCGGTCTGATTCTGTCTACGATGCACTCGTTGCGGCGGATGCCAAAGCCACCCAGAAATTACAAAAGCTTGGTGTTAAGTACACTACGCTTATGCCGAAGGACGATGCGCCGGAGACCGGCCAGGGCAGAAGCTGGCGGGGTACTTTGAGCGTGGAGACCACTGAACAAGCCGAACACAAGCTACGTTCATTGGGATATAGCTGGAGGTGGGTGGACAATGGTGCACTCGAGGCGCAAACCGCTGCACTGCCAGCGATCAGAACCCTTGAGAGTGGTCGGACGGTCTTTTTTAATCAGTTAATTGCCGCTTACCTGGGTTGGAAGGGGGTGAAAGAAAATCCTGATAGTGCACTATGCTACGGTGATGATTCTTCTCTCGACAAAGGCTATCTGGACCAGGTGGTTGCTATTGCGAAATCGCTGTCCTATGACCTGGAGTGGCGCGATGGCGATGTCGCTGTAGCGGACAACAATTTGGTTATGCACGGTCGGCTCCCCTATTCGGGCGAGCGCAAACGAAAAGTGTTAGTCGTGTTGGGCGCGCAATAGAGAAATTTTTGCTAGCACCTGAGATTGTTAGCTTACGGGGTTTGATTCTATGTTGCATAGATTTTTCCCAGGCCTGATCTGGCTTCAGGACTACCGCGGGGGTGTATTCAAGCGGGATCTGTTTTCCGGTATTACCATTGCGGTCATGCTCATCCCCCAGGGGATGGGTTATGCCATGGTCGCTGGCCTGCCCCCGGAATATGGCCTGTACGCGTGCATTTTCCCGCCGATAATTTACGCACTGCTGGGAACTTCCAACAAAATTTCTATAGGTCCTGTCGCTCTCGACTCCATTCTGATCATCACAGGTTTGAGTGTGCTCGCGGAGCCCGGTTCTGATCGATATCTGGAGCTAGCCATTTCACTCACCTTAATGGTGGGGATCATTCAAGGTTTATTCGGCCTGATTAAATTTGGGTTCATTGCCAACTTTATGTCCTATCCGGTCATTCTGGGCTATACCTCTGCCGCGGCCCTAATCATTATGGCGAGCCAGTTTGAGAGTATATTGGGCGTTGATGTCAGCGGGGGCAATGTGTTTTGGCTGAGCTACCAACTCATCCTGGAGCTGGAACACTGGAGCTGGCTGACGGTGGGGATTGGTGTCACGGGTTTGCTATTTATAGTGATAGCGAGAAAGTGGCTCCCACGATTACCATGCGCACTGGTTTTGTTGGTGTGTAGCATGTTTTGTTCGGGCACCTGGGTCCTGCAGGGCTATGGTGTCGACGTCATTTCCGCGATCCCCGGGGGCCTGCCACCGCTGAGTCTGCCAAGTTTAACTTTCGGTGAATTGGCTGGTCTGATGCCGGTAGCCCTGACGGTGGCATTGATGGGATATGTAGGCACCATGTCTATTTGTAAGTCACAGGAAAGCCTCTCAGACAGAGTGAGCGTAAGGCCCAACCAAGAATTATTAGCGGTTGGAGCGGCCAATTTCGTGGGAGCCTTTTTTAGGGCTTTCCCTGTCTCCGCCAGCTTTTCCCGGAGTGCAGCCTTTCGTGAGTCCGGTGCAGCTACCCAGGTATCAGCGGTTGTGTCGTCAATTTTTATTATGGTAACAGTGCTGTTCCTGACGCCATTTTTCACCAGCTATCCTCTACCCAAGGCCACTCTATCGGCGATAATTATTATGTCGGTTGCAAGTCTGTTCAAATACGGGCAAATGAAGGTGTTGATGGCGCAGAGCGGTCGTGAATTCAGCATAATGCTGGCTACCTTTATCGTGACGCTGGTCCTTGGTGTGCAGCAGGGTTTATTGCTGGGTGTCACCCTGTCCATATTCATGGTGATCTACAACACGACCACCCCGCACATGACGGAGTTGGGTTCCATTCAGGGTGGACGTCTGTTTCGCAATATAAACCGCTTCAGCAGTGCGGTGGTGCGCGAAGATGTACTGATATTCCGCTTTGACGCGCCCCTGTATTTTGCCAATAAAGACTATTTTGTGGAGAAGCTCTATTCCTGGGTCAAGCGGCGAGAGGGCGATCAGCTGCGTTATGTGGTGTTTGATGCCGAGGCGGTCAATACTGTAGACAGCACCGCAATTTTGATGCTTCAACAGGTCATTGAGAACTTCAAAAAACAGGATATAGAGTTCTATCTTACCAACCCCATTGGCCCTGTCAGAGATGCCATTAATAAGTCGTCGCTACGTGAGTACATGTGTGAGCGGTCGGTATTTGCCACGATCGGGGACGCCATTACTTATATCGATGAAGGGGTTAGTGTCCATGCACAAGACGCTTTGCAAACCAATAACTGATGACTTATTCGCGCGCTGCGATTGACAAGTGGTGCACAACATCATAATTTATCATGTATCTTATATAAGACTAAAGCAATAATGTGTCATTCAATGATCTACACCATTTCGCCGAGTTCAAACAGTTGAGCATCTATGGTCCGCAGGAGCCACGCTGGAACGACATCCCGTCAATCGAGTGCTGTGGCCCCGTCGGGGTGGCGGCCGATGGTGTGGTTTCGATGCCTACCACAGAGGGCCTGCTGACGATTACCATCCACGATTTTGGTGCGCGCATGCGGTTTGGGGAGAAGCAATTTGGTGAGTATGGCATGCTTGTTTGCGAGCCCGTGGCCGAACCCGTAAGCGTCCACTATGGCGATGACCTGACGATACTGGAGGGCGCAGGCCATACACTTACACTGCATCACAAGCCGCTGTCCTTCGAACTCTTTAAGGGGTCGCTGTCCGTGCAGAAGTCTCCTACAGACGGCCATTTTGTACGTCGCTTCCGCCTGCCTCCTGTCGCCCGCACTGATCAGGGCTGGATGATTAGTCTGGAACTAGATTCCAGTGAACCGGTATATGGTCTGGGTGAAAAGTGGGGGCGCCTCGACAAACGTGGCCAGCTGCTGCGCTCCAACAATCACGACGCCCTTGGTGTAAACGCGGAAATATCCTATAAAAATACGCCTTTTGCCTGGAGCCCCGGTGGCTGGGGTGCTTTTGTCCATACGCCTGCACCCGTAACCCACGCGGTAGGCTATGCGCCCTGGTCGCAGCGGGCCTACGCTATTCTTGTTGAAGATAGTTCGATGGATCTTTTCCTGCTCAGTGGAGAGGATGGTGCAGCCATACTCGACACCTACACCTCTCTGACCGGGCGGGCCCCTGTGCCGCCCCTGTGGAGCCTTGGGGTTATCCTCTCCAAAGCCTACTACGAAGATGCTGAGGACCTACTGAGCACGGCCAGGGAAGTGCGGCAGCGCGAGATGCCCTGCGACGTGATTACACTCGATGGTCGCGCCTGGCAGGATACCGATCGCCGCTTTGATTTCGAGTGGGACCGGGTGCGCTATCCCGACCCGGCCGCGGTGATCAGTGAACTGAAATCGTTAAACTACAAAATCTGTGTATGGGAATACCCGCTGGTCTCGGTAGAGAATCCGCTGTTCGATACGATGTCGGAGAAGGGTTGGCTGCTGAAAGACAGCAACACGGGAGATACATATCGCTACCAGTGGGATACGAGTTGCTTCGGCGATGTGTTAACGCCGCTGCCGGACTCGGGTATTGTCGACTTTACTCACCCCGAGGCCTATGTCTTCTGGCGCGACAGTCACAAGCCTCTTTTTGACCTTGGGGTCGATATGATCAAGGCCGATTTCGGCGAGCAGGTTGAGAGTGACATGGTAGCTCACAATGGCGATACCGGTGATATTCTGCACAACAGTTACACCCTGCTGTATAACCGCTGCGTCTACGAAGCGGCCCAGCGCTATTGTAAATCCGGCCCTTTTCTCTTCAGTCGCTCGGCCTGGACAGGCTCGCAGCGCTACCCTGCACAATGGGGTGGGGACCCTCAGGCTGACTGGGGCGGTCTGGCCGGGAGTCTTCGCGGTGGTCTTTCCTGGGGTATGTCGGGCGCTCCCTATTACGCTACCGACGTGGGTGGGTTCTATGCCGATCAACGCGACCCCGAGCTGTATGTTCGTTGGGTGCAGGCCTCGGTGTTCTCTGCCCATTTTCGCCTTCACGGAATCGGTTTGCGCCAACCCTGGAGCTATGGCGAAGACGCTGATGCTGCTGCGTCGGCCGCTCTGCGTCTACGCTATCAGTTGATTCCCTATCTTTATCACAGTATGTCGACCTCAAATACAACCGGCTTACCCGTACAGCGCGCCATGGCACTGGCATTTCCCGATGAGCGGGCTGCATGGGCTTTTGAAAATCAGTTTATGTTTGGTGAGCATATGCTGATTGCGCCGTGTTTAACGCCTGGGGGGCGCACTGAGTTTTATCTGCCCCAAGGAAAATGGCGCCGTTTTCCAACGTCTGAGATGTTCATCGGTGGTGAGAGCCATACTCTTGAGCTTGCCCTTGACGAAATGGCGGTATTTGTACGGGACGGGCAGCGAGTCCCGTTGGGGCCAGCGGTGCAGCATACTGGCTTGCTTTCGGGTGCACCGGTCATTGATGAATACTGGCCACCCGGCTGAGCATACGAGTCGAAACAATGCATGCAGTCTCGGCTGGAGCACGGAGTAGAGTATGGAACTAAAAGACCTCTTGTTAACTTTTGGGTCCTGTGCTTTTTTCATGGCACTGGTCGCCTGGATTTCGTACTTGAAGACGCGGGGAGAGGTGAACACGAAAGAGGGGTACTTTCTGGCCGGCCGCGGTTTGACTGGCGTTTTTATCGCCGGCTCGATGCTCCTCACCAATCTCTCTGCGGAGCAGCTCATCGGTCTTAATGGCTCTGCCTATGGCTTCAACATGAGCAGTATGGCCTGGGAGGTTACCGCCGGCGTTAGCACTATCTGCATGGCATTGATATTTCTGCCCAGATACCTGATGGGTGCATTTACCACATTGCCGGAGTTTTTGAGCAGTCGCTTTGACGATGATGTTCGACGGCTCACCGTGATACTTTTTTTGGTGGGTTATGCTCTGGTTACTATCCCCTCTGTGTTGTATGCGGGATCTATCGCGGTAATGCAGCTGTTTGATGTGCCTGCTCTGCTCAATGTCAGCTACAGTCAGGGGCTTGTTATTACGGTGCTTCTGGTAGGTTCCGTCGGCGCATTGTATGCCATCTTTGGTGGTCTTAAAGCTGTCGCGGTTTCCGATACCATCAATGGCTTTGGTCTGCTAATCATCGGCATGTTGGTCCCTTTGTTGGGTTTTGCGGCGCTCGGGGATGGCAGTATTCTGGCTGGCGTCGAGATTGTCGCCAGTACCAACACCGAAAAATTAAATGCCATAGGGAGCGCGAGTGATCCGACGCCCTTCGCCACCATTTTTACCGGGATGATATTCGCCAATCTTTTTTACTGGTGCACCAACCAGTATGTGATTCAGCGAACACTGGGCGCAAAGAATCTGGCTGAGGGTCAGAAGGGGGTGATTTTTTCCGGTTTTTTCAAGGTGCTGGTGCCCTTTATGATGATGATGCCGGGGATCATAGCATTTCACCTCTATGGCGATGGGCTTAGCTCCATTGATCTGGCTTTCCCGAAACTGATCAAAGATGTGCTGCCGGTCTACATGTCAGGATTCTTTTTGGCGGTACTGCTGGGTGCGGTATTTAGCTCATTTAATTCGCTGCTTAACAGTGCCGCGACGCTGTTCTGTATTGATGTCTATGAGCCGCTTAAAAAGCGCGAAGTTAGTGATGTGGAAATGATCAAGGTCGCCAAGATCGCCAGCGTGGTGATCGCTATATTCTCATTCGTAGTTTCTCCTTTGCTGCAGTACGCGCCGGAGGGTCTGTGGCAGATTATTAGAATATTCACCGGCTTTTACAATATTCCAGTGGTTGCTATCGTGATGGTGGGTTTATTTACCAGGCGGGTGCCGGGCCTTGGAGCGAAGGTGGCCATCATTTTCCATATTGTGGTCTACGCCTTATTGCAATTCATCTTCAAAGACATCGTCGACATACACTTCCTGCACTTATACGCCATTCTCTTTTTCGCTGAGATTGCCATAATGTTGCTGATAGGCTGGGCAAGGCCACTGGAAACACCCTGGGTGTACGAGCGTAAAGAGGTCGTTGACATGACACCGTGGGTTTTCGCACTGCCGGTTTCTATTACGCTGTTCTCGTGCATCGCCGGTTTGTATGTGCTGTTTTCACCTGTAGGCCTGGTCGGAGGTTTTACGGCGGCATTTTGGCCGATTGTGATGATCGTTTTCTTGTTGAACCTGGTCGGATGGCACTTTAGCTTCAGTAGTTGGAATTCACGTTATTCCGAATATATCCGGTATAAAGTTTCCTAGGGTGTTTGCGCTAGGGCGGGCGATATAAGGGCTAGAAGATAGGTCTATTGTCTTATATAAGATATTAGTTGTATTATAATTATGGCTCATGGTAGCCTACCGGTACGCGATTTTATCGCTGCGCCCAGCAGCAAAATCGTTACTACAGGGAGCGCGTAGAGAGGGATTTTCAAGGCACAACCCCGAGACATGTCAGAATTTGGAAAATTAAAATAATAGCCAGGAGAAGACAAAAATGCACAATCCAGTACGTATAGATCAGCCTGCACCCCCTCTCGTTAGAGAGGCCGGCAGGCCGCATGAAAACCGGCGCCTGCCCCGAGCGATAGCCTCTGCCCTGCTGATCACCGCAGGTCTTGCGGCACAGGCTCCGGCCTATGCGCAGGAGAAATCGAAAGGGTTTCTTGAAGAAGTTATCGTCACTGCTCAAAAGCGTGAGGAGCGGCTGAGTGATGTTCCCATTGCTGTGACTGTTTTGGGCGCAAACCAGATTAATGCCGCCTTCGCCAACAATATTGAGGGTTTGCAGGCGATGGTGCCCTCAGTCAGTTTTCGCAAGGGTAACACCACCCGTAATTCGGCGTTGACCATTCGCGGCGTGGGTACGATTTCCTTTAGTATTGCCGCTGAACCCAGTGTGTCTACCGTAGTAGATGGTGTGGTTCTCGGGCGCTCAGGACAGGCCTTCGGTGATCTTTACGACCTGGAGCGTATCGAAGTTCTTCGCGGGCCGCAGGGTACGTTGTTCGGCAAGAATGCGTCCGCCGGCGTAGTAAACATGACGACTAAACGCCCGGGCAATGAATTCGAAGCGACCCTTGAAGCGCAATTATACGAGGACAATGAGTACACCTTAAAGGCGTCGGCCTCTGGCCCATTAAGCGATAATGTTCGCGGTAGCCTGACTGTGCTGGAAAGGCAGTTTGATGGTTATATAGACAATGTCTACAACAACCAGTCGACCAGTGGTTACGACCGCTCGGGAATCCGTGGCATGCTGGATTTTGACGTGGCTGACGATTTGTCCATGCTGTTTATTGTCGAAAACTATGAGGCCAAGGACGATTGCTGTACGGACCTTGAGCTATTGCCCAGTGGCCGAAATCCTGACTCAGCTGCCGCGCCAGATAGTAATGGAATTGTAAACGGCAAGGCAGACCTGGATCTGGACCTGCGCAAAGTTGACCACGATTTGGTGACAGAAACATTTGACGAAACCACTGCGTTTTCATTGCAGATAAATAAGTCCTTCGATGAGTATGAACTGACCTCGATTACCGCCTACCGCGCCTGGGATAACACCGAGGTCCGCGAGGGCGACTTTACGTCCATCGCTGGAGATAGTTCAGAGCCCGTCTTTGGTGTCCCCTTCCAGCTGCACGACTTGGGGCCTCAGGAGTGGCGCCAATTGTCACAGGAACTACGACTGGCCTCACCAGTGGGTCAATTCATTGACTATCAGGTTGGCGGCTTTTGGTGGAACATCGAATCTGAGCGAAGCTTTACCCGCGACGCCAGCTGCCAGAATAATGGTGGTCAGCTCAATGACGCCATGACGGTCTATGCCATGGACAATCTTAGCGGCTCGGATTTGGATGATGCCCTGGCCAATATAGAGGGTTACACCGCGAGCCTGGGTGTGACCTGTAATGCCAATGACATTGTCTCGGCAACAGCCAATATGGAAACAGAGTTCAACAACTGGGCCGTGTTTGGCGATGGCAAAGTAAATCTCAATGACGATATGCGTATATTGTTTGGCCTTCGTTACACCGATGATGAGATTTCCTACTCTCATATGCGCCGCAGCAATGACGAGTACGGCCGCCGCGGCGTCGGCGTTCGCCCTGCCACCGAGAACACAAACTTCAAGGGCAAAACCCAAGAAACCAATGTCTCGGGTAAGCTGGGCTTTCAATGGAACTTAAGTGAAGATTCGATGGTGTACACCACCGCTGCTCAGGGCTACAAGGGCCCTGGCTTTAATGTTTACTATAACTTCAAAGCCAATGGCGATGATGCTGCACCGATTTCAGAGGAGACTTCTGATTCTATAGAGATTGGTTACAAGTATACCGGGGGTAATTTGACCGTAAATGCGGCAGTGTTCAAGACTGATATTGCCGATTTTCAGGCTAACAACTCCGATTGTAGCGATGGGGCTTGTATAACCCGCCTGACTAACGCCGGTGATGTGACCACGGAAGGTGTCGAACTGGACTTCATGTGGCGCCCGATAGAAAATTTCACCCTCTCGGGAGGCCTTGCCTCTATTGATGCCGAGATCGACAGGTTTAATTGCCCCATCGAGGTTGTAGACTGTTCTACGCGTTCGGGGCTGCCTGTGCCATTTTCACCGGATCTGAAATATTCGCTGATGGCCGAGTATGTATTCCACATGGAAAGGTCAGACATTATCATCAACGGTTCCTTTGTTCATACCGACGAGCAGGTTGCCGATCTGCCCGGAAACGATGGATCTGAAAACCCGGCAGCAGTGCTCCCAGAGTACGACATCCTGAATGGGAGTATTGGCTTCTCCTTCGATGACGATCGCTACCGAATTACTTTAATCGGTAAAAATCTGACTGACGAAAGTTTTGTAACGGCATACAGTGGCGACAACTTTCGTTATCAGGTGCCTAGGGATGCTGAACGCTACTTTGGAATTGCTTTCAAAGCGTCGATATAGCGCGTCCATTCAGGGAGGGGGCTCCAGTCCTCCTCCCAAATTTTTGTCTCTGGTAGTCGTCTTAATTTAGGCCAGACAGATACCAGCGTTGAAGACCTGCCGCCGCTATTGCGAGCATTCAGGGAAAACTTTCGCGGTGCTGTGGTTTTTGTTGAAGATCTCGAGCGTTTTTTGATCGAATAAATGGTCCGCCTTATTCGCCGACTGACAGATACTCCAGCTTAAGCTCCAGGGCTGTGCCTGCAGCAAAACCTTTCCAATAATCATGCTCCGGGTCGGGCTTGCCATCAGTGACGGAATAAACTGCATCAGCGCCATTCGCTATCAACTCGAGATAACTAAGGCGGCTTTTCACACCCTTGAGGTGGTAGTCGAACCAGGCAGTGACGAAATGATCCATGATGTTATTCATCTGAACATTATCCCATACCGGGTCGTTATAGTGGTTGGCGACACTCGCGTCATCACTATTGAGAATCTCTAACGGCGCTGGATGAGGAGCTCCGGCGTTGTGAGCGGCACCCTTGAAGGTCAGTAAATAACGATCCGTATTGACCGCATTCTCAAAAATGGCGCGGGTGCCACCTTCGTAACCGGCGATGGTATCTGCATCTCCGGCGAGGAAGAAAACCGGTACATTGATGCCGGCCAGATCCTGCGCTCGCCAGTAACCGGATTTCATGCCCCAGGTAGCTACTGCAAACCCGGCCTTGATACGTGAATCGAGATTAATTCTGAAATCGGCGTTACTGCTCGCGTGCTCGCTCAGCAAGCGGTTGGGTGGTGCAGTGATGGAGCCGACAACTTCATCACTGTAGCCAGCGCCCAGGTTGTTCATCAAGCCGTAACCACCCATGGAGTAACCGATGATTCCGGTGCGTTCTGCATCCAGTAATTGATAGAGGAAGCTGCCAGCATCCAGCGCCAGTTCTGCCACGGCATCGAGCACGAAGCGCTGGTCCAGTGGGCGATGATACAGGGTGCTGGGGAATGGTAAGAGATCGTCGTAGGTGCTCTCAGCATGATCGATTGAAGCGACTACGTAGCCCTTGCTGGCCAAATTTTCACCGGTATGGCTCAACAGGTAGCGATTGCCCGGATAACCGTGAGAAATAATGAGCAGGGGAAAGGGGCTGTCTGCGGCTACTGGCTCGGCATCGCGCACAGCCGCGCCATTCAGCGTGGCGACGATGGCCGGATTTCTTGTAATAGCCTGGTATTGCCCGCCCGCAGTCTGGCCGGACTTTAACTGCGCCGGATACCATATCTCGACCGTCAATGCTCGATCATAAACAGCAATATCTCCGCCGTGAGGCGTATTAAGCACATCAATGCGCGCGGAGTCGACAACTTCAATGGTCCTGACACCGATACTGAATTGACCGTATGTAGCCAGTTCCGGCGCGTCAGGTCTAATATTATCGACGCGATTTTCCTGCGCGGATAGGAGCCCGCAGAACAAAGACGCTACTACAGCCAAGACAAATTTCATTTCCAGTATTCCCCTGCGGAATAACTTGGGACAGACCACGGTGTCAGCATAGTATCTGATACTGACCGCATTTGATCTGCGGATGTTTGCCGATAACGGTCTAAAATCATTACGCGATACCGGAGGTACCGGCAGGCTGTAAATTCTGAAAATCGCGCAAGAGTCTCATGCGCATGTTCGGACCAAAACGAAATTCCCAGGAGAGCAACCTGTATGCGGTGATCCATTACTGGCATGAGCAGGAGGGAATACACCTGGAAGTTAGAGTCCGGAAGGTGTCCTCGAGGCTTACGTGAAAGTGTTCTGTTGGTCGATTGCCCCTAGAGTTGCCTGCACGTTAAAATAATGTTTTGGTAATACTTTCGAAGAGGTAAATATGCGCAATTCACAGCCATACCCAATAGGCAGGCCAGGCGAGAAGTGGGGCGATGAGGAGCGGGCACAATGGTTGCAACGAGCGGTGGTCCATCGATCCTATAGTGATGAAGTTCTGAGCAAACTCAAGCGTCTAAAGGGTCGCTTTGACCTGTTTCAATATGGCGCGCTGTCCTATGATGTTGACCGATATCCGCTGTTTGCATTGACGTCAAAGAACTGGCGTAGGGGCAGGCCCGCAGTACTTGTTACCGGCGGTGTACATGGCTACGAAACCAGTGGCGTGCAAGGCGCTATTGGGTTTTTGAATGAGTCTGCTGAAAAGTACAGCGATCGTTTTAATATTGTGGTCGCTCCCTGCATTAGCCCCTGGGGCTATGAAACTATCAATCGCTGGAACCCCTATGCGATGGATCCGAATCGTTCGTTTCGAAATAACGGCGCTAGTGAAGAAGCTGCTGCGTTGATGAAAATGCTAGCGGGCTTAGACACTGATTTTCTCGTGCATTTGGACCTACACGAAACTACAGATACTGATGAGAGTGAGTTTAGGCCAGCTCGGGCCGCGCGCGATGGTAAGGTGTATGTTCCCGGCACTATTCCGGATGGGTTTTATCTGGTGGGCGACAGTGAAAATCCGGCGTATGAGTTTCAGCGTGCGATCATCACCGCTGTGCAGCAAGTCACGCATATCGCTCCGTCCGATAGTGACGGCAAGCTGCTGGGCGGTACAGCTGCGCAGTCGGGCGTGATTAATTATCCGGTGAAGGTCTTGGGCTTGTGTGGTGGCGTTACCAGCTGTCGCTACGGTACGACCACGGAAGTGTATCCTGATAGCATTGGTATGACGGGGCAGGTGTGCATCGCTGCTCAAATTGCCTCTGTGGTTGCGGCATTGGATTATGCCTCTGAGTAAGGATATACGCAGTGGCGCTGATTTTTTCAGATGGAGCTTGTGTCATTACGAGGAATCGAGGGAATAGTGGGGCACGTGGATAGGATGGCTTACTACGAGTGGCCTGAGATGTCCTATTCATTATCCAGTGGGAATAAAAAATGAGCGGCGAACAGCACGACCGATGGATGCAGCAGGCTTTGCTACTAGCTGAGCACGCCGCGAGTCTGGATGAAGTTCCAGTGGGCGCGGTGGTGGTTCGTGATGGCGAATTACTGGGGGTGGGTTACAACCAGGTCGTATCCGCGGCGGATCCCAGTGCTCACGCCGAGATAGTTGCGCTGCGCGACGCGGCCCAAAAAGCAGGTAACTACCGACTCCCTGGGGCGACGCTCTACGTCACCTTGGAACCCTGTACTATGTGCGCCGGGGCTTTGATTCACGCCCGCATAGCCGAGTTGGTGTTTGCCGCCCGCGAGCCTAAAGCCGGAGTAGTGTGTAGTACCTGCGAATTACTGGACGAGCCGCGCTACAACCACAACGTTCGATGGCAGGAGGGCGTGCTGGCACCGCAGAGCAGCGCCTTGTTGCAGGGTTTCTTTCGTGCCAGGCGCTAGTCCAGCGCTACAGCGCGGACATTCGACTGTTTTTCAATATCTCAGGCAGATAGATTTGCAGTTTCGCCGGCGGCCTCAATTGCTGCTCGGGTAATTCCTGCCAGTGCAGAATATTGTTGTAGTGACGAATATTTTGTACGTAGGTGACCGCCTCGAGGCCGCGTGCATAGCCGTAGCGTAATTGTTGATAGTACTTGCTCTTTTGCAGTAGGGGCAGGTGTTCCATGATATCCCGCCATAAGTGTGGGTCCCCGCCATGGCGCTGGGTGAGCACCCGGGCATCCTCCAAATGACCCATGCCAATATTGTAGGCGGCGAGCGCCAGGTAGGTGCGATCGGGTTCGTAGATATCCTTGGGCAGGCGACGTTTCATGGCCTTTAGGTAGCGGGCGCCGCCGCGCAGACTTTGCAGCGCGTCAAGCCGGTCGTCCACACCCATTTCTCGGGCGGTGGGGACTGTGAGCATCATCATGCCTCTGACACCGGTAGGGGATGTCGCGATGGGATCCCAGTGTGACTCTTGATAGGCAATAGCTGCCAGCAGTGGCCATTCCAGTTGGAATTCTACGGCAACCTGCTTGATCATATCGATATGAGTGGGCAGGATCTTGCGCATATTCAGGGTGAAGGTGTGGGAGCCGATGCGCGATACATTCCCGCTGTTGCCAAAATGTAACGCCTCAAGGCGAGCGAGCGTGCCATCCGTATTTAGCCGCGCTATAAATTCATTAATATACGCCCGCAAGGTGTTGTTTTTTTCCTCCTTGGCCAGATACCACACCAGTTTCTGTTCTGAGCCCAAATCGAAGGCGACCTTCAGTCGGGGATAGAGGCTTTGCTGCACGCTGAATTCATTGGAGTCGATGATCGCCAGTTGGGCCGTATTGCTATCAACCAGTTCCAGTAAGGCCATCGAGTCAGCCTCTTCTACTTCCTTAAATGCCAGCTCGGGATGGCTCGCCTCGCGCAAAGCTGACAGTGCCGACGAGTGGGAGCTACCGGTCAGCACCACCAATTTCCTGCCAATCATGTCGTTGATATTGCGAGGCCTTTTCTTGCCAGTGCGATAAACGACCTGAGGCGTCAACGTGAGGTAGGGTGCCGCGTCTAGAAACTCACTTTGACGTGGCCCGGTGAGGGTTAGGCCCGCGGCGGCGAAATCGGCTTCGGAGCGTCGCAAGCGGGTGAATATCTCATCCAGACTGAAGGCGGGCTCCATAATCAGTTTCACGCCCAGATCCTCAGCCAATAGCGAGGCTAGATCGTACTCAAACCCGCCAGGGGCGCTATTGCTGAGAAAATAGGTGGTTGGACTACTGCGGGTGACCACAACCAGTTCGCCCTCGGCTTTTATTCGCTCGAGGCTATCCTTGCTGGAACACCCCTGCAGGCCGGCGAGCATTGCCGCCAAGCAGAGCAGGAACCGCTTGTAAGTACGTTTGGTCATATCCTCTATTCTAGCCCCCCGGATCTGCTATCTCATCGGCACAATTACCGTGGCAAATCGCGCTGTTTTCGGTTAACGGCGGCGATTCAAATGGGTACAATACCGGCTTTCCCGAATACCTCCGCCTGGAGTCCTCCACAGCATGCTAATTTTGCCCGGTTCCCCGGCGCTGTCAGCGTTCCGTTTGCAAAAGCTGACGCAGAAACTTACCGCCATTGATCCTGGCGTGCACGTCCTCCACACGCGTTTTGTTCACTTCGCCGCTTGCGATGGTGATATTGATAGCGAGCGCAGAAATATACTCGATAGTTTGCTTGAATATGGTCCTGCGAGTGCTGCAACGTATCATGGGCAGGGCCAACTGCTGCTGGTGGTGCCCCGTCCTGGCACTATCTCCCCCTGGTCGAGCAAGGCCACGGATATTGCGCACAACTGCGGCCTGTTCGAGATCAAACGCTTGGAACGGGGCGTCGCGTACTACCTTGAGTTTGACAACCCTCCGTCTGATGATGTGCGCGACGCGGTTGCCGCTGCAGTGCACGATCGCATGACTGAATCAGTACTGCCGAGTCTGCAGGCCGCTTCCACGCTGTTCGAAGAGGCGGCGCCAGCACCGGTGAGCGCAGTAGATGTCCTGGCGGGTGGTAGAGAGGAACTCGTTGCGGCCAACCAGAATTTGGGCCTGGCGCTGGCTGATGATGAAATAGACTACCTCGTCAGTAGTTTTAACGATTTGGGGCGCAATCCCAGCGATATTGAGCTGATGATGTTTGCCCAGGCTAATTCAGAGCACTGTCGACACAAAATATTCAATGCGAGCTGGACCATCGATGGCCAGGCGCAGGATCACTCACTATTCAAAATGATTCGAAATACTCATGCCCAGGGAGGCGAGGGCGTGCTTTCGGCCTATTCCGATAATGCAGCCGTTGTCGAGGGACATACCGCTGGCCGGTTTTACCCGGATCCCAAGAGCGCTGAATACGATTTCTCTCAGGAACCCATTCACTTGCTGATGAAAGTGGAAACGCATAACCACCCGACAGCGATCGCACCCTTTCCCGGAGCGGGCACCGGTTCCGGGGGTGAAATTCGCGACGAGGGAGCGGTG
Source organism: Halieaceae bacterium (assembly GCA_047633055.1). Taxonomy (GTDB): domain Bacteria; phylum Pseudomonadota; class Gammaproteobacteria; order Pseudomonadales; family Halieaceae; genus CALJFL01. The sequence goes on along the minus strand of JBLIEI010000012.1, from coordinate 6,187 downwards.
GGTCGGGGTTCCAAGCCGAAGGTCGGATTGTCCGGGTTCTCGGTATCCAATCTGAATATTCCAGGCTTTGAGCAGCCTTGGGAGACCGTTTACGGCAAGCCCGAGCGGATCGTTTCGGCTCTGGATATCATGATAGAGGGGCCCGTTGGTGGGGCCGCCTTTAACAATGAATTTGGCCGGCCTAATCTGTGCGGCTATTTCCGTAGCTACGAGGTCGAGACACAAGGACTGACAGGCAGCGAAGTACGCGGGTATCACAAACCCATTATGATCGCCGGTGGCTATGGCAATATTCGCGCTGAACACGTGGAAAAAGGTGAGTTCGGCCCTGGTGCCAAGTTGATCGTGCTGGGCGGTCCAGCCATGCTGATTGGGCTAGGTGGTGGCGCAGCATCCTCTATGGCCAGCGGCAGCAGCCACGAGGATCTGGATTTCGCCTCTGTACAGCGACAAAACCCTGAGATGGAGCGGCGTTGTCAGGAAGTGATTGACCGTTGCTGGCAGCTGGGCGAGGCTAATCCTATTGCCTTCATTCACGATGTTGGTGCCGGTGGTTTGTCCAATGCCCTTCCTGAACTGGTCAAAGATGGAGGCCGGGGTGGGCGATTTGATCTGCGCGCGGTACCTAATGACGAACCGGGTATGTCTCCGTTGGAAATCTGGTGCAACGAGTCACAGGAGCGCTATGTGATGGCTGTTGAGCCGGAGCATTTGGCACAGTTCGAGGCCATTTGTCGACGCGAGCGCTGTCCCTTTGCAGTGGTGGGGGAGGCGACCGAAGCGTTGCACCTGTCTGTGGCTGACGGGGTATTTGGCAATATGCCTGTAGATCTACCTATGTCGGTGTTGTTCGGTAAGGCGCCAAAAATGCAGCGTGACGTGGTGCGCCGGGCATTGGTTCAGGATCCACTGCAGATAACGCCTAATGCGCTGGACGCTTTAGAGCGTGTGCTGAAATTACCGGCAGTCGCTAGCAAGAGTTTTTTGATTACCATTGGTGATCGCAGCGTAACGGGTATGGTCACCAGGGATCAGATGGTCGGCCCCTGGCAGGTGCCGGTCGCTGATTGTGCAGTGACCACCGTGTCTTATGACAGCTTCGTCGGTGAGGCCATGGCCATGGGCGAGCGCTCACCGTTGGCACTGATAAGCGGTCCAGCTTCCGGGCGCATGGCGATCGCTGAGACAATTACCAATTTATGTGCCGCGTCTGTGGCGCAAATTAGCGACATCCGCCTGTCGGCCAACTGGATGTGCGCGGCCGGTCATGGGATTGAAGATGAAACACTGTATGACACGGTGAAAGCGGTGGGTATGGAGTTTTGCCCTGCCTTGGGGATCACCATTCCGGTAGGCAAGGACTCAATGTCGATGCGTACTACCTGGCAAGAAGACGGGGAACAGAAATCAGTGACCGCACCGGTATCGCTGGTTGTCTCCGGATTTACCCCTGTTACAGACGTTCGCCTTTCGGTGACGCCACAGCTGCTGCCTGATGAGGATGCGCAATTGGTGCTTCTCGATCTGGGTCGCGGTGCTAACCGCCTAGCGGGCTCTGCTCTGGCTCAGGTTTACAGTCAGTTGGGGGATACAGTCCCGGACCTTGATCAGGCTTCTGATCTGCTCGGCTTTTTCAAATTGGTGCAGTCCGCACTGTCAGCCGGCCAAGTACTGGCCTATCACGATCGCTCCGATGGTGGCCTTATCACCACCCTGGTGGAGATGGCGTTTGCTGGGCATTGCGGCTTGGACGTTGATCTTTGCCGGTTGCCCGGTGAATGGCTGGCCAAACTGTTTAACGAAGAGGCGGGCGCGGTACTGCAGATTGGCACCGCACATCTTGAGGAATTTATCCAACAGGCGGGCGCTCTCGGTTTGGCTGATTGTTTGCATCATTTAGGCCGCGCAGTCCCCGGTGACCGGATACATATTGCCGATGGTGCAGAGGTCTTCATCGACGACAGTCGTTCTCGGCTGCATCAGTTGTGGGCCAGAACAAGCTATGAAATACAAACTTTGCGGGATAACCCCGAATGCGCCAGCGAAGAATTTGAGCGTATTGTGCAGCATGATTCAGGCCTCTCCGCCGAATTGAGCTTTGATCCCGCTGAGAACATCTGCGCTCCCATGATCGCCACCGGCGCCCGCCCCAGGGTGGCGGTACTGCGCGAACAGGGCGTGAACGGACATGTTGAGATGGCGGCGGCTTTTCATGGCGCCGGCTTTGCGCCGTTTGACGTCCACATGAACGATATCCTCAGTGGTAATGTATCGCTGTCTGATTTCCACGGGCTAGTCGCCTGTGGCGGGTTCTCTTATGGCGATGTCTTGGGCGCGGGCGAGGGCTGGGCCAAAAGTATTCGTTTCAATCCGTCTGCTCGTGAGCAGTTTTCGTCGTTTTTTCAGCGCGATAACAGCTTCACCCTGGGTGTGTGCAACGGCTGCCAGATGGTCGCCACCCTGAAGGACCTAATCCCCGGCGCTGAGCATTGGCCGCGGTTTGTGCGCAACCGCTCCGAGCAGTTTGAGGCTAGGGTCAGCCTGGTGCGTATCGAAAACAATCCCTCTGTGCTGATGCAGGGTATGGCCGGCTCCCATATGCCCATTGCGGTCGCTCACGGTGAGGGTCGGGCTGAATTCGCTGATCTGGCCGCTCAGCAGGCCAGCCTTGAAAGCGGCACAATCGCCCTCACCTATATTGAAAGCGATCTTCGGGTCGCTAGTCGTTATCCGGCCAATCCTAACGGCTCTCCTGCGGGAATCGCCGGTCTGACTAGCACCGATGGCAGAGTAACTATAATGATGCCGCATCCGGAGCGCGTTTACCGGACAGTGCAGAACTCATGGCAGCCTGAAGATTGGGGTAAAGATGGGGGTTGGATGCGTTTATTTCGCAATGCGCGTCACTGGTTGGGTTAAAATATCCCTTGAAATCGCCCCTTGTGGCTCGGTGGCGTTAATTTATAATGGCGTCTTTTTGGGCAAAGGTCTCCGTGGGCTTCTGCTTCTATTGTACAACTTAACTAATTATATTAGAGCCCAATTATGTTGAACAAGTATTCGCTGTGGAAATACCTGTTGGTACTTTTTGTACTGATGATAGGGTTTTTCTACGCAGCTCCCAACCTGTATGCGCCCGATCCGGCCCTGCAAATCACTGGTGAAAGCAGCTCCCAGCTCATCGATGACGTCACTCTTGGCCGAGCTTTGAAATCGCTGGAAGAGGCCGACATCGACCATTTTGGCGAGCTGATTGACCCGGATGGTCGTAATGCTCTGATTCGACTGAGCAGTGCGGAGCAGCAGCTCACAGCCCAGGCGCGAGTTTCCCGGGCGTTGGGCGATGGCTTTATTGTGGCGCTTAATCTGGCGCCAACAACGCCGGACTGGCTTAGTGACTACGGCGCGCAGCCGATGAAGCTGGGCCTGGACCTCAGCGGCGGTGTTCACTTCAAGCTGGAAGTGGATGTTGATGCGGCGGTAGAAAGACGCATGGAATACTACGTGAACTCCACGAAACGCGCTCTGCGTGAAGAGCGCATTCGGGGATTAGTGGCCATGGATGATCAGGGACGGGTAGCCGGGCGCTTCCGCAGCGAAGAATTACGCGAACAAGCGCGGAGTATTATCGCCGAGAATCACCCGGAACTCGTGCTTAATAGAATTGATGAGGCTGACGTTTGGAGCCTGACTGCGGCAATGACTGATCAGACGCGCAAAGAAATTGGTGATTATGCGGTCAGCCAGAACCTCACCACGCTGCGTAATCGTGTTAACGAGCTGGGGGTTTCCGAGCCGCTGGTTCAGCGTCAGGGTCAGAATCGTATCGTGGTGGAACTGCCTGGAATTCAGGATACTGCCGAGGCCAAGCGTATTCTTGGCAAGGTGGCGAACCTGGAGTTTAGATTGGTGGCCAATCTTGATGCTGCTGCTGGCGATAAACAGCAGTACGACTACCGTAGCGCCGATCGAGCAGGGATGAGCGAGTGGCTTGAACGGGATGTAATTATCACTGGTGAGCGTGTTTCCAACGCCAACTCCAGCTTCGACCAGAACGGCCGTCCCAACGTGCAGATCAGTCTGGACAGCGAAGGCGGTACGTTAATGTCGCGAGCGACCCGCAATAACATCAAGCGCCGCATGGGCGTGTTGTTTATAGAGCGCAAATATCGCACCCGCTACGAACGCCAGGAAGATGGCACCGAGATTGCGGTAAAAATCCCTTATGACGAGAAGAGACTGCTTACTGCTCCCACTATCCAATCCGCACTGGGCGCACAATTTCAGATTACCGGGCTCGATAATCCACTGGAAGCTTCTGAACTCGCGCTGATGCTTCGCGCGGGTGCCCTGGCGGCGCCTATTTCTTTTGTGGAAGAGCGCACCGTGGGGCCCTCTTTGGGTGCTGATAACATTCGCCAGGGAGTGAAGTCTGTGCAGTACGGGCTGACTCTGGTCGTACTGTTTATGATTTTGTATTATCGCGTTTTTGGTGTTGCTGCAGTCATCGCGCTGAGCTGTAACCTGGTACTACTGGTTGCATTTATGTCCATGATTGGGGCGACTCTGACCTTGCCGGGTATTGCCGGTATTGTGCTCACAGTCGGTATGGCGGTGGATGCCAACGTGCTAATTTTCTCCCGGATACGGGAGGAACAACGCAACGGCCTGTCGCCACAAATGGCTATTCACTCTGGGTTCGAACGTGCGGTAGCAACTATTTTCGACGCCAACCTGACTACTTTAATCGTGGCAGTGATTCTGTATGCGGTGGGTACTGGCCCGATCAAAGGCTTTGCGGTGACCTTGTCGATCGGTATTCTGACTTCAATGTTTACAGCTATTATGGGTACTCGTGCGATTGTTAACCTCGTCTACGGAGGGCGCAAAGTGAAAACGCTTTCTATAGGGGGCAAGCAAGCCAAACGGAGCGCAACATGAACATTATTAACTTTATGGGTCAGAGAAAACTGGCCTTTGCCTTTTCTGGGCTCCTGCTGCTCGCCTCAATCTTCTCGCTGGGGACCAAACAACTGAACTGGGGGCTGGACTTTACCGGTGGCACCCTGGTGGAGGTGCACTATAGTCAAACAGCCGATCTCAATGCTGTTCGCAGTACCCTCGATACAGGGGGTTTTGCGGGTGCTATCGTGGTCAGTTTTGGCACTGACCAGGATGTGCTGATTCGACTTCCGCAGGGTTATTCCGATAGCCAGGGGACTGAGTTACTGCTGCTGTTAGAGGATAATTTTGACGGCTCCGTCGAGTTGCGCCGAAGCGAATTTGTTGGTCCGCAAGTGGGTGACGAGTTGCGCGAGCAAGGCGGCCTGGCCATGCTGATGGCACTTGGGTTGGTGATGCTATACATCGCCTTCCGTTTTCAGTTCAAGTTTGCAGTCGGTGCTGTTGTGGCTCTGGTGCACGACGTCATTATTACGTTAGGTTTTTTCTCGATAGTGGGAATGGAGTTTGACCTTACGGTATTGGCGGCATTGCTTGCTGTGATTGGCTACTCTCTCAACGATACCATTGTAGTGTCTGATCGTATCCGGGAAAACTTCCGTAAAGTTCGCCGGTCCGACTCCGTGGAGATTATCAATATATCTCTAACAGAGACGCTTGGACGTACTCTGGTAACGTCCTTGACCACCCTATTAGTATTAGCAGCATTGGCGCTGTTTGGCGGTGAAATGATCAACGGTTTCGCCATCGCGCTAATTGTCGGGGTGATGATAGGAACCTACTCCTCCATCTATGTGGCCGCCAATACTCTACTGGTGCTTGGGGTCGATAAGGAAGACCTGATGATCCCCGTTAAAGAAGGCGCGGAACAAGAGGATCTGACGCCCTGAATCGGGCGCAGCGGAGCGTAGATAGATGAAACCGTTTGGGATTGCCGGGATTCAGATGAATCTAAATCACGGTAATAATCTCGATGCGATCGAGCAGCGGATTAACACCGTTGTGAGCATTTACCCCTGGGTAGAAATGATAGTGCTTAGCGAGTTGGCACTGTTTGGCCCCCTTCATGCCTATGCACAGCAGCGTCTCACTCACCCGGTGCTCACGGGCACCAACGACCGCGATATCTAACTGAATATGGCGCGGGCAAACGGTACGATGTTCCAAAGCTATATTATCGACATAAATGGCCCGGGTGTCGGTGGTGTGGGTCAATCCAGCATCA
>JBLIEI010000011.1:0-78305 GCA_047633055.1 Halieaceae bacterium | reverse complement strand
TTTCGGGTTTCAATCTGGTAGATAGTATCGCCATATTGGTAGCTAACGCGATAGCCGATTATCTGATCAACATCCCGCAACTCATAGTCTACCTCACAGTGATTCTCGGTTACGTATAAGGCCGTCGGAGTTCGGCGGTGACTATAATCATTGCCGATGGAGGCGCCCAGTAAGGCACCCGCTCCCGCTATTACCGGTTGGTATTGGCTATTATGGCCCAGCGCAGCCGCCGCTGTACCCCCTAGTATGGCGCCGAATAGTGACGGCGTTGCCGAGTGATCACCGCTACTGCGCAACACCTTAACGCGTTCGTCGTAGCAGGATTGATGGGCTATTTTTTCGGTGGTAGTGCGCACGATTGGCGAGCTCGCCACCACGGGCACCTGCACGGTGTGGCTCAGTGTTTTGGCGAAAGCAGGCGGTGCTATAACCACAGCCGCCATCAAACCTATCCTTTGTGTCCTGTTCATTTTTCTGGCTCCAAATAGATACCACAGGCAACACAATAACTCACCCTGTGTGAACTCAAACTGAACGAACATCGCTCGTTTTTGTTCATCCATTCAGTTCTGGTTCAGGTGCCAAGGCGTAACCTTGTCTCCGAGGTCGACAATTCTGAGGAGAAAGACGATGAAAAAGCTAATAGTTTACGCAATGGCTACCCTGATGCTGACAGCTACCGGCAGCGCTCTAGCGGAGCGACGTCACCAGGACGGTCAAAAAAAGCACCACTCGGGAAAATATTACCAGGGTAAACAGCACGGCAATTACTCCCGGCACGATTACCAACAGGGGTACCGCCACGGATATAGGTCAAACTATGGCCATTACGGCCACAAGCCCTATAGCTATAGGCGTCACGGCTACTACAACCGGAACTACTACCCCTCCTATCTCGGTGCCGCCCTGTTCGGCTCGGCGTTAACGTATAGCCTTTACCACACCCACAACGGTAGTCAGTGCTACGAAAACCACGGTAATAACAGTAACTATGGCGGCGTGAGCTACAGCGGCAGCAACACCCAAGTGGTCGGATGCCACCGGCTTGAACGACTCCCGGACGGTAGCGAACGGCGGGTAGAAGTACCGCTGTCGCAATGTAACTGATGCGCTAAGTATCCAAAATTCATGAGAGGCTTTGGGGGGCTATGCCCCCCTTTTTTTGTACTCGAAACTACCGCAGCCAACATCTGAGCCCTAGATCGGCAGAGGAATAAACACCCTTGACGCGGCATGCACTACCGAATTGACCTGTCTGTCGGTAGAGTCTCCCGCTATCCGCGCCATCATTTCCTGCAAGACAATAAGCTTGCCGAACAGCCGCTCAAAACTGAGGTTGTCTACGACTCCCTGGTACTCACTGCTGATCAGAAAGGGGGCGCCGCTGGCCTGGCGAGAGTTCTTCAAACGCCAGACCAACACATCCACGTTGTGAGCACTGGCCAAAAGCTTTTCTGCGTCCAGCGTATCAAATATAAAGAATTCGGGGTTATAGCCGTAAGCATGGCGCAACATGCCTCCCAACCCGACGATCAGGGCAAACACGCGATCACCAGAAAAATACGGATTGAACACCAATTCCAGCGCAGCCACATCCTGGCGGTAGGCGAGCTCCTTGAAGTTTAGCTCCGCGCGACTACTGGTCAATTGCGACAAACGGCCCTCTATCGTCATACCGGGGCTCTTACGCAGTTCACCGGGGTTACGTTTATACAGCTTAACCGTGAGTTCCCTGATTAATCTCCGTGACTCCATGACAAATTCATCGGACACCAGATCAACGTCCGATTTCGCCAGGTTTTTCAGTTCATAGCCACCACAGCCAGTGAGGCAAAAACACAGTAAGATGAACATTAGTATTCGCATAACAACAGTGTACAAAATAGCTCATAGCGTGACTAACACTACGATAAAAATTGCCTGTATTTTTCTGGTGCTGCTGGCACCCTCTAGCTCAGTGATCGCTGAGAATATGGCCGAGACTGATTTGGTAGCGAAGCTGGAGTCTATTCGCGAGCGTAACGGGGTCGCCGCTTTCGGCCTGGTGGTGGTAGAAAATGACGCTGTAAGCGTGCTCTCCGCCAATGGCATCGCTGACCGAGCCCGGGGTAAGCCTATTAGCACTAAAGCTATTTTCCGCATTGGCTCGATCAGTAAAATGTTCACCGGCTTGCTAGCCGCCACCCTCGAATCCCAGAAAGTTCTCCGACTCGATGAAACCATTAAGGGCTGGGCGATAGCGGACACCTATAGCAATAGCTGGTCTGCAAGCCACCCCATTACGATCGCCCAGCTATTGGAACACAGCGCCGGTTTCACCGATTTAAGCAAACCTGAGTGGGATTACTCTGACCCGGGACAATTGCCTCTCAGAGATACGTTACGACTCTACCCTGAGTCCAGAGTAACCCGCTGGCCCCCGGGGCTGCATTATTCCTACTCCAATGCCGGTGCCGGGATGGCGGCTTATGTGATGGAGCTGGCGACGAAAAAAAGCTACGAAACCCTGATACGAACCGAAATCTTTGAACCACTGTCTATGGGTGCCAGTACAGTGCTGCCACCGGACCCAACCCGGCTGCCAGTGGGCTATGACAGTGACGGTGTCACGCCCATCCCCTATTGGCACCAGATCTTTCGACCCTTTGCCGCCGTCAATACCACACTACAAGATAGCTCACGCTTCATCAGAATGCTGATAAACCACGGCGAGCTGGATAACAGGGCAATATTCAAACCCTCTGTTATAGCGCGGTTTGAAACAGCAACTACAACGCTTGGCGCGCGCGCCGGCCTGGACAAGGGCTATGGCCTCGGCAACTACAACTGGTACCGACGGGGTGTACAGTTCAGGGGCCACGGAGGCGATGCAGACGGCTACCTGGCACGTCTTGGCTACACGCGCAGTAACAACAGCGGCTACTTTCTGGTCATTACTGCGTTCCAGGGTAAGACCCTGCGCGACATGGAGCAGGTCGTCGAAACTTATCTCATCAGGGGTCTACCAAACCGAGGAGATCCGATAGCAGATGATCAAGTTCAGCAAGACTGGGCACCGCTACTCGGCAACTATCGACGGGTAAACTATCGATTCGGCACTTCTGCCAAAACACAAGATTTACAGGTATTTGAAACCGACGACACGCTTTCCTACCGAATTGGAGGCGGTCGCGCCAAGGGATTAATCCCCGTGGGTAACAATCGCTTTCGTCACGAGGGCAATGACTACAGTGAAGTATATATTGGTCCGGACGAGCCGGGCTCGATCTACTTTCAACACGGCTCAGACAATTTCAAAATGGACAAACGCAAGGGTTTACCGGGTAACTAGGGAGTTTGTCGCAATATCAAAGTATCCCCCTTCTGTGTAAATTCAATATACCGCAAAAATGACATGCCCAATAAGACCTGGTCACCACCCAATCCCTGCGCGATACCTGCCCGAACTGAGCGCAGCTCGATGTCACCCACACTTACCGTGTCGAGGGTGGCGGCGTAACTGGTAGAGATACCATTCGCAGTCCGCGTGGCGAACGCAGCGCCCCGCGGAATCCCAATACGCTGTGCCAGTGCTGAAGGTATCGCGACGCCGGTTGCGCCGGTATCCAACATGAACACTACCGGTTTGCCATTGATCCTCCCGTTAGTCACATAGTGCCCGGCACGATTACGCTTGAGGATAACCTCACGGATGCCGTCAGCAGATAGCTCCGTGCTCACCGACTGATTGGGGTTCTTTTGTTTGCCCAGCAGATCGTTGAAAAAGAACCCCAACAACAGCATAAAGCTCATCCAAGCAATCGCCTGCATGGCAGTCCCCATTCGCCTCTGCTCCCGCTCGTTTTCTGTCACAACTCGTCCAGTAATGTCATTGCAAAACACCCAAATCGCTACAGCGTGGCCAAAGTTCGCTGTTTTTGCTGTGTATGCCATAGGTCTGCGTAGTAGCCGTCCAGAGCCAGTAATTCGATATGACCGCCCTGCTCTACAATTTTGCCCTCACGCAGCACCAGTATCTGGTCCGCGTCAATCACCGTAGACAAACGGTGTGCAATCGCCAGGCTGGTGTGTTCTTGCGCCAGTTCACGCAGTGACGCCAATATCGCCTGCTCTGATTTACTGTCCAACGATGAGGTCGCCTCATCGAACACCAGAATCGGTGAATTTTTCAATATCGTTCTGGCAATGGATACCCGTTGTTTCTCACCCCCGGAAAGCTTCAAACCACGCTCGCCAACCAGCGTGGCGTGACCCTCGGGTAATTCGGCGATAAAGCCCTCCAGATGTGCAAGACGAATGGCTTCATTCACCTCTTCGTCAGAGGCCGCCGGGCAACCGTAGCGTACATTTTCAAAAAGGCTGTCGTTAAACAGAACAGTGTCCTGGGGGACGATGCCGATCGCCTCACGCAGTGATTTTACCGTCACCGAGTCGATTGCCTTACCAGCCACCGTTATTACACCCTGCTGAGGGTCATAAAACCGAAAGAGTAATTTGACCAAGGTGGACTTTCCCGCGCCGCTGGCACCGACCACAGCCACTTTCTGCCCCGCCTCGATACGAAAGCTTACACCCTGCAGAATCGGACGGTCATCGTGATAGCGAAAATGTACGTCGCGAAACTCTATGGCTGAATCCATGGCCGCCAAGCAAGCGCCAGACAAAGGGCCTGCGCCGGACGGCACTATAACCGTTGGCTTGTGCTCCAACAATTCGAACATGTTTTCGATGTTAGCCATCGATCCTTTAATTTCCCGATAAACAAACCCCAGAAAACCCAGCGGCATAAACAGCTGAATCATGAACTGGTTAATCAGAACGAAATCGCCTAGACCAATAGCGCCGCTACGGACCTGCCAGGCAGCAAGGCCTATCATGATCGTTTGCGCGATGGCAATGATCAGCGCCTGACCACCATTGAGGGTAAACAGCGACAATCTGTTGTTACGTCTAGCCATCTCCCAAACTGCCAGAGACTCGTCGTAGCGATTGGCTTCAAAGTCTTCATTGGTAAAATACTTTACCGTTTCAAAATTCAGCAGGCTATCCACAGCCCGGGTATTACTAATGGAATCGGCCTCATTCATCTCGCGCACATAGCGGGTACGCCACTCCGTAGCACGCACCGAAAACAGCCCATAGGCGAGCACGGCAATAACTACCATCAGCGCAAATGACGGGCCATAATTGAAAAGAAGAATGCCAGCCACCATGGCTATCTCAAACAGGGTCGGCGCAATATTAAATATAAAAAAGCGCATCAGAAAACTGATTCCGGTGGTACCTCGCTCGATGTCTCGAGCCAGCCCTCCGGTCTGACGATTCAGGTGGTACTCGAGGTCCAGTGAATGAACGTGGCTGAATACCTGCAGACCAATCCTGCGCATTGCCCGCTCAGTGACACGACCAAAAATAGTGTCGCGCAATTCGCCAAAAAATACATTGGCAAAACGCGCAGCTCCGTATGCCAGAACCAGCCCCAGCAGCAACACCGGTGCGGTTGCCTCCACGCTGGTTACATCGAGATTGTCGACTAAATACTTAAGGAGAAACGGAATGCACAGTAACGCGCCCTTAGCGAGAAACAGGCAGGCCAACGCCAGTGCAACGCGCAGGCGGTACTCGACTAGAAAAGGCCAAATATGCGTCAGTAATCGCCAGTTGAGGGAACCGCTTGTTTCGGGCTCATAATTACCGTGACGCATAAAACTTAAGCTCAATCATCTTAATTTCCATTCCACTTTCTTCAACCACTACCGTTAAGAATCCCATGACCCGATACTCACCACACACCACACAGCCGTAAGCACGAGAATAATCGTGACCTACAGTATAACCGTTGCCGAGCGCATATCGCTGAGGCTCCGCGCCGCTCAACATAGTCTCCAGAGAGTTCGCCCTTCAGGAGAAAGTACAGACCAAAAGCCAGCAGTGAGGTATAGAACAGTACGGTTATTACTGTTTCGAGCAATTTTTGACCATTTTTTTGTGTAAGCCTGATTTTTGAGGGCAACAAGCTACCATAGAATGGGGCCCTGTAAAATTCCTCCCAGCCCCCGGTAACCACTACGCAGACAACGTCAGTCGCGTATCCATCGACGCTGTCACTAGCGGTGCCAACGAATACTCCAAGGAACGGCAACGATGATTCCGCAGAGGATATCGACGGAAAAAATTTCCGCTTCGGCATGAGCCAGAGACTCACTCCGAAGAACATCATGGGATTGGACTATAAGCTGATCATCGATGAGAGTTACCTGAACGATTCCTATCGTAGCTATCGCTACCTCAATGATCCTCTGGAGCCCCTGCCTGCCGCAGTAGACCATCGGAATGATGCAGCGCACTCTAGGCATCAATAGTAATCGCATCAACCCCTGGAAGATTGTTCACCAATTCCAAATCTCGCTCAACATCCACGACGAAGACCATTGCCGAAATCGCGTCGCTGTGTATCGCATTTTTAGTGAGAATACTGGCACTTTGAGGCTCTGCAGCGGAAACGCCAGTGGCCGGATTTAAAATATCTGAGGCCCCATGTCGGGCACTGGCGACTTACATGCACGAATCACATTGTATCAAGCTGCCCTATTAAAGCCTGAAGATTGGGAGTCAGTTACAATGGTGAATTCGGGGCCTAGCCTTTTGAAAAACGAGTCTTTTTTCTTAAACACAGTATGAAGTCGCTTATATGAATGCAATGATCGAAAATTTTCGCATCGTTCCCGCTGGCCACTGCGGTAGCGGCGCAATGCGCAACCTACTATTTCACTATTGTAAACTCGACCTCCCCGAGGGCGTGGTCTTTGGCCTGGGTGCCGGTCTGGATACAGTATTTTTCGAGTACCCGGACACCGAGCCCCCCTACATGCTCTTCGGCCGCGGTGCCTCCATGGAGGCTGACCTGGCGTTTACTCTGGGGCTGGATTACACCGAGCAGAGCCAAATGGACAATGAACTGGCTTGGCAGGAAGTGCGCGAAGAAGTAATGGCAGGTAGACCAACCATGCTCTCCGGTGACATTTTCTATCTGGACTACCGAGAGTTCAAAGTGCACTTTCCGGCGCATCGATTTATTCTTCTTGGTTTTAATGAAGACAAGGGTGAGGCCTATATCGCCGACCGCGTTAATGACTACCCAGAGACCTGCAGCCTCCGGGCTTTAGCGAGTAGCCGCAATCCAGACAGTCCGCTCACTACGTTCAACCTGTGGGGCAAATTTTCTAGTGATATGCAGCGCAATGACCTGCCTCTGGCCTGCGGCCTGGCGCTGCAAAAAACAGTGGAACGCATGCTGGGGTTTGACCGTTCACAGCAAATCAGCATGGGACCAATGAGCCAGAACAGCAAGACCTTGGCTACCGGACTGAAGGGAATAAAGGCATTCATGGAGAGCATGAACGGATGGCCTGAACGAGGAGATGCGGCTGAATGTCTGCAATATCTGGATAACGCCATTACCAAATTTGGCACTGGAGGCGGTTTCTTTCGAAACCACTTTGCCGTCTTTATGAACTGGTCTCAGCGACAGCGCCCGGATCTGGTCAATCAGGATACCGTGAATCTCGCGGAAAAATCGGCTGAACAATGGAATGATTTATCGGCCATACTGCAGGCGCTGATCAATTCGCCAAACGATAGGACTCTGTGGAACAGTTCGATCGAACAGGCGGATTCCATTTATGAAACCGAGTACGCGTTGTTTAACTTTTTAAGTGATACGGTATTGCGGTAAAAAAGTCAGGCCACTGACCGCAACGGGGCAATGGCCTGAAGAACTTCTGCCATCGGCTGCGGATAATGCGCTGGTGATCGCTGATTTTTTCATGGTGGTTTCTCCCTACCTGTGTGATGCGACGGAATGCCGCTGTAAGTCTTTTGCTTTGTTGTGTGCACCGACCTTGAGACACAATGTAGGGGTATTTTGGATGACAGAAAACAGTGTTTCGGTCAGTTGCAGGAAAGTCGCGATGAGTTGAGTGAATAGCGCGATAAACCGTTTTTCGCTATCGCTGGAAATCGTTAGGAAGCGAGAAGTTGTTTGATTCTATCGCGGAAACTGCGGCTCACTTTGAGCTGAGAACCGCCCTCCAGGCTCAACATATACTCGCCATTGGTGTGCGTCACAGCACTGACGATGCAGTGTACGTTGACCATACTGGAGCGATGTACCCGAATGAACGTCTCAGGATTGAGGCGGGATTCGAGCCGTTTCATAGTAGTGCGCACAATATGTGTTTTGCCCGCAGCGTGGACACACATGTAATCGCCCGCTGCATCTATCCACTGGATCTCAGCTTTTTTGACAAATTGAAACTCATTGCCATCCTTAATAGGATGCATCGATGGCGTACTGGTCGAAGGCGGTGACAATAGCTTTCAGAATAGTCACTGGCCTCAGGACTCCGTCTCGAACGGGATACCAATGGTAATAGTCAGCCCATGGGGCTCAGTGCTCGCCAGCCGGAATGATTGCTTGCTTCCGTATATTTCCTTCAACCCCTCCCGGCAATTAGCCAGACCCACACCACCATCATCTCAACGACATCCAGAGCGCGCCTGCAACATAGCAGCCTATGAGAACATCCAACGCCCGGACTACCATATCGCGGGTCCAGGTCGCACGATACAGCGCTCGCAGTACCAGGGTGATAAGAATGCCGATGGCGCTGATAATCGGGAGGTAAATCATGTACACGGTGGATGGCTTTTCCCAAACCAGCATACCAAAGTAGAAGGTAAGCGCCCAACTGCCCCAGCCGGCGAGCTGCAGGGCCCAGAACAGGTAACGTTTGTTTTCCAATATCTCTTGTATTCGTATCGGACTATTATAACGTCAGTTCCACCTCGTCAACGTCATTTTAACCCGGATATGACTCGGTTCATCGCATTGGCCGCCAGTACTGGCGACTTTTAGCTGGCAGAAGGCATAAACAACCCGGTTCTGGGTGCGAGAACAAACGCGATGGCTAACGACCATACTGCGAGTTATATTAGCTCGATGAATAGGTAGACGTCGTCTCTAATAAAGGACCAACAGGTATGAAATCGGCGTTAGCGGCCACTTTCGTAATACTCATCCTCAGCAGTTGCTCGCAAAATACTCAGGTCTACCCCGCTAACGCCCACCCGGAAACAGCGGGTGAGTTCGTCGAGCGCGCAAACCGCGAGATGAAGGAAATGCGCCTGGCTGCTGGTGCAACGGAATGGCTGTGGGCAACCCATATCAGCCATGACACCGGTATGCTGGTAGAGCGATCCCGGCAAAAGGAGGCTCAGTGGCATAGCAAAGCGGTGACCGAGACCCTCGCATTCGACGGTTTGCAGGTGCGTCCTACCACCCGGCGTGCTCTCGACCTATTGAAGCTACAGACTGAGAATCCCGCACCGCCAACACTCGAAAAACAGGCGGAATTGAGTAAAATTGCGATCAAGATCGAGGGTATTTATGGCACCGGCGAGCACTGCACCGATGGCGGTTTGACCTGCCTGTCTGGGGCTGACCTGGAAGAACTGATCGGCAAGACCCGGGATTACGACGAGGCTCTTGACTATTGGTTGGGCTGGCGGAAAGTCAGCGTACCGATGCGTGAACCTTTTACGCGTATGGTCCACCTGACCAACGAAGGCGCTAGATCACTGGGTTACAGCGATCTGGGGCAGCTGTGGCAATCGGCCTACGATATGCCCGCCGAGGATTTTCGCGCCGACACTGAACGCCTATGGAGTCAGGTTGAGCCGCTCTACAAAGAACTACACTGCCATGTTCGTGCCAAGCTTTCAGACCACTACGGGGAGGATAAAGTACAGCTAGACCAGCCCATACCCGCGCATATACTGGGCAATATGTGGGGCCAGACTTGGCAGCCAATCTACGACCTCGTTGCACCCTTCCCCGAGTTGCCCGATACCAACGCCAGTAAGATGCTGGTGGAGAACAATTACAGCGCACAAGAGATGGTGCGATCCGCCGAAGAGTTTTATGTCTCGCTGGGGTTTGAACCGCTACCAACGAGCTTTTGGGAGCGCTCCCAGTTCATTAAACCCCGGGATCGTGAGGTTGAGTGTCACGCCAGCGCCTGGGGCCTGGAGGGCGGCAAAGACCTAAGGCTGAAAATGTGTATTTACCCGGCCTACTCGGATCTCCAGGACATATACCATGAACTGGGTCATTTATTTTACTTTCAAGCTTACAGTCACCAGCCACCGGTTTTTCAGGACGGCGCGCACAAAGGCTTCCACGAGGCCGTGGGCGACACGGTGACACTCGCAATGACGCCGGAATACCTGCATTCCCAAGGATTGATTGAGCAAGCAGTGATGAGTAAGGAGGCTGTTCTCAACGATCAGATGCTGCGAGCCCTGACCAACCTGGCAGTGCTACCGTGGACAAAGCTGGTTGATGAGTGGCGTTGGCAGGTTTTCTCGGGTGAAATTAGCGCGGATGAATACAACAGCGCCTGGTGGCAATTACGCGAAAAATATCAGGGCCTGTCGGCGCCTGTCGAGCGCTCGGAGGAAGACTTCGACCCCGGCGCCAAGCTGCATGTCGCAGTGAATCAATCGTACAGTCGCTATTTTCTTGCACAAATTCTGCAATTTCAATTTTTTCAGGCGATGTGCACCGCAGCACAGTATACCGGTCCACTGCACGAATGCTCATTCTTCGGCAGTGCGGAAGCTGGGGCTAAATTGAAGACAATGCTCAGCGCCGGCCAAAGCCAACCCTGGCAAGATAGTTTGGAGGAACTCACCGGGACCCGGCAAATGGATGCCGGCGCGATTGCTGAATATTTTCAGCCTTTGCTGGTATGGTTGAAAATTGAGAATGCGGAACGCAGCTGCGGTTGGTAATGACTGCTCACTCGATAAGATAAAATTAAACTTTAAGCGAGATTAATATTTGTGAGTCAGATTAGTGTCAACAAAAATACTGCTGTAGCTGCCGCCATTGGCATTAGCGTAATTTCTGCTGGCGGATTTCTTATTCTGCCGCTCTTTGTTGGCGCGGCGGCACAGAAATTCTCGTTGAGCGAACAGCAAATAGGATTTTTTGCTTCGTCAGTGATGGCCGGCACCGCCATCAGTGCTGTGCTGGCGATTTTTTGGGTACGCCGAATCGACTGGCAAAAATCGGCATTCGCCGCGCTGTCTTTGTTGCTCGTCGCCCACACACTTTCTCTCTTTTCCAGCACCGTCGGACAACTCGTATTCCTGCAGGTTTTAGCAAGTGTCGGTGGCGGTGCCGCGTATTCGCTAGCGCTGACGACACTGTCAGATAATAGAAACCCCGACCGGTGTTTTGGTTTAGCGATTGCCGTACAGGTCTTATTTCAGGTGCTGGGACTACTACTACTACCGAATTTCATCGAAACCAACGACTTACAACCCGTCCTGATTTTACTTGCGACAATGGCTGCATTGGGCATATTCATTTTGCGCTGGCTACCTCGCAGTGGGCGCGCCACATCGCAAAAATCCCAAGGGGGCACCGTGCTAAAGCCCGCTGTTGTGCTCAGTTTGCTGGGCTGCTTTATGTTCTTTTTCAACGTCGGAGTAGTTTGGTCTTTTATCGAAAGAATGGCGGCGCTGGAAGGCTTTGGTGCTGCTGCGATTGGCCGATCGCTGGCAATAGGCGTTGCCTTTGGCATTCCTGGCGCGCTGCTAGCTTCCTGGAGCGGCGAGCGCTTTGGCCGCATAGGGCCGCTGGCACTAGGAGCAGCTACAATTTTAACTGCGCTGTACCTTTTGCAAGGCGGCATGACGAGCACCGACTTTCTAGCTGCCATTATTCTTTATAACTTCGGTTGGAACTACTCGCTTCCGTTCCAGTATGCAGCAGTAAACGCTGCTGACGCTAGCGGCAAATGCGTTTCCATCACACCGGCATTTCACGGGGCCGGGGCGGCCATTGGCCCAAGCGTCGCCGCGTTTTATGTCACCGCTGAGAGCTATACTGCAGTGAGCGTAGTTGCCGCCATCGCGGTGGCACTCAGTGTAGTCTTATTTATTTGGGCATTGCTGCCCAGCGCAAATAGACCCGGCGATAACCTACCGAGGCCGACCTGAAAATTGCGCTGATAGATACTGTAACCAGAGAGCATCCTCTATGTCTTATAAGCATGACTCCATGAATACGATAGCAGCCACGCGGGCCAGAGACCTCGGTCTCCCCTTCGACGGAACCCCAGGCCAGTGGAATGCGATTACTGATGTGCCAGGCGTAGAGGTGGGCTTTACCACGCTGGTTGAGGGTAAAGATGAATTACAGCCAGGCAAAGGCCCAGTCTGTACCGGCGTAACCGCCATCCTCCCGCGCGGTATCTCAGCCAACCCGAAGCCCGTCTGGGCGGGGCTATTTAACTTAAATGGCAACGGCGAATTAACCGGATCGCATTGGATTCAGGATGCAGGTTACTTTTTAAGCCCTATTTGTATCACCAATACACATTCGGTAGGCATCGCGCATCATGCAACGGTAGGGTGGATGATCGACCAGTATGACGACTACTTTACCAACTATCATTCCTGGGCGATGCCGGTTATTGCAGAGACCTACGACGGCGCGGTCAGCGATATTTGCGGACGCCACGTCACTGAGCAACACGTCCTAGACGCATTAAATAGTGCAATCTCCGGGCCTGTATTGGAAGGCAACGTAGGTGGCGGCACCGGCATGCAGACCTACGAATTTAAAGGTGGCACTGGCACCAGCTCGCGTTCAATCGATATTGTGGGGCAGCAATACACGGTCGCAGCACTGGTGCAATCAAATTTCGGGGTTCGTCATGAACTGAATATTCTTGGCGTGCCCGTAGGCAAACATATGACCGACAATGCATTTATATCTGAGACAAGCGGACACGAGCAGGGTTCAATCATCGTAATCATTGCCACCGACGCTCCCCTACTACCCATACAACTTCAACGCCTGGCAAAACGCGGCGCCATTGGCATTGGCAGAACCGGGACTTCGGGTGGTCACTTCTCAGGCGATATCATGCTCGCATTCTCAACCGGAAACAAATTGGACATGCCGCCATTAGGCGCACAGCAGCCGCGCAGCTTCAACCTCGAGTGTATAAACGACGCACACTGCGACATCATTTATGAGGCGGCTGTACAAGCTGTGGAGGAGTCAGTCATCAACGCGATGGTCGCTGCAAAGTCGGTACCAGTGATAAAACCGCCAGGGTATATCCTGACCGCTATCGACCACGATGATCTACGCAAGTTGATGATTAAATATAATCGCAGCTTACCACGCAGTCATTGATTTACTGCCAGCAGCGGTTGCCTTCAACTCACTATCGCTGTCGGTACTCAGTAGGTGAATTGCCGCTCCACGCTTTAAACGCGGCGGAAAATGAAGAGGGATCCGCGTAGCCCAGTAGAAACGAGATCTCAATCACTGTCAGACTCTTGTCATCCAGGTATTTTCTGGCGAGAGGCCCTTTGACCTGTTGGAGCGCTTGTTGAAAATGGGTATTCCTTTCACTTAGTCTACGCTGCAAGGTGCGCCGCGAAACGTTCATATCGCTGGCCACCATATCTATCGAACATTCGCCCCGAGGCAGCTGACGCCGAATGGCTGCGTGCAGATTCAGAAAAAAGGGA
This sequence comes from Halieaceae bacterium, assembly GCA_047633055.1. GTDB lineage: Bacteria > Pseudomonadota > Gammaproteobacteria > Pseudomonadales > Halieaceae > CALJFL01. The sequence goes on along the minus strand of JBLIEI010000011.1, from coordinate 64,688 downwards.
TCCAGAGCTGAGGCCTCGTCACTATACTCACTGGAGAACTCACTCGCGACGGCATCGTATATACGGGTAGCAACATGCACCTGCGGATAATCCAGTGTACTGCGGTCATAATGCAAGGCACTAGAGATCTGATTAAAATACAACGGCGCTCTAAAGGTTTCGCGCAATACGGTGACATCGTCTGGCTGAGGATAAGTGAAGTCGACCCGTACCGGTTGAACCGGCAGCAGACAATACCCATCCATTTGCAGCGCGGTGGTGGATAGAACCGCGTCGCTGATCGCGCATCGCATACTGTCCGGGGCCTCAAGTGGACACCAGTCGAGAATGTAGCGATCGCGATCACGCCTGACCTTGATACTACCCACGTCACCCAGAATAGCGTCAATGGCGGGCAACATATTCATCCACTCACGCAAGGTCTGGCTGACCGAGGCGAGATAGAGTAGCAGGTGTGCGCTCTCCATATATGAAACTCGACCACTGAGAATACCAAAGTCTGAATTTCCCGTTTGCGCTAGAAGTTCGCGCTGCAAGCGATAATAATTGACCACCGGAATATTGGCGTCCATACCGCTGAGCTGACTCATTTCAATACCTGCGGCAGCGGCAATATGCTCCCGGTCGGCACCCAGTGCCGCTGCCAGGTCAAGAAAACCGCGCACCGCCCTGGCGTAGACGAATCGTTGCGCAAGGGGTGGTGTCATCCCGAGAATTCTGCTTCGAAAACGCGCCGGCGTACTGTCTCAGGTTGTTCCAGACTGATCATGTGATTGGTATTTTGGGTCTGGACTATTCGTACCCCGGAATTAAGGCGCTTACCCTGCTCCGCGCTTTCAAGCATCGATGTCTTGTCCAGCACATCGTCTCGCTCACCCACCAGCACCACAATTGACGCATAATTTTGATACAAACTTGCGGCATGTTGCCGCGGCCATTGCCCGATACTGTAGGCGCTCGTAACGCAGGTCTGATAGCTTTTCAGTGTCCAGAACATCGCCTTATACAACTGCATTTTAAGAGCATTGGTGGGGCGCATCACCGGAAGTTTAAGAAGTAAGCCAGTACTGGCCCATCGTGACAAGTAACAGACCATGGGAATAAAAAACAACGCAATTTTGTGGGTTATCGGACCGTTGAGATTTCCCGCGACTTTTCCGCCGGGCAGCACCGCTGCCTCCAATATAGCCCGCACCCACTTACTCGAGGGTGACATCACCTCAGGATACTGTCTGCCCGCTTCCAACACTACTGCGCCGCCGCGGGAATGCCCATGCAAGGTAATGTATTGTCCGGTGGCGATGTGCTGAACCGCTTGCGCCAGATAAAATCCGTCGTACTCTATAGAGCCCGGGTCATAAGGGTTCACTTGCCAGTCTAGCATCTGAACATCGCGCAACGTAAACGGCGAGTGGGAACCGGCATTGTTGATCAGTATGAGCTGCGCCTCAGTATTGTGATACAGCGCCTGAAAATAGCGCATATCCTCCAAAAATCCCGGAAAGCAGAGGATCGAATGCAAATTATCTGCGGCAGCTTCGCGCACCGCAATGACTGTTTCACCCGCCATAAAGAGTGCCCCATCAAATTCAGAGGTGGCAGCTGCCGGTAATTTTTTATTCAACAACCAGAATCGGAACAAATACAAAAAGATAACCAGAAGGATCAGCGACTTGATCATAGGTTGACACTCATTCGCTCAAAAAATACGCCTGAAAAATAATCTGGAAAAAACTACTGCACCAGCCCCTTGTCTTTCAAATCACCGATCAGCCCCTTAATGGCGTCGTCACGAACACCTTTTACTGAACCCGCTTGCATGGTTTCAGAGACCGCTTGCCACAGATGACCCTTGCTCTTTACAACATACAGATCAGAAACCAGCGTATGGGTCACATTGGTGGTCCACACCGGTTGCTGGTAGGCCACTTCATAGGCATGGTAGTAATACCCACCGAAGCCACCGTAGTAGGAGGAACCGATGGCTGGCGTAACTCCATAATAGATGGTGCCGGGGTGATAAATTTCCTCTGACATTTCTCCCAAATATCGGGTAACCATAACAGTATCTAGCCCGGCTTTAGTCGCAGCGGCAAGCACTTCCTCAGCATCCGCTTTATGCTTGGCCAGCAAGGTATGACTGGCTACAGCTTCCACACCATGATGTTTCAGCGCGTTAACAAGTTCATCTTCAAATCGCACCCGGGCTGACTGTTTTTGCGCCACCCCCACTATCATTACCCCATGGAGGTCCATTTTCTTTATCACCGGGTCGATATAGGAATGGGTTATATGCGTGTTTTGGGCACAACCTGATAACACCAGACCGGAGATCAGCGCGGACGCCCATAGAATTATCGAAGAGAAAGGTTTCATTAAACAGGTTCCCGAGAAATTATAGGTTAAAAGACACGGACGCTACCATAAATCTGATTGAATTGAACCCAGTCAGACGCCAGCAAAGCTGAATGGCATGGACCCGGAGCCTAGGCCATCCGTAAATTACGTGAGCTAGCCTCGCTTGCTCTACTGCTCCTGCATCAGCAGTGCTTCTACAGCAGCCGCGATTGCCAATAATTTGCGATCACTGCCCGCCGGTCCATCCAGCTCTATGCCAATGGGTAAACCCTTGCCCGACACCCCCGCAGGGATACTGATTCCCGGAATTCCGGCGTTGCTCGACGGATCGGTATTGCGAATATAGGTTGGAAAAGCGGGCACCTGGACACCGTTCAATTCGACGGTAGACATGTCGGCCGCAAGAGGCACTGCCGGCAGTGGGGTGGTTGGAAGAATAATGGCATCTACTGCCTGCCTATGAAAATAATCTGCATAGGCCTGCTGTAACAGCGGTCGTTGTACATCCCTGGCGTCCAGATAGACCGCCTCCGGGATAGCGCCGGCCATGGCATCGCTTACCACCTGTTTTACATCGGGGCTCGCTATTTGTGCGATCAGTTGCTCAACCGTGGCCCCAGGCTGATATTTCTTCAGATAAGCCGGCAGCAACTGTGAGGTTTCGAAAAGAACCAGCGGAAAACCGACCTTCTCGTTCAGATCACCTATACCCTCTATATCCGCTTCAACCAGTTCCACTCCCGCGTTAGCGAGACGTTTGATGACCTGTTCTGTAACACTCGATACATCAGGGTCGAGGTTCTCGTAAAAATAACCCCTAGGCACCCCAAGGCGCACCGTGGACAGATCTACTGCAGGATCGATGGTCGAGTCTGCACTCAAGACACGATCCATGAGCGCCGCATCGGCAACAGTATGCGTTATAGGGCCGGCGGTATCGCGGGTATTTGAAATCATCGTCATACCGGAATTGGGATAACGCCCGGTGGTGGGACGGAAACCAACCAGACCGTTGAGCGCAGCTGGAATACGTGAAGATCCTCCGGTATCGGTTCCCAGCCCGGCTGAAGCCATCCCCAGTGCTACTGCTGCTGCGGTACCGCCACTGCTGCCACCTGCCATATATTCAAAATTGACCCCGTTGTGCACTGCGCCATAGGCCGCGTTATTGCTGGTAATACCGTAGGCCAGTTCATGCATATTATTTTTGCCAATAATTTGCGCGCCGGCTGCCTTTAAACGGGCAATCACGGCTGCGTCTTCTGTAGGCACAAAATCTTTGAGTCGCAGGGTACCCGCGGTATTGGGCATACCCGCCACATGAATATTGTCTTTAACTGCAATATACATTCCCGCGAGCGACCCTTGGTCAGAGGCTGGAGCAGCTAAATCGGGATTCACCGTAATGAAGACGTTATAGCGCTGATTGTGCTCGATCGACTGGTAGAAATTTTCAACATCATTGGCCATGGCAGCGTTACTCGAAAGAAGGGTGATAGCTAGAGCGGGAGTCATGAAGAAGTGACGAGTCAATGTGACGGCAAGCGGCAAAAAACGACACGTTCTGAAAATGACCATAACCAGCTCTGCTTATTATTTTGTGTATACATTAATTATATTACATATTTTTAGTTAATATTTAAATATTTGTATCACTTTTTTTAGGTCCAACATGCAGTGCTGCGCGATTCAAACCTTATCTCTAACGTTGGCTCCCTTGATTCTCTACTTAGGCAGATGCACACTGTTTCAGCACTTTTTTCATACTCTTTCAACGATCGAGGTCCAAGCTAATGAAGAATATACAGAAACGCCGTCGCAGCCTTTGGAGCACCCTACTTCTGGCGTGCTTGCTGTCCCCCCTGGCGCATGCGAATTCAGATGCTAAAGCCTACGGTAACAACCTGGATGCCGGTGACTATTTTGAGACCAACGGCATCAAAATGTATTATGAGGTCTATGGTGCAGGTGAGCCTATGGTGCTGATTCACGGCAGCGGCCAGGATATTGCTGCCATGCATAACCAGATTGAGCACTTTGCGAAAAGCTACAAAGTATTAGTGGCAGACAGCCGCGCGCACGGCAAGTCGGGGCTCGGAGAAGGTGATCTCACCTATCTACAAATGGCTGATGACTGGGCCGCATTGATACAACATCTGAGGATGGGTCCCGCTAACATTGTTGGCTGGAGTGATGGCGGCAATATCGGGCTGCGCATGGCCGTTGATCACCCGAAAGTGGTGGCCAAGCTGGCGACGATGGGCGCCAACCTACAGCCGGACGAAAGCGCAGTTGAGCCGTGGGCCGTAGCTTTTGTGATCGAGGCATCCGCCCAAGTCGACGCGATGATTGCCGATAGCGATACCAGCCAGAACTGGAAAGTACAGGCAGAACACCTGCGTTTGTTGCGCGAACAGCCCGATATGTCACTAGCAGAGCTGGCAAGCATTGAAATACCCGTACTGATTATGGCTGGCGACAAAGATGTTATCAGGGCTGAGCATAGCGTGCTGATGTTCCAGCACCTCCCCAAGGCCCATCTGGCCATTTTCCCCGGTGACACCCATTTCACCCCGGAACTGACACCGACATTATTCAATAGCACTGTCGATAAATTTATGCTCGAGCCCTACGCCCGCCCGGATACCAAAGACATCATGCTGGGCGATGCGCACTAGCGTAGGCTAACAAGCACCCGCAATAAAAATGGTTCATCGCGCACTACCTTGGAGCCGGGTAGCAGAATGCGACAAGCACTTTTTCCCCTTTCGAGTTTCATGCATTCGAACCGGCCGCGAACGGGAAAGTATTTCTCAGTCGCTCCACGATATTCGCTTGGTGAGAAACACTCTCCCGTTCACGTCCTCGGCTGTTGCAATCCTGCACAATCGTAAGTTTCGGTAAAACATTTCAATACAGCCTCTCTGGTATCACCCTTTCTATTCGGCGTACCGCGATGGTAGGGGCTCACCTGGGTCAAGCCTTTGAAAAATGCGCCGATACCCCGCTTAATATCAGAAGAACCATAAAAAAGGGCGATGGTTTCCCATCGCCCTTCTCTTGCTTGGGCTTACGCCCAATACTTACATCCGCTTAGAAACGCAGGCGCGCTTCCAGACCGATGGTGCGGGGACGGTTGGTGATGATCCGAGGCCGGCCCGGAACTGCCGCTGCGATAGAACGGTTATCTGACAGGTTGGCGCGCTCATCGGTAACATTATCTGCGAACAGAATAATCTCCCAAGCCTCGTTTAACACTCCGGCCCGCAGGTTGAGTACGGTCCAGTCATCACGAACCCTGACTTCCCCGCTCGGAGCTGTCGTACTTTCGCCATAATAATTAGCGTCTGCCCGAGCAAGTCCCTCCCAGCTTCCACTAATTGGGAAGACATACTCCAAGCTGCCATTAGCGGTCCAGTCGGGGACACCCAGAATGGTATCGCCCTTTTCAACCCCGGGTACATCTCCAGTATCAGTGATTGTGGCGTCGGTATAACCGACTCCCAGAGTCCCGGTCAGCCCGCTGGTGATTGCGGCGCTAATCTCCAATTCTGCGCCCTTGCTCTCCGCTTCACCGGCATTCGCTACGAACTGGAAACCACAAGCGAGACGATTTTGCTGCTGAACATCGGTCCAATCGATGAAAAAGATCGCTCCATTCAACGTCACCCTGTTATCGGCGAGGGTGGACTTAAAGCCCAATTCATAACTCCACAGCTCATCTGAGTCGAAGGTTTGAGCCTCGTCCGGATTAATATTTTTCTGATCGAGTTCCTCACCACACAGTCCAAGAGGAAGATTGCCGTTAATACCACCAACTCGAAAACCTTTTGAAGCTGTGGCATACGTATTAACCTCATCGTTAACCACCCAGTCCACTGTCACTTTTGGGTTGAAACCGGACTCGTCCTGCTTATTATCGAAACTGCTAAAACCGCTGTTGGCAAAGCCATCTGCGGTATTCGTCGCTTTTACTTCGGTGTCGTAATATCGGCCTCCCGCTGTGAGGGACCAGTCCTCATTAAAGGCATATGTGATCTCTCCGAATACAGCAAACTCCTTAGTGTCTGTAAGGGTCTTGGTGACAAAGATCAGGTCGTCATCGGTAAGACCGAACGCGTCTTGCCCAAAACCGGGCATACCGGTGAAATCATCGAGCGCCTGGTGCAAGCCGGGCTGCAGTGCCCGGGGGTATTCGTGGTCGAGTTCATTGTCTTGATAAAACACTCCAGCGGTTAGCTGCCAATCGCCATCGAAATTGCTGGTAAAGCGTGTTTCGTGTGCAAGTGTTTCGTACTTCTCGACCGTAGAGAGTGGCGATTCCAGGGGGTCGATGGGTATACCGATCACGTTATTGAACAGATGGTGCAGAAAAGTCGCCTCCTCTTCACTTTCGTCGGTCTCTCTTTCGTACCAGCTGGTGGATGAAACAATGGTTCCAGCTTCGAGTTCCCAGTTGAAAACACCGCTTGCTATGTACCACTCATCGGTCCCACTTTCTTCGGTGTCAAAGAAGCGTATTTCCGTTGTGTTATCCGGATCAATGTCCGCAAATGGCATGCCGTCAGCGTCTACTTGCTGAAACAGATACTTGGGGGTAAAACTAAGATTGTCGGTAATCTGCCACAGGGCGGCTATCTGCCCACCAAAGTAGTCTTCATCATCAACGTCCTCATTCTTGCTGAACGGGGCACTTGTGGTCTGGCGGACGTCACCGGAACCGGCCTCAACCCAGCTCTCCTGATAGACGCGATCATAAATGCCCGAATTTTTGCCGTAATAACCCGAAAGCCGAACCGCAAACACATCTTCGATAACCGGGATATTGATAGATCCGTCGATCACGCCGTTCTCTCCGCCATCTTCAACCGAGGACCCCGATATGTGGGCAGCGCCCTCCATCTCAGACAAGTTGGGCTGCTTGGTGATCATACGAATGGTACCGCCCATAGACCGCGCACCATAAAGCGAACCCTGGGGCCCACGCAGCACCTCAACCCGTTCAACGTCCATAACCCGGGGTAAAATACTCGAGGTCACCTGGGTATCGTCGATGTAAAAGCCTGTAGTGCCCATTCCAAAAACGCCACGAATCGAAGGTGAACTGGAATCGAAACGTCCGTCCGCCTCATAGGCCATACCCAGGTTCGGAACCTTGACAGCAAAATCCAACAGCGTTGTCGCGCCGATGCGCTCCAGACTATCTCCAGTCATAGCGGTAATAGACATCGGCACATCCTGAATGGACTCGCTACGCTTAGAGGCGGTAACGATCACCTCTTCGAGCGCAATACTGGATTCCTGTGCTGACACATAGCCGCTAAGCAAAGTCGCTGCACAGGCTAATGCAAGCGGTGTTTTTGCGATACTAAATTGTGGTGATTTAGACATTCTTGTATCCCTTGTATTATATTTTTGATACCAACACCTAAACAATAGCACTGGAGAAGTTCAATTTCATGCTGTCAGAACTGTAATAATGCCACTTTCTACCCCGTTAAGACGGTCTTCTGGAATCCATGAATTGGCAGGAATTCAGTGGACTATTTTTCATAATCTCTACTTTTTTTATATTTTTTTGTAATGCGCAGCGCGACTGCGTTAGTGATCAGGCTCCTCATTTGAGTTCTGCGCTGATCTCGCTCGGATGGCATCCCGTGCCATCTGAGCAATGTAAGCCTGAATCGCGTCAACCTCGTTTTTACCTAGCTCCTGTGCAAAACTTGCCATGCCGTTATGCTCAAGAATTCCTCCGCGTACGATCGTATCGAAAATAGTGTGCTTCTCGGCCGTCAGCCGTCGCAGGTCGGGTAAAAGGGGTGTGCTGCCGTAGACGCCGTGACAAGATCCGCAGTTTGGTACATAGAGCATTCGACCCTGCTCTATGGTTTCCGGGGCTGCGTGCAGGTCCGCGGGCGCAAAAAAGTCCGATAGCGGTATCTGAGGATCAGGCAGCGCTACCGATTCACCGTGGAGTTTAAAAACCAATAGTCTGCCAGCATTCGAAAATTCTATTGCCGCTTCGGTGCCCTGCATTGTATTGAATGCCGGCCCGCCCCATCCTGCCAAGACAGCCACATATTGTATATTGCCGACTGAATAAGTGATTGGCGGTGCGATCATCCCAGTTCCGGTTTCTATCTTCTTCAGTGCCTTACCCGTTTCGGCATCTAACACCAGAAAGTGTCCCTCACCTGTGCCATGAAACACCAAACCACCTGCTGTCGACAAAACACCGCCGTTCCATATCAACGGGGTCTCGTGTTCCCAAGCCAGCTGTTGATTCACTGGGTCCCAGGCCTTCAGGCTCCCCCTCGTTTTGGGGGGCTGTTGCTCACCCAACAGTTCTTGCGGATCGTCGACGCCATAGGTGAACCACTTGTCATCTTCTGCTGTATACACCCAGCCAATATCACGCGTCGGAATATAAACCAACCCGGTAGAAGGGCTATAAGACATGGGATGCCAGTTGTGGGCGCCGGCCGCTGAAGGGAAAACATAGGCGTCTTTTTCTGTGTTGTAGGTGCCGATGCCGGTTTCAACCGGGCGCCCTGTCACTTTGTCTATGTGACTCGCCCAGTTAACGTAAACGTATTTCTCTGCGGAGATCAGTTCACCGGTAATCCGGTCAAGCACGTAGAAAAATCCATTTTTGGGTGCTTGCATTAACACCTTACGTTGATCACCATCGATATCCAGATCAGCCAGAATCATATGTTGTGTAGCCGTGTAATCCCAGTTATCACCGGGTGTTGTTTGGTAGTACCACTGCAGGCTGCCGGTATCAGGATTCAAGGCAAGGATTGAGGAGAGGAACAGATTATCTCCGCCACCGGGGCTGCGAGCACCACGCGACCAGGGTGAGCCGTTTCCCGTGCCAACATAGAGCAGATCAAGTTCGGGATCGTACGCCATGGAATCCCACGCTGTCCCGCCCAGTCCGGCCCATTCCTCGACGCCAAGCCAGGTTTTAGACGCCATTTCCAGCGCTGGATTTTCAAATGGGTTTTGGGGATCGCCGGGAACCGTGAAAAATCGCCAAGCCAGATCCCCGGTATCGGCGTCATATGCGCTGACGTATCCACGCACACCGTATTCAGCTCCGCCGTTGCCGATAATTACCTTGTCTTTAACAACCCTGGGAGCGCCAGTAATTGAATACGACTTTGTTCGATCGGTTAGGGTATCGACTTCCCAGACAAGCTTCCCAGTTTCACGATCTAGCGAAACGAGTCGGCCGTCAAGTGTACCAAGAAACAGGTTTTTCCCCCATGCCGCAAGGCCTCGATTGACGATATCGCAGCACAACTTTTTGGCCCAGGCTTTTGGGACTTCAGGATCGTATCGCCACAGAATCGCGCCTGACTTCGCGTCCAAGGCTATTACCCGCGACCAGGTACTGGTGACATACATCTTACCGTCAATGACCAAAGGCGTTGACTCCAAACCCCTTGTAGATCCAACATCCGCCTCCCATGCCAGCCCCAGTGTGCCGACATTCTGTTTGTTGATACGATCGAGTGGAGAATACCTTTGCTCACTGTAATCCCGCCCATGGGTGAGCCAGTTATGAGCCTCTGAATCCGCATTTACAATTCTCTCTTCATTTACAGCGCTGAGGCCGGTTTCAGACGATAAAGTCCGCTCATCCTCCACTAGGAGATTCGTGGGTTGCGATGTTCGATCACACGCAGCGACCGAGAAGCAAAGTAAGAGTATGACCGGTATAGTTTTGTACATTGAAACCCCAAAATGATTATCGTGCGACGTCTTCGCAACGCCAGCTCAACTCAGCGGTTGGGCTGGGCGCCTGTTATTTTTAGTGTCACTGCAAGAGTGTAGCGCCAATATAGTTGAATGCGCGGTTTGTTAATTAATAATAACATTCAAATAATTGATAATATCTTCCATTATATGATCGATTAATGTAGAAATTTAACTATTACTACCAAAATAGTTTTGCCGGAACAGGAACATCCATGCGCAGTGCACCGCTCCCAAGCTCGCGACCCGAATCGACAATTTCGCGACAATACGTTCTCGGATTTTGTGATGCAATTGACACAGCCCCGGAAGTTGTCAGCCAAGGTTTGCGCCAATTCGAATTGCGGGTCCGGGGTGAAAACATCGAACGCGTATCTCTTCGACGATACTGTGAGTATATCGAGTGGCTCGCCGTTGAATTGAATCGTCCCCATCTGGGACTGGAGGTTTCCCAATGCGGAGGCCCGGAGAGACTAGGGGCAGTTGGGTACCTGTTTCTAGGTTCGAGGAGCCTGGAAATTGCGTTACGGGGTTTTAGTCACTACTTCAGCGAGATTCAGGATAACTCTAAAATCATTTTGAAACGGGACGGTAAGTTTGCGTCTCTGGAATATAAGATGGATGACAATCGTATTCTTCATCGCCGTCAAGACAATGAGTGCTCGCTCGGACATTGCTGGCGACTGATACAACTGCTTTCCGGAAATTCAAGCAGCCTTGTGCTGGTCGAGTTCGAACATGACCGTATAGGTAATGACAACCGACCCTATGAGCGTGTTTTTAATGCCCCGGTGATTTTCGGACAGTCGTCTAATCGACTACATTTCCGCAGCGATGACCTGAGTATATGCTCCTCACTTGGCGACCAACATCTTGCCAATATACTAGAGCACCAGCTTGAGAAAACTGCAGTTGAAGATGCCGGCGTCGAATTATTTTCCGATCAGGTGAGGTCAATAATCATGTCGCTAGGCTTGCAGCATGGAATCGCTGCGAAATCGATAGCCGGCACACTTGGAATCTCCGAGACCACTTTGTACCGTCGCCTGGCTCTGGAAAATACGTCCTTCAAATCATTAACTGACGATGTGCGGAAGTCGCTCGCAATCAGGTTATTAGTGTCAAATTCTGTGACAATTAGAGAGGTAGCGGAGCGTTTAGGTTATGCCGATTCGGCCTGCCTTACACGCGCATTTTATCGTTGGTTTGGCACGTCACCAATGAAGTATAGACATTCGCATAGAATGGACCGTACCCGCGTCGGATGCTCTGCGCCGAACCTGGTCAGTACCTTGCCAGATTCGTAGTCAATTTCCATTGTGAAGCCAGTCCTGGCCACATGCTGTTCTAGCCGCGTAACCAGGTATGAAACTTCTCTACCCATAGCAATAACTTTTCCGGCGCATGTGCCCGCTTCCACTCTCCGGCTGCATACTTATTGGATTCCGCCAGCGTGGGGTAAATGTGTATGGTACCCAGTATCTTGTTCAGCCCCAGGCCATGCCGCATAGCCAGAACATATTCAGCGATAAGATCGCCAGCGTGCTCGCCGACGATAGTCACGCCCAGAATCTTGTCCTTGCCCGGTACGGTGAGGACTTTAACAAAGCCCTCTGCCTCACTGTCGGCAATAGCTCTGTCCAGGTCATCAATGCCGTAGCGGGTGAGCTCATAGTCAACACCCGCCTCTTTAGCGTCTTGCTCATTAAGCCCTACACGAGCAACCTCAGGCTCCACAAACGTTGCCCAGGGGATCACTGAATAATCGGCCTTGAATTTTTTAAACGCTCCAAACAGCGAATTGACCGCTGCGAACCATGCTTGGTGAGCCGCGACGTGGGTAAATTGATAGGGGCCGGCGACATCCCCTACCGCATAAATATTGGGGTATAGCGTTTGCAAATATTCATTAACCGTCACGGTGCCATTGGGGTTCAATGGAATGCCCAATTCCTCCAAGCCAAAGCCCGTGGTGTTGGCTTTGCGGCCAACGGCGACCAGTATCTCATCGAAAGGAATACGGGAGCGCTCTCCGCCACTCTCACAGATCAGGAACTTGTCCTCACCTTCACGCACGACCTCTACCGCTGTGGTGCTGGTGCGTACATCGACGCCCTCACTGATCATGCGTTGCTTGACCATCTCGGAGATCTCTTCATCTTCCTTGATCATAATGCGCGGCAACATTTCAACCTGCACAACCTCGCTGCCAAGTCGCGCAAAGCTCTGGGTCAATTCGCAACCGATAGGACCGCCTCCAAGCACTACAAGACGGGGGGGCAGAGCGGGCATGTCCCATATCGTGTCAGACGTCAGATAACCGCTGTCCTCGAGACCCGGAATAGGGGGAATAAACGGACGCCCACCACTGGCGATAACAATACTGCGCGTATTAATAGTACGGCCGTTCACCTCTACGCTGAAGGGGGAGAGTATTTTCGCCTCACCGATTTCTACATCCACACCCAGACCATTATAGCGCTCCACTGAATCATGGGGTTCGATTTTGGCGATCACCTCTTTTACTCTAGCCATCACTTTGGCAAAGTCAACGCGGGCTGACGCGTCTGAAATTCCAAATTCTTCTGCACGGCTAATGTGCGACATGAATTTGGCAGAGCGGATCAACGCCTTGGAGGGTACGCAACCGGTATTGAGGCAATCACCGCCCATTTGATGTTTTTCGATGAGGGTTACCCGGGCCTTAACAGCCGCGGCTATATAAGAGCTGACCAAGCCACCTGCCCCTGCCCCTATCACCACCATATTGGTGTCGAAAGATTTGGGGCGCGAAAAGTTCTTATACACCTTGCGCGCAGCCAGTTTACCGATTATGGCTTTGGCGATTAAGGGGAACACTCCCAGCAAGATAAAGGAGGCAATAATTCCTGGCGATAAAATTCCGGACAGGCTCTCCAGCTGACCTAACTGGGTCCCGGCATTCACAAAGACGACTGTTCCTGCCAGCATCCCTACCTGACTCACCCAGTAAAACGTCGCGGTTTTGATGGGGGTCAGTCCCATGACCAGGTTGATTACAAAAAACGGAAATACCGGCACCAGGCGAAGCGTAAACAGGTAGAACGCGCCATCCCGGTCAATGCCCTCGTTGATGGCCGTCAGCTGCTTTGAAAAACGATCCTGAATGGAATCTCGCAACAAAAACCGAGAGAACAAGAAGGCCAGGGTCGCGCCTATGCTACTGGCAAAAGACACTATTAACAGACCCGTCACCAGGCCAAACAGCGCGCCTGCGGCCATAGTCATAATGGCGGCCCCTGGCAGCGAGAGCCCAGTAACACCGACATACACCAGGAAGAACACCAATACCGTCAGGGCGGGATTCTCAGCATAGAATTCGTCGAACCTGGCCTGATTGGCCTTTAGATATTCCAAACTGAAATACTGCCCCAGATCCAGCGCAAAAAATGCCGCAACGAACAACAGCACAATTGCCAACACCAATAATTTTTTTATACTCATGAGCGTGAAAAGCCTCCCGTTGTTAAATTTTTATGACCAATTGATCGCCAAGATAGACCGCCGACTACAATAACAGTTCACCCGGACGATATCTGACTTTCTCGGCCCCGCGCGACTGAATGTGCTGGGGGCATTACCGACGACGACAATCGACGTACAGATGCACCTCCAGGAGGATGCAATATCCTGAATTTGGTCTATCTTAACGTTATAGCCCCATAAACGCGGCCCAAGGAGAACGTTATGCGCACTTTTCCACTGCAGTTGTCTATTGTACTTTTATTTGCTCTCGTCCCGCTGATCGTCGCCGCTGCAGAATTCGACACTGGCAAGCAGTTCAGTGACTCTCTTCGATCCGGTGGCAAAGGCCCGACCATGGTGGTAATTCCCCAAGGAAATTTTGTGCTTGGAGGTGGCAGATCGGAGCAAAAAGATCTCGGCCGGGTCACCATTGGCTACACTCTTGCCTTCAGTACGACGGAAATCACCAATACCCAGTATCGACAATTTTTAGAATCCAGCCTTTCGGGCATCCAAAAAAAAATCTCCGAGGGTGATGAAGACCAACCGATCGCCGGCCTGAGCTTTGACGAGGCCGAAGCCTACACAAACTGGCTCAGCAGAGAGTCTGGTCACCACTATCGACTACCCAGTTCCTCAGAGTGGGAATACGCAGCGCGTGCAGGAACCACTACTGCGTACAGCTGGGGCAGCGATGTCGGTGAAAACAATGCCAACTGCGTGGACTGTAATTCTAACTTCACCGGCAGAATAGCGCCGGTTGGATCTTTCGCTGCCAACCCCTGGGGCCTGCACGACATGCACGGCAATGTCTGGGAGTGGACTAAAGATTGTATCGACTCCAATGTGGCGCCACCCGATAACGGTATGCCCACCTTGTTCGGCAATTGCGATTTGAGGGAACTGCGCGGCGGCTCGAAAAATTCCGATGGCTGGTCCATACGCGCCAGCGTACGCGCCTCCGCCCTACGCTCTGCTCACACTCCCGACCTGGGGTTTCGAGTGGCTATGGAAGTCCCGCTATAGCGCGGCACCGCGTTTTTTCACAACTGCCTAAATGTATGAACCATCAAGATCGCCGGCTTGCCTCACCGGCGTTCCTCTCAGTTCCAGCTTGCGGTCGTCGCACTGACGATCCAAGCCATCAATAGACTTCTTAAGGCCAGCCAGAATCGCGTCCACACCCTGTATTTCACAGGCCATTGGCCCGCCTCTAACCTCATAGCTTGCATCATCGGAGAAGTACTGTCTCAGCCGCTCCCAATTGTCGTCGATATAAGTTTCTTCAAAAGCCAACGCGTAATCTGAAAAAGCTTGTAGAGTCTGATCCATCTTCGTATTCCTTCTGTTACCGTGTCTCATAAAATAGCATCTAACCATGGAAAGCGCCTACTGTGACCGATACGAAGCCTGCATTGGCAGATACAAAACCCGCTTTGATTCTGGAGCGTCATGGCCCCGTGGCCATCATTGTCAACAACGACGCTCCTATGAACAGGATGACTCTGGAGTTCATCGATACATTAGAAGTCGTACTTCCTGAGCTTGCCCAAGACAACAGCGTCCGCGCCATAGTGATACGCGGCGCCGGAAATAAGAATTTCTCAGTAGGCATGAATTTGAAGCAACTCGACACCGGAATCGAGCAAAAGGGCTCGATGGATGGTCTACTTGATCAGCGCTTGCGGGTTCTGCAGATGATAGAGCAATTGCATAAGCCTGTTATCGCTGTGCTTTGCGGATACTGCCTGGGCGGGGGGCTGGAGTTGCCGCTGGCTTGCCACTTTCGCCTGGCAGCCCAGGAGGGCTGCCAGATCGGCTTGCCAGAGCTTGATATAGGCGTGATGCCATCTTGGGGTGGTACGGTTCGATTGACCCACTGCGTGGGACGCGCTCAGGCCTTGAATATTATTTTGCGCGCTAAAAAGATATCGGGGCCCAAGGCCCTGGAAATCGGACTGGTCCAGGAAGTCTGGCCTAACGATGTACTGCAACAGAAAGCAGTCGACCTGGCCCAGGAACTCGCCGCCAAACCGCCATGGTCGGTGTCGGCTGTACTACAATGTGTGATCGGCGCCGCAACCACTCCTGAAAAGGAAGCTTTGGCAACAGAAAGGAAACAGGTGCACAGAGTCGCGAGTGGCAAACATCAGATGGAAGGCTTAAAAGCCTTCATGGAAAAACGAAAAGCCGATTTTTCGACAGACCCTGACTAATTCTATTTCAAGAGATTAAAAGAGATCGCTGGTTCATCGCTGCAAGCGGTTGATCTCGGCCGTGTGGTTTTCAGAGCATGCCCCAGCTGTTCACCATGCCGGTGACGTTAACCTATTGTAGATTGACACGCAGCCACTAAAGTACACACCAGACCCGCCCATTAACCCCCACCACGCTGGGTTTTGAGGAAATAATGACAAGCTGGATTAAATACAGCGCAGTACTCTTGGTGGCACTAACAGCTGCAGTCTTCCTGACCTACTATCAACCGTGGGCTAAGTTCAGTCCCGCCGGGATGAACAAGACATTCCTGCCCGGAGAGCGGATCGATCACTTCCGTAATATGGATAGAATTTACCCGTCACAACTTATTCGTAAAGGCAAAGCAAGCCATCAATGGCCCAATGATTCAAAGCCACTGGAACTCAACTATAGCTTCAGAGGGCAAGAACTTAACCTCGATAGCTATCTCGAGCGCACGGTTACTACCGGACTTTTAGTTATTAAGGACGGCGTGATCGTCAACGAGCAATACCGTTTTGGCGAAACCGAGAAGAGTTTACACACCAGCTGGTCGGTAGCGAAGAGCTTCGTCGCTACCCTGGTGGGTATGGCCTTGGACGACGGCAAAATTGGCAGCATTGATGACCGCATTGAACAATACATACCCGAACTCAAAGGCAGAGCTTACGGCGAGACCCGTATTAAAGACGTTTTGCAGATGTCTTCAGGGATTGATTTTGACGAGTCTTACGGTAAGCCAGGTGGCAACACGGCTATAGCATTTTCCGACATTCAATGGGTCACCAATGCCACGTGGATTTTCGGCGTGCCTATTAATGCGTTAATCGGCAATTACAAACGGGAAGAAAAGCCAGGCACGCGTTGGGAGTATCGCTCCAGTGATACGCAAATTCTGGGCTGGCTGGTAGAAAAAGCTTTTCAACAGCCGTTTGTAAATATTATTGAAGAACGATTATGGCAGCCCATGGGTATGGAGGCCGATGCCAACTGGTTACTCGACGGTAGCGGCGTGGGGGCAGCCGTTACCTTTTGTTGCCTGAATGCGACCTTGCGGGATTTTGCGAGACTGGGCGAACTCTATCGACTGGGTGGCAGCTGGCAGGGCCAGCAACTCCTATCGCAGGAATGGATTTCCGCAGCAACCATTCCCGACTCCCCTCACCTGCAGCCTGAACAGGTTAGAGACATTCGTGGCTATCAATACCAATGGTGGGTACCGAAAGACTATGACGGGGAATATTTTGCATCCGGCATCTGGGGACAGAATATCTGGGTTGATGAAAAGCATGGGGTAGTGATTGCGCGCACTGCAGTCGACCCGGACTTTCAACTCAACAAAGAAGAAAATATTGTAGTGCTACGGGCGATATCCAAGCACTTTGGTGAAACAGTGGACGGTCTTTCTTGGAGTGACGGGAATAAAACTAAAAAAGCCTTATAGCCATTTACTTGCCCGCACCGCAAAAGATTCACAGAACGCAAAAAATAGTCCCGGCAGTGAGTAATACCACCATGGAGCCGCTCTATACTGCCGCAGTGATAACGATTCCAGTCAATAGTAGAAATCTCATCGGTTTCTCCTACACTGAGTTCGACGTTTGCTCTTGAATACGGACAGCCAGTACATCACAGCTGGCGCCGTGTAAAACGGCATTGGACGTTGACCCCAATAGCAGTTGAATACCATGCCTACCGTGACTGCCGACTACAATCAAGTCGGCTCCCATTTCAATCGCCGTACGATGTATTTCGCTTGCAGGTCTTCCGACTACCAGGATATGACCCTCCTTGGGCAGTTGGTATTTTGCTGCCAGGGCCGAAAGTTTTACGTCAGCCTCTGCCATCTCTTCATCACGTCTTTGCAACGGAATACCACCCAGATAAGAATCCGCCGGGTATATGGGCGTCTGAAATACATGTATAAAGCTAATTTCCGCCTTTTCTAATGCGACCTTCACTGCCGCTTCAATCAGATATTCTTCGCTGCCATAGAGCTCTAGTGCGATCAGAGCTTTATCGTAAATTTGCATAACCCGCCCACCCTATCATGTCCCGCGCCGTGGCCAAGTACAGCGCCCGAGCTTTTACTATAGTCTTTCCTAAAATTTACCAGATGATTCAGGTCAATCTTTGCATGAATCAATGACCGGATTATCAGTGTACGATCGCAGTGTGCCGGTTTTACAGCTACTGAAGGAATGCACACTTTCTGCAGTGATTCCTGCTGCGCCCCACCTTGCTCGCCGATAGAAACCGCACGGGGCAAGAGGGATGTCGTGGCTATGGTTGGCCAAGGGAGCCTGTGTGCTCCGATTTTGATCAGTGGTGACTAGGCCCGGGGATCGAGTGACTGCCATGTCTGCGGCCAAGCTTAGCCATGCTGGATAGCCGCCGCCTAAATTATTCTATCGCTATACCGCTCTAGCCACTTTTGGCGGACTTCAAATCCACAAGCTCCCCACGTCTATTTTCAATAACGGTGTCTAGTGCTTTCTCCATCAACCAACGTGCCTGTGCTGTGTAAGTGTAGACACATGCGTGCACTGCCGCATCTTCCCAACTCTCGGTGGAACACCCAACCGAGTGCGACTCAAAGCGGTTCAGCGCGCTGATCAGATCAGCCAAATGTTGAGGGCATTCACAGTCCAGTGCGCTCTTCATCAAGCGTGCACCCTGAAGTTCCGATTCTGAATAGATATGGGGTCGAACATTGACAAGGTCTGCGATATTGGTTGCACCAGCGGCACTATGCTTTTCTACCAAGGCGATATTGAGGTGACAGGCCAACTCTCCTGCGTCAAGCGGGTAGTTTAGAATAACAAGGGAGTGATCTTGCAGCGCACGCACTGAAGAATCGGTAAGCGATTCGTAGCACACTAGCACCTTAAGCGGTTTCAATTGATCACATAGTCGGATGATACCGGTGGATTCCAGACCATTAAGACATTTACCACCGACTACGAGCGTGTCAGTACTCTCGAGGTTGTCGGGAAAATTGGAGCTGGCTTTCAATGCGGATTCTTCAGCCAGCAACGCGTCTACGTTCGATATAGCACCCTGATGATCAGCGAGCCACCGGCACAGCGCCTCACCAACAAAGACAACGCGAGGCCTGGGAGTAGGTATCGACTCGCTACCTTGCCTGCCCCCGGCTCGTAACAGACTTTCAAGTGTCTTCCTTTCAGCGGATGCTATTTCGCCGATTCGGGCTCCCCCCTCAAGCAATGCGGCAATAAGCTGCAGATGCTCAAGTCCGGCGCGCGTGTACTGCCTTCGCCCACTGGACGTTTTGTGGCTAGCTACCAGGTCGTAGCGGCGCTCCCAAACTCTCAGGGTATCGGCTTTGATTCCGGTCAAGCGCGACACCGTACCTATCCCATATAACGGTCTTGGTTGTAATTCCACGGTCTCCATAATTTTTGCCTCAGTTACGCTTGTAATGGTATACGCGGCAGGCCGTAATTTGGACGCTTTTTTGGACACAACAAACCGTTGGCACAGGCTGGCAGATTCCTCCATCGCCACTCATTCGACCACTTACTGGCACCGAAATGGAAGCCTATCGGGCACCCCATATCAATGCACAGGATAGACAGCCACTGTTGACCCGGCCAACCTGCGGCCAATCGGTTGAGCGCCATCTCAACCACAACCTGTGCTGCGGGGCTATTTTTCCATCATTCGACCGGTGTAAACTGGCCGACTACATAAAAATTACAGCACACTAGCCTCAATAGGGCCTACCGAAATAAAGGGAACACAATGCCACGGATTGTCAAAAACATTCCAATGATGGATTTGATGGCCTATCTGATTGAATCTGTAGACAGCCCTACGCATGTTGGCATCCTACAGATTTTCAAGCCTGGCAATGCCTCAAGCACCGAAACAGTGCAGCGCGTACTGGCTGAATACCGTACCTGCGAGGTAGCACCGCCTTTTAATTACTACCCTGTTTTTCCCCGCTTTGGCATGCCCAAGTGGGCAGAGGCCGAAGCCTTTGAAGTGGATTATCACATCCGTCATATTGCTGTGCCCCCACCAGGTACCGATCGGCAGCTAATAGACGTCGTTATGGATTTACACGCCAGCATGATGGATAGGAGCAGACCAGGCTGGATCGCCTATGTTATTGAAGGTCTGGAGAATAATTGCTTCGCCGTCTACTGGAAGGTTCACCACGCATATATCGATGGCGCCTCAGCGGTAATGCGACTGGACGCGGCCATGTCAAAAACACCGGGCGATATGGCAATTAGGCCAATGTGGGGACCTCTATTTGCGCCTGCGCCAAGCGCAGTGGAATTAACTTTGTCGGAGCTGATGCACAAAACCAGTAAGGGCTTGGGCTTACAGGCAAGAGCCATGTCGGATATCGGCAGGACAATTGGAAAATCAATAAAACAGGCACGCGGTTTATCGGAACGAAAGGCCCCCTTGCCCTTCTCTGCCCCCCATTCTCTGTTCAATAAACCCGTGCATGCGACACGGAAACTCGGCGTGGGTGCCATACCACTGGCCCGATTTAAGGCCATCGCTAAACATGAAGCGGTCTCTATCAACGAGGTGGCGCTGACACTGGTGGGTGTTGCGCTGGACCGCTACAACAAAAAATACGGGGAGCAGCAAGAGAAGCAGTTGCTGGCCGCCTGCCCGATGGCCGTGCGCAGTGAGGGCGACAACAGTGCCTCGACACAGATTGCCTCAATTGCGGTAAAACTAGGTTACTCAGGTATGGCTATCCATAAGCGGCTACGACTCGTGCACGAGTCTTCCAACGACGCTAAAGAAGACGCAAAGGAGATGTCGAAGGAGGCACTAATGAACTACATGGTCCTGCTGGGAGGCGCTGCCACTATTTTCTCCAAGACACGGCTGGGAGACTATATTCCGCCACTCACCAGTGTGAATGTCTCCAATGTTGCAGGACCCAATTGTCGCTATTACCACGGTGGTGCGGAATTGGTACGCAGCTATCCTCTGTCCACCCTTGCGGGCGGCACAGCAATCAATATCACCTTCGCGTCATTGAACGGTAGAATGGACTTCGCTGTCATTAGTGATGCCAAAGCTATACCTGGTGCTCAGGAAATTGCTGATTTCATACTCGAGGCCGTAGCTGAACTGGAGGCCGTCACGGTGGGTGCGAGTAACCAGCTGACCAAGCAAAAAGCCACAGCTGCCAAAAAGCGAAGCGCACCTGCAGTCCGCAGCTAAGGTCTCTGCGCTGCGAATAAGTGCAGTTCGCTGGGTTTAATTATGCGGGTAAAGTAAGACCCTATGGCTTGCGAAACTTCAAAGTCCAGCGATCGGTATTACCCGTAACTGTCGCACGCCCTACTTCATAGCGCAGTTCATCGTCTGCGCGGTAGTGCAGATCAGAGTAATCGACAAACTCAAAACCGGCCGCTTGAATTTCCTTAATAGCCACTACCGGATCGAAGCGACGGCGATTTTCGCTATCAATTTCCTGCATATGCCGGCGGGTATGGTCTACGAGAGCGTAGGTGCCACCGGATTTTAGGGCCTTGTATGCAGAAACGTTAATTGCGTTCCGGGAGTCCTGATCAAAATTATGGTAATTGCGAAACGTAAGCACCATATCGACGTTTTCTACGCCCAAATCAGTGTTGTTGGCGAAGTACAAGCGAGCACCCTCGGCGCGCCCCATTTTCGTATCTGCGCCAATGACTTCAACATCCTCGAAACCGGAGAAGTCCTGCAAAGCTGCCTGTGTACGATCTGCGCCGTAGGCGATGTATAGCTTACCGTTTTCCGCTAATACAGGTGCCAACAGCTTGGTATACCAACCCCCACCTGGCAGCAACTCGACCACGGCCATGTCTTCGCGCAAACCGAAAAACTCCAGAGTTTGCAATGGCTTGCGATTTTTGTCGCGGGCAGTTTCAGCGTCCGTTCTAATATCTGAAGCCATGGCGGCCTTAAGTTTGGCCTCAATGGATTCAAAATCAGAGGCCTGAACGGCACCTCCAACTAGCCCCATACCGAGGGTGGCCGCCACTGTTAAGGCGAGTTTGGATACCAACTTTCTCATGTTTCAGTCCTGCTATATCTGGTAACGATACTGAGTGTACCAAGATTTATCGGCGAGTCACGCCGGAACTCGCTCTGGATACAGAACGGCTAAAGCTTTATATTGCGCCTCCAGTCAGTGCTAACCACGGAGTTAACTTATGGGCAGAGCCTACCAGAATCGAAAATTGTCCATGGCCAAGACTTCTGACCAAAAAGCCAGGGTTTACAGCAAATACGCCAGGGAAATATATGTTTCGGCCAAGTCCGGCGGCCTGGATCCGGCCGGCAATCTGTCCTTACGCAGCATCATCGACCGAGCCAAAAAAGACCAGGTGCCCACTCACGTTATCGACAAGGCCATCGACAAGGCCAAGGGCACCGGTGGCGAAGACTTTGCTTTGGCGCGCTATGAGGGCTTTGGCCCCAGCGGTTCTATGCTTATAGTGGACTGTCTCACCGACAACCCCAACCGCACCTTTGGCGATGTACGTTTATGCTTTAACAAAGCTAAGTGCAAACTGGGGAACACCGGTAGCGTCAGCCACATGTTCGATCACAACGCCATTTTTGTGTTCTCACATAAAGACGAAGAGACAGTGCTAAATGCACTAATGATGGCTGATGTTGATGTGAGTGATATAGAAAGCGAAAAGGGGAAAATAACTGTCTTTACACCCCATACCGAATATTTCAAAGCCAGACAGACCCTCGTTGATGAATACGATATCACCGAGTTCGACTTGGATGAAATCCAGTTTGTAGCACAATCGCTGGCTCCGCTTGGCGATGGGGATCGGGCCACCTTGGATCACCTACTAGATTTGCTAGACTACCTGGAGGACGTCCAAAACGTATACCACAGCGTGGGCTGACCGGCACTGCTGAACCCACGCCGTGGAGATTTCTCGTTTACGCGATGGAGCCCGCCGCGCGTAGCGCTTCAACCTGACTATCACTGTACCCCAACAACTCGGTCAGCACCCCGTGGGTATGCTCGCCTAATAACGGCGCAGGAGAAAAGCTCTCTTCTGCAGTCCGCGAAAGTTTGATTGGATTACCTGGGCCCTTTGTTTTTTTGCCATTGGGGTGCTCTAAATCAATCACCATATTTCTCGCCAGCACCTGCTCATCGTTCAATGCCTCCGCGAAGTTATTTACCCGAGCACACGGGATTCGCTTTGCCTCAAGCCGCTGTAACCAGTAGTCACTCGTGTTCGTGCTCAGAATACGGATCAGATTTTCTTCGATAAATTCTTTATCAGCCAGTCGTCCCGGTTGGGTCTCGTACTTCGAATCACTGAATGGAGCGAAATCCAACATTTCTACCAGGCTATGCCAGAACTTGTCAAAAATTACTGCGATAATGATCTCACCATCGGAAGTAGAGAAACTGTTGTAGGGTACATGGACAAAATGGCCATTACCGATTGGATGGGGATTCTCTCCCGACAAAAAATGCATGGTGGCCATATAATTCAGCATCGAGATCTGGCAATCCAGCATCGATATATCCACATGCTGACCAATACCGCTTTTCTCGCGTTCGTAGAGTGCAGCCATTATGCCCATAGCGCCAAACATACCGCCACCCAGGTCGCCAATTGGAATGCCTGCCCGAGTCTGATGAGATTTGTCATGGCCAGTAATTGACATCCCACCACCCAAAGCCTGTACCACCTGATCAAACGCCGGTCGCTGAAAGTTAGGCCCATTTGATCCGAATCCGCTCACGGAACATGCTATTATTTTAGGATTCACTTTTACTAGATCGTCGTAGCCAATGCCCAGCTTATCCGCCACACCAGCAGAAAAATTTTCTATCACAACGTCAGACTCTCGCACCAGATCATAAAACACTTCCAGCCCTTCCGGCGACTTGAGGTCAATGGCAACACTGCGCTTATTGCGGTTCAATGTAATATAGTAGGCGCCCTGACCATCCAGCGAATTAACTGGGTCATTCGCAAGCAAACTACGCGTTGCCTCACCGTACAAAGGCTCCACTTTGATTGTATCCGCGCCGAGATCCGCGATAATCATCGCACCGTAGGGACCAGAAAGCATATGCGTTAAATCCAACATACGCACGCCTGCTAAAGGCTTCGACATAAAAATTCTCCAATGAATGACCGGACAAAGAGCGTCATTTTAGCACAATTGGAATTTTAGAAGTGGCTAGTTAAGGGCATAGTTCGTCATAATTTAGTTCAACAGGGCAACAGTACTCCCTAAACTAACCTGCCAATCCGCTGAACAAGATTGCTACGCAATTTTCCAAGTTACAGTCGATTAACTTCGCGGTAATATAGCAACTAATATAGAACGAACGGGGATTAATATGCATGTGGATGAGGCAATAAACGGGCGGCAATCGATTCGTGCGTTTCTGAAGAATAAGCCTGTTACTCGAGACAGCATAGAAACTATTCTTGCTACTGCGGGCAGAGCCCCTTCGGGATCAAATATCCAACCCTGGCATGTATGGGTCGCCATGGACGCAAAACGCGACGAGATTGCTAATGCCTGCCAGGCACGACATGCACAGGGTGATGCTGGAAACCAAGAGTACAACTACTACCCCGTTGAATGGCGCGAGCCCTACATCGGTCGTCGCCGCAATACCGGCTGGGGACTTTATGGTCACATTGGTATCGAAAAGGGTGACAAGAAAAATATGTCGCTGCAGCACGGGAAAAATTATGACTTTTTTGACGCGCCAGCGGCATTATTTTTTACTATAGACCGGGATATGGAACTGGGTAGCTGGATAGACTGCGGTATGTTTATACAATCAGTGATGCTAGCAGCTCGTGGACTAGGCTTGGAGACCTGCGCGCAGGCCGCCTTTCTCAAATACCATGATACGGTAATGCACCTGATCGGCGCGCCCAAAGAACAAATGTTCGTCTGTGCTATGTCGCTAGGCTACGCAGACCATGACGCCGCCGTTAACGGCTATCGCACCCCGCGATTGCCTGTTAACGAGTTTACCGTATTTCTCTAACCAAAATGAGCAGAGGTCAGACGGTCTAGCCCCCTGATCTTGCGACCATCTGTTTTGCAATGATAATACGCTGTATTTCATTGGTACCCTCACCGATACACATGAGAGGCGCATCGCGATAAAATCGCTCAATTTCATACTCAGTGGAATAGCTGTAACCGCCGAACACACGAAGTCCATCCAGGCTATTTTGCACAGCAGCCTCAGAAGCGAAAAATTTTGCCTGCCCTGCCTCGAGATCACAGCGCTCGCCCAAATCATATTTCCGCGCGGCTTGCTCAACTAACAGGCGCGCAGCCTCGGCTCGCGTCGACATTTCAGCCAGTTTGAGCTGGATAGCCTGATGCTCAACAATCGGTTTACCAAATGTCTTACGCTCTTTCGCATAGGCGAGTGCCATCTTAGTCGCTCCAGCGGCCATACCGGCGCCCCGTGCCGCAATATTGATACGACCAAGCTCGAGTCCACCCGCTACCTGCACGAAGCCGCGGCCTTCTTCGCCGCCAATCAGGTTATCTGCACTCACCCGAAAATCCTGGAAAATTAGCTCGGCACTGTCTATCGCTTTGTAGCCCAACTTCTTAAGCTTTTTGCCAACCGTAAATCCCTCTCCCTTCTCACACATAAACAGGCTCATGCCCTTATGGGCCGGCGAGGCAGTTGGGTCTGTTTTGGTCAACACTGCCAGACAATTTCCCTTGATACCATTGGTGATCCATGTCTTGTTGCCATTGATCACATAATCATCGCCATCGCGCTTGGCCACCATGCGTATACCCTGCAGATCAGTACCCGCATCAGGTTCGGTCAAACCAATGCCGCCTCGCAACTCTCCGGTAGCAAAGCGCGGCAAAAACCGCTCTTTTTGTGCTTCGGTTCCCGCACGTTCCACACAGTGAGCCATGATCAAATGAGAGTTGAAAATGCCAGAAGGCGCCATCCAGACCTCACATATTCTGGACACAATTTGAGAATAAGTGCTGGCACTTAAGCCCAAACCGCCGTATTCCGTAGAGATTGTGGCGCCAAACAGACCCAGTTCTTTCATTTGCTCCACTAAGTCGGTCGGGTACTCATCTGCCTGATCAAAATGTCGCGCGATCGGTCTTACATCCTTTTCAACCCATCGATCAATCGTATCGAGAATCTGAGCTTCCACTTCGGCGTATTCACTCTCACTAAAATTACTATTTGTCATATAAATTACTCTAAATCACTCAGAATCGGCTTCGGAACGCTTCGGGATAAGCATGGATCGTTCAAAGATACATACCTCCTTCCCATGCTGATTACGCCCCGTTGTTTTGACAGTCACAACGCCGGCATCGGGCCGCGATTTAGACTCTCGCTTGTTAAGTACTTCGGACTCTGCATAAAGCGTATCGCCGGGAAACACCGGTGCTACCAGCGCAATCTCCTTCCAACCCAGGTTAGCAATTGCTTTCTCACTAACATCTGACACGCTCATACCAACCAGAATAGCTAGAGTCAGCGGGCTACAAATAAGGGGCTTTCCGAACTCCGATTTTTTAGCATATTCCTCGTCAAAGTGCAGCGGATGGGTATTCATTGTCAGTAAAGTGAACCATGCGTTATCCTGCTGGCTTACGGTCCGACCGGGATGGTGCTCATACACATCACCGGCAGTAAAATCTTCATACAACCGTCCCGTTGCCGCCCGATAACGGTTAGGTCCTACTTGCTCATCCTGTCTAACGCCCATCTTTTTTACCCTCACGCTTGCTTATAGATCCAAATGTACGGACAATAGTATCTTACTATGCCAACTAAGATGCAAGTATGCCCCAAGTTATAGCAGCAGAAACTGGAAAAGGTCCTCGCTATCGGATTATCGCCGAGGAGCTTCTGAGCGCCATTCGCAGCGGCAAACTTGCGGTGGGAACTCGAATGCCCGGTGAACTGGCCCTGATGAAAACCTATCAAGTCAGCCGGCATACCATTCGAGAAGCACTGCGTGTGCTTGAAGAAATTAAACTGATAGAGCGCCGCCGGGGGATCGGCACGATCGTTTTGGCGCGTGAGAGCCAAGAGTCTTACGTACAACTTGTTAAAGAGCCGTCGGAGTTATTCAGTTATCCTGAAGATAGTCGCTTCCGCGTCCTCGAACGCAGCGACGTAAAACTAAATCGAGCTCTCGCTCGTGAGATAAAATGTCCGACCAGTAGCCAATGGTGCTGCGTCACAGGCCTGAGAGTATTTCTTGATTCTGGACAACCTATTTGCTCCAGCCAAGTCTATATTCTGCCAGCGTACGCCGACGCCGCCAGCAAAATTGGTGTTACTTCAACGCCGGCATATCGGGTTATCTCCGACCTGTACGGCGAAGTCGTACAAAAAGTGGAAGTTGAGCTTTATGCAGGTATTTTGGACGAACGGACGGCTAGCTTACTGGACGTCGAACCTGGCTCAGCATCACTAAAAATTTGCCGCCGATATTATGGGAGCAAGGGGCGAGTGTTTGAAGTGTCTATCTCCGAGCACGCGGCAGCTAACTTTAACTATTCCTTTGAATTTACCCGCGGATGGCAATCGCCTGACGGCTGGGCATGGAGCTAAAATTGAATACCGATACAAGCACTGAAATACGAGTCATTAGAAGCTTTCTTTTTACTCCTGGGAACCACCCAAGAAAAGTTGAAAAAGTCTTTGGCGCCGCCGCCGACGCCGTGATCCTTGATCTCGAGGACGCCGTCGCGATTGCCGAAAAAGTTGCAACGCGTGAGACGGTTGTGCAAGCAATGAAGCAGCCGCGAAGCTGCTTGGGCTATATCCGGGTTAATGCGTTGGATACGGGTTATTGCGAGGAGGATATCAAAGCGGTTATCGGGCCCTGGCTAGACGGTATTGTCATACCAAAGGTAGAATCTGCAGCGACTATTTTGGCAGTCGACGCGCTAATCAGCGCGGCAGAGCGTGAGGCTAACTTACCCATTGGCAGCATTGACCTCATGCCCATTATCGAGACCGCATGTGGTGTGGAATATGCCACTGAAATCGCCTCGGCCTCCCCTAGAGTCAGGCGCCTTTCCTTTGGCGGCGGCGATTATACTCTCGACCTGGACTATATATGGAGCGCAGATGAAGAGGTACTGAGCTACGCTCGCGCACGTATTAGCCACGCCACTCGCGTGGCCAACATAGATCCACCGATTGATACCGTGGTCTTACAAATTAATGATAACGAGAGATTTTGTGCCTCGGCAGAGCGCGGCAAAAAGTTTGGATTTACAGGAAAGCTGTGCATCCACCCTAGTCAGGTACCCCTGTGTAATACCACATTCACGCCTAGCGCCGAGGAAATCGCGCATGCCGAAGCCGTGGTAACCGCC
This sequence comes from Halieaceae bacterium, assembly GCA_047633055.1. GTDB lineage: Bacteria > Pseudomonadota > Gammaproteobacteria > Pseudomonadales > Halieaceae > CALJFL01. The sequence continues at coordinate 36,431 of JBLIEI010000011.1, read as the reverse complement.
TTTGAAGCCGCTGAGGCTGCTGGTTCAGCCTCGATACAGCTAGACGGATACTTCATTGATTACCCTATCGTGTACAAGTCACAACGTATTCTCGCGTTAGCCAAAAAACTCTCACAATAACCTTTTAGACGCTGCCAGCTATCACCTTCGGACATTCGAATATCATGCTTATTAAAACCGGGACATACGGATCGTGACTAGCGCTGACGATGCGACTTCTATTAGCGAGGTATTGGCAGATTTCTCGGTGACCTGCGCCTTTAGCGCCCTGCCTCCTAACGTTGTCGACTACGCATTGCTGTGCATTGCCGACTCCGTTGGTATTGCCTTCGCTTCGCATCAGTTCTCTTTTGCTCAAAGTGGCATAGGCGCCATGCAGACGCTGGGCTCCACGGGCACCTGTAGTGTTATAGGCGGCGAACACTTATTGTCGTCACGCGACGCGGCTTTTTTAAACGGCCTGCTGGTGCATGGACTCGATTACGATGACACCCATAGCGAATCGATCATTCATTGCTCCGCAAGCGCACTACCAATGGCGCTTGCACAGGGCTATACACACGGCGCCTCAGGTCAAGAAGCACTCATGGCTTACATTGTTGCTGTTGAAGCATCAGCCCGACTTGGGCAGGTTGCCGACGGTATGTTCCAGAAAAATGGCTACCATCCAACGGGCCTCGTCAGCATTTTTGGCTGTACGCTCGGGGCCGGCAGACTGGCAAACCTCACTCAAACACAGACCATACGCGCACAGGGCATAGCACTTAGTATGGCCAGTGGCAGCATGCAGTTCTTGGAGGATGGCGCCTGGACTAAACGGATGCATCCCGGCGACTCGGCGAGTAATTCAATAATGGCCACAGCCCTTGCTGCCAATGAGTTTCAAGGGCCGGCCGATGCATATCAGGGCCGCTATGGTTTGTATCCCTTGTATTTACGCGGACAAGAGGTGAATGTAGAACCGGTTACTCGAGGGCTCGGCCACCGCTGGGAACTACTCAACATTGCAATAAAGCCCTACCCGGTTTGCCACTTCAATCATGCCTGCATCGATTCAATCATTTCACTCATGCAGCAGCACAATCTGCATCCCGGCGACATCCAGGAAGTCACGGCCCTGCTACATGAAAACCAATTCGACGTGGTCTGTAAGCCGGCAGCAGCCAAACGCATCCCGACCAGCGATTACGACGCCAAGTTCAGTATCCAATATTGCATTGCTGCAGCTGCCGTACGGGGCGAATTTGGTCTAGCCGAACTCGAGCCTGACGCACTTCGCAACAAGGACATTTTGGCGCTAGCGCAATGTGTCAGTTTCGAGCACTGGGAGCAGTCGCAATTTCCTGAATATTTCTCGGGGGGAGTGCGCATAAAAACCAGCACAGGCGATCTCCTTGAGCACCGTGAACCCGTTAATCGAGGTGCTGCAGGACGGGCGCTGAGTACCGATGAGGTTCGCCAAAAGTTTAACGCCAATATGTTAACTAACACCAATCAAAGTCGAGCTGACGAAATATGGCAAGCAATTATGGCATTGCCATCCGCTGCCACGTTAGAACAGCTCAACCAAATTTTAAGCGCAAGAGGATAATAGACCATGTTAATGACAGCCGAGCAGTATAGGGAAAGCTTACGCAGCTATAACCCTGTTGTTTATATAGACGGTGAACGCGTAGCCAGTGTTGCCGATGAACCCAAATTACGCCCCGGTATTAATGCTGTCGGTGTAACCTATGACTTTGCCCTTCGCCCCGAATATGGCGGTCTCATGCTGGAGACACAGGAGTCCAGTGGTAAAACGGTTAATCGAATGATCCACATCAATCGGCACAGTGAGGACCTGCTGAGCAAGCTTGAGGCGGTTCGTCTGCTGTGCCGGGAAAGTGGCTGCGCCCAGCGATATTTGAGTCACGACGCGCTGAACGCAATTCATCAGGGCACCTTCCGCGCAGACTCTGAAGACGGTACTGACTACCATCAGCGATTTATGGCCTACCTTCACGATATTCAGGACCGAGACCTGACACTGGGCGTGGCGATGACCGACGCAAAAGGTGATCGAACCTTGCGCCCCCACAAGCAGCCCGAACCGGACACCTATGTACACATTAGTGAGCGGCGCGCTGACGGCATTGTAATATCAGGTACCAAGGCCATCGTAACCGGCGCCCCTTACATGCATGAACTCCTGGTCATGCCCTGCCGCAGTATGCTCGAAGACGATACCGATTTTGCGGTCTGCTGCGCTGTGCCCATCGATATCGATGGCTTAACCATCATTTCCAGAGCTGCCGGACGTGCCGGTGACCCTGCAGCCAAATTTAGCGCCAAGTATGGACAAGCCACAGCTGTTTGTATGTTCAAAGATGTATTCGTGCCCTGGGAACGCGTTTTTATGGCAGGTGAGTACCAGCACTCTGAATACCTCGTCACCAATTACGCATCACACCATCGCCACAGCTGTATAGGCGCACGTGCGGGATTTGGTGACTTATTGATTGGTGCTGGAGCCTTGATGAGTGAGGCCAACGGGCTAGACCCGGCCGAGGTTCCCCACATTCGGGAGTCGATGGTAGAGCTCATCAAAATTGTCGAAGGCTTCTTTGCCTGTGGTGTAGCCGCGTCGGTTTATGGCGTAGAAGACCCTTCGGGAGCCTGGCAGCCAGAACCCGTATTCTCCAATGTGGGCAAGCTGTTACTGGCCACTCAAATCTACGACATGCATCGCACTGCCCACGAGGTATCGGGTGGCTTAATTGTCGCTTTGCCTGGGCCCGATGAAGACCACAATCCACACACGGCGGGCGACTTGGCCACCGTGCTGCGCGCACGGGCAGATGTGCCCTACGAGAAACGCATTGAGGTTGCTAGACTATTGGAAGACGTTACCGCGTCTAACACAGCTGGCTGGATGTCGATAATAAGCTTGCATGGTGGCGGCTCACCGCAGGCCATGAAGCGCGAAATCTATCGACGCTACCCGGTTGAGGAGCGCAAAGAACTGGTAGAAAGACTGCTCGATAGAGGGGTAGCCGACCGTGGTTCAAGTGGCGCGCCCAATCGACAACGCCAACCAGGGCAATGTTGTGACAAGGGCTGCTAGTTAGCCTAATCACGACGGCCTTTTCACTCTCCAAAAAAAAGGGGCGCTATTAAGCGCCCCTTTTTAATTTCGACCCACGTCAGGCGGTCTTCTTTTTACGTTTAGCGCTTGTTTTACGCTTCACCACTTTCGGCTTTTTCGGTGTTACATCGAGCAATGCCGTCGCCCATGATTGGAACTCAGGCTGGCGCGGTGGCTGCAGTCCGGTTTCCTTGAAGCAACGTGCCTTGAGCTCGTCGATAGTACCGCCACGATCAAACAAGGGCGGCTTGCCGCGCGCTTTGGACAGTTTTGCCCGCAGCGTGACCGTGCGTTTCTCGTTTACGGTTAAATCGTCCTGCAGAACAACACCGTAGCGCTTGGCTCCCTCTCGCGTAACCAGGCCGGCTTTTACATCGAAAGACACGCGCTCAGCAGGTCGCAGGAACGGATCGCCACAACCGCCGCCACCCCAAGTATTGAAGTGCAAGGTGTCGCCAGCATTAACTTCTATGAGATCACACTTGGAAGGCAGTTTCTCTATAGTGCCATCGGCACGGTGAAGTAGCTTTTCGGATCGCCGTCCTGGCTCTCCGCCGTTGACACCCCATGGATACGTTAACCAGCGATCGTCGTGCACCGAAATCGTGCCAGGCTCCAGAAAACAGTAGCCCATACGCAAGCCATTGCCGCCTCTGTGCATACCGGCGCCACCGCTATCAGCTATCGTTTCATACACTTCGATACGCAGCGGAAAGTAGCTTTCCAGAAATTCATTAGGCACATTGGTGAAACTGGGCCACAGCGAGTGACCATCTGGACCATCCCCTGAAGGCTTACCGGGTATACCGCCGAAACCGATGGAGTATAGCTGGTACCATTCACCGTTTTTGTCGTAACCTGAGTACATAAAGTGCGGGCTGTCAGAGAAACCGGCACCCGCCAGGAAATCAGGGTCGCCTTGACCTAGCAAACCAGCGAGCACGTCAAAGATCCGGCCCAGCGCGTGCGTACGACATGACAATGCAGCCGGCTCTCGCGGTTTGAGTAAAGTCCCATGAGGAATCTTGACTTCCATCAAATCATAGAAACCATCATTAAACATAATCTGTGGATCAAAAATCATGATCATATACACGCCACAGAACATCTTGAACATCTCTTCATTGAGCAAGAAGTTTATCGAGCTGATCGACTGCGGATCGGTCCCTTCAAAGTCAAAAATAACCTTGTCACCCTTGCGCCACATTGTACATTTGATCTTGTAAGGCCCCATGCCCAAACCATCGTCACAGATATAATCTTCAAAAACCTGCTTCGTGGTCGGCACAGTGTTCTTGATCAACTTCGCCATAGCGCGCTTGTTACGTGCCAGTAGTTCATCGAGCGCTGAATAGAAATTGTCATCACCGAATCTTTCTGCTATTTCTATAACACGTTTTTCAGCTGTTCTAATCGCAGCCACTAGAGCGTTGAAGTCACTGCGGTTCCAATGCGGCAAACGACAGTTATGCAGGATGAGGTTGAGCATATCTTCCTGCAGCTCATCATTCTTATAGATCTTGGTGGGTGGAATGCGAATGCCTTCTTCAAAAATTTCACGCGCATCGGTGGGCAGACTGCCAGGCACCTTACCGCCCACATCAGTCATATGACCAAACATGGCGGCATAGGCAATGAGGCGTCCATCCTTAAAGATAGGACGCAACAACAGCCAGTCATTCACGTGACTTATGGCGCCGTTACATGAGTAGGGATCCGTTGTCAGAAACAGATCTCCCTCCTCGATAGTGCCGTCATAGGCCTCTTTAAATCCGTGAATAAAGCTACCGAACTGACCGACTACCATCTTACCTTCAAGGTTGGCAATCATTGGAAACTCGTCGTGCTGCTCTCTTATTCCTGGTGACATGGCGGTTCTAAATAGCACCGTATCCATTTCATATCTTGCATTCATCATCGCATTTTCGATGATATCGAGCGTGATGGGATCCATGTTCTTTCGCTTGAACTTGGTCGTGTTACGTTCAACGATGGTTGCTGGCATTTGCTCTGCTCCTCGTCCGTTACGCTTGTGGCGTAATCAGAATATTTCCGTAAGTATCTATCTTGCCAATGTGTCCTGACAAAATAACTGTGGTCGAGTCCATCTCCAGTACGACGGCTGGTCCGGCTACTTCATTGCCGGCGCGTAGCTCTGATCGCTTGTACAGTGTGGCCTCTTGGTCCTTCCTGTCCATGTAAACAGAAGAGCTACCTATCACCGATGAGTTATTCGGTGTGCGAGACCCTTTGGCAACCCGCTGTGGCTCAATATCAGCGGAGCGTCCCTGTGCAACAGCCCGCAGGTTAACAAGTTCCTTATCGCTCTCTAGAGCGAACGTGAAGAGCTGTTTATGCATTTCTTCGAACTGATCACCGATTACATCGAGCCCAGTTGAACGTAGATCTTTCAGTTCGAAATCGACCGTCAACAGAAGACCTTGTCCGTGGTACCGAATATCTGCCTGGTAAGTAATCGTACGATCCTTTTTTGGCACGCCTTCTTTTTCGATGGTCTTTTCAGCCTGCGCCGCCAGCTTTTCAAACACCTTCACCACCTGTGGGACGGTAGTTTGGCTAAACCGACGTATAAACGTGCGTGACGCTTCGTCACGCACGCGGGTGGTCGCGTCGCCGTAGGCACAAAGTACACCGGGACCCGGTGGAATGATTACCGGCCAGCTGTTCATTAACTTGCCGAGTGCGTTGGCATGCAACGGACCCGCGCCACCAAAGCCTATCAGCGCGAAATCGCGAGGGTCATGGCCTTGTTCAACCGAAACCAGACGCAAGGCGCCATACATAGTCTCGTTGACGATATCGATAATGCCCGCCGCTGCGCGTTTGACCGAAATACCCAGCGCCTTGGCTATGGGTCGAATGGCCTTTTCGGCGAGGTCTTTACGAATTTCCATATCGCCACCCAGCCGCACTTCGCTAGGGAGATAGCCTAATACGACATTAGCATCGGTAACTGTGGGTAGTGTTCCGCTTTTGTTGTACGCCGCTGGACCTGGCTCAGCACCCGCACTGTCGGGGCCAACACGCAGCGCACCCGTTATCTCTGGCACGTGAGCAATTGATCCGCCACCAGCACCCACAGTACGCACGTCAACTGACGAGGCGCGGACTGTGACGTCACCAACGGTCGTTTCACGTCGCAATTGCGCTTTGCCATCCTGCACCAGCGCCACATCTGTAGAAGTACCACCCATGTCGAAGGTAAGCAGGTCTTTAAAGCCCGCTTGCTTGGCTACCCAAACAGCGCCTGAGACGCCACCTGCAGGCCCACTCATTAGCAAATTGACAGGAAGAGCCTCAGCGACTTTTGATGACGCCATGCCCCCATCGGAGCGCAAAATGTGGAGTTTGACACCCTTCATCTCTTTAGTGAGCTTACGCTGCAGGTTCTGTACGTACTTCGAGACCTTGGGTCGCACATAGGAGTTAGCAACGGTTGTAATAGCTCGCTCATACTCCTGCATTTCAGGTGCCACATCGTAAGAGATGGAAATTGGGATGCCGGGCAAGACTTCTTTGGCAATCCTGGCCACTTCTTTCTCGTGCTTGCCATTGGCGTAAGAGTTAATAAGGCAAACTGTAAGAGCCTCAATATTCTCACTCTTGAGACTTTTTAATGACTTTTTCAAGGCACTCTTATTGAGGGGGCGGACAACCTTGCCGTCAGCGCCCATTCGCTCGTCTGCTTCGATGGTGCAAGACAGCGGCGCAAGCGCATCCCTCTTGTTATAGATCACCCAGCCGCCCAAACCACCGGGAACAAAGGAGCGCGCTATCTGTAAAACTTGCCGAAAGCCTTTGGTGGTTACCAGGCCAACCTTGGCACCGTCACCGGTCAGCACTGTGTTAGTAGCGACGGTGGTACCGTGCATTACTTGGGATATTTTGCTTGGATCGACGCCGGCATTCTCACAAACACGTTCAATGCCGTTCAGAACACCAATTGAAGAATCGTCTGGTGTGCTGGGCACTTTAGCGGTGAAAACTTTTCCCGAGGTTTCGTCGACTAGCAGGAGGTCAGTAAACGTTCCCCCTACATCGACTCCTAGGCGATAAGACATGATAAACCTCTGATATTTAGTTTTTGATTTGCCAAAGCGACCAAACAATTGACCGGACATTTGACTCGTATTATCTATTCCATGCTAGAATGCAGTAATTCAGTCGACGGCGCAAGTGTTGCTATAAGCGCACTAGAAAAACAAGCGTTTAGATTACAAATTTCCCTATTAGGAGTGACTAATCGATGAACCTACCCTTGCAAGGCATTCGTGTACTGGCGATTGAACAATTCGGTGCGGGCCCATATGGCTCTATGTTCCTGGCTGACCTGGGCGCTGAAGTCATCAAAATAGAAAGTCGCGAATCTGGCGGTGACCCGGCCCGTCAAACCGGGGCAGTATTACTGGCTGAGGATGATAGTGCTTACTTCCAAGCATTCAATTTAAACAAAAAAAGTGTCACGCTGAATTTAAAGAGTGACGAGGGCAAGGCCCTGTTTCACGAACTGGTGAAAACAGCCGATGTAGTATGGAACAACCTGCGGGGCAATCAGCCCGCCCGCCTCGGCCTGGACTACGCCAGCCTCAAAGGAATAAAAGACGACATTATCTGTACCCACATTTCAGCCTACGGACGCGACAACGATCGTGCAGACTGGCCTGGTTATGACTACCTTATGCAGTCTGAGTGCGGCTTCTTATCACTAACAGGCGAGCCCGATTCACCGCCGTCACGATTTGGGCTTTCAATGATCGACTTCATGACTGGCACTGTTGCCGGCATGGGATGCCTTGCCGCGCTAATCGGGCGAGCCAAAGACGGCGGCCGGGATGTAGATGTCAGTCTGTTTGACGTCGCGCTACACCAGTTGAGCTACCCCGGCACCTGGTATATGAATCATGACATCCGCACCGAGCGCCTGCCGCGCAGCTCGCATCCATCACAGACCCCGGTACAGCTACTCAAATCTGCTGACGGCTGGATTTTTGTTATGTGCATGACAGATAAGTTCTGGGGCTTGCTGATCGACATCATAGGACATCCTGAATTAGCCGACGATACACGCTTTGCCACCATGCGTGACCGTGCCACTAACCGCGATGCGCTTACCCCGGTGCTTGATGAGATATTGCAGCAAGACGTGACCGCGAACTGGCTTGCGAAGTTACAGACACACGTACCGGTGGCACCCGTATATGACCTGCCCGCCGCGCTGGATAATCCCTTCGTCGAGCAGATCAATATGCGTGCCAGAATCCCTCACCGCGATGGCGAGCTCCAGGTGTTGCGCAATCCGATTCGGTTGGACGAGGAGAGAGTGGCCACTTCCCCCGGCCGAGGCCTGGGAGAAGACAACCACGAAATACTTGGTGAAGAGCTTGGCCACAAAGAGCGATTGGCCGAACTGAAGGAGCGCGGCATCATTTAAGATGCTGCGCACCGGTTAGTTTTGCTAGCTCAGTGCTGATCCAGAAAGCCGTGTAAAATTTCACAGAAAGCAATTTTCTCTTCCTTGCCAGCCACCACATGTGCCACGTTATCCATAGTGACACCTGTCGCATTCGGTATACCCTCTTCAAGCGGCGTGGTTGTGCGCGGACCGGTGATGACATCCTGCCCTGCATGAAGTATCAAGGTTGGCGCAGCGATATCCTTCATATGAGGCCGAATGTCGTGGCTGTTACATGCCTCTATAAAGCGCAGATGCGCTGTTACATTATTTTCCAGCACACCCCAGACTCGCCCACTGCCCAGCAGCTTGTGACGATTGGCAATGTAGTAATCGGGCCTGAATGAGTAGACCGCGACCAGCTCCTGAAATGCGAGAAAGCCTGCTTTTTCGTGCATAGTACCCAGCGCGTTGATTTGATCGCGCATGCAATCGTCCGCGTAGGCCCAGCACCCCATGTTTACCATACAGCGCACCAGATCTGGTCTTTTTACTGCAACCCATTGGCCAATACAGGCACCGATACCCACCAGACCGACGAAGTAGATATTGCTCATGCCCAGGTGATCGAGCAAGCCGATAATGTCGTCGGCATGAAGCTCAGTGGTTGGGGTAATACTGAGGTCATCGTCAGAGTCACCGATGCCACGGTAGTCGATTAGAAGTACCGAGTATTTATCGGTCATACCCCGCGCTAGGAAATGTTCTCTGCCGTGACAAAATGTATCCCAGCCACCAATATAAATGGCTGGCGGACCGTCACCATGAAGCTCGTAGTACATGTTGTGATTATTAATTCTCGCGATTGGCATTGTGACTCCTCAGTCTATTTTGGGAAAATGTGTTTCAAAGTGGCCGACTACGTCAGCCAATGTAGTGACGTCGGCATAGCGTCTGCCCACGTCACGTAAGTTGTTCCAGTGCGCCTCTTCGTTTTGATCGCCGCAGCAGTCCTCAGGCACGATGGTGCGATAACCATAGGAAAAACTGTCAACAATAGACGCGCGGACACACCCGGATGTGGTGCAGCCAGTGATAATAGTGGTATCAATGCAGTGTCTGGTTAGCCAGGCATGAATTGGCGTTTGAAAGAATATGGACGGTGCCGTTTTAGTAAACTCAAAAATGTAATCAGGATCCGATATTCTAGGATCGATCTCTGTGCAAGGATGACCGTGAAAAAAACTACCGTCATAGAGCGACGAAATCTTCCAGTAGGCCATATCATCGCGGCTCTTCCAGGCCACATTACATGAAGCAATAGGGATGCCACGCTGGCGGGCCTGGTCAATCAGCGTTGCAGTATTATCTACTGCACGCTGCACATGGGCAGATCTGCCTAGTAGACTCGACTCTTCAGTAAAGCCCTTCTGAAAATCTACGATAACTAATGCAGGACGTTCCCCGAAACCAATGGGCTCCTTTCCGTAGCCAGCTTCCTCGAATTCATCCATAACTTTTGCTCCCAGCGTGTGATTAATAATGCGAACGTGCTCTATTTGATCTAAAATGTCCGAACATTTCAAGTCAATTAGAAAAAATGATGGCGGGGCCATTTGAACTCCAGGTCTTCATTTTCCTAAATCTACTCCGGGAAGAATCTATATGCGCCCTACTTTCGTCGACTCTTTCAGTCAAACTGTAGCTGTAAACGCTGCGGACACAGCACTTCTGATAATTGATATGCAAAATGCCACAGGCAACCGGGACATGGGTCTGGGTAAAATATTGGCTGAGCAAGGCACCCTTGAAGACGCAGCTTATCGCTTTGACAGGATTGACCAAGTGTTGATCCCCAATATTTCCAAGCTTGCTGACGCCTTCAGATCGGTGGGAGCCAAGGTGGTTTACATCACCTATGGGGCGAATATGCCTGATGCCAGCGACGTGCCCGCGCACATTGCCGGCATTGTGAAGGCCACCAATAATATTGCGGGGCAAGCGGAACATGAGATCGTGGCCGCGTTAGCACCAAAACCCGATGAACTGGTGGTCAACAAAACGACTCAGGGCGCTTTTCGTTCTACCGGAATCGACTCACACCTGAAGGCCATGGGAGTTAAGTCGGTGGTATGTGTTGGCGTGTCTACTAATAACTGCGTAGCCATGACCGCAATGGAAGCCTGCGATGCACAGTACCGTGTGGTGATGGTAAGCGATGGCACGGGCACAGATAGCGACGAAATGCAGACCGCTACTTTGACGATGTTGAAACGATTATGGTCTCGCGTGATGACCACCGATGAGGTTATAGCCGAGCTCGGGGCGACATAAAGCTGAACATTCCTAATCAAGAGCAGAAAGACCTGGCGGCGGCACGGCGTCGCTGGATAGGTTCGTTATTTGTTATTCTTGGCGCCATCATGTTAGCCGCCAAAGGCATCTTTGCCAAACAATTGTATGCTCTGGGAGTCGATTTCGAGACGGTGGCGGCAACTCGGTCAGTACTGGCAGTACCTGGATTCATTGTCATTGCTGTTCTGTCAGGCTCTTTTAGGCGAGGTGTAAAGTTGAAACCATCGCACGCAGCAAGTGCGATGGGTGCCGGAATAATCTGCTATTTTCTGGGTTCCATGGCAAATTTCTATGCCCTCACGCTTATAGACGCTAGTGTGGAGCGCTCCCTGTTGTTTACCTACCCTGCAATCGTCGTGTTACTCAGTGTTCTACTGGGCATTGAGCCCGTTAGGAGATCGACTATGACGGCACTTTTTACCACCTTCGTCGGTATTGCTTTGGTCGTAGGCATAGACAGCGCCGAGGTGCTTAGCGCCAACCTAGAGGGTGCCCTCTGGGTCGTTTTCTGCGCCATTACGATCGCAATTTATTTTCTGGTCAGTGCGCGGCTGAGTTCCGGGATGGGCAGTGCGATGTTCACTTTGCTGGCTATGGGTGCCGCCGGTACCGCATTTGCAGTTCACTACCAGCTGCGACATGGGTGGCTTGACCTTACCATGTCAACTGAGGCCTGGATTTGGCTAGGTGCGCTGATATTAATTGCCACCGTAATCCCACTCTCGCTTATGGCCGAAGGACTGCGCCGTATAGGCTCACAACGAGCCGCTTTCGCCAGTACTGTTGGACCTCCAGCTGCAGCTGTCATGGCCGTTGTTTTCCTGGGTGAGCGGATGACGGCATTCCAGTTGCTGGGCATCGTCGTCGTAGCCGGCTCAATTGTCTATCTGGAAGTAATGGCCAGACCAAAACGGGCCTCTAAGACATAAAACACTTCAAATGTCCGTACATTAGACTTATACTCATTTTGAACTGATTCATGGAAATCGAGGAGAAGGTAATGGCGACAGTAGTTCGTAAATTAGCAAATACTTTTGGAGCAGAGGTAGGCGGCATCTCAGTTGTAGCCAAACCCGATGCAGAGGAAATTTCTACGGCAAAAAGCCTATGGGCAAAGCACAAGCTTCTGCTTTTTCGCGGACAAAACGTCAGCGAAGAGGACCTGGTAGGGTTTAGCCGTGAATTTGGAGAATTGGAAATTCATGTCAGAACTGAATACCTGTCACCAGACCATCCGCAAATTCTGTACGTATCCAATATGCAGCAAGACGGCAAATCAATCGGAATTTTATCCGATACTGAAGTGGGCTGGCATTACGACCAAATTTATCTGCCGCGCCCTGCTGTCGGCTCCATGCTGGCCGCACACACCCTGCCAAGCAACCGTGGCAACACTGAGTTTGCAGATATGTCAGCGGCCTATGCGGGCCTGCCTGAGGACGTTAAATGCGTATTAGACGGGAAGAAGGCAACGCAGTCCTATGAAGCCTTCAACCGCGCTTACAGCGTGCCGACGAACGACACCCAAAAGCGTCGTTCAGAGGACATAGATCAACCGATAGTGCGCACGCACCCCGTTACCGGCATCAAGGCGCTGTATCTTTGTCCCGGCATGACTACGAACATTGTTGGCTTAAGCGATAAAGAAAGCGCAGAAATGCTCGAGTACTTGTTTGAGTGGACGATAAGGCCCGAATTTGTATATTCACATGAGTGGCAGACGGGCGACTGCTTGATGTGGGATAACGCCTGCACCATGCACCGGCGTGACCCCTTTGATCAGAATGAGCCGCGCTTGATGAAGCGCACCACTATTCTGCCTCCTGCTGAGCTGGCAGTACCTTTCTGACAATATGTCATTAACTCAAGTAACTGTCTAAATAAAAGGACAAAAAAAACCGGGGCATGTAGCCCCGGTTTTTTTTCGCTCATGTTATCGCTAGAACATATATTCCAACTCGACACCGGCTCTGCGCAGGTTACCCGGGGTGACAAAACCGCCGCCGAACTCTGGTGCGAGGATGACTTCACCAATGAACTCTTCATCGAGTAAGTTGCGAGCAAAGGCGGTTATACGCCAGTTTTCGCCACTTACACCCAGACGCAGATTCATGATCCCATAGCCATCAACTTGAGTATTTTCATAGCTGGTGGGTAAGCCAGTACCTGAACCTGTGAGGTCTTGTAAAAAAGCAGGAACGGAGTTGTCAGGCGCAATACCAAGTCCAGGCTCGCCGCGGTTTGGCGAATCCAGGTCATTGCCTTGAACGACATGATAGAAAATATCGCCCTGATACGCGTACTCCACTCTTGCCAGGAAATCTAGACCAGCTAACTCCTGATTCCAAGTGAGCGCAACGTTAGCGGTAAACTCTGCAAGATTGGGAATGTCGTTACCTGACACATAAGGGCGGACACTCATCTCATCAATTTCACCATCGATTTGACTATAGCCCGCATCAAGACGCAGCGAGTCAGCCATCTGCCAGGAAGCACCCAGTTCAAAACCCTGAATGGTTGCTTCATCGATCGCCTCAACCACGCGCAACAAGCCGAAAGGGCCCACGTAGAATTCAAAGAACTGCATGTCGTCTACTTCAGTGTAGAAGATCGCGCCGTTCAACTGCATAGCGCCATCAAGTAGTGTTGTGCTAAAGCCCAGCTCAAACGCGCTGGAGGTCTCTTCCTCGTAAATTTCAGGTGGCGCAATCGGCAAGCCGTCCGGATTCACCAGAAACAACTCGATCGTCTCGGTGGCGCCCAGATTATTAAAGCCGCCTGTCTTGAAGCCTACACCCCAGCTACCAAACAGCGTGGTATTTTCGCTCACGTCATAGGTCAGGCTGATCTTGGGTTGAATCGCATCGAATGTCTCATCACGATCGGGGACAGAGGCACTTACTTCGCCCGTATCCAGGTCAATGAATGCGGGGTTCCACGGAGTGCCATCAAGAGGAACTCCGTTAAGCGTACAACCACCCGCAAAGAAATCATCACAATAATCTATGTTAGTGGACAAAAATCCGTCGGCTGGGCTAGGAACCTTGTTCTCCACCTCACGTTCTTCCCGGTCATAGCGGACTGCAACCGATAATTCCATACGGTCGCTTATGTCATAGTTTATCGAGCCAAATACCGCAAAAACATCAGTGGTAAATTCATCCAGTACGAGGGCGTCAGTGAACTCGTTGACAAGGCTAGTTGGCAAATTGCCGCTACCGTTGTCTTCAAGCTGAGCCGCCCCTGCGGTACGTTCGATATTCAAATAGTAAGCACCGACCTGCCAACGCAAGGCGCCATCGCCGGATGAAGTTAACTGGATTTGCGCACTGAAGTCTTCCTGGTTACGCTCTTGGGTCTGGTAACCGTCGCAGGTTGTAGGGCTATACGGCGGCAAGAACCTGCCTCCGGGCGTACCATCCAAATTGAAGGTGGGCTGTTGCATCGGTGCGCCATCCCCTGCAAAGGTAGAGCGCGCCACTGCGCTCTCCTGGCAGGCTGTAGTGTCGTCATAGAAGCCGAAGGCACCCGACGTGCCGTCGGCAATAAAGCTCTGTTCTTGGTCAGAGTAAAGAGTCCAGGCAGTCAGGGTGCCAACATCAAGCTCCATATCCATTTTGACAGAGAACTCTATCGTCTCCTGTTTGTTGTTAGGATCGACGCTGGGAGAGAAGACAAAATCGAAATCGTTCACATCTATCGAAGCCGCTTGTGAATCAACGCCGGGAACTCCATCGAGTGCACCGACAAAAAACGGCAGTTCAAAAGCCGCGTTAAACGCAATAGCGGCAGCTTCTACCTCCGAGTAACGTAGTTTAGCGTCAAAGCTGAGGGTCTCGCTGGGATCAAACACCAGTCGAGCACTTATACCCGTCTCTTCATAATCATCCACCACATTATCGTTGAGATACTCATTCTCAAAGAAGCCATCTGTTGTTCGATGATCGACGGTCAAGCGGCCAGCGACATTCTCGCCCAACGGACCCGCAATGGTCGCCATAGCGGTATAGGTATTATCCTCTGCCGCAGAGACCATGACCCTACCTTCAAATTCGTCTGTTGGCTTACTGGTAGACATAATAACCGCACCACCAGAAGCAGAACGACCGTAGAGTGCTCCCTGCGGTCCTTTGAGCACTTCAATTTGTGTCAAATCCGGATATTCACGGTTAAAGGCGGACGGGTTCGTGTACAAAATCCCATCAACAATGAAAGCAAAGTTGGTCTCGCCGTCACGTGCACCAGAAATGCCACGTATACTCAGCGAGCTATCGCCGGCCTCTACGGTGTTGACGAAGGTCACGCCAGGCGTCATATAAATGAAGTCCTCTGCGCGCTGTACACCCATGGTTCGTATATCGGTTTCGGTAAACGCAGTAATGGTGGCAGGAACGTCTTGCAGGGTCTCAGAGCGAGCCCGTGCTGTCACTACAATCTCTTCTAGCTGCGCTGCCTGCGCGTTACTCACAATTGTCAGAGTTCCTACGGCGGGCAACGCCATTAGAACTGACAAATATAGTGGTCTAAATCGGAACTTATTGCTCATGGGACTCTCCAACGGTTTTGACTTAGTTTTGACGATTGGGCTGACTATGCGGATTCTCAACCAGAAAATCAAGACACATGTCCGTACAATCAGGGTATTTGAAGCCACAATGGTCATAATCAACATTTCCTAGATAGCACCTTCGGCCCGCAATGTGGCTAGCTCGCCCGCCGAGCAGCCCAAATTGGTCAGTATGGACTCGGTGTGCTCCCCAACTTTAGCAAGCCCAAACTGCACGCCGCCCGGCTCATTACGGAATTTAATGGGAATACCCATATGATCATTACCCTGCTCATCCCGTATTCGCATCTCCCTGGCCCAAACGTGCTCGGTATCCCATGCTTCGTCGAGAGTCATCACTGGCATCCAGCAAATATCTCTCCCTTCGAACCAGGCCTCCCATTCCGGTCTGCTGCGCTGCTTAAAGGTTTCCCTCAAAAAAGCGATCGCTTCATGATGCCCTTGACCCGCCGGCCCCGTAACAAGTTGGACAAAATCTGGACAACCCAGGCCATTGAACAGCGCCTCGACAAATTTATGCTCACCACCACCGAGCGCTATATGATTGCCGTCACTGAGTTCATAGATATTCAGCATGGCGTTACCTCCATGCGTGCGCTCCTGTAAGCGGTCAGGAGTCTCCCCTGCACTAAACACCGGGCCAACAATATTGGGCGAGGCATTAAGTACCGACTCAAACATGCTGATATCGATATAGTCGCCCTCGCCCGAGGTGTGTCGCCGATAAAGCGCCATCATGATGCCGCCAAAGGCCAAGTGTGATGACAACATATCTGAGATAGCAACACCGATGATCGCCGGGCCCGAGTCTTCCGACGGTGACCGCGTTAAGCTCAAAACGCCGGCGGCAGCGACAGCAGCCGTATCGTGTGCGGGCTTATCTCGCCACGGCCCATCCTGCCCAAACGCCGAGAGCGAACAATAAACAATCTTGGGATTAATAGCGCGAATCACATCGTAATCAATCCCCAGGCGCTTCATTACTCCGGGTCGAAAGCTTTCAATGAACACATCAGCCGTGGCTGCCAGCTCCAGCAGCAACTCTTTAGCTCTGGGGCTTTTCAGGTTCAGGGTCAGACTTTCTTTTCCGCGCTGGGTCGTGCGGAACATCACGGTGCTTTCGCCTTGGGTCCAGGGGAAAAACTGGCTAGAGCGCGTCGGCTCGGGTGAAGCCGGATTCTCTACCTTGATCACCCTGGCACCGTGGTCTGCCATCATCAAAGATACTGCAGGCCCGGGGAGAAAAAGAGACAAATCAATTACGGTTAAACCTTCCAACTTCATAATGTTCTCGCGCTAGTAAATTTTAGTGGATAAGAATCCCAGAAGACCGAATTGCTCAGCGTAATACTTCGACTGGTCACTTAATTGAGGATGAGCTTGACTCACTGCGCCGCCAGTGTAACTGTCACTCGAGTAAAATATCAGATATTTATAACGCATCAGGAATATTACTCTATGACCATAACGACAGACCACAGCGGTAAAGTTGCGCTAGTAACAGGCGCCTCATCAGGCATTGGCCGCGGCGTAGCAATTGCGCTGGCCAACGCCGGCTGCCATGTGTTCATTAACTTTCCACCCGGCGAGGGCAGCGAGGCAGCGGCGAGTGTACAAGCCAGCATTCAAGCCGACGGCGGCAAAGCCTCACTGGCACCGGCCGACGTGAGTAACGAGACAGACGTCAAAAAAATGTTCGACAGCTTGATGACAGAAGCTAACCGACTCGACATTCTGATCAACAATGCAGGAATCGCGCGCTCAGCCCCTATCGAGGACATCACGCTCGCAGATTGGCAGGCTGTTATGGGCGTGCATGTGACCGGTACCTTTTTATGTACGAGAGCCGCACTACCGATAATGTATCAACAGGACTCAGGGCGAATTATTAACACCGCATCACAACTGGCGTACAAGGGCGCGCCCGGATTCGCTCACTATACCGCAGCAAAAGGCGCGATTTTATCTTTTACCCGAACACTTACTTTAGAGATCGGCAGTCGCAATATAAGCGCCAATTGCGTGGCACCAGGAGCCACCATGACACCGATTCTAGAAGATGTCCCTAAGGAAATTCTCGACGGAATACGCCAGGCTATACCCCGCGGCAAGCTGGCTGAAGTTGACGACATTGTGGGAACCTATATTTTTCTTGCCAGCGATGGCGCCGCACATTTTCGCGGCCAGTGCCTAAGTCCCAATGGCGGTGATGTATTTCTGTAGCCGCCTAGACGTTACATATACTCTTTGCGATACCAATCGTTGACCTCGTCGCCTGTAGTCAGCCAAACGTCATCATGTTTTGCAATGTACTCGAAGGCGCGCTTGAGATGTTTGAACTTGTTGGGCTGCCCAACATGGAAGGTATGCAGGCAGATAGGCATGCAACGGGCGTTGGTGGCACCCTCCCCATAGAGAACATCAAACTGATCGATAATCATGTCGCCAAAGGCTTCAGGAGAAACACCAACGTTCAAAAATGCCGGTATATCATTCAGATCTACCGTATAAGGTACCGAAATCAATTGGTTTTTTGGCGTATTGAACCTGAATGGATGATCGTCAGCCGTGTAATCGCAAAGGTATTCCACGCCGTATTCTTCCAACAAACGCGGCGTGTTATCAGTATGAGTGAGAAATGGCGACAACCAACCTTTCGTTTTACGTCCCAGGGTTTCTTCCATGGTATTCAAAACGGCTTCCAGGAGAGAACGTTCCTTTTCCTCGGATAGCATGTTCAATGAACCGTCGGCATTGCGTATATTGCCAATAAAGTTAGCTGGCGCATTGTTGATGCCGTGACCAATCCAGGCCCAATTGCGTTTTTCACCTTCCTCTATAATTCGAGGGTATTCGCGCATTATATCGCCGTTCAAGCACACCGTACCGCGCATTCCGAGGCTGTCCATCAGGTCCATAATCCTCCACAAACCGACTCGATTGCCATAATCACGCCAACCATAGTTAAGTGGGTCAGGTGTGAAGCCCGTGGTACCGGGTACTAATGGGGTACCTGGAACATCTGCGGGAAAGTGTTCAATATTGATGTAGGGCATGACCGCTACCCGCTTACCCTCAGGCAACTTGAACGGTTCGCGGTCAATAATAGGCACATAGTCATAGTGCGGTGACTGGGTTAATTTTGTCATATTCTCCTTCCCTTTAGTGTCTAGACGTACTTACATTCTACACCGAAAGATCAACCAATCGATTGATTTGTTAAATTACAAGCCGTGAAGGTATTCAAGCACCTCATTTTTGCCGATAACATCACCGTACTTAGCATTGATATCAAACAGATTGGCTTCATGAGGTCCCTCGTGGCGATCACCTACACATTCACGAACAACAATAGGGCGATAGCCGTGCTGAACAGCATCCACTGCCGAGGCGCGAATACAACCTGAGGTTGTACAACCAACAAGGATCACGGTATCTGCACCCTGTGCGGCCAGCATAGATGATAACGAAGTGCCAAAAAATACACTGGCATAATGTTTTACGATAACGGTGTCACCTTCAGCGGGAACCACTTCGGGGCAGAACTCTGCATAGGGGTTCCCAGGGACGAGATCTTTAAGCACCGGAGCCTTCTGTACCCAGAGGCCACCGTCCTCGTAATTGTGCGGGTTATAAAGTACTCGGGTATAAATAATGGATACGCCTTTCTCTCGCGCCAGGTCCAATACCTCCGGCACCTCTTTGATGCACTCCACAACACCCGGTGCATACAGTGGCGAACCTTCGGTGGTGTAGCCCTGCAACAGGTCAATGACGAGAATGACAGCTTTCTTGCCAAACCCCAGTCGACCATCCCATACACCTTCGTAATTGTCTTTCGCCTCAGCCATAACACTTTCCTGTATATTGATGTCTGAACACATAGGGTAGCTCACGATCATCAAAGTTGTGTAAGATATTTTTTGACACCCCCTTAACAGACCAGAGGTCAGCTTGCGCACGCAACCAAAGCTTTACGAATTGAAATTGCACGATGTCACTCTGGTCGTTCACGAATGGGAGGGCCAGGGCGACCCGATCATGATGCTTCACGCTACCGGCTTTCACAGCCGTTGCTGGGACCAGGTTGTATTGCGGCTACCCAATGCGCATATCTACGCAGTGGACCTGCGCTTTCACGGGGCCAGCGGCGCCCATGGCAATGTTGATTGGTTGCTGATGGCCCGAGATATAGAACAACTGCTTGACCGTCTCGACCTGCAGAACGTACTCGGCGTCGGCCACAGCCTGGGGGGGCATCTCACCGCGCGCGTCGCGGCCGAGCGCATCGAGCGCTTCCGCGCACTGGTGTTAATTGACCCTGTAATACTGCCTCGGGATCGCTACGACGCGGCTCCTGAGTTCGCCAACATGACTGCTGACATGCACCCGGTCAGCCGCCGTAAAAACCGGTGGCGCGACAGCGATGAAATGTTCGAACGTTTTCGCGACAAATTCCCCTTCAGCATCTGGCAACCGGAAGTGTTACGCGACTACTGTGCCTATGCACTGGTTGAAGTGCCCGGGGAGAACTTTCTCGAACTTGCCTGTGACCCCCTAGATGAGGCAGCTATTTACCTGCACCAGGCGGGTAACGATAAAATTTACGACCTGCTGCCGAAACTACAACTACCGATCACCCTGATGCGTGCGCCCGCTGTAGAGCAAGCTGCGATTAACTTGTCTGGCTCGCCAACCTACGAGGGGCTTATCGATCTTCTTCCGCAGGGCAAAGAGATATACCTACCCAACATGAGTCATTTTATCCCTATGGAAGATCCGGAACTGGTCGCCAAAACCATTGCTGAACTCGATGCGCAGACTTCCGCGAGTGATACTTAGTCGAAGAGTTCCGTTGTTAATATATTCATTTTTGCATGTTCACCTGGCAGCACCAACTCGCCCGTTGCGCCTAATCTTCAAAAATCTGAACACTTAACTGGCCTTAAGCAGACCCCGCTCCTCCAGTTCCAGCAACAGCAACTGCTGTACCAAAAATTCCCTGGTCGTACCCGGGTGTTCCAGGTGAATGCGCTGGAGAAAAGGTCGGGCGGCGTCCTCGTCCCCCTTGTGCAGCAGTGCTTTAAAAGCCGACGCAATAAAATGTCCAGGCTCTTCACTAAGCGCCCTGATCTTACGCAAGCTTTCGGCCAAGGCGATCTCTTCATCTGTTAAATCCGTGCCGAAGGGATAGGCCGGCAGTAAACCGCTATTCTGATAGGGTGCCAGCACCTGCTGTATGCGCTCCGGCGTGTTGTGCCGAGCCTCAAGAGGAATATGGTACTCCCGCTCGACTTTCCCGTGCTCCTTGGCAAACTCCAGAAGACTGTCTTGGAACCGCGAGTCTGCAATATTGATAAGCCGTTTGATAATCTGTGAGTCACTCTGCCCGCGCAGGTCTGCAATCCCGTACTCGGTGACTACGACATCGCGAAGGTGCTTGGGGATAGTCGTGTAACCGTAATATGGCACGATATTAGACTGCAAGTGCTTCCGCTCGCCGCGCGTACTGCGTATACAGAGTATGGAGTGTGCGCCTGGCAAGTCCTGGGCCATCGCCACAAAGTTATACTGCCCCCCTACCCCGCTTATCACAGTGCCATCCTCAAGTGCGTCCGATGCTACCGAACCGTCGAGAGAGACAATCATGCCGGTGTTAATGAACCGCGCTTTTTGCCGCTGGGCACAATACAGGTGGTAATCCAGCAACAACTGATTGGTGCGGCGTACGCCGGTCATACAAATCTGTTGCTGGCCCTGAGCGTCGAGGTCGCGTAGCTTTTGGTAGAAGTCTCTGGGGCCGAGGAAAAAACCACCATGCAGGATACGGCCATGTTGCAGCTCTCGTTCACCATTCTGAATCAGTGCCTGGCGCGTTGCGGCGCTATCCAGGTCATTGTCAACACTATCGCCCTCTATAACCAGCTCATCGCCATTGATACTCACGTTGGCAGGCACTATGCCCCAATACTGCAAGTCATCGAGAGCGGTCTGGTCCAGTCGTGCGGGAATCGACCCTTGCGCCCGGCCATATTCATAAAGGCGCTCATCAATTCGGCTACTGATTGCGCCGCTGTTAATACCCAACTGCAGCGCCAGATGATCGTATACCTTGCGTTTGACGATACCCCGCTCAATAAGATGCATAACACCGTTGACGAACATTTCTGTGGACACGTACAAACCCTGTTCGAACGGACCTGAATCCTCCGCCAGTGTGGTCTCCTGATGCGTCAAACCGGCAATAATCTGCCGGTACTCTGCGTTCTGCTGCTGGCGCACAATACAGGCGTGGGCCAACGCATCGCCCAGGGCACCAATACCAATTTGCAGGGTACCGCCATCAGCAATCAAGGTGCTGGCGTGCAGCGCAGTGGCATAGTCCTGTATAGGCACAGCGGCGTTCGGAACCGCGAACAGCGTCTTGTTATACTTGGGGTTACGCACCACGTAATCAAATACCTCAGGGGCAACCTGCGCATCAAGCTCCATAAAAGGCATATCATCGTGGGTCTGAGCCAGCATGACGAAAGCGCGATCACTCTCCGCCACTTTATCAATCATTTCCAAGGTGAGATCCGGATTACTGGACAAACTCAATTCGAGACCATCGGCAGTCTCGCGGCCCGCCACTAGCTGTACCAAAACATTGGTCCCAAATGCATACATGTCGCGAGCGATATGGGTGTAGTTACTGGAAATATAATTTTGCTGAGCAGTTGGCACGCTCTTCATCGAGCCCGCTTTGAAATAGACCTCAGTGAGCTGGATATTCTCCGGCAAACTGCCCGCGCGCTGGGGCTGCATAAAAGCCAATTCTTCATAGTCGCCGAACAACCGTTCCACAATAGGTCCGGCGAGATTCGCTTCAATATGACTACCCGGTTTTGGACGTTCGAGACACAGCGCAGTAACGAAATGCAGTGAAATAGTCGGGTCGGCCGCCGCCCTGTTATAGAACGCATTAATCAGCTGAACCGGTTTGCCCAGTCCCAACGGAGCGGCGACGATCAGGTTTTTACCGACTGCAGCAATCGTTTTCTCGACACACTGCTCTACGCTATCCAGAACTTGGCTCACTCGTACACCTTTTTTGATGATCGCATGGGAAAATAGGGAATAAACAAGTCAGGATTGTAGTATCGACAAGTTCAACTTTCGAGGCCAGAGATATCTGCCCTCTGGCCTCAACTAACCCCCTACTTCAATTGGCCTAGGCCTAGGCCAAGCCCGCAACACAGAAAGGGCGTCATAGTTATACCCTATGACAGAAGACAAAAGACAGGAAATAGACACTGAGCAGGTACCGATGGGAAGGCCCAACGGCCAGCGCATCACCGAGACTCTGCGCTCACTGCCTTGAGATCAGTTCATGGTGGATCAACTCATGCTCGCGAAAGCTCGTCGCGTGGCGAGGGCCAAAAAACAATCTGCCAGCAAGGTACTGCTCGACATGTTGAATGCGGAGGACATTACCCTCTAGAGCAAGCTGGCAGATGAGAATGCAATGCCGTTTACACCCATAGACGAATTACTGCCAACGGTGCAGCCGCAACTGATGGACGGTTTCCCGCGCAACCTCCCGGGCAGCAATCACCCGGTGCCATTACAGGTTCGTGAACGCTGTCTGTAAATTGCCACCACCGACGACCCCCTCTCCACCGCGGAAAGCCGCGGCCTGATCAATGTGATAAAGGTCCGCGATGAGTTGGGTATCGCAGAAAAACGCCTGCCGCAGGGGGGCACTCACAAATGCGAGCCGGTGGCGTGTGCTATGACCTGCGCATACAGATACAACCCTCGCTTCACGGGGAAGCGGTCGTGATTCGAGCGCTGGCGCTTGCTGGCGAATAGGGTCCGGTATGGGCGGCAATCTACGCCAACTGACAGACCCTGTTTCACTGACGGTGAGTGAGGTATCGCCCTAGAATTCGCGCGTCTCTCCAATGTTGAGAGTCCATGCAGCGCCATCAGCCAGGCTCGAGCCCTTTGCCGCCTCTTTGAAACGCAATGGTGGTTCCGACAGCGGCTCGTCGGACAAGTCGAAAGTACCATAGTGCATGGCCACTGCGCGGACGGCACGCAGATCAGTTGCAGCGCGCAGCGCCTCCTCGGGATTCATATGTGATTCACGCATCATGGCGCTAGGCTCATATGCTCCGATCGGCACAGCCACGAGATCGAATGGCCCAAGGCGCTCACCTATTTTCTCAAATCCGGAAAAATAACCCGTATCACCGGCAAAGTAAAAACGTCTGTCGGCACCTGTAACCGCCCACGAAGACCACAGGGCCTTACGATCATCGGTGAGGCTACGCTTGCTCCAGTGCTGTGACGACAAGCAGTGAATAGTGACGCCCTTAAATGCCGCTGTCTGACCCCAGTCGAGTTCCTTGACATTATCGACACCCTGGCTTCGAAGAAGCTCGCCATTACCCAAGGGGACATAGAACACCGTTTCGGAATTGCGTGCTGATAATAAACGTAAGGTAGGCAGGTCGAGATGGTCGTAGTGATTGTGAGAAATGACCACGAAGTCGACAGGAGGCAGATCATCCAACCGCAGCCCTGGCTCAACAAAACGCGCGGGGCCAATAAGCGGCAATGGGCTGGGCCTGTTCGACCAGGTTGGGTCGGTGAGGAATGTGACACGCTCCATTTGCACAAGTAAGGTGGCATGCCCAATCCAGGTGACGGTCGGAACACTGTGACGCGCATTTTCCCTTAGGAACAACCCGTCGTTGGCAACCCTCTCGGGCGCCCCTTCGCCAGACCTGAAGTAGGTACCCAGACGACGCAGTATGAAGGGGAAGCGAACCGCGAAGGTACCGTGGCCAATCTCTCTGTCGATATTTGTGAAGCGTCCATCACCACCACGGGGGGCACCGAAAACAGTTTCGTCGGGAGCACTTCCTGTTTGCATCGCGAGAACGGCGAAAATTACGCCAAAAAATAAGCTTAAAATAAAACGTTGCACACGAGGCCTCGTAACGATGGAGCTGTGCAATGACAACAGTGGTCGATTTTCGGGGCCGCTGTGCGAGATCACGGAGAAACGTGATTCGTTCGGTGCGGTAGTTCACTGGCTGGGGGGGGGGGAAGCCGAACCCAATCAAGTTCGGCATAGAGGCCGCTTAATGCCCTAATACATTAGTGTCGCCTTTCTTTGATTTCTTTGCCGCTTTCTTCTCTTTTGCCGTTAACAGCGGTTTCTTTTTAACGTTCTTTTTTTTGTCTTGTCCTTTGCTCATAATGTTTCACCATAATCATAAGTACATTAACCTAAAGTCTGATAGAGCCAACCTAAGGACAGTTCCAAAACACGGACGCCAACTCAAAGTGCGACGCCAATGCATGGACCCAGATTATGACCCTAATAACAAACAACTGACAGCACTTACTATGCTATATAAACCGGCATCCCACTCTCACGCTGCCCACACGCGCATATCTTTTGATAAAAAAAAGCGATAGTGTAATTTTTGAAAACGCTGCTGAGTCGCTAGATGTAATTGTAATGACGCTGACGCCCCTACCATTTGCTTTACTATTTACTCCCACACGAGACAGAGACCATGAAAGTACCCTGCGGCTACGTCGTTTTTATTATAGTTCTGCTGGCTGGTTGTAGTCGTTCTCCACAAAAGCCAGCGACAGACGCCACTTTGCCGGCCTGCGGCCCAATGCCAAACTGTGTCAATAGCCAGGCAACAAACGGCGGCAAGGTGATTGCTCCGCTTAAAGCGTCGCCATTCGAGTGGGAGCAATTGAAGGCTTGGCTGGCGCTTCAGGACGGATGGACAATCACTGCAGATAAAAGCGAGTTTCTGCAGGCTGTGGTTACCACACCCTTAATGCGATTTCGCGACGACGTGCAGCTAATGTTCATGGCAAACGACGGTTTAATTCATGTCCGATCGTCGTCTCGACTGGGTATTGGAGATACGGGCACCAACCGACGCCGAGTAGAGATGTTGCGCAGCGAACTGGCAACCGGTTTTGAGTGAGCTGGGGCCCTCCAGATTGGACAAGCATCTTGCGGTAGTCACTCCACGTCCAGTTCCAGGCCAGCCCGTGTTCCTTGAAAGCTTTGTAGCAAACCTTCTGCTCTAGCCAGATTAAGTGGCGTTAAATTTTGAAAATAACGGCCAAGCTTCACCAGTTCAATATTATCCAGAGCGAATCCGTATGAGAACTAATATCAAATGACATTATCTTTGCCCTGCGTTGGTGAGGTTTGTAAGTATTTACGCTAGTTTTGTCTGCTGGAAGCAGTTAATTTAACACTGCTACGCGAATTATTGTCTTCGTGTCGGTTGGATGGAAACCGGATGCACACTGCAAAATGAACATAGCGCGAATATGACCGGGGGATCTATTGCTCGGTCTTAGGCCAAAGAGGCCTATTTATTTATCATATAAATCTTGACGTCTCACCTCTAGTGAGGCGAAACTGCAATTGACAAGGCTCATCTCAGCAAACAATACGGATAAGGACAGAACTATGAATAGATCTACATTTTTCCCACAGCATTTCCGCTCAAACAAACTCGCCGCTGCTGTGTTGCTAGTCACTGCTATGTCTTCAGGCAATGCCTTCGCACAGATAGAGGAGGTAATCGTCACAGCCACCAAGCGTGCGCAAACTCTACAGGAAATCCCTATAGCAGTGTCCGTGGTGAGCTCAGAATCAATAGAGCGGGCCATGGTGCTGGACATCAAGGACCTACAGACCTTGGTACCCAGCTTGCGGGTCACCCAATTGCAGTCCTCCGCTAACACCAATTTCATTATTCGCGGCTTCGGTAACGGCGCCAATAATGCCGGCATCGAGCCTTCTGTGGGTGTATTTATTGATGGTGTCTATCGCTCTCGGGTAGGCAGCGCATTGGCTGACCTGCCAAAAGTGGAACGTATTGAGGTCCTGCGCGGCCCACAGAGCACGCTATTCGGCAAGAACGCCTCTGCCGGCGTCATTAATGTGGTAACCGCCAGGCCAGATCTTGACGCCTATAGTGGCTCTGTTGGCGTAGTCGTTGGGAACTATAACCAGCAAATCATCAAAGGTGACGTGACCGGTCCTATCTCGGATACCTTGGCCTTCAGCGCGTTCGGCAGCATGAACCAGCGCGACGGCTATTATGACAATAACGCGCTGGGCACCGAGCAAAACGAAATGGATCGCTGGAGCTTCCGCGGCCAATTGCTCTGGGCCCCAACCGACCTGCTGGAGCTTCGCCTGATTGTTGATAGCGAAGGCCTTGAGGAGATCTGCTGTGGCGTAGCCAACCTGCTAGACGGCCCCACAGGGGGCGCCGTGCGCGCACTGGGCGGCGACCTGGTTCCGAACGATGGCTTCGCCTATGAGGGTTTCTATGACTTCGACCCAGTCACTGAAATTGATACCTCGGGCGTGTCACTCGAAGTCACCTACGATCTCGACAGTGTGACCCTGACTTCAATCACGGCCTATCGAACACTGGATCAGTTCCAAAATGGCGATGTGGATTACACCAGCGCGCGGCTAGTTGATCCAAACCTGGCAAACCAGACCGACACCAAGATCGACACCTTTACGCAGGAGGTGCGCTTGACCTCTGCCAGTGACGGGCCCCTGAACTGGATGGTAGGCGCATTTTACTTCACTGAAGAAGTCGAAATCGACGGCGCATTCGGCTACGGCGATCAATTCCGGCCCTATGCCGACATACTATCGGGTGGAGGTGTTACGTTCGCTGAGGGGCTACTAGGCTTTGACCCTGGCACTTTCTTTGAGCAAGGCACAGGTTTCCCATCAGAGGTATCGTCGCTAGACGATGACACCCTTTCTTTGTTTGCCCAGGCAGACTATGTGTTTGCCGATGACTGGACCCTGACGCTAGGGTTGAACTACACAGAGTCGGAGAAGGAAGTGGCCGTGAACTTTGTCTCCAACGACGTATTCTCCGCCGTTGTTTTACCGGAATTTCTCGCAGCACTAAAGCCACTCCAATTCCTACCTCCGTTTCTCAGCTACCCCAACTCGGTTGAGGATGGTAAATCGAAGGATGACGACACCACCTACACCCTGCGACTAGCCTGGGATCTCAATGCAGACATCAACGTATATGCCGGCGTGAGTACCGGTTTCAAGGCCACCTCCTGGAACCTGTCCCGCGACTCCCGGCCTTTAGACGCGGATGTTCCCGCGCTGGGCGAAGCGGGTCTACTGGTTAACAACCTCTCGTCAGGAACTCGCTTTGCAGGACCTGAGGAGTCGACCGTCTACGAAATCGGCTTGAAAGCGAGCTACGATTCAGTCACCTTCAACGTGGCAGTCTTCGCTCAGGAGATCGATGGCTTCCAATCGAATGTATTCACCGGTACCGGCTTTAATCTAGCCAATGCTGGTAAGCAATCTGTTGAAGGTCTCGAATTCGATCTCAACTGGTACGCTACCGATAATCTGAAAGTCGCCTTCGCCGTCACCTACCTCGACCCGCTGTATGACAGCTTTGAAGGGGCAGCAGGCATAGGCGGTACCGTAGTAGACCTTTCTGGCGAGGTCCCCTCGGGCATCCCCGAATATGCGGCGAACACCTCGATCACCTACGACTTCGTCGTCGGCACATGGGCAGATGCCTTCGTGCGACTGGAGCATGTTTACGAGGATGAGCACCGGGTTAACGACAATGTTCCCGAATCACTCTCTACCCGTGAGGTCAATGAGTTCAACGCCAGCCTGGGTATGTACTTCAACAACGGCTGGGAACTTAATCTCTTTGGTAGAAACATCAATAATGATGAGTACCTGCAATCGACCTTCCCCTCGGTGGCGCAGACTGGCAGTTTTAGCGGCTATCCGAACACTCCGAGAACTTATGGCATAAGCGTCAAATACGCCTTCGAATAGGCCTTGAAATAAATTGCATGATCGGCGATACCCGCGGTTGCCTATATGGCAGCCGTGGTATTGGCGATAGCGGCATCGAGCCGCTTTTTGGGATGCGGGCTATGCGGTTGATAGCATGAGTAGAACCACCGTCACCTGGGTCGGAAACATTGCGGCCTTTGCATTGACCATAATCGTCAACGGCATGGCCACCAGTATTCCGCTGGGTGGGCAAACGCCATCTGAAATTTCGGCCAATTACCCCTCGCTGTTTACCCCCGCTGGTTTTACCTTTTCCATCTGGGGGGTTATCTATCTTGGATTAACCCTCTTCGTTATTTACCAGGCGCTACCATCGCAACGCAACAGTTCGGCGCTGGCCAAGATCGACAGGCCGTTCAAGTTCAGTTGCTTTGCTAATGCAGCCTGGATTCTCGCCTGGCATTATCATTATCTGCTGCTATCCGTTGGTATTATGGCCAGCATACTGCTGTCACTGGCGTTGATTTACAGAACGTTGCAGGGTTCCACGGGCGCGGCATCCATTCCCGAACGTTTGCTGGTTCACTTGCCGTTTAGTCTTTATACGGCGTGGATCAGTGTTGCTGTCATCGCCAATATCAGTGCAGTTCAAACCGGCTATGGCTGGGATAATATTGGCATGGATGCAAGCAGCTGGACACTGCTCAAGCTGGCCCTGGCCGGGGCAATTGGTGCAACGGTTATTGCGCGCAAAGCCGATATGGTGTTTGTACTGGTTATTGCGTGGGCGGCCTACGGTATTTCTGTAAAACAGGCCGATACCGCGGCAGTGTCTGGTGCGGCTACTGCTCTGATGTTGCTCTCATTAATTCTGGTTACAGTCGAGCTGGCTCGCCGTTTCATCGCCAAGATGCAGTGACGAAACACTAAGACAGAAACTCCAACCCAAAGGTCAAACCTTTTAAGCCAACACTTTTTGCACCCCAACAGTACCATTAGCTTGATGCCGGTCAAGACTATCGCTGTGGACCGGCGGGTACTGGCTGGGTTGAAACCTATCCCGTGATCGACTGTTCGCTAGAACCGCTTAAAACTGTCGCGGTGAATCATGCTAGCGCCCGCACGGCGTGCAAATGAAGGGGCAGCCTGGCGGGTGACTGCCACCGTTTAATCACCTACTTCACTGGTTGGCGCAAACCCTTCTTTTCCAGCCGCGGGATCACCTCATCCCTGAAGTACGGAAACTCTTTAGCGTAATCTACGAATGACAAGGTAGTACCGGAAATCCCGGCGTTACTCATTTTTTCTAGCTGATCTGCTATGTGATCAGGTGTACCGACTAACGGGAACCCGCCATGACCTGCAGCAAAACGATCGCGAAAGTTGGCGAGAGCGTCGGGGGTAAACGATTGTGCGTGCATGCCCTGTAGCTTCATCAGGTAATCCACCGCTTCCCAGTCAGCATTCTGATTCGCATAATAGTCCAGGTATTCCTCCGCTTCTTTTTGGCTGGATCTACACACTACGGCACTGAACGTAAACAAGCCCATCTCACGCCCTGCCGCAGCTGCCTGACCGCAAATTTCTGTTGCGGTTGCAGCGGCCTGCTCAAAGTCGAATACCGGGGTAAAGAGGAAGTCGGCATTGCGCACCGCAAATTTTCGCCCTTCGACAGATGCAGCCGCGTTTAGAATAGGCACATGGGACTGCAAGGGTCGCGGATTGCCGTAAACACCGCTTCCCTGAAAGTATTCACCCTCCCAGTCGAAAGCCCGCTCTTCCTTCCACAGCTTCTGGACATAATCAAACCACTCCTGGGCACGGGCATAGCGTTCCACATGGCCTTCGGGCATCTCCAAACCAAAAGCGTCGTATTCAGGTTTGTTCCAGCCCGCCACGACATTCAGACCAATACGGCCGCCGCCCAGGTGGTCGATGGTAGCGAGTTGTTTGGCGCTGACAATCGGATGGTTGAACGCGGTATGTACGGTCGCGAATATCTGGATGTTTTTGCTGTGGGTGGTCAAGCCCGCTGCCCAGGTAACCGTTTCAAGAACACCTCCGTGGAAGTCGGTGTCCCCTCCATAGCCAATCCATCTGGCGATGGGGAGCATGAATTCCAGGCCCGCATCGTCGCACAAGCGCACTAGCTCCAGATTGTTTTCCCAGCTGTTCTGCCAGCGCTCCTCGACTTTAGTGACTGCCATCCCGCCGGAGCAGTTTGCAGAAAAGATACCCAGCTTGAGCTTGTTATCGTTAAACATAGGGCCAGTTGATTGCATTAATCGCACCTCTTGCTTAGGTTATTGGCTATCACCCAGAGAGGGTGTAGAATTTAACACTTAATTTAACGATTAATTTAAACTTAAAATTATATTATATCAAGGAAAACTACGATGCCAAAAAATGTGCCTCAAAGTGAGTTACAACAGCCGGAAGAAGATGCTTTCGACAAGCACCGGCACTTGTCGGGGAGTAATCATGAGGTTGCGCTCACCGAGATAGAATTCGCTATTTTTAGGATATTTGCCTCATTTAGCCGCTGGATGGACGACCTTACCGCCTGTTGTCAGGACGAGATCGAGCCTCCCTGCAGTGGTCTTGACTTCTCTTTGCTCAACGTAATCCGCATGAACGACCGTCCCAAGGGGATTTCCGAGATCGGTCGACTGCTGAACCGTGATGACATATCAAACATGCAGTACAGCATGCGCAAGCTCGTCAAATTTGGATTCATTGAGAAAGTGGGAGCGAAGGGCAATAAGAAGGGCGCAACCTACCGGGCTACCGAAAAGGGCATAGAAGCGACCAATCGCTACGCCAAATTGCGCAGGGAATTACTGCTGCCACTCACCCAATCACTTTCGGAAAGTGACCAACGCATGGCGCAGGTCACCAACATGCTGACTCTTATGTCGGGTATATATGATCAGGCCGCCTGTGTCGCCGCTACGTACAGGGACATTGTACCGCCCGCTAATTCATAGAGACAAGAATCGCGGCAAAGGGGACACTGCGGTCATGACGGTTTTTGACGGCGCCCGTCGCGATGAAATGATGAACGCAGCACCCCTGTCGGCGGAGTCAGGGGAGCCCTTGGCGGGTTAACCTGCTAATACTCATTTAAACAAAATATTTCTCTATGAGTTCTTTGTTTCTCCGTTGGGCATTCTTTTCGAGTTTGGTAACGTTTGCCATAAATGCTTCAGCGGCCGGGCTGAATGCACGATGCTTCAATAGGATAAATCCATGAGGCGGCATGATCCACGGCCTTTGAAATTTTAGTAGAACAAGTTCACCTGACAATAGCTCGGCCTCTATTTGTAAGGGAATAGCAGCTCCAATCCCATCGCTGTTGTTTATCACTGTTTTGGCGGTCGCAAAATCGTCTATTTCTACGGCGGGCACCAAGTGACCGCTATCTGGATCTATAGCCGCCTTTCCCGGCACGTCACCCGCAAGCCCGCTGGGCACCCTAATTGACACCAGAGGAAACTGTTCCAGCTCGTTCCTGGAAACGCTTTTACAGGCTGCCAGCGGATGGCCTTTACGGCAATATATGACCATTTCATGCTGGCTTACCTGTTCGACGGCCAAGCGCTCGTCGTGCTCGGCGGCTTCGAGTGCCACAAATCCAAGGTCTACCGTTCTCGACAGGACTTGTTCGTTAACGGTCTCCCAGTTGCCCACGTAGGCTCGATAGCGGAGGTTTGGGTAGTCACGAAGCATTTCACCCAGTGCCCGGTTCCCCGACACCTCCGCTGGATGGATACCCAGAGCGATAGCGAAGCTGCCGACCTCCAGCCCGCTCATAAGCTCTACCTCACGCTGTAATTCGGCCGTGTCGTCGATAATGGCCCTGGCTCTGGCCAGCATAGCTTCTCCATATCGGGTCGGCGTCACGTGACTCCCTTCACGGTCAAACAAGACCACACCCAGACTCTTCTCCAAATTGCGAATACTTCGAGAAAACGCCGACTGGGAAATGTTTGCTTGCGCAGCGGCGCGGGTGAAATTGCCATGCTTGTGCAGCGTTAGCGCGTGAATCAACTGTCGGTGATTTAGCATTATGCGGTTTGCGTCTTATACCAATGTATTTTATGCATTAGACGTCAATCTCTGGATGTGATCAACTGCCCCTTTATCAGATTTCACAGACAAGGAATAATAAATGATGAACTACACGCCGTCGAAACTCTCGGCTTGCCTGTTTCTGTTTACCGCTGCCATGACAACACATGCGGTATTTGCAGATGCCGAATTATCGGAGCAAGAGGCGAAGCCTAAACGCCCTAATGTCGTCATCTTGATCGCAGATGACATGGGCTACGGTGACATTGGCTCTTTTGGCAGTGAAATAGAGACCCCCAATCTGGATAAACTCGCCGGCGAAGGGACAAGCTTTTCAAACTTCCATGCTGGCGCCACCTGTTCTCCGACACGGACCATGCTCATCAGTGGTGTGGACAATCACCGTGCGGGACTCGGCAACATGCATGAAATTATGGCGGATAATCAATTCGGCAAGCCTGGCTACGAGGGACATCTAAACAACTCTGTAGTCTCTCTGGCCACTGTGCTTGGAGACAGCGGCTACAACACTTACATGGCGGGAAAATGGCACCTCGGCGGCACCCCGGAGTCGATTCCTTACGCCAAGGGGTTCAAGCGGTCGTTTGCGTTGGCAGAAAGTGGCGCAGACAACTGGGTGGAGCAACCCTATGCGCCGATGTACGAGCGGGTTCATTATTTCGAAGATGATAAGGAGGTTAGTCTGCCCACTGAGGATTATTTCTCTAGCGACTTTTACACCCAGAAAATGATCAGTTACATCGAAGAAGACAGGGAGGAAGACAAGCCGTTTCTCGTCTGGATGGGCTACCAGGCGGTGCATTACCCTCATCAAGCTCCCAAGGAATTTATTGATAAGTACAACGGAGTTTACGACAAAGGTTGGGAAGATATTCGCCATAGCCGACTTGCGCGGCAGCGCGAACTTGGTCTCGTACCGGAAACAGCCGCGCTGGACACGGCGCTGGATAAGACCAGTGTTCCCGATTGGCTGATACCAGACTGGGATTCCCTCTCCGCCGAAGAAAAACGGTTTAACGCCCGACGCATGCAGACGTACGCTGGCATGCTAGACAACATGGATCACAATATTGGACGCCTGGTGGCCTATCTGGAAGAGATTGGCGAGTTGGACAACACCCTGATTATCTTCATGGCCGACAATGGGCCCGATCCCAATTTGCTGGCAAACAATCCTGCCTATCGCCCCTGGTACCAGGAAAACTACGAATACACTTACATAGAAGACTATAAAGGAGACTATTCCGCCATGGGCCAGAAGGGTGCCTACGCCGATTACGGCCCTGGCTGGGCCTCCGCCTCCGCCACACCGAACAGTTACTACAAGACATTCTCGACAGAAGGTGGCCTGCGAGTACCGTTTATCGCGTGGTACCCGGGAAATGTTGTGGCTGATCAGTCCACCAATACGTTTCTGTTTGTAAAGGACGTCTATCCGACTATTCTTGAAATGGCCGGGGTGGAAAAACCCGGTTCGCAATACAAGGGGAAAACAATTTATCCACCGAGTGGAAAAAGCGCGTGGGGCGTAATGACAGGCAAAGATTCGGAAGTTCATTCAAGCTCAGACAGTATTGGCTATGAACTGGCGGGCAGCAGCGCTGTGTTTCGCGGTAAGTACAAGCTGTCAAGGAATCCGCCGCCCAAGGGTAACGGCAATTGGGAACTCTACGACATCATCGCTGATCAGGGTGAAGTGAATGATCTAGCGGACAAAAACCCTGCGTTGGTTGCCGACTTAATAGCCGCGTACAAAGACTATGAACGCGATAATGGCGTGATACCCGTGCCAGAGGACTACAATCCACTAAAGCAGTTGATTAAAAATACTGCGAATATAGGACATTAGTCGCTTGGCCCGGCGTGTTACATCGACACCTTCGCCATCGTGGTCAACGTTGGCGAAGGCGTCTGCCCCTTACTCAGGGATCAATCAACTATTACCTGCGCCTTCAGATGAGTCTCGGCCGTTAGCGAGTTGGTGATCAGGCAGGCTGCCTCAGATTTCTCCAGCACTCGCTGGGCCTTATCCACGTCGGTGCCGGCAGGCACTTTCAATGTGGCTGAGACCGTGAATGAAGTGAACTGAGTAAGCCTGTCGACCCGGTCCAGCACCCCCACCGCCGAACTCTCAATATTGCTCCACTCCAGCTTCGATGCCTTAGCTACTGCACGAAATGTAAGGATAAAACAGTCAGCGACAGAGGCAACCAATAAGTGCTCGGGTGACCACTGGTTGCCTGGTCCGCCAAATTCTGCCGGTGGTGCCGAGACCAATAGCGGCAGGTTGTCGGTACTCAAAGTGACATTACCCTCCGCTTCTGCATTGGCGGAAACGTGATACTCGTGTGGTAGTTGCTGCATTCTTTTTCTGTCCTGATAATTTGAATAAGGTTAAAGTTTAACACACGGATGAGGCATTGAATCCAATGAAGATCGAACTTAACGTAGAACGCTGGTAATAACGCTTTTTGGTGTTAACCATGAGCATCGATGCGCTAGCTCTTCGACGATTAACCCACAATCGGCGTCACAATTATTCCGGCTCGTGCTGATCGTATTGCAACAGATTGTCGGTTATTTCATGCCACGGTGCCTTTGAGCCCACATAGATATGGTATGCCTCTGGCAGTGCCGGATTTCCCACTATGGCGCTCATCGATAAAAATAGAAAATCGGGGTAGTTATCGACGCTGACAAGAATATTGGAACCACAGTTGCCACAAAATACTCGGTCGTGGTCGGAAGACGATGCATAGGTTTTGATATCTTGTTCACCGCTCAGATAGCGAAACTGGTCAACATCCACACCGGCAAATGTAGCGTAGGCAGCACCGTGAAGTCGCCTACACTGCGAACAGTGACAGTGAGAAAAATCAGAAATTTCACCATCCACTTCGTATGAAACGCGGTTACATTCGCAGTGACCATTTAGCATGAGCTGTCTCCAAAACCAATCGTTATGATACCGTACTGCAGGTAAATCAGAGAAGTCATCTGTCCGTATAGGCTGGAAGAGCTTCCGGCAAATTACAATCCGGAACGATATCCTCCCAAACTAATTGTTTCAGGCAACCACCCTCCTCCGATCAAGAAATACCGTTAGTTTTCTTAGACCTACTGCCCCAAATAGCTCACAACGCGCCCGACTCCTACCCCTGCCCAGAGCCACAAAATCGTAAAGAAATTTGGTGAGCGCAGCGTAACTGGCGATGATACCATTAGCCCGCGATAACTTATGCAACTGTCGCAGGAGCAGAATCCGGCAATGACAAACAATGATATTTTACGTCGCATCCGCTACGTCTTCGATTTCAACGACGCAAAGATGATCGAAATTTTTGCACTGGCAGATCTCGAAGTCAGGCGCGGTCATATTATCGCCTGGCTTGTAAAAGACGACGACCCCACCTTTGAAGAGTGTAAAGATCACGTGCTGGCCACGTTTCTCAATGGCTTGATTAACGACAAGCGCGGCAAAAAAGATGGCCCCACGCCCAAACCCGAACGACAACTAACAAACAACATGATCTTGATGAAATTAAAGATCGCGCTGAACCTTCAGTCGGAAGATATGATAGAGATTGCACAGTTGGCCGGGTTTACACTTTCTGCTCACGAGCTCAGTTCATTTATGCGCCGACCCGGACACCGAAACTACCGCGAATGTAAAGATCAGGTGCTGCGGAATTTTCTCAAGGGCATGCAGATACAGCTTCGCGGTGAAGAAGTAGACTTAGCCCCAAGCAATTCACCATGGGCCAAATGGGAGAAGTAGATACTCTCAGCAGACAGAACGGCAAACGTTTATTTAAATGAAGTCGATAACGAGAAAATAGCATGCGCTTCAAAAGGCCCGAAGGAGAAGTGCAACCAGGCGTCAAATGGGGACCATTTATCATGCGGATTCCATTAATCCATTTGCGCTTTTCATTAGCTGATATGTTGCAAGGATTAGCTGTTGCCGGAGCAACCGGATTAGCGTTAGTGCCCTACTTTACGACCTTGCTTGGCTTAAGTTTCGAAG
>JBLIEI010000010.1:0-79381 GCA_047633055.1 Halieaceae bacterium | reverse complement strand
TCCAAAAGCCCCGCTGTGTCCTGCAAGCTGACCTCAACCTGAATATCCCCAACACGGTGCTTGCTGCTTACTGCCTTCCCGGACGGCTCACCTGACTGCCCAGCTTCGGCACGCTCCAACATCGCCAGCTGAATAGCCCCATCTCCGGCAGCGACGGCTTTGGCCCGAGCTACATGGAGCTGAGCCAACTGGTTGTCGACTCTGGCCTGCGCCACGATGCCGGATACCAATAGCGCCATGCCGGCGATAAACCAAACCACAATCACCAGCGCAACACCCCGCTGTTGTTTACCTGGCATCATTCCTTGCGGCGGCACGCGCAGGCTCATCTGGGCACCTCAAAAACAAGATCCGGCCAATACCGACCCGCCACCTTGAATCGCGCTCTGACCAGCGCAGGCAAACCACGCCTGTCCCACTCCTCTGACCATTCACCATCGAACTCCCGGCGATAGGACACCTCCATCTCTTCGAGTCGGTGCACCATAATTCGCGACGGCGCGTCCTCCCATTCCTCGGGCTGACCATTCGCCGGAGGAATCTGCCAACGCAACACCAGTTCATCGTCTTCCTGCGCTATGCGCAATAAATGCGTACCGCCATAGCCTTCGCCAAACAATATCGATGACTTCCAAGTTAGTGAGGTAGCCGAGAGTTCAAAAAACATCGACTTATTGCTGCTACCAGAGCCACCCAGACTGAGGCCACTGGACGACTGCCCAACGATAGTACTTTCCAGTGTATCCCTTAAAAATGACGAAATAGTCCGCAATTCATCGACCCGCTGGGTCATTTTATCAATGGCGACCTGCGTATTCCCGAGCGTTCTCAGCCCGGTGATCGTCGCCAGCATAATCAGTGACAAGACCGCCATGGCAACCATCACCTCCACCAGGGTGAAGCCTTTGGAATCATTAACTTTAAGCGCTGACATCAAGGCAGCGTCTCGACCACTGAATGCAAAACGACTTCGCGAGGTCGACCGCCATCCATCCAACTCACCGCAACCTCGATATTCTGCAGACTGGCCGGGACGTTCCCGCCGCGGCGCTCTGGAATAGGATGGCTTGAAGCCCGCCAGCTAAATCCGCCCGCTGTTTCCCCTTGCTGGCTTAACCCCGCCGCCGGCACCCGTGCGTTACTTGCGAGCAAAGATCGGGCTAGCTCTACGCCATAGGCGTAACGCTCATCCATCCTCACATTACGAGTTGCACCACTGGCGCTTTGGTAGAGCGCACCCAACGACAAACCCAGTATCGCGATGGCGACCATCATTTCCAACAAAGAAAATCCGCGGGCTGGTCGCGAGGATTTCATCTTAGTAGGACGCATAGGATTCATGGGTCACTATTCCCGCTAACCAGTCGATTGCGATTCGAACGCCACTACCATCAGGACGCTCGAGGTCAATACCGCCGCCGCTTGAGCCGCCTTCTGGATAAAAGCGGATAACCCCGGTCGAATCTGTATTCACCTCTTTTGCCGAGTGCACGGCCACTGTCAGTACTTCGGGAATCTGCACCTCATGTGCCTGATAGGTCAGCAATTTAGTTTCCGGGTTGATGCTCACGTCCTGCGAGCTGCCG
The DNA here is from genome assembly GCA_047633055.1 of Halieaceae bacterium. Lineage (GTDB taxonomy): Bacteria > Pseudomonadota > Gammaproteobacteria > Pseudomonadales > Halieaceae > CALJFL01. The sequence continues at coordinate 77,795 of JBLIEI010000010.1, read as the reverse complement.
GAATTTACTGCCCGATAACGGGCCGAACCCAGCGTTGTGATCACGTCGCGGATGGCCTGTCGGTACTTCATCGATTCATAAAACCGAATAGTCGACGGTACAGAAGCCATTAGCAACATGCCGACAATCGTCATCGCCACTAGCAGCTCTAATATCGTGAAACCTTGGGTTACTTTAGGGGCAGCAGCTTTCATATCGATCATCGCAAGATAGGCACGAGAGGCCGTGAGCGCAGAATACCCTCACTGCCAGTTGCCCACATCCGAGTCTTCGCCCTCACCGCCGGGCGCGCCATTCTGGCCGTAAGTAAAAATGTCCAGCTCACCCCGCTCGCCCGGATACTTGTATTGGTAGTCCTGTTTCCAGGGATCTTGAGGTACGTCGGCCTTCAGGTAAGGCCCGTTCCAACCAGCCACTCCGCCGGGTTTGTCCACTAAGGCACTGAGGCCTTCACTGCTGGAAGGGAAACGTCCCACATCAAGCTTGTACATTTCCAGTGACTGTTCCAGGTCCTTGATCTGGATCAGGGCGGTTTTCGTTTTGGCGCCACCTAACTGATTAAGCACTTGCGGCCCGACCAGACTCATCAATAATCCAAGAATTGCCAGCACCACCAGCAATTCCATCAGCGTAAATCCAGTTTGCGCTGATGCCGGCCTCAGGTTGTTCCCTAACTTGATTTTCATTCTTTTTCCTCAATCATTCGTTACAGGACGGACTAGATCGCCAGATCATTGACCGACAAAATACCCATCAGAATTGCGATAATAATTATTGCAATCATAAAACCCATCGACAAAATCAACACGGGCTCAAGCAGGGTTAAACCCCGCTTAACACCGGATTTTACGTGGCCATCAAATACCTTGGCCAGCTCCAACATCATCAGGTCGAGACTGCCAGATTCCTCGCCCACGCGTGTCATTTGAATGACCATCGGCGTGAACATTTTAGTTTCGGCCAGCGCCACCGAAATGCGCTTGCCCGATTTAACTGCCGGCGGCAGTACCTGCAGCGCATCCTTGATAACAACATTGTCAACGGTATCAATGGCAATCGATATTGCTTTTAGAAGAGACACTCCATTGCCGATAAGTGTACCCACGGTGCGAGCAAACTTGGACACCTCAAACTCAAATACAATTCCCCCCACCATCGGAAAATTAAGTAAAGATTTGTCAATTTGTGCCTTACCCTTCGCCGTCGAGGCCCATTGACGCACATACACGCCCAAACCAATAAGAACAATAGCAACCAGCCAACCCCAGCGCTTCACGAAATCTGCTGCAGACACCACGATCTGGGTGATAGTGGGCAGAGCATCGCCCATATCCTCAAATAAAGCTTCAAATTGAGGAACCACAAAGCCCAGCATAAGCGCGATAGACAGGGTCGCAACCACCAGTAAGATTGCCGGATAGATTAGCGCTGAGACCACGGTTTCACGAGTCTCCCTGGCTTCTTCCAAATATTCAACCAAACGATCCAGGATTTCCGACATTTGTCCACTGGCCTCACCGGCCCGCACCATATTAATATAAAAGGCGCCGAACACCGAGTCGTAGGGCAGCATCGCCTGACTCAATGCTTTACCGCTTTTGACCGCTTTCAACAGATCACTCAACAGCTGATTCATTTGTGGCATGACCGCCATTTCAATCAGGACTTTAAGTGCTCGATCAAGCGGCAGACCAGCCCGCAAAAGAACGGCGAGCTCCGAGGTCATTGACAACACTTCCTGTCGACCAGGGGGCTTGCCGCTGAGGGCGCTCCCCGCACGGCTGCTTGCGGTCGCACCTGCTTCCAGTTTAGTCAGGGTCAAACCCTGACCACGCAGCTGACGCGAGGCCATTTCGATGCCCGCTGCCTCGATCACACCCTGGTGAGTTTTACCGTCTCGGCCAATGGCTTTGTAACTGAACGCTGGCATGTTCTATTCCTACACCAACGCCGCTTCATCGAGCGAAGTATCAACTTGAACCGCTTCAAGCGAGGCATCACCTTCACTCTGGTCCTGGGTCACACGCATCACTTCCTCTAAAGAGGTCAAACCCTTCAGAACCTTACGCAAGCCGTCCTCGTAAAGAGTGATCATGCCCTGCCCTCTCGCTGCCGTATGCAAACTCGTCGCATCGGCGCCACTCATAATGACTCTGTGCATTTCATCATCCAGGGGAAAAAGCTCATGAATTGAAGTTCTACCGCGATAGCCCGTATCCATACATTCGGAGCAACCCTTGGCCTGGTATATTTCTGTCGTACCGGCTTCTATAAAGGGGCGCATGCCATAGCGGTCCAGCAGATTATCAGTCAATGCCAGCGGAGATTTACAGCTGCTACAGAGCTTTCGTACCAGCCGCTGCGCCAGGACTCCATTGACTGAGGAGGTAATCAGAAATCGCTCTACGCCCATATCTTCCAGACGTGTTATCGCACTGGCTGCGGTATTGGTGTGCAAAGTCGATAGTACCAGGTGCCCGGTAAGAGCAGACTGAACACCGATCCGTGCTGTCTCGGTGTCACGCATCTCACCGATCATTATAATGTCCGGGTCCTGGCGTAATATAGAGCGCAATGCACGGGAGAAATCGAGCTCAATCTGGGCCTGAACCTGAATCTGATTCACCCCCTCCAGTTGATATTCCACCGGGTCTTCGACCGTAATAATTTTCAGTGTATCGGAATCAAGTGACGCCAGCGACGCATACAGCGTCGTGGTCTTACCCGAGCCAGTAGGGCCGGTGACCAACAGTACACCGTGTGGTCTGGCCAGCAACTGCTGATAGCGCTCCAGGGTATCGGCACTGAATCCCATTTCCGGCAAACTGAGTTGAATGCTCTCTCTGTCCAGCACGCGCATAACAATACTCTCACCGTGCACTGTCGGTATGGTCGATACCCGCAGATCGAGTTCGTGTCCCTTGACCCGGGTCATTATGCGACCGTCCTGGGGCAAACGCTGTTCCGCAATATTCATATGGGAAAGCAACTTGATACGCGAAGCGATAGCCGCGGAAAGATTGGCCGCCGGGGGATCAGGATACGTTTGCAGTACACCATCAACGCGGTAGCGCAAATGTAAGCCATCTTCAAACGGCTCGATATGAATATCGGATGCCCCGAGATCCAGAGCACGGTGTATGGTCTGGTTTACCAGCCGAATAACCGGCGCTTCGCTGGCGAGGTCCTTGAGGTGTTCTATAAATTCGTCGTCACTCTGGCCCTCAAATTGATCACCAATCTCGTCGCCATCGCCCTCTCCGTCACCGCGCTTTAAAAACTGGGCGATTGCCTTGGCAATGTCGGTTTCCAGGCCGAGTACGATCTCGACATCTTTCTCGATTGCCATGGCAAGCGCTTTGGCGAGAAACGGGTCCTGTGGTGTTGCTGCGGCAAAAACTACCGAGCCTTCTGACACCTGTACGGGTACAACCGAATTATAGATAAGAAAATCTTGAGCGAGCTCATCAAGCTTAATGGGTTCCTCAGGGTAATCTGCCGCGGCGATGAGGGGCACATCCAACTGCTGGCTCAAAACCTCGGCAAAATCCATCTCCGACACCAGCCCAAGCTTGATCAGTACCTGACCGAACATCTCGCCCATCTCGCTTTGGGCAAGCAAAGTCCGCTCGACATCTCGCTCGGATATCTTGCCCTTTTCTACCAGCAATTCGCCAATTTTCTTCATCAAAGCCCACGCGTTGCACAAAAATTAACCGCCGCAAGCGCTAGTAAATGCAGCAGTGGTAGTTTAAGGCCAAGTGTAACACACGATGTGGTGGTAAAATGTGAGTGTTTTCAACCTGTTAAGATGACGAGTGAAAGAAGTTTTTATTCCCCGCCAGCGACGCTAATCAGGCTCGCTGGCTGGATACTGGTACGATTTCCCCGGTCATGTAGCTCGCATAATCGGAGGCCAGGAACACCATCACATTAGCCACTTCCCAGACTTCGGCCGCTCTTCCAAACGCCTCTTTGGCGGCCAGCTCTTCAAGAAGCGCCATTGGCGTGGTCTTTTTAAGAAACTCATGAAAGGCAATCGAGGGGGAAACCGCATTGATACGCACACCATGATCGGCCGCTTCCAGCGCGGAGCAGCGGGTCAAAGCCATCACCCCGGCCTTGGCGGCGGCATAATGACATTGCTCTTTCTGTGCTCGCCAGCCCAATACGGAGGCATTATTGACGATAACCCCGGCGCCGCGTGGCTGCATTTTACGCAACATGGCCCTACTCATGCGCATGGTGCCGGTTAAGGTGATATCCAATACTCTGGACCATTCATCGTCTTCCATATCCACCAGCAGGCGTGTGCCGCCCAGGCCGGCGTTGTTAATCAGCACATCCACACCCTTCATTTGATCTTCGGCCTCGTCCACCAGTGCTTGAACATCGGCCTCCGACGTCACATCGGCAAGCTGGCCGTAGATAGCCTCAAGTCCGGTATCGGCTTTCAAAGCGGCAACCGCCTTGTTCAGGCGCGCCTCATGTATATCACTGATCATGACCGCACGTGCGCCCTCCTCAGCCGCACGTGTAGCCGCCGCAAAACCGATCCCGGCACCAGCGGCAGCGGTGATGAGCACCGACTTACCTGCCAGTAAATTATGACCTTCGACATAGGGTGGGGGCGCTTTTAAGGCCATGCTGTATTGCTCCTGAGAGTCATTGTCAGCCACGCGGTTCTCTGGGCATGCCCAATGCCCGCTCGGCGATGATATTGCGTTGAATTTGGTTAGTGCCACCGTAAATAGTGTCGGAACGGGTGAATAGATACATCGACTGCAGCCGGGTAAGTACGTAGGGGCCAGCGGCCAGCACTTCGCTTTCAGGACCAAGCACATCCATCGCCAGCTTGCCCAGGTTGCGGTGCCAACTCGCCCAGTACAGCTTGTAAATCATCGCCTCTTTCTGCAACCCGCCATCACTGCCGCCTGACATCATGCGCAGACTGTTAAAGCGCATGATGCGCAGACCAATATGGGCGTCGGCAATACGCTGACGTATTACCGGATTTTTGGCAGCTCCATTGTCCTTGGCAATACGGATAATTTCGTCCAACTCGTTTTGAAATAGCATTTGCTGACCCAGCGTCGATACGCCCCGCTCAAACCCCAACAGAGCCATAGCCACTTTCCAGCCGTCACCGGAAGCACCGACAATATCCTCGGCCCTGCAAATCGCCTGATCAAAAAATACTTCATTGAATTCCGAGGTGCCGGTAAGTTGCTGGATAGGCCGTACCTCGATGCCTGGCTGGTCGAGCGCAATCATGAAAAAACCCAACCCCTTGTGACCTCGGGAATCAGGGTCGATGCGCGCAATCACGAAACAATAACGTGATTCATGCGCCAGTGATGTCCAAACCTTCTGCCCGGAAATAAACCATTGCTGTGCGACCTCATCAAACACCGCCCTGGTTTTCACATTGGCGAGGTCAGATCCTGCATTGGGCTCAGAGTAACCTTGACACCAAAAGTCTTGTCCCCGCAAGATTCCCGGCAGGTAGTGTTGTTTCTGTGCCTCCGTGCCAAAGGCGATGAGGGTTGGCCCCATTAGCGTTTCGCCAATGTGTCCTATACGACCCGGGCCCCCTGCACGTGCGTATTCTTCATTGAAAATAACCTGTTGTTCGATAGTCGCGCCACGACCGCCATAGGCTTCCGGCCAACCCAGACATGCCCACCCGCCCGCGTACAGTTCTCGCTCCCACGCCTTGCGCTGCGCCACCACACTGTGTTCATCTCCGGGGCCACCGCGAAATCGTACTGCGGCGAATTCGCCACTCAGAGCGCCCACCAGCCACGTCGCCGCTTCGGTTCGAAATTCCTCGTCAGCTGGACTGAAACTTAATTTCACGCCGTCACCCCCGAATCCAGCAACAGGCTTGCAATCCGCTCTCTGTGATATGCGCCATCACCCAGAAAGATCTCCGTCGATTTGGCGCGCTTGAAGTAAAGTTGAATATCGTACTCGGCCGTAATCCCAACACCGCCGTGTAACTGGATGCCACAGCCGGCAATAAAAAAATAGGCATCACTGCAATAAGCTTTGGCGATACTCGCCGCCTCAGACAGCTCAGCCGGTGTTACGGTCCCCAAAATTGCATCATCAGCCGTGCATGCTGCGTAGTAAAGTGCCGAGCGAGCCGCCTCGACTTTCAGCATCATATCTGCCGCCTTGTGCTTGACCGCCTGATAGGAGGCAATCACCCGACCGAACTGTACCCTCTCCTGCAAATAGGCCAATGTCGAATCCAGCGCTTGTTGTGCACCGCCGACCTGGTCCGCCGCTATGGCAATAGTGGCAAGATCAATGATCCGGGACAGCGGCGCCCAGCCACCGTTCTCGTCTCCCAACAATGCAGCAGAGCCCAGATAGACGTTATCGAATACCAGCTCACCCTGTCGGCGTGTTTGGTCCATCGTTGGCAACCAATGTCCGGTTATACCGGCAGTATCGGCAGGCAAAACGAACAGGCTGATACCTTGCTCACCCTGGGACCCGGGCTGCCGCGCCGCAACAATCAATAACTCAGCGCTATCTCCGTCAGGTACAAAGCGATATCGCCCGTTTATTTTGTAGCCTTCGCCATCAACTTCGCAGATTACATCAACTGCCTGTGCATCCCAGCGCCCTGAAGCCCCGGTATAGGCAAGAGTCGCAGTTGTTCCTGCCACTATCCGTGGCAAATACTCCGCTTTCTGGGCCGCACTGCCCATCGTGAGTAACGCGGTGGCAGCGAGACACACCGTTGCATAAAAAGGAGAGCACAACAGATGCCTGCCCATCTGTTCAAGCGTGGCCACCAATTCGACATAGCCAAGCCCCATGCCCCCGTATTCCTCTGGGCAATGGATAGCCTGCCAAAACATGTCTTCACACATACGCTGCCAAACCTGCGGGTCGTATCCCAGCTCAGCATTCATGGCTACGCGAACCGCTTGACTGCCGGACATCTCTTCCAGAAATGAGGCTGCAGTGTCACGAATCATTTCCTGCTCTTCGGTAAATTTAAATTCCAATGGGAGCCCCTCAGGATCCGTATACTTTCTGAGCAGACAGCTCTTTGCCTAGCAGTATTGCTACCGCCCCACCCACTTCGCCAGGCTGCCAACGCTCACCTTTGTTGACACCGTCGGTCGTGCGCCAACCGTCCGCGATAGAAATTTTCCCGCCCTCGGCCTCGAACACTCGACCGGTGACAGCCGCCGAATCACCGGAAGCAAGCCAAGCAACCAGTGAAGCAACATTCTCTGGTGCCCAATAATCAAAACTGCCATCTTCCGGCGTCGCCATGCGTTGCGCCATCTCCGGCACGGCGGTGGTCATGCCGGTACGCGCTGCAGGTGTGATGCAATTTGCAGTGACCCCATATCGGCCTAGCTCCGCAGCCTGGTTCAAGGTAAGCGCTGCGATGCCGGCTTTGGCAGCCGCGTAATTGGACTGACCGATAGATCCCTGTAGCCCGGCACCGGAACTGGTGTTGATGATGCGAGCATCGACAGTCTCACCCTGTTTCGCTTGTCCGCGCCAGTAATGTACGGCATGGCTGGTGATGCAGAAATGCCCTTTGAGATGCACAGCTATCACCGCATCCCAATCTGCCTCAGTCATCGACGCAAACATCCGGTCGCGATTGATACCTGCGTTGTTGACCACTGCATGCAGTCCACCAAACTTATCGATGGCTTGCTTTACGGCATTGAGACTGTCGTCATAGTTGGTAATGTCGGAGGTGTTAACAACAGCGTTACCACCGGCGCTGACTATGCTCTGAACAACGGCTGTTGCTGCGGCCTCGTTAATGTCGTTAACGATTACGCTGGCGCCTTCTTGCGCCAATACTTTGGCGTGGGCAGCACCGAGTCCGCCGCCCGCGCCGGTGATGATTACTACTCGGTCTTTACATATTTTCAACATGTTCGTCTTACCTTTTTATTTCCTGAAGCCGCCAAGCGCCAGCATGCCGTATGACAGAATTCATTTTTCTTTTAAAAACAGCGTGGAACAAAGCATCAAACCCTCTCAATAATCGTAACGTTAGCCTGCCCACCACCCTCACACATCGTCTGCAGTCCATACCGACCACCAGTACGCTCCAACTCATGTAAAAGCGTCGTCATCAACTTGGTGCCAGTCGCACCCAGCGGGTGACCCAACGATATTGCGCCGCCATTCACATTGGTTTTCTCGTGGGGGTAACCGGTTTCCTGTAACCAGGCCATTGGCACAGACGCAAACGCTTCGTTGATTTCCACCGCATCCATATCTTCCAGTTTCATACCCGACTTTTTGAGCGCATAAGCCGTTGCTGGGATTGGCGCCGTTAGCATCCATACAGGATCAGCTCCTCGCACACTCATATGAACTATTCGAGCCCGCGGCGTTAAGTTGTAGCGCTTGAGGGCCGCTTCCGACACCACCAGCATGGCCGACGAGCCATCGCAGGTTTGGCTGGAGACGGCAGCGGTTATAGTGCCCCCTTCCGTCAGCGGCTGAAGTTCTGCCATTTTTTCCATACTGGTATTACGCGGCGTCTCATCCATCTCAATGCCATTGAGCGGACTAATCTCTCGATCGAATCGGCCTTGAGCGATGGCATTCAACGCTCGGGCATGAGACTCCAAAGCGAAGGACTCCATTTCCTCTCTGCTGATTCTCCATTTATCGGCAATCAGTTGAGCTGAGTTAAATTGTGAAATGGGCACATCGCCATAGCGCGCGACCCAGCCCTGACTGCCAGAGAACGGATCAGGAAAGCCCAGAGGCTGGGCAGCCAGCATCGCTGAGGAAATTGGAATCTGTGTCATAGTCTGGACACCGCCCGCAATCACTACATCGTTTACCCCGGACATAATTGCCTGAGCCGCAAAATGGACGGCTTGCTGCGAGGAACCACATTGGCGGTCAATGGTAGTGCCCGGCACTTCATCTGACAGGCCCGCGGCCAGCCAACAGGTTCGGGCGATATCGCCGGCAAGGGGCCCGATCGCGTCCACGCAACCAAACATGACATCGTCATATTCGGTATCGGGAATGCCATTGCGATCCACTAGGGTTTTTATTACGTGGGCACCCAGGTCAGCGCCGTGTACAGCCGCCAGTCCGCCTTTGCGTCGGCCGGTTGGGCTTCGCGTTGCGTCGACAATATATGCGTATGCCATGTCTCTCTCCTTTGAAAAAAAACGTTCGCTGCCACGGACTAAAAAGTCGCGCCGGCACCCAGTATCGTATCTTTGGCAAAAATGGTTTCGGCCACACGCGATTTATGGAAGCCTGTGTCGCCATAGGTGTTCGCCAGCGCCCAGCATTTCTTCATAAAAATCTGCAGGTCCACCTCCCAGGTATACCCCATAGCACCATGAACCTGAATGCAGTTTTTGGCCGCCAGTTGCGCGGCATCACAGGCCACAATTTTTGCGTGTGACACACTGCAGGCCGAACTCGCCCCCACTATCGACAGATCGTAGGCTGCCCTGTGCACTGGTGCTTTAGCAAATTCCAGCTGTACCGCGACGTTGGCCATAAGATGTTTGACCGCCTGAAATGAACCAATCGGTTTGCCGAACTGCTGGCGGTCACCGGTGTACTGCACAGACAGATCCACCATGCGCTGAGCCAAACCCAGAGACTGAGCTGCGGCGCCCAGAGCACCATAATCGAGGGCTTTTGCCATTAACGCAGATGCCGAATCACCTACCAAGACAGGCTCTGCATGATCGCTCACGACAATACTGTATAGCCGTCGGGATGGATCTACCGACTCATTACGCTGATATTCAAATTGATCTGGAGTCAGGGGATAAACCTCAGCTCCCCGTTCCAGTATGAGCAGATCGGCAATATGTGCATCCTCAACCAGTACGTTCTGCTGCGGCCCTATAATCACTTTCGCATTACCCGACGCAACCTTCGGCAACCACTGCGCCGCCAGGTCACCACCCAGTGCTTCTAAAGTGGGCACTGCGACCAGTGCGGTGTGAACCAGAGGCTCGGGCAGCGCGACGTACCCGCACTCCTGCGCCAGCAAAACAAAATCGAGCGCATTCATGCCCAGGCCACCGTGCTCTTCCGGGACGGTCATGCCTACCAGGCCTAAGTCAGTAAGTTGTCGCCACAAGGTATCGTCTCGCCCGGTACCGGTGTCCCAGCTCGCTCGAATACGCTCAGTGGTAATTTCGTTGCGCAGGAAATCGGCAACGGAGTCACGGAACAACAACTGATCTTCAGAAAATGTAAAATCCATGATTACCTCGGCATTCCCAACATTCTTTCAGCAACAATGTTGCGTTGGATTTCATTGGTGCCCGCGTAGATGGGGCCAGACTGTGCAAACAGAAAACCATCCAACCAGTGGCCCACACCCTGGGCCGCTGGTGCATGAGGTAGCAGCTCTGCCCGCGCCCCCAAAATGCTCATCGCCGTTGCGTGCATGGTCTGATCCAACTCTGACCAAAATATCTTGTTGGTGGAGGATTCGGGGCCGATTTTACCGCCTTGGGCAAGACGGCACGCAGTCTCATACGTAGTAAGGCAATAGCTCTCGGCGTCGAGATAGGCTCGAATAACAGCGTCCCTGACTCCGGGATCGCGGTCCGCCTCGCTTTGATTCGCCTTATACAGCTCGATCAAACGCCGTGCTGTTTCCTGAAAACGTGCCGGCGATCGCAGCATCAAACCTCGCTCAAAACCTGCGGTTGCCATAGCCACGCTCCAACCCGCGCCTTCATCGCCCAGACGATTTTCGACCGCCACCTCAACCTCATCGAAGAATATTTCGGCAAAGCCTGGCAGGCCGTTGAGTTGGTGAATTGGCCTCACCGTGACACCCGGTGTGTTCAGGGGGATCAAGATAAAACTCAGACCGCGATGGCGTTCGGAGTCAGGGTCTGTGCGAAACATGCCAAACACCCAGTCCGCCCAGACTGCACGGGTGGACCATATTTTCTGCCCGTTGACGATATATTTATCGCCGGCCAGGCGGGCCGTTGCACGAATTGCCGCCATGTCAGATCCCGCGTTCGGTTCAGACCAGCCCTGGGCCCAAACCTCTTCGCCATTCGCCATTTTTGGCAGTATCGTGGCTTTCTGTTCTTTTGTGCCGTACTCCATCAAGGTAGGACCCAACAGAAAAATGCCGTTCTGGTTGACACGCAGGGGGGCACCGGCACGGTAATATTCCTCCTCGAAAATTAACCATTCGATGAGGTCGCAACCCCGACCACCGAGTGCTTCTGGCCAAGTCACCATGCCCCAGCGACCTGCGTTGAGAGTCGCCTCCCATTCTCTGTGCTGCTGAAAGCCCAACTCGGTATCAAAACTGGGCAGCGGTTGCTCGGGCACATTCGCGGCCAGCCATTGACTGATTTCCTGCCGGAACTCTCGCTGCGAACGGGTATAAGCGAGGTTCATTCAGTTGCCCCCGAAGTCTGTATCGCGCTTTTCAACAAACGCATCACGCGTTTCCTGAGAGTCACCCAGGGTGTAAGCTTCTAGCGTGAAACCCTGCTCCCACCGATATTTGTCTTCCAGGGAGCCATCCTCTATTCCAGACAATGCCTCTTTGGCAAGTTTCACCATCGCCGGAGATTTTTCGGCGATCTTTGCAGCCATTTGGCGCGCAGTGGGTAATAATTCATCCCGAGGCACTACACGCTCGACCGCGCCCAGGCGATAGGCTTCCTGAGCATCGATAAACTCTCCGGTAAAATACATGTAGCGCACTTTCTGTACCGGGAACATGCGCTGCAGATGAGCGCCGCCGCCCATCGCGCCACGATCAATTTCGGGGACACCAAAGCGGGTACAATCCGACGCCAGAATGATATCTGCAGCGCCCGCCATACCGATACCGCCCCCAAGGACAAAACTGTGTAGTGCCATGATCACCGGCTTCGGATTGCGATGAATAGCGCGAAAGGTTTCGTAGTTACCCTTGTTCACATCAACAATTTTGCCTGGCTTCGCCGCCAGCTCTTTGATATCGACCCCGGCACAAAATCCCTTGCCGTTCGCAGCGACGATGATCACGCGCACGTCATTGTTAACGCCAAGCGCATCAATTTCATGGGCTATAGCAAACCATCCAGCGGAATCAAACGCGTTAACCGGCGGGTGATCCAAAATCAGTTCGGCAATTCCGTTTTCAATCGTTGTTTTAAAGGGCTTTTTCATTCTTTCCACCAGTCAACATCGGATAATATTTCATCGTTAAATCGTGCGCCTGGACAATTCAGTCAGGGTCGTCTCGGCTTCCAATACAATGCGGTCAACCAGCTCCCGGCAGCTCAGCAACTCATCGATCACGCCCGCAACCTGGCCGCTGGGTAGTACGCCCAGAGAGGGCTCACCGTCTACCATCGCCTTTTGAATAATCATCGGAGCATTAGCTGACATAATGGCCTGTGCCGCCGTCATATCATCGTCTTTACCCATCGCCACCGCTGATTTCAGCAAGCTGAGCAAGGTCGCACCTGTATGCTTACGGAAGGCCAGGCCATTGCGCAGAGCAATTATCAGCTTGCGCAGGGCGCCGGCTTTTTCCAGTTCGATCAGTAATTCGGTGCTAATCATCCGTTGCGGCAAGCCATCCATGGCCCTGGACACAATGATGCTTCCCGGGTTATTGCAATCCAGGTAGCGCTGCAGTGTCGCCGCGGGCACCGGGCTTTCGTCAGTCATCAGAAACCGCGTTCCCATCGCGATACCGTCTGCGCCCCAGGCGAGTGCCGCAGTCAATCCGCGACCGTCCTTAAAACCACCGGCAGCAACCACCGGAACCTTATCTCCCACGGCTGCAATGACCTGGGGAATTAACAGTGTCGTTGGAATTGCACCGGTATGGCCGCCGCCCTCACCGCCTTGTACGGTGACAATATCAGCGCCCAGTTCGACGGCTTTAATCGCATGTTTGGGCAAGCCAACCGTAGGCATGCAAATGACCCCCACGGCTTTCAAGCGAGAAATAAACTCAGGGCCGGGTGAGCGTGAATAACTGACTGCCCGCACGCCGTGGCGAATAACCAGGTCGACAATGTCGGCCGCGTTGGGCTGATACATATGGAAATTGACCCCAAAAGGCTTATCGGTAAGCGCCTTCACTTGCAGGATATTCTGTTCCATTTCATTAGCAGGAATAGTGGCGCCAGCCAAAAACCCAAAGGCTCCCGCATTGCAGCTGCCCGCCACCAGCCTCGGGTCTGAGACCCAACCCATCGCTGTTTGCACGATGGGATACCGGCATCCGAGCTTTTCTGTCAGACGTGTTTCGAGCATTTTATAAGCCCTCAGGACCTGCCCCCGGGCGGGTTGTCTTTAATCTGCAGTGCCCTGACATTGTGCGGGTCAAGCGCTGCGATAATGTCCAGCTGCTCGGCGGTAGGTGCAGCAGTTACCGGCACATCCTGCGGGAGGTACACGGGATACGCAGTATTCTCCTGCACTTGCGACGCGCTCACTCCCGGGTGCAGTGAACAGAGGCGAATCTGGTGATCGGGCCCGTCAAAGTCCATGACACACAGATCGGTAATAACACGGCGGATCTCGATATCGTCAAGCAAGTGCCCTTTGGGTAGCCGCTGCGGGTTATAGCCAACGGACGACACAAAGTCACACTCACCGTCCATAAATACTCGGGTGTTGTGGGATGGCACGAAAAAGCTGTTGGGGTGAGAGATCGAATTTCCCGGGAATCCTCGCGCGCCAAGCATCATCACCTTGGGCTTGTCGTAGCTGCCGCCCAGGGCCGAGGTATTTGACTGACCAAACTTATCAATTTGGGTGGGGCCCAGCATCGCGTGGCGGCGGCCGCTCCAGACGTTGTCAAAAATGCGAGAAAAGCCCATCCAGCTTTCATTAGCCTGAACAAAGTCGGCGGCCCGTGAACCAAGGGGATTTGGCTGGCTGAGCATATACGCTTCAGAGTCTGTCATCATCAGATCGGGGCTAAAAGTTTTCATCGCCAGACTGGCTGCCAAACGGGGAATGACGCCAATTCCGCTGGCCAGTACCTCGCCGTCATCGCGAAATGCCTCGCTAGCGGCGACTATGCACAACTCCGCCAGCGTGTAGGTTGTTACTGTTGTCATCTGCTCGTCCTCTTCTTGACTCAATACACTGGCAATTGAATAGACCGGATTGCCTCGAGGCCACCCACATTTTCCTGATACTCCTGCTCGTTGCTCCCCAGGAATCGCTCAAGGTATCCGTTAAATCCGGCCTCGTCCTTTGCCGAGGCACAGTACGCTTTGAGATGTGGCACATCGAAACCGTACAAAGGATTGCAGGAGCTGGGATGCGCACCCCCGGGGATAACGACCACCCCGGTCGTTGCAGCCCGCTCCCAGTGCACCATACGAGCCTGGCTCGGATCATTAAAATAACGGCTCTCAACCAACTCATCGCAGGACACATAGGTTTTCTGGGCTGCCCGGGCAAACCAGTCATCCATATAGTGGTCTGGTCCAGCGATCTGACAGACACCGCGCTGGTCCGCACGATCGACGTGAAGGAGTGAGGCATCCAGTTTCAACGCGGGCATTGCCACCCACTCTTTCTCGTCATAGGGGCTATCAACCACTTTAATGTCCGGGTTTTTGGCCACTATGTCAGTACCCAAACCTACCTGGGTTGGAATGAAGGGTAAGCCCCAAGACGCGGCACGCAAGCCCAAAAGCATCATGCCTTCATCAATTTCCATCACCTGGATGGTGCCAGTCTGACGGGCACTGCGGAAGTGGGGTTCCAACGGAATAAAATCGAGGGACACAAAAGCGAAAACCACTTTACGTACTTTACCCGCTGCACACAGCATCCCCACATCTGCGCCGCCATAGGCCACGACGGTAAGATCTTCGAGATCAGAACGCAGAATTTCCCGGATCAGCGCCATCGGCTTACGGCGCGGCCCCCACCCACCAATGCCAAGGGTCATTCCGTTCTCTAACTGCGCTACTACTTCAGTAGCCGTCATTCTCTTGTCCATCACCTTCTCCTACGCGAATTAACAATCCGCACTAACTTACTATTCGCGCCATGCGGTAGTCGTGTTTCACAAAATTAACGCCCAGAGTGCTGTCGCTTCTACGGACCCCCGGTACACTATTGATTCGATGGTGAATAAATTCTGCAAGATGCTCGGTGCTGCGTACCATGGTGATGGCTAAAATATCCGCACGCCCTAGCATCACAGCCACGAATCCCAGCTCCTGCACACCGGCTAAAGTCTTCGCCACCGCTTGAGCTTGATCGCTACGCTCTACCTCAATCCAGATGTAGGCCAGAATTGCATCCTGAAAGCGGTCGATATTGGTGACCGCCGTTATGCGAACCTGCTTTTCCCGCTCCATGCGCTTGATGCGCGCCCTCACCGTACCTTCAGTGACGCCTACCACGCTTGCCACCTGGCCGTTACTGGTGCGGGCATCTTTGGCAAGTACAGCAACGATTGCCGTATCAATTTCGTCGAGTCTACGCCGGCTCATGAAATGGCACCCAGTCAGGTTGATTCTTGAGTACATTCACCGCCAGCGCCGGCGTCAATCGCTTCACCCCGGCGACCCTTGCCAACGTATTAGCAAGCAGCGTATTCAGCGCCGGCGGGTCTTCCGCCACCACCAAAATTTCTATGTCCTGAGCGCCAGTAGCAACATTTACCGAAAACACCTCGGGCACGGCGGCCAAATCTTTGGCCACTTCCTCCGGTGAGCGTCCTTCAACCTGAACACCCACCGCCAGCAACATACCGTAGCCCGCAGCCTCTATGTCGGTGACCGCAACGACGCGCATCGTGTTGGATTCCTCCAGACGACGCACGCGAGCACGCACCGTCGACTCGGTAATAGCCAGTTCCCGAGCGATGGCGCGATAAGGCATACGGCCATCTGACCGCAGCAGTCGAATAACGCCCTTATCGATCTCATCAAGGTCAACAGGGAAGTTATCTGCACCGGTCACATCGGCTAAGTGATTCACCGGCTCTCACCCCTGGCCTGCGCACGCAGCTCAGTCTTCAATACTTTGCCACTGGCGTTCATTGGCAGGGCAGTGACAAATTCGACAGACCTTGGCACTTTGTAATTCGCCATATTGTCACGACACCATGCCATCACCATGTGCTCGTCCAGAGTCGCTCCGGCAGTGACAACCAGATAGGCCCGGGCCACCTCCCCCATCCGTTCATCGGATACACCAATGACAGCGGCGCGAGCGATGCCTGGCATACTGCACAGCGCATTCTCTATTTCTGCCGGATAGCAGTTAAATCCACCGACAATAAACATGTCCTTAATCCGGTCGGTAATTTGCACATAGCCATCGCCGTCCATTACACCGACATCGCCCGTCTTCAGCCAACCCTCTTCGGTAATGGTTTCTGCAGTTGCCTGCGGATTGTTCAGATAACCCGCCATCACATTGAAGCCACGGCACCAAATTTCACCTGCGATACCGGCGTCCACGCTATTACCGTCGCTGTCGACACATTTCATTTCAATGCCATGCATTGCTTTTCCGGACGACTGGGAAATACGCTCCGGACTATCGTCTGCCCGGCACATAGACACCACACCACAGCTCTCAGTCAACCCGTATGCAGTGAGCACAACCTCGAATCCCAAGACCTCTCTCATCTGCTTGACCAGCGCAACAGGCACCGGCGCAGCGCCCGTAACTGCAAGCCGTAAACTACTGAGATCGTATTTTTCACGCTCGGGGTGCGCTAGCAAAGACTGATATATCGTGGGTGGACCAGGAATCATTGACACCCGGTCTCTGGCTATTTGTACCAGCACCCGGTCGAGATCAAAATGTTTAACCGGTAATATGCACGCCCCGCGGATAATCGATGCCAGCCACCCCGCCTTATAGCCAAAGGAATGAAAAAATGGATTAATGATCAGGTAGTTATCATCCGCCCTGAGTCCGACCGTAGCGCTCCACTCGGCAAACACACGAATATTCTGTCGGTGGCGCGTGACCACGCCCTTCGGGGTACCGGTGGTCCCGGAGGTAAAAAGTATATCCAGTGTATCTTCCGGGGAGAGCGCAGCTTCGCGGGCATCTATTTCACTTTCTGCCACGGCAGAACCGCCATCGAGGAAGGACTGCCAGGCGGTTGTGTCCTTGGCATGCCCGGATAGCATGACAATGGTGTCCAGAACACCGCAATCCTGATCATGCAGCAGGGTTGGGTAACTGACATCAAGAAAATCACTGACGGTAAACAGGAATCTGGCACCGCTAGTCCTTAAAATATAGGCTGCCTCGGGTCCTTTGAGCCGTGTATTCAAGGGCACCAATACGCCGCCAACACTTTGAGCGCCTACTGCCGCGATAATCCACTGATAGATATTCGGAGCCCAGATGGCGATGCGATCGCCAGAAGCGAGGCCGGCCGCTAGAAACGCTGCAGCAGATTTTCGCCTGGCAGCTTCCAGGTCAATAAAGCTAAGGCTTACTTCACCATCAGTAACAGCAATTTTGGCGCCGTAGCATGCCGCCGCGCACCGTACCAATTCTGGCAGCGTTGTCGCATCAGCGGGCGATTCAGACATAGCGAGGTCCACGTAAAAGCAGATCCCCAGACTAGGCCCTCAACGGCAGCCAAAGCAAAATTATTCGTAGCATATACCGCCAATAACTACGAATAGTGCGACTATTTATAGTAATACCGCCCAATCTGATGATCATCAGGCAGGTAATGCCTTACTGGGCGGGCGCCTCAGGAAAACTGTAATCCTTAAACGCTTCCCGTAACTTCACCTTTTGTACCTTCCCTGTTGCCGTGTGCGGTAGCTCGTCGACAAACTCAACGGCATCCGGAATCCACCATTTGGCGATTCGACCCTCAAAAAAGGCCAGCATCTCCTCCTGCGTCAACGCCGCTGCATCGCCGGACCGCACCACTATCAGTAGCGGTCGTTCACTCCATCGTGGGTGGTAATGACCAATAACGGCAGCCTCTGCCACGCCCGGATGGCCCATGGCCGTATTTTCCACTTCGATGGACGATATCCACTCCCCGCCGGACTTGATCACATCTTTGGTGCGGTCGGTGATGGCCATGTAGCCTTCCGGATCAATGGTGGCGACATCACCTGTTTCAAACCAACCGGGCTCGCTATGAGCGTCGGATTCTTCCGATTGATAATAGCTTGAACAGATCCAGGGGCCCCTCACTTTCAGAGATCCAAACGCCACTCCGTCCCAGGGCAGCTCTGCACCCACGTCATCGACAATCTTCATCTCCACACCAAATATTGTACGCCCAGCTTTGAGACGAACTTTGTCAAAAGCTTCCTGGTCGTAGTTGTCGACTGCGGTAGTACTGGCATTGACCGTACCGAGAGGGCTCATTTCTGTCATTCCCCAACCCACTCTGGACTCAACCCCATAAGTATCAAAATCTTCCATAATCGACAGAGGACATGCAGCGCCGCCGACAATGATGCGCTGTAATGACTCCACGCGATTGCCGCTGGATTTCAGGTAAGCCAACAGACCCAGCCATACGGTAGGCACACCCGCCGACATGGTGACTTTTTCCTCGTTGATCAAGGCGGCCAGCGTGGGTCCGTCGCCCATCTTGTTACCGGGAAACACCAGTTTGGCACCGGCCATCGGGCAGGCATAAGGGTTGCCCCAGGCGTTGACGTGAAACATGGGCACTATCGGCAGTACCACATCCTGCGCAGAAAGACCCAGAGCGTCCGGCATCATGCTGGCATAAGCATGAATCATGGTGGAACGATGCGAGTACAGCACACCCTTGGGGTTACCGGTGGTGCCAGAGGTATAGCAAAGAGCGCAAGCTGATCTTTCATCGAGCTCGGGCCATGCAAACTCCGTCGCGGCGCCTACCAGCAACGTCTCGTAACAATGAACATTGGCAAGTGTCGTATCGGGCATATGAGCGGTATCGGTTAGAACGACCCAGCCTTTTACCCCGGGACAAGCGTCGCTAATGGCCTCGACCAACGGCATAAAGTCCGGGTCCAGAAAAACGTATTCATCCTCGGCATGATTGATAATGTAGGTGATCTGCTCTGGAAATAATCGCGGATTGACCGTGTGGCAGACATAGCCGCTACAGGCAGATGCGTAATAGGTTTCGAAATGGCGATAGTCGTTCCACGCCAGTGTCGCTATGCGAT
Source organism: Halieaceae bacterium (assembly GCA_047633055.1). Lineage (GTDB taxonomy): Bacteria > Pseudomonadota > Gammaproteobacteria > Pseudomonadales > Halieaceae > CALJFL01. Next base: position 58,641 of record JBLIEI010000010.1, on the reverse strand, counting down.
CACCCTGCGTTAACTCCCATCCGGCCATAATATTGGCTAACTGCCGCGCGCGAACAAAAGCCTCTTTGTAGGTATAGCGATGGCGCGGATTGTCATGCGTAACCGAAACGATCTCTTTGTCGCCGTTTACCCGCTCCGCATGGCGCATGATTGAGGTGATCGTAAGTTGTTGATCCATCATAAGACCGTTCATCGTCAGTTCCTTTAAGTGTTTAGACTCAATTCACAGAGCAGGGAAATAGAGGTTATCGCAGAGCAGCCCAGGTCAGTGCGGCGGGATCACTGACGACTCGCCGCTCCTCCTCCAGTTTGATCAAGTGGGCCGTCATTGAGAGCTTCGCCCATTCGTACAGGGATTCATCGACATCGTCATAAACCACTTTCACCAGGGCATCCAGATCACAGCGCCCGAGCTGTGCCAGGCCCGCCAATACCTTGGCCTCACGGCGCAGACGATGAGCCACCAGGCCTTTGATTTCACTGACAGAATCGTCTATCAGCTCACCGTGACCGGGAGCAATGTGAGCAATAGGACAGGCAAGTAGCAACTCCAATGACTCGATGTAGGCTTTCATGTCCCCTCCAGGAGGCACAATCACGACGGTTGATCCATTCATTATATGGTCGCCGGCGAAAAGCATTCCTTCTTCCTCCAGCAGATAACAAAAATGATTACTGACATGCCCAGGAGTGTGCAAAGCGCGCAAATTGAATTCGCTGGTACTCAGCACTTCGTGGTGACGAATTTCCCATTCAGGTTGAAAAGTCTCATCCTGAAAGCGATCGTTTGCCGGCTTGGCGCCTATGACCTGTGCTCCAGTAGCCTCTGCAACACCTTGCCACGCGGGAGAATGATCGGCATGTGTATGGGTGCAAATAATCCACCGAATCTGCCCACCCTCAGCTGCTCGCAAAATGGCTTCAACGTGTTGCGGTATTGCAGGACCGGGGTCGATCACTGCAATTTCTTTGTTGCCCAACAAATACGTGTTGGTGCCAGCGCCAGTCATCGCGCCAGGGTTGGGAGCAACCAGGCGCCTGACCCGGCTACTGAGTTGAAAAGGGACTCCATGTTCCAACATCTCGCTACACCATGTTCGCAATTTTTACGTCGGGGTTTACTTCGGCCTCGTAATCGACGCCGTCAATTTCGAAACCAAACAGTTGTAAGAATTCTCGTTTGTAGCCTTCAAAATCAGAGATCTCTCGTAGATTTTCCGTACTGATTTGATCCCAAATGGCCGCCACCTCTGCCTGTATCTCGGGATCAAGTTCTCTACGGTCCGCGCGCAGCCTACCCTCTTCATCATGGTAGGGTGATTCGCCATACAGGGAATCTCTGAACAAGCCATTAACCTGCTCAATACAGCCTTCGTGGATACCGCGCTCCTTCATCACTTTAAATAGGATAGCCAGGTAAATTGGCATCGCAGGAATCGCCGCACTGGCCTGGGTGACCACCGCCTTCAACACAGAGACACGGGCGTCGCCGCCCCCGGCCGCCAACTGCTCCCGAATCGCCAATACCCTCTTGTCTAAATCCTTCTTGGCGGCACCAATCGTTCCGTGCCAGTAAATATCCCAGGTTACTTTCTCACCAATGTAGGTATACGCGGTCGTTTTTGCACCATTTGCCAGTACGCCAGCTGCACCCAGTGCTTCAATCCACATCTGCCAATCTTCACCGCCCATGACGGCCACTGTATTATCAATCTCCTCCTGTGACGCCGCTTCCAGATGGAAGTCCTGAATCTCTTCTTTGTCGGTATTCACGCCTTTTTGAACCGTGTCGCCGCCAATCGGCTTGAGGGTAGAATTATGCACCACTCCGGTCACCGGATGCTGCCGCCGCGGGGATGCGAGACTGTATACCACCAGGTCAATTTGGCCAAGGTCAGCCTTAATAGTCTCGATCGTTCTGTGCTTAATTTCGTCACTGAAAGCATCACCATTGATGCTCTTGGCATAGAGGCCCTCAGTTTCAGCAAATTTATGGAACGCAGCCGAGTTGTACCAGCCGGCTGTTCCCGGTTTACGCTCTGTCCCTTCTTTCTCAAAGAAGACGCCCAAGGTCGACGCACCGGCACCAAATGCTGCGGTAATTCGCGAGGCCAGGCCGTAACCCGTGGACGAACCGATGACCAATACCCGCTTGGGGCCGCCCACTATGGGTCCTTGAGATTTCACGTGAGTGATTTGCTTCTGGACGTTGGCCTCACAGCCGGTAGGGTGAGTGGTAACACAGAGAAAACCGCGTACACGAGGCTTGATGATCATATTATATGAGTTCCTGACTTTGGTCATTAAAGCGCCGGGACAGACAAATAGTGGTCATCGGCGCGACTGGAAAGTGTAGCACAGCGAGGGGCATTCTAAAGCCGGCGCTTGTATTCCCACCCCGGGTAACGTTCAATATCGCTCCGCCACGCTTTAGCTGAACGACAATGCCAACATCTCCCCTCCTAACCCCCACATCACCAAGCTGGACGTCAGCTGTGATGGAGAATTTTAACGCATTTTTGCAAGACCACGCTGCTGCCGAGAAGAAAGCGTCAGGTATGGCGATGTCCATGGTGTCGCACTATCCAGACCGTATCGCACTGGTGGCGGCCATGGCTGATCTGGCGATTGAAGAACTCAGCCATTACCGTGAGGTGGTAAAATGGATTCACCAGCGCGGCCTTCATACCACCGCGGACAGCAAGGACCATTACGTACTGGCATTTCGTAAAACCATGCGCCAGGGCGCTGATCCAGAAGCCTACTTACTTGATCGTCTGCTAACGGCAAGTATTATTGAAGCCAGAGGTGCTGAGCGCTTTGCGCTGGTGGCAAACGCTCTGGAAGATGGACCGCTGAGAAAGTTTTACCAGTCCATTGCCCGCTCTGAGGAGCGCCACTACACCCTGTTCCTAGACCTGGCAAGACTCTACCTACCTCAACAAGACATTGAAGCTCGCTGGGATGAACTGCTGGTGGCAGAAGCGGACATAGTCGCACGTCTGCCTATTAGAGCCGCGCTCCACTGAATTTTCTCTCAGACAAGGCAATCACACGCTATCTCGACCGGTACCGCGAAGCCTGCGTACCGCCCGCACCCGGTGCCGGGTCTTGGCAGCATGTGTTAGTAATCCCCGCGTATCAGGAGGCGACTGTGCTCATTGACTCGCTCGCCGAAGTCAACAATTCCGGCGAAGCGCTGCTGGTCATACTGGTGCTTAACCGCCCCCAGCATGACGATAACCTCGCCGTTAACAAGGAACTCAGGAGCCGGGTTCAAGCACTAACAACAACGGCCTCACCAGGCGCCGGCTGTACCCTCCATCCCTTGCACGCTCTGACCGATATTCTGTGTATCGATACAGAGATAATTTTTGGAGCCATTGCAGATAGCGACGGAGTCGGTCGTGCGCGAAAAATTGGTTGTGACACGGCACTGCTATGGATGACGTCAGGCGCCATTAAATCAAACTGGATCTGTAGCACCGATGCCGATGCCACGCTACCCAAAGATTACTTATCGCGACTGGATGATTCACCTGCGGATACGTCCGCCGCACTGTATCCTTTCCGTCACGATGCATCAGAAGACGAACGCACTAACGACGCCTGCACACGTTACGAATTGCGACTTCATCATTACGTACTAGGATTGCATTACGCCTGCTCACCCTACGCCCATCATACTCTGGGTAGTTGTCTGGCGGTGCGCGCATCCAACTACGCTCAGGTGAGGGGCTTTCCACCAAGATCGGCGGCAGAAGATTTTTATCTACTCAACAAGCTCGCGAAAACCGGCCCCGTTACGCAGCTAACAGGGCAGTGCATTTCGCTGGCGGCACGCCCCTCTGCTCGCGTGCCCTTCGGTACAGGTCCTGCAGTGCAGCGAATTCTGGACTCCACAAATATGTCAGACCAGCGACTGTACTATCATCCTGCATGCTTTGAAGCTCTGCGCTGCGTGCTTGTGGGCATGACTACCCATGCGGCTAACAAAGAGGCCAGGCTGCATGAAGAACTGAAGACGCTCGGGTTATCGGAAACGCTAACGCGCTCCAGCATGGATACACTTGAAAATCTCGGCTTGGCATCTGCTATCGATCACTGCCGGCGCCAAAGCAAAGGGGAGACGGGGTTCACAAGGCACTTTCATCAATGGTTTGACGGATTTAAGACTCTCAAGTTTATTCATGGACTGCGTGATGCAGGATGGCCAGATATGAACTTGGCAGAGCTTTCAGTCTCGGAAAACCGATGGCCCATTATGGTAAATGCCGATAACCCACTGGTTTGCCGGGAGGCACTGTTAAAAAAATTGAATTGGGCCTACTGACAATCCTGACCGACGGTGGCAGTCAGCGCTTTCGAGCCCGACGACTGTACTTACAAACTCAGACGGCGGATATCAGAAAGTAAACCCACCAACTGAGTCATAAACCTGCCACCATCACCGCCATTGACTACCCGGTGGTCATACGACAGTGCGAGGGGAAGCATTTTCCGTGGCTGGAATTCGCTACCATTCCAGACCGGTTTCATCTCGGCGCGCGAGACGCCGAGAATTCCCACTTCCGGCGCGTTCACAATCGGCGTGAACCCCGTACCGCCAAGATTACCAAGGCTGGAAATGGTAAAACACCCACCTTGCATATCGGCTGGCATTAACTTCCTGTCTCTGGCCTTGCCTGCCAAGCTAATCACCTCTTCGGCAAGCTCCCAAATAGATTTTTGGTCCGCATCGCGGATAACCGGCACGACCAATCCGGCCGGTGTGTCTACCGCCATTCCTATATGAATGTATTTCTTGTACGCCAATTCCTCACCCTGGGTCGCCAACGAAGAGTTCAGTTTCGGATTATCGCGCAGGGCAACCGCACAGGCCTTAATAATAAAGGGCATTGGCGTAATTTTGGTGTTGCGCCGTTCGGCTTCCGCCTTCAACGTCGCCCGAAACGCCTCAAGCTCGCTAATATCCGCCTCATCGAACTGCGTGACGTGCGGAACGTTAAGCCAGTTACGGTGCATATTAGCGGCAGTGATTTTATCAATCTTGCTGCGCTTGGTATGTTCCACCACACCGAATTTGGCGAAGTCGATCTCGGGCACTGCAGGAATTCCTGCGCCGGAGTCGGGGTTGCTAGACACCGGCCCTGCGTTCAGTGTCTTTCTGGAGAAATTGTGTAAATCCTCTTTGACAACTCGCCCTCGGGGACCACTGCCAGAAACCTGAGTCAGGTCAATACCAAACTCTCGGGACAATTTGCGAACTGCAGGACCGGCATAGATAGATCCGCCCGCGCGGGGGACAGGCTCTTCGTTAGGTCGTTTCACATCAGCTGCAGGTTGTTCTACTGCAACTTTCGCAGGCGCATCATTGGCCTTGGACTCAGACTCAGACTCAGACTCAGTGGCAACTGGCGTTGGCACTGGCGCACTTGCTTCGCCATCACCTGCGACCCGCATTTCAACAATCGGCGCACCCTGCTTAACTTGCTGCCCTTCAGCGACCAGTAATTTCAATACCTCTCCGGCGTGAGGCGAAGGCACTTCCATCGACGCCTTATCGCTCTCCAGCGCAACCAGAGAATCTCCCTCTTCGATAATATCTCCCGGCGCTACGCTAAGCTCTATTACCTCGACCTCATCGTCGGTACCTATATCAGGTACCACCACAGTAACCGACTGAGCCGGTGTCGATGCTCCCGCCGACGCCTGCGGTTCAACAACAGCTACCTCAGGTGCGGCTTCCACTCGCGCTTCAACTTCAGGCGCAGGCGCAGGCGCAGGCGCAGGCGCAGGCGCAGATTCAGCCACTGACTCAACACCGTCAACAACCTTGAGGATCAAAATAGCAGAGCCCTCTGCCAATTGATCGCCTTCTTTTACCAGCACTTCGACCACGGTACCTGCGCCGGTAGATGGAATTTCCATTGAAGCCTTGTCTGACTCCAGTACGATCAATGACTGGTCGACCTCTACCTCATCGCCAACCGCCACCAGTAATTCGATGACCTCGGCTCCTTCGGCGCCACCAATGTCGGGTACTGTTACTTCATGCTTGGCCACGTGATATTCCTTTTACTGTTCTATTTCGGCAACAACTTAAACGGTCACCGGATCGATTTTGTCGGCCGGAATTTTAAGCGCCTGCCTAGCCTGTACAACCACTTTCGTTTCGATCTTGCCTTCGTCTGCCAAAGCCTTGAGTGTCGCCAAAACCACATACTCCCGACTCACTTCAAAAAACTCGCGCAGCTTGCTGCGGGTGTCACTGCGACCATAGCCGTCGGTGCCAAGCGTGACGTAGTGCCCCGGAACAAATTCACGAATTTGATCGGCATAAACCTTCATATAGTCAGTAGCGGCAATGAATGGACCTTCACTATCCTGCAAAATGCTAGTGACGTAAGGGACTCGGGGCACCTCTTCCGGGTTCAACAGATTCCAGCGAGCTGCCGCCTTTCCTTCGCGCTGCAACTCGTTGACGCTGGTTAGACTCCAGACATCTGCTGCCACGTCATAATCCCGCTCCAGTATCTGGGCTGCAGCTTCTACCTCTCTCAGGATCGTGCCTCCGCCCATCAACTGCGCGCGCAATGTCTTCTTCTCAGGTGAATGCGTCAGGCGATACATACCCTTGATGATCCCTTCTTCAACCCCCTCGGGCATCTCAGGGTGGGTGTAGTTTTCGTTCATCGTAGTGATGTAATAAAACTTGTTCTCGCCTTCGACATACATACGGCGCAGGCCATCCTGAATGACCACGGCAAGCTCATAGGTGTACGCAGGGTCATAACTAACGCAGTTGGGAATGGTAGAGGCCTGAATATGGCTGTGACCATCCTGGTGCTGTAAGCCCTCGCCATTCAAGGTGGTACGCCCAGCAGTTCCCCCAATCAAGAAGCCACGCGCCTGACTATCACCAGCAGCCCAGGCCAGATCACCAATGCGCTGAAAGCCAAACATGGAATAGTAAATATAAAATGGCACCATGGTGTAGCCGCTGGTGCTATAGGAAGTGGCCGCTGCCAACCAGGCAGAAAAAGCACCGGCCTCGTTAATGCCCTCTTCCAGAATTTGCCCCTGCTTGTCCTCTTTGTAGAACATGATCTGATCAGAGTCATGCGGGGTGTACTGCTGTCCTGCCGATGAGTAAATACCCAGTTGGCGGAACATGCCTTCCATGCCAAACGTACGCGCCTCGTCCGGCACTATGGGCACAACACGCTCACCCATTTTTTTGTCTTTTACCAGACTGGACAATATTCGAACGAAGGCCATGGTCGTGGATATTTCACGTTTGCCGCTGCCCTTGAGCTGGCTTTTGAATGCCTCTAGTGGCGGTGTCTCGAGACGCTGTATCTCGCTTCGGCGCGCCGGAATAGATCCGCCCAATGCTCCGCGGCGTTCATTCATGTAGCGCATTTCTGGGCTGTCGGCGGCAGGCCGATAATAAGGAACGTCCTTAAGCTCCGTGTCGCTGATCGGGATACCGAAGCGATCGCGGAACGCCTTGAGACTCGCCATATCGAGCTTTTTCAAAGAGTGAGTCTCGTTATTGGCTTCGCCCGCCTCCCCGGTACCGTAACCTTTGACCGTCATCGCCAAAATTACAGTCGGTCGCTCGTTCTGAGCAACCGCCGCTGAGTAAGCTGCATAGACCTTGTAGGGATCGTGGCCACCGCGGTTGAGGTACATAATGTCATCGTCGGACAGATCGGCAACCAGCGCGGCAGTTTCCGGGTACTTGCCGAAGAAATGCTCACGAGTATAGGCGCCGCCGTTGTACTTATAGTTCTGCAGTTCTCCGTCGCAGACCTCGTCCATACGTTGCTGCAGCAGGCCACTTTCGTCTTTGGCCAGCAAAGGATCCCACTTGCGCCCCCAAACCACTTTTAAGACATCCCAATCTGCGCCGCGGAAGACACCTTCCAGTTCCTGAATAATTTTTCCGTTGCCCCGCACGGGGCCATCCAGTCTTTGCAGGTTACAGTTGATCACGAATATCAGGTTGCCCAATTTCTCCCGACCCGCCATCGCAACAGCGCCCAGAGACTCCGGTTCATCGCTTTCGCCGTCACCCATGAAACACCACACATTGCGATCACCGTGATCGACCAGACCGCGGCTCTGCTGGTACTTCAAAATGTGCGCCTGATAAATAGCCTGAAGTGGCCCCAGCCCCATGGAAACGGTGGGAAACTGCCAATAATCTGGCATTAACCAGGGGTGGGGGTAAGACGACAGTCCGCCGCCGTCGACCTCGCGCCTGAAGCTGTCCATCTGCTGCTCATCAATTCTGCCTTCCAGATAAGAACGTGCGTACATACCTGGCGCACTGTGCCCCTGATAGAACACCAGATCGCCTGGGTGGCCGTCCTCGGTGCCACGCCAAAAATGGTTGACGCCTATATCGTATAAAGTTGCGCTGGAGGAGAAACTGGAAATATGTCCGCCAAGGCCCTCGTTGTTGTCGTTAGCGCGCATCACCATGGCGAGCGCATTCCAACGCACCAGCGAGCGAATCCGCCGCTCCATGAAGAGGTCGCCAGGCATTGATTTCTCGTCAGCTGATCTTATGGTATTGCGAAAGGGGGTCGTAATTGCGGGTGGCAGACGCATGCCCTCATGAACAGCGTGCTTACTTAATTCAGAGAGAATGTAGCTTGCGCGCTCAGATCCCCCGTTCTTTAGCACTGAGTCCAGAGCGTCCATCCACTCCCGCGTTTCTGAAGGATCAATATCTTCAATCATGCCTGTTGCCTCTCCGAGGTGATCTCGCTGGACCGTCTAATGTTATCTGGCCCGTGTAATGTCGTCGGCCTGGGTTTATCGAGTGGTGAAGGGGATGCTATCGCCAAATACATTCCAAAACAGCACTGTATGCTAGCCCGAACTCGACTTATTGGTATGGTCGACGCTAAAAATCAGCCGAAACCCTCTCGCTGCGACCTCAGGTTGTAAAAATATTACCGCGTTTACGCGGAAATAGTAATATAGTTCTATTTTGGAACTGAATTCTCTTGCTCATTGCGCTTAAAATTCATCCGCTTTCAATCGAAATGAAGTCATTATGTAGTTTAACTACAAGAATCGTTCAATCGATCAAATAAACAGGATGGTCGCGTTTGATGTCGCCAGCACTGTCATACTGTTGACCGGCGTTTTCGGGAAAGGTAGCCCATTTACCCGGAGTCACGACCTGCAGGGAATGCCGCTCCTGAATAAAAACACGATTGTAATATTCCTGCCAGTCATCCAGCGTGAAATCGCTGATTGCGTCCACCAACTGTTGCCTACTGGAGAATTCATACTGTTTGCGGGCAATAGACTGCCAGTAGAACTCAGCGCGCTCCAGCATATTTTTGTGCGGCCGCAAAATTTGGCTTTTCAACGCGGCCTGATGACGCGCAAATTGGTCCGTATCAAGATCATCTTCCACCCCTAACATGAACAGCTGCATGGCGTTAGCGACAGCATCGGCGCTGTGACTTGGCGACTGTACCAACATCACAATACCGGGTACATCCAGTTGCGGGAATGAAGACGCACTCACGGCATAACCCAATTGCTGCTCGGTGCGCAGTTGCTGAAAGAAGCCCGACTTCATAATTTGCGCCGTCAACGCAGCTGCTGCCCGATCGCGCCAAGAATCACCCGCACCCTGCAGATACCAGGCCACTACCGAGTCATCGTGAGGCACCGCCACTCGATACTGCGCAATCTCTGCGGCACCCAGTTTCAGCACCTTCAAATGCGGCAGCGCTGGCACAGGGCCGGCCCCCAGTAGCGAACGCACAGAAATTGCGATGTCATCAACAGCGGTCTTCGGGTAATTGCCGTAGATCATAATCTCTGCCGAAGCAGAGTCCCAGAAGGCAGCGGAATAGGCTTCTACGTCGGCCAGCGATACCGACTCAAGGGCCTCAATTAACGGTGCTTCACCCCACTCACCATAGAGCAGCGCTTCACGCAGGTCAGCGGCCACCTGGCTAATGGGACGTTTGGTAATTGAGTTTTCCAGACCCCGAATCATGTTCCGACGAATATTTTCGAATCGCATAGCGTCAAACTCAGACTTTTCTATCACGTCAATAAGACGGTCGAGCAACACCTGCTGCTTGTCGCTGTAACCGCCCACTCTCAAGCTGATGCCCTGGGCGTGCTTATAAATACTAAAATTCAAACCAGCGAGTGCGGCGGGATAAGAAAACTCGTTGACCTTGTCGTTGATTAAACTGGTGTATAAAACCGCCATGGCCGTCTGGCTCGCGTCAGTGCCTACCAACGGCGAACGGAAATTCACATAGCTCCCACCTCGTGGCACCTTAAACTCATCGTCCTGACCAAACCAGATCGTATCGCGCTCGCCCCGCTCAACAACAGTGGGCGCACCAGCCGTTTCCGGCGCTGGCTCGATGAGCGCCAAGTCTTCAGCAATGAATTGATTGGGTGGCGGCAAATCCAGTGACAGCGGGACTGTTATCGACTGCCAACGCTCGACGGTGTCTGCCGATTCCGTTTCTTGCGAATACGGTACCTGGTAATAAGGGCTCATCTGATCGGTAATGACGGACTGGTCATTCAGAATAATCTGGGCATTTTCGGGGCGCAGCTGCGCCAGTAGCTCGCTAATCATATCCGGATCAAACGTGTCCATGATATAGGGGCCCTGTAAGGTATCCTCAATACTGTAGTGCTGCATACCGCTGGCCAAGCCGCTGACATACCCGATGGGTTCAGCGTCTTCTCGAAAACGAAAGCTGAGATCAGCGAGGCGTGTCTGCTCATCATATAACCACTGCTGAGGCCCCTGCTCTCGCAGCATACGGGTGTAGGCAAACAATAGACCCAGAACCCGATCCTGCTGTTGCACACCAAGTTCGGTAAGCGTCAACGAAACACTAAACAGTGCCCCCCCTCGCCAGGCCAGACCTGAGCCAGCTCCAAGGCCTTCAACCAAACCCTCTTGTTTCAGTTGTGACAACAAGCTACCGGCACCTTCGTGCCCTACCAAATTGCCAACATAGGCCAGCGGCTTGGCCCGGTATTGCCCGCGGTAGTCGTCAACAGGGAAATTAACCTGCAGCTGCCTCAAGGTGGCTTGCGGTTTTATCTGCACCAGCATAGGCAGCGAACCACTGGCAAAAATAGGTTCGTCAAACTGCACAGGCTGATAATTGCGGTTTGGAACAGCGGCAAACATAGGCACAACCATTTGCTCAAGCTCACCCAGAGATTCCGACCCCATCACGACCAATCGCATCACATTGGCAGAATAGTGCTTGCGATAGAACGTCAGCAAGTCATCGCGAATCATGGAATCGGGACGGTCTGCCAGTGACTCCAGGCTACCAACTGAAAACTGACTGAAAGGATGCTCAGGATTCATGTTCTGCTGCAAAACATCCAGCCCTCTGCGCCCGTCACTCTTTAGCCCAAGCTGGTACTCTGCCTGTACCGCATTCTTTTCCCGATCAACATACTGCGCGTCGAAACTGGGCGAGATGAAAAACTGGGCGAATCGATCCAGCGCTTCGGGGAGATAGTCGGCATTGATGTCAAAGAAGTAGTTGGTGTTTTCAAAACTGGTATAGGCGTTGCGATTACCGCCGTGCTCGGTGATGTACTTCTCATACTCGGCGGCATCCGGATACTTATCAGTCCCCAGAAATAGCATATGCTCCAAAAAATGCGCAAGGCCTCCACGCCCCGGCGGATTGTCACCGCTACCCACCATGACATCGAGGGCGGCTGCCGCCTTGCGCGTATCGGGGTCGGAGATCAGTAACACTCGAAGCTGGTTAGGCAATGTGATGACGCGATACTGATGATCGTCGTTCGGGCTTTGAGTAAGCTGTGCTTCCGGCTCTGGCTGATGGGTACAAGCCAACAAAGAAGACACAAAAACAACGCTGAGCAAGGTTTTAAAACCCCGCCCGAAATTCAACTCAGGCATTAATGACTCCGTTAGATTTACGTTTGAACAGGCTCGTCTAGTTCCGCCAGCTTGTTACTACTGCGGGTCGGCCAGGCGTTAATAATTGCCTTGATAAAGGTCGCTAGTGGAATAGCAAAAAACACTCCCCAGAGGCCCCAGACACCACCAAAAAACAGCACTGCCATGATAATAGCCACCGGATGAAGATTCACAGCCTCAGAAAACAAAAGCGGCACCAACACATTGCCATCGAGGGCCTGAATGATTACATAGACCATAAACACGTAATAAAATTCACTGACCAGGCCCCACTGAAAAAATGCGACTACAACCACCGGGACAGTGACCAGCGCGGCACCAATATAGGGAATAATGACTGACAGGCCCACCATCAGGGCTAGAAGAGCCGCATAGTTCAACCCCATCCAGACAAAACTGAAATAGCTGGTCGCGCCGACAATAATGATCTCCACGACTTTGCCCCGCGCATAATTTGCCACCTGGGTATTCATTTCCAAGCCAATTCTCCGCAATAGCGGTCGTTCGGAGGGAAGAAAGCTGCCGACCCAGGCAAGAATCTGATCACGGTCTTTGAGAAAGAAGAAAACCAGAATTGGAATGAGCACCATATAGACCATTACCGTCAAAATACCGGGAATCGTCGCAATAGAGCCCCGCACTATGGACGGACCCAAGCCACCCAGCTCAGTCTGCGCCAGCACCATCAACTGATTGATCTGTTCCTCACTGAAAATTTTGGGGTACTGCTCGGGCAGCACCCCCAACCAATGCTGCCCTTGCTCGAGCATCCTGGGTGTTTCACTGGCAAGACCGACTAACTGGCGCCATACCAGCGGTAACAAGCCCAGCGATATACCGAAAAAAGCCCCTACAAAAATCAGGAAAGAAACGGAAAAACCCACCCATTGTGGCAAGCCTTGTCGAGTCAGGCGATTGGCGACCCCCTGCATCAGGTAGGCCAAGACGATTGCCGTTAACAATGGGGCAAGGATATCGCCAATCGTCGCTAGCAACACCAGGAAGAGCGCGAGCAATACCAGCAACAGTACCGATTCTTCTTCAAATAGGTAGCGCTCGTACCACTTCTTGAAAATATCGAGCATCAGCGACTCCGGTTATCGTTTTTGCAGTAAGTGGACATAGACACCATCATTTTCCTCAGAGGCCAGCAAAGTGTGACCCGACTGCTCTGCAAATACCTGAAAATCCCTGACCGAACCTTGATCAGTGGCTGTTATGCGCAGTTTCTCACCACTAGCCATGACATTCAAAGCGCGTTTCGCCTTTAACAGCGGCATAGGGCAAAGGAGACCAACGGCATCGAGTTCCACCCATTTTCGCTGAGCCATAAAAAGTTCGCTTAATATTTTGGTGGAGGCAGTATAGCCAGAAGGACTAAAAGTATGAACTTTACCTTTAGACTGCCCTCTGAAGGTAGAATATTCTACTACGGGTGGCAGCGACCATGCAGTACAATGCGGGCGACTACTATCCGGCATTCGAGCGATTCAATTTAGTGTTAAAGTTCAGTCAATATTCCCGCCGGTTAGTAAAAGGCATCGGGGCAACCGGACTGGCTTTTGCGATTGTTATCTGTCCCGCTACCGCGAATCAAGACCTGAAGCTGCCAAATCTTGGCGAATCCAGTACCAGCCTGTTTTCAGCGGAATACGAGTATAAACTTGGCCGGGCCTGGCTGCGTATGTTTCGTAGTCAGGTTCCTACGATCGACGACCCGCTGCTGTTCGACTACATGGAAAACCTGATCTTCAGCCTGGTTACCCACAGCCAGCTGGAAGATCGTCGCATTGATCTCGTTCTGGTTGATAACCCAACCATTAATGCGTTTGCGGTACCCGGCGGCGTCATTGGCATTCATAACGGCCTTCTGCTTTACGCCCAGACTGAAGACGAGTTAGCCACGGTACTGGCGCATGAAATTGCTCACATCAGTCAACGCCACTTCTCGCGGCGCGTCGAATTTCAAAAGAGTCAGGCTCCTTTTAATTATGCTGCAATGCTGGCCGGCCTGGTATTAATGGCAACAGCAGGGGGCGAGGCTGGTATGGCAGCATTAATGGCCGGCCAGGCAGCCGCACAGGATTCAGCGCTGCGCTATAGCCGCGGCAATGAAGCGGAAGCCGACCGAGTAGGTATGCAGACTATGGTCAAGGCAGGCATGGACCCACACGCCGCGCCGGCGATGTTCGAGCGCATGTTACAGGCCTCGCGCTACACCGGTGGCAGCAATGTTCCCGAATTTCTGCGCAGTCACCCCTTGTCTGAGAATCGTATTGCCGACACGCGCAACAGAGCACAGGAGTACCCCAAATCCATACGCCCGGCCAAACTCGACTATCAATTGATGCGGGCGAGAGTGATCAATCAACTGGCTGACACGCCGGAACAAGCTATCCAGAAGTTTCGTGGCGAACTGGATGGTTCCACCCGCTCGCGGGAGGCAGCGGTCTATGGGCTGGCTGTCGCCTTGACCAATGCAGGCAAGGCGGACGAAGCGGCTCTGGAGCTTGACTCCATCTGGTCCGGCGCGCCAGAACGACTTGAGTACATAATCGCAGATGCCGAAATCGATATGGCACGTAATAAGGCGGAACTCGCCGTTGAAAAACTCAACAAACACGTTGAACTCAACCCCGGTAACCACCCGCTAACGATGGCTTACGCAACCGCATTGATGCGCAACGGGCAGGCCCATATAGCGGAAGAAGTGCTACTCGACCAGAGTAAAGTAAAGCGCAAGGATCCAGGTCTGTGGTACTTATTGGCTGAAGTACAGGGATTATCCGGCAACATTTCGGGCCTGCATCAAGCCAGGGCGGAGTATTTTATCCTCAACGGAATTTTGGGCGAAGCAGAAAAACAGCTGACCTATGCACAAAAATTGACCGACAATGATTACCTGACCTCGGCAAAGATCAATCAGCGCCTGAAAGACATAGTCCAAATACGCGATGAACTGGAAAGCCTGTAGAACCGCAGTCGTAGCCGATTAGGCATTACCCTTCACGGCTACCTGCAATTCGGCGGCAAAATCGAGCATTCTCCGCAGCGGAACCATTGCTTGCCGGCCGATTTCTGGCTCTACAAAGATCTCATTGTCGGTGCGATCAAAGACACTCGCCAAATTTTCCAGTTCGTTCATCGCCATCCAGGGGCAATTGGCACAACTCCGACAACTGCCGCCATTGCCTGCAGTGGGTGCAATAATAAACTCCTTATCAGGCGCCAATTGCTGGAGCTTGTAGAAAATGCCCTGGTCAGTCGCCACGATAAACTGCCTACAGTCCATGTTCACGGCAGCATTAATAATTTGCGTGGTAGAGCCCACCCGGTCGGCGAGTTCGAGCACTGAAGCCGGCGATTCGGGGTGCGCCAGCACCGCAGCCTCGGGATACACGCGCTTGAGATCGGCAATGCCTCTGGCTTTGAATTCCTCATGCACAATGCAGGCGCCATCCCACATCAGGATGTCTGCGCCGGTCTGGCGTTGCACGTAGTCGCCGAGATGCCGATCCGGGGCCCAGATGATCTTCTTACCCTGATCAGCGAGATGCTCTGCTACATCCAGCGCAATACTGGAGGTCACCACCCAGTCAGCCCTGGCCTTCACCGCAGCCGATGTGTTGGCATAGACCACGACTTCTCGGTCGGGGTGCTGATCGCAAAATGCTGAAAATTCGTCGATGGGGCACCCCAAATCCAGGGAGCAGGTTGCTTCCAGGGTCGGCATCAGTACCCGCTTCTCCGGCGTAAGAATCTTGGCAGTCTCGCCCATGAATTTTACCCCTGCTACCACCAGAGTTCGCGCAGGGTGATCGTGGCCAAACCGAGCCATCTCCAATGAATCAGACACACAACCGCCGGTTTCTTCGGCTAAAGCCTGAATCGCGGGGGAGGTGTAATAATGCGCAACAAGCGTGGCGTTTTCAGCCACCAAACGCGCTTTAATTTGCGCTTTAATCTGCCCCTCCTGAAGCGGAGTTAACTGACTCGATTCGGTGTGGTTGAGATGTTTTTGCACTTGCTGGCGGATCGTCTCCAGCTTGTCGGAAGCAATTGTCATACTGGCAGGGGCGAGCTCAAAAAAAGGAATAAAATTCTAGCACATATTCGCCGGTCAATATTACTAGCGTATTATCCGGCAATTTTTGCTAAACATTTACTAGAATTTCACTCAAAACCTGCGTATAACTCCATGTTATATATGAAATAAACACTTATAAAAATTTGAAAACAGCAAGCTCCGCGACTCAGCTGTGTAATTCAACCCCAGTAGGCAACCAGAGGCAATTGTGGACCGACACACCGTATTGATCATCTCTGACCAGAGTACGGACCACATTATATTGTCGGCCTGCCTCGAGCGCGCGCTACCTTCCCGCTTCGATTTGGTCAATTCTGGGAATATCGATCGCCCCCTGGAAGCCCTGCTGGACCCGGCCCACGATGCCGTGATCATGGTCTATGGCCCTGAAACAGAGTATCTACTGCGCCTCGCTCAAAAACATGAAATTACGGTGCCGATAATCCTCGTTCTGGATGAGGCCACAGAAACTCTCACCCGTAGACTGCTCGACTGCGGGGCTCAAGACTACCTCGTTCGCGGCCAGCTTCAAGACGTCCTTGTTCATAAAATTCTCGACTACGGCATCCAGTTGAAGTCCGCCCGGGAGCAAATAAAGCAGCTATCCAAGCGCGACGTACTCACCGGCACCCTCAACCGATCCGAGTTTCGAACCCATCTCGAGCGGGCAGTCGATAGATCTCAGCGCTATAATTTCAAAACCGCGTTGCTACACCTCAATATCGACCAGTTTGCCAACGTCAATGATCACTACGGAGAATCAAACGGCGACCTACTTATTCAGGAGATTGCTCGGCGCTTACTCAACAAATTGCGCAGCACAGATAGCATTGCGCGTATGGCGGGAGATGAATTTTCCGTCGTACTGGAGGATGTCAATAACGTCGATGACGTGGAGCTTATTGCACAAAAAATGCTCAGTGCAGTTTCTGTGCCGATGGTACTCAATAATCAGCAAGTGTCAGTAGAAGCGAGCATTGGCGCTGCCATCTTTCCCGATGCTGCCTCCGAAGTCGCTGACCTGATCGAATGTGCACGTGACGCCATGCTCCAGGCAAAGGCGGCACAGGGCGGCAAGTACGTGCTCTACACCGAGCAGTTACAGTTTGATGTCGCGGGTAATTCAACGCTGGCGGCTGAGCTGCGGACTGCAGTTCGTAAGAATCAATTTGAGCTCCACTACCAGCCTCGCATCGACCTGAAATCGGGTGAACTAGAGGGTCTGGAGGCATTGCTACGCTGGAATCATCCGCAACGGGGCCTGGTAGCGCCCGCGGAGTTTATCTCGGTGTGCGAGGATATGGGGCTGCTTAAAACCATAGGATATCAGGTGATCCAGCATGCCTGCTCGGCACAGGTCTGGCTTAATAATCAGGGTATGTCTGAGGTTGAAGTTGCGGTCAACATCTCGTTTTCGCAAATTCAGGATGAGCGCTTTGTCGATATTGTGAAAGATATCATTGAACGCACCGGGGTAAATGCGAATCGACTGGAATTTGAACTGACCGAAACCACCATTTTAAAGAACCCTGAGTCCATCAAGGACCGCATGAACCTATTGCGCTTACTGGGTATTTCCTTCTCCCTGGACGATTTCGGTACAGGCTTTTCACAGCTATCACACCTGACCGAACTGCCCATCTCGGTCATAAAGATTGACAGTAGTTTTGTGCAGGATTTACCGCACAACCCACAACAGGTTGCGGTGTGCTCCATGATTATTAAAATGGCGCAGCGTCTGGAGATGCCAGTGGTTGCTGAGGGCGCAGAAACCTACGAACAAATAGAGTTTTTACGGGAGCAGGAATGCGATCAAGTACAGGGGTTTTACTACAGCCCCGCCATACCCTTGCAACAATTGCCCCGCTTCGTTGAGGAGCAACGATTCAAGCGCCGCGAACGGATATTATCCTAGCGGGCCAAACTGCAATCACACTAGGCGCAAACCGCTAGTGATGTTAGCCTAAACTCATTTGACTAGCGGTACCCATCAACTGTATGGCAACCATTAACACAACCGGATATAGCGCAAAAATCCTAGTCGCCGATGACGACCTCAACGTGCGTCTATTGACCCGTCAGTGCCTCGAAGCTGAGGGCATGATTGTAGTTGAGGCAGCCAATGGTCTCGAAGCCATCGATATGTTCGTCCGCGAGCGTCCTGACCTGGTATTCCTCGATGTTGAAATGCCCGGCATGAGTGGACTGGAAGTGTGCGAGCGCATTCGCCAAATGCCCCAGGGTGAATCTATCCCTATTATGATTGTCACCGGCTCAGACGATCGCCAATCGATTGACCAGGGCTTCGAAGCAGGTGCCACGCAATACAAGACCAAGCCCGTGAACTGGTCCCTGCTGGGCCGCGATGTACAGTACATGCTGCGCGCCAGCAGCGCCTTCAATGCGCTGAAGCGGCAGGAAGATCGGCTGCGATATCTGGCCTACTTCGACCCCTTAACAAGCCTGCCCAACCGGCGCAGCTTCAATGAGCAACTCAATCGTATATTGAAGCGCTGCCAGCGACACAAATCCAACGCCGCGTTACTGTTTATTGATCTGGACCATTTCAAACGCATCAACGACTCAATCGGCCATGGTCGCGGTGATCGCCTGCTGGTAGAGATTGCCAAACGCCTGACACTTGAATTGCGGGAAGACGATGCGATCAACTACTTCTCCGATGCCAGCGCTGAGGACAATGAAGACACAAATAGCGGCACCGAAATCGCACGCTTGGGTGGCGATGAATTCACCGTGGTGCTATCGGATGTGGAACTAGAGCACGTTGAGGGTGTAGCCAAGCGTATCCTGCACAGCTTATCTCAACCTATCGCATTGCAGTCGCATAATCCCGTGGTAACGCCAAGCATCGGTATTGCTGTTTTCCCCGAAGATGGTGAAGATCCCGACACGCTGGTTCGCAACGCGGATACGGCGATGTACGTTGCCAAGGCCGAGGGCCGCGCCTGCTACCGGTTCTACAACGAGGAGATGAACTCCCGGGCTGTCGAACAGCTAAAAATGGAAGAAGAACTGCGCCACGCTATGACGCACAATGAACTTGAGCTCCGGTACCAGCCGCAAATAGAAATAGATACCGGCGACGTCGTGAGTATGGAAGCCCTGGTTCGGTGGAAGCACCCCGAACGCGGAATGATCTCACCGGGGGAATTTATTCCCGTTGCTGAACGCACCGGCCAAATTATTGAACTGGGTGACTGGGTAATGAACGAAGTTGCCCGCAATTGCCTGTATTGGGAAACACTGGGCCTGCCTGCCTTTCGCATCTGTATTAACATCTCACCACTGCAATTCAACCAAGGCAATTTGACTCAAAGTATCGCGGATTTTCTAGGGCGATCCGGACTAGACCCCCGTAGACTGGAGTTAGAACTGACAGAAAGCGCCATTATGACCGACGCAGAGACCAACATTGCCAAACTCAATGAGCTCAAAGGCCTTGGCATAGAGCTGGCGGTTGATGACTTTGG
Organism: Halieaceae bacterium; assembly: GCA_047633055.1. GTDB lineage: Bacteria > Pseudomonadota > Gammaproteobacteria > Pseudomonadales > Halieaceae > CALJFL01. The sequence continues at coordinate 39,083 of JBLIEI010000010.1, read as the reverse complement.
CACTGGCTATTCCTCTTTAAGTTATCTCAAACGCTTCCCCATCGACACTTTGAAAATCGACCAGAGCTTCGTTGCAGACCTGGACAGCCCCAATGGCCGGGCTATTATCGACGCCATTCTAGCGCTCTCGAAAACGATGAACCTGCGCTCCATTGCCGAAGGCATCGAGGAACCGGATCAACTGCGCTACCTGGTGAATCAGCGTTGCGACCTGTTGCAGGGTTTCTACTTCGCCAGTCCACTGTATCCAGAAGATGTACCCGGGGTTTTGCGCCAGAACTTTGCCGAACAAATCAAGGAAGTCATGCGGGGCTAGCAGCGTGTTGAAAAAGCTGCATTCACTCAATCAAACTTTTGCGCTGGCGATTTTTTTTGCGTCTCCGACACTGGCTGCGAACTCGAACGACAATACCGAACAGCTACGGGTAATGCTGCAAGGGGCGCCTGCGTCCGAATTAAAGAGCCTTGTAGAGGAGCGCGGCGGCTCTGTCAGCCATGTTCTGCACATTATTGACGCCGTGGGCGCAAACGTCACCCGCGCGCAACTCGATACGCTGATCACGTCGCCACTGGTACATCGATACATAGACGATCTGGCGCTGGGAGATCCGGTAGAGGAAAAACCAGAGAGCGGTGATGAATCATGTCATATTGCGGGTTCACTGGAGCTGGATATTGCGGGGCCAGACATCGAATGGCGCCTTTACAAACGCGAGAACGACCTACTTGACCTGCAGAAGCTCGAACTTGAATGGCCAGTGGAACTGGGAGCACTGACGTCGCTTAGCCTGGGCGAGCACGCTTTCCCACGCAAGCTTCTCAAACTGGCAAACCCCGGTAAATTAGCACTCACCCTGGACACTGCCGCTGCCCCAAAAATTGCCGAGAATTCCGTTTTGCGGGCCAGGTTTGATAGCCCGCCCACTGCTGAAATTTGGAACCATGTGCAGCAGCGAGACTTCGTTATTTCCGCAGATTTTGGGAATGACTGCAGTACTAAACTCATACCCGGTTACTCCGACAATCACAACAATTCTTACTTTCCGAGCATAGTAGGCGCCGATGCGCTGCACAAACTCGGAATTACAGGCAGCGGTGTCACCTTAGCCGTACTGGACTCAGGTTTATGGGAAACCTCGGTACTGAAACTGAACACCCGCGGAGAACCCCGCGTCATTGGCCGCTACGATGCCATACGCGACATAGCCAACCAGGAAGTGTTTGACGCTAGTGGCCATGGCACACATATGACCAGCATTATTGCGCACAGCGGTATGGTTACCGTCGACAACAAGCCGCTGGGGAGCTACAAGGGGATCTCCCCGGATGTTTCGCTAGTATCGGTCAAAGCGTTTAACGATGAGGGACAGGGAGAATTTCTGGATATAGTGCGCGGCGTGCAGTGGGTTGTAGACAATCGAGAACGATTGAACATCAAGGTGTTGAACTTGTCCTTCGCCGCCCCGCCCCGCTGGCCCTACTGGCAGGACCCAATCAACCAGGCCGTAATGCGCGCCTGGGCGGCAGGCATAACAGTGATTGCGGCAGCAGGGAACAGCGGCCCCGACCCGATGACCGTTGGCTCACCGGGGAATCTGCCTTATATCATTACCGTAGGTGCAGTCACCGATTCCTGGACAACAGACACCCGAGACGACGACTACATACCCGACTTCTCCGCCCGGGGGCCAACACCCTCCGCGCATATCAAGCCGGACATTATCGCTCCCGGTGGACACATTAGCGGCCTGACGCGACCAGGATCCAGCCTCATTGGCGAGTTACCCCAATATTTGCTCAAAACAGGCGAGTTTGTGATGACAGGAACCTCCCAGGCCAGCGCCATCGTTGCCGGAATAGCCGCTCTGATTTTACAACTCGAGCCAGAGCTCAGTCCCGACGACGTAAAATGCATGCTGATGAGCACCGCCGAACCCGCTATCAACGCCGATGGAAGACTAGCCTACAGCCCCTTTCAGCAAGGCAGCGGCTACGTTAGCGCCACTAGAGCAATTACCTTGGGAAAACGCGGCTGCGGGAATGAGGACCTAGACATTGAAGCTGATATGGCCGGCGATGCACATTTTCAGGGACCCGCTATTACTGACGAAAAAGACACGGTCAGTCTGCCCGGGCTGAGCGAAATACTTGCTCTGGAGCCCGCTGCCCAAGGATTGAGCAAAACCAGAAAATGGGGCGCTAAAGAACACCTCGAACGCACTTCGATTCCCGACTCAACTGACTCGACAGATAACCTTTCTCCTCTGGATTGGGTCGAAATTTATCGTGAAGAAGCCGCCGCAATGCAGAATCTCGCGGCGCCCAAAAACCGCTAAATCCAAAAACACCACATCCCGTGACACTCATTTTGAGCTGATTGACCCATATAGGGCAATGGGTCCGATTTCGGTCGGAAATTATGACATTAATCGATATATATCAATAGTTTATATAATTTCAAGCCTACCTCAATCCACCTCCATTATCCGATGCTTGACCAAGCGCTAACCCAATAGGGGTATATGTTGCTATTCAGCTATGAGAGGGACAATCGTAAGTTGAAGTCAAGCACTTACCGTAGAAAACGTAAGTCAGGTCTCAGACAGAGACAGGTAATAGAGAACTGCGTCGCAGAAGCGACAAAAATATTTTTAAGGGAGCCGTAATTATGAAGACTTTAAGGATCATGGGACATATCGGAGCTGGCGCAATACTGACTGCAGTAGCCTTACCTCAGGCATTTGCCGCAGACGTGGCTGCCGGATCTAGCACGATCCACAGGATCAGCCATCAACTTGCCTCTGAAGTCGATTACACTCGCGCTGGCACTCCTTCCGGGTATAAGTGGGGCAAAACCGAGCCCGCATCGATTACCCCATCTTCCTGGGCAGATGAGACTTCCCAGAAACACACCGGGTACAAGTGGGACCAACCTACTCAAAGTAAGCCTGCGGCGTCCGGAGACTACGCCGGCTCCGCTGGATTTCAGTGGAAAGTGATGAATAAGCCGGAGCAGACGGGTTATCGCTGGCGCACAAGTAATACTCCTGAAGTCACGGGTTATCGCTGGCGTGCAAGCAATACCCCCACAGTTACCGGATATCGCTGGCGTGCAAGCAATACCCCCACAGTTACCGGATATCGCTGGCGTGCAAGCAATACCCCCACAGTTACCGGATATCGCTGGCGTGCAAGCAGCACCCCTGAAGTTACCGGATATCGCTGGCGTGCGAGCAGCACCCCTGAAGTTACCGGATATCGCTGGCGTGCAAGCAATACCGCTGCAGTTGCCGGCTATCGCTGGCGTGCACACTAGAGAGCACGACAAATTCTTCATGGGGAAATTTGAAACCCTCTGAGGAACCATCTTCGGAATGTAGGAAAAAACACTTTGATGGCAATGGAGTCGTCAAAGTATATGTTTAGCAACAATTTCATTACTGGCCCTTTCTCCTGACCGGCTTCCGGCGTTGAGCCCAAGCCACCTTCAAAAAACTTCCTAAAGAAAGACCAGAAGTGGTTATAGATTGCAATATTCATTAGAATCGTTGGTTCTTTAATTGGGCTGATGGAAAATGAACAAACAATGCGCGCTCGCATTCTTTTACCTGCTAGCAACATTCTTTGCCACGGGCCCGTGGGCCGCACAAGATTTATCCCCACCGCGCTATGAATTTCGAATTAGCGACTTCTCTAAAAACCTTACACAGCAAACAGTTTCTGAAACTTACCAAGACAGCCGGGGAGCTCTCTGGTTTGTGACGCAGGAGGGGCTCAATAAATATAATGGCCACTCATTGGAAAATTTTAGATACTCTGTTTCTGATCCATATTCTCTCAGTTCAAATGTAACAACCGGAGTAACTGAAGACAGCGAGGGAAGCCTGTGGGTTTCCACCATAGGTGGAGGGCTAAATCTCTATAACGAGCCGTTAAATAGGTTTAGCGCCCGATACAACGAGCCAGGAAACCCGGACTCCCCGTACTCCAACGATATCTACAGTATTTACACTGCAACTTCAGGGCAGATCTGGCTTGGATACGACAATTCATTTAGTTCCTTCGACCCCGTCACAATGCGATTTAAGCACTACGTGCCTGACACCGAAAAAGTACCTTATCTTGGAGAGGTTCTAGGCTTCGCTGAAACAGAGGATGGAGTTCTATGGGCTTCAACGTATAGCGGAGGCCTTGTTCGTATTGATAAGATTCAAAATACCGTAAGTGTAATGAGGAAAAACCCAGGCGGAGGAGACTTTATTCCATCCGAGAATCTCACTAATATCGAAACAGACAGTTCCGGATTCATTTGGGTCGCTACAGCGAATGCAGGGGTGGCTAAATATGATCCTGCAACCAATACAGCAAGAACTTTCCGCCATGTACCCGATGATCCGTCAACCATATCCTCAGACGGGGTACTCGACATATTTCAGGACCTAGACGGCTATATATGGGTCGCAACCGACCAAGGTTTAAGCGTTTACGACACCTTAACCGATAGTTTTGAAAGATATGCCGGACACGGCGGAGAGCTGTCTTCTAATTCGAGCTACAGCATCTATCAGTCGCAAGAAGGCAAATACTGGGCTGGAACATTCTACGGTTTGTCCCAAGGGGCTAAACAGCTGTTCCCAAAGATCAGTAGCCAGAACATCAACCTATCTAGCGATTCAGTAAATGCGTTTGGCGAAACAGGGGACGGAAGCCTTTGGGTCGGCACCGACGATGGACTAAATAGACTTAGGCCAGAAGCGACTAGATTTGAGTGGATAAATGAATCGACCAACCCAGTAAAGCTGAGCAGTCCAATTGTGATGAGCCTTTTGGGGGAGGAGAACACCCTCTGGGTAGGCACTTTTAGTGGGGGCTTGAACAGGATTGACCTGAAAACTAATACTTCAAAGGTATTTGTACATTCGGAATTAGACAAAAACTCAATTGGTGCCAACGGTATTACTTCGATCTTAAGATCTTCAACCAAAGAAATTCTAGTTGGAACATTCGGAGGCGGACTTAGTATCTTCGACGAAGATTTGGGTCAGTTCCGCAACCTAAAACATGACCCCAGCAATCAATCATCACTCAGTAACAATAACGTTATAGCTCTATATAAAGATTCCTTAGGCTATATATGGATAGGTACAGAAAACGGACTCAATTTGTTTGAACCCCCAAATTCGTTTAGGCGCTTTTACTCCGAGAGAGGGAACGAGGACAGCATTTCTTCAGACATGGTTTGGGAAATGTACGAAGATAAACAACAAAACTTATGGCTAGGCACAAAGGGGGGCGGCCTGAACATGTGGGCCGAGGAACATCGATCCAGCCTCGAACAAAGATTTTCACACTACTCCGAGAACATTGCATTACCAAGCTCAAACATCTATGGCATTTCCTCGGACGATCATGGGAATCTCTGGTTATCCCACAACCGTGGGCTAACAAAATTTTCGATTAATGAGCTAAATTCTCACCACTACGGAATAAAAGATGGCTTGCAAGACATCGAATTTAATATGGGGGCTGCGTTCAAGACGTCAGATGGAGCCATCTTTTTTGGTGGGAACAGAGGCTACAACTCGGTCGAAACGAGCCAACTTGTCGAACGAACCGAGCCCCCAAAAGTTAGTATTTCCAAAATTAAAATCATGAATCAACCAGCTGCTTTGGAACAGCCTTACAAAAATCTATCAAAATTAGTGTTAAATCATACAGACACCATGTTTTCAGTAGAGTTCTTCGCTGCCGATTACTCTAATCCCAGCCTTATCAAGTACGGATACAAATTAGAAGGTGTTAATCCTGATTGGGTTATCTCTCAAGACGCGAGAATCGCATCATTTACAACCCTACCCGCCGGTAATTATATATTAAGACTTGCAGCCGCAAATCCGGACGGTGTATGGAATTGGGATGGTGTAACACTCCCAGTTACTGTCCTTCCCCCGCCCTGGAAAAGCTCATGGGCTTACGCGGGTTACGGTATCTCGATGCTGTCTGGATTAGTCGTCTTGCTGAGACAACAAAGAAGGAAAGCCAACTTATCCCAGGTAAGGCAGAGAGAGCTAGAGATGATGGTTCAAGAGCGGACCGTAGATCTTGACCAAGCAAAAAGGCAGGCTGAAGAAGCGAACAAGGCCAAATCCGACTTCTTAGCCACGATGAGTCATGAAATCCGAACTCCTATGCACGGCATGATCGGTATGACAGAGTTATTGCTACACACGTCGCTGTCAGATCAACAAAAAAAATTCGCACGGGCTGCGCATAACAGTGGCACATCGCTTCTTAAGCTTATTAACGACATTCTTGATTTCTCTAAATTAGAGGCTTCAAAGGTTGAAGTTGAAACAACGGAATTTAACCTTACACGGCTCATAGATGAGATATGCTATCTACAAGCGGAGCCTTCTGAGCGAAAGGGAGTAATTTTAAGTAACATCATTGATCCAACAATCCCCCTCATGACTATTGGTGATCCAGCGAAAATCCGCCAAGTAGTCATGAACCTACTAAGTAATGCTATAAAATTCACTGCAACTGGCCATGTCACTGTTACCACTTCTCACACGTTAATCCCATCACAGCCTCACTCTATCCTCATCTGTATCACGGTGGAGGATGAAGGAATCGGCATGGATGAGCAAACACAGAATAAAGTTTTCGAGCCGTTCATTCAGGCTGATGCGAGTACGACCAGAGAATATGGTGGTACAGGTCTAGGGCTAACAATTTCCAGGAATTTTGTTGAGATTATGGGTGGAGACCTTGAAGTCAAATCCAAACCCGGTGTTGGCACATCTACAATACTGTCTATCCCGCTAAAAGTCGCCAACACATCGGCTACAGTACAAGACTTCACTTTTGAAACTGCTTTTCTTCTTTGCGAAGATGATCATATTACAGCAATGGTCACTTCTCACTTTAAGGGCTTCGGGATCCGAGTAGACCGGTTGAATAGTATTGGTGAGATGGTAACGCGGCAAGATCAGGCGGATATACTGATACTCGACTATATATCGAAAGACTATAAGCCAGGTAATATAGATGCGATAAGCGACCTTTCCGGCCAAAAGGTTTTGCTGCTGACGCCTTTATCTTTCGATCTTTCTAACCCTGTTTTGAGCAACTTCAGCACTATAACCAAACCAATTACCCAAAGCGCTTTAAGACAATATCTAGAAGAAAGTACCGGCAGTGTGGCGTCCGAAGCTACGCATGCGCAAACTTCCCCTCCGCCCCACAGAAACCAGGCCCCAAAACTAGTGTTGGTTGCAGAAGATGTTGAGACAAATCAGCGAATCGCACGCGAGATGCTAGGCTTACTTGGGTTTGAGGTCGACATTGCCTCGAACGGCGCCGAAGCCGTTAGCATGTTCATGAAAAAAACCTACGACGTCATTTTTATGGATTGTCAGATGCCTGTGCTTGACGGATACAAAGCAACGGAGAAAATCAGAATAATTGAACAGGAGAACAACCTTACAAGAACATCAATTGTGGCTCTCACAGCTGGGACGAGCGTAGAGGAGAAATCAAAATGTCGCGATGCTGGAATGGATCGTCATGTTACGAAGCCGTTTTCGCTATCAGAAATAAAGAAAGAACTTGAAGCACTAACCGGTATTACGCACATTCAAATGCACAGCTGGGATATGGGCGATAAAAATTCGGCACTGGACGAAATCGCTGGTAGTGCTCCACCTGAGGCTGGAGAAATATTTGACCATGTGGCGATTGAAAATATCAGAGAGCTTGAACGGCAAACAGGCAAGCTTATCCTTCCTGAACTCTACAAAGGATTCACTCTCCAGATGAATGAGAAGCTTGACCAGCTCAGCGAGCAAATAACTATGGGTGACGCAACGAACATCTACAAGACGGCTCATGCGATTAAATCAATGTGCGCAAACATGGGGGCGGAAAAGATAAAAATTACTAGTGCACGGATGGAAATCGATGCAAAAGAGGGTTTACTTGAAAACATGGTTGAGGAGCTCGAGTCGTTAAACAACCAATTCACCGAATTTTCCAATGCATTCTGCCAAGAACAGCTCGTATAGTTTATGTAAACGCCGGATCCCCCCATATCGGCAGGGAGTACTAAATCGCTTTCACAACGGCCGATTGCTCTTCGAATCGTCAAAAATAAATTCCTGCTGTTGATGCAACTCCGAATACGGTTGAGCTTGGAGGCTGCATTTCTCCATCGCTTATTCTCTCCTTCGAGATTATTTGGATGCTGAAGCCTTCGAAGGCCATGCACTTACTCTCCAAATCTATTCTACTGATTTCTATATGGCTGGCATCTAACTTGGCACTATCAGAAGATAAGCAGACAGTACATTTCCTTCCAAATCATGTGGCCGATGTTCTCGGGAATAAAACGGTAACCGCAATCCATAAAACCCAGCGCGGGCTATGGATCGGCACCCAAAGCGGCTTGTATATCTATGACGGGGAGCAACTTATACCGCCCCAAGATCACGACCCTAACAACGAAGTATTTTTCGGGTCAATGATTACTGATTTTGCAGAGACCCAATCTGGCGACCTCTTTATATCTACTCTTAGTAACGGTCTAGCAATATTCCATAGCATACCGGACAAGTACTCTTACCCTGACATTACAGCAAGTAGAAAAATCATCACCTCGATACTAATAGATGAATATAGGAATCTATGGATTGGAGGTGACCGCGGAATATCGGTCCACGCAGCAGAGGGCCTCCACAATATTACCGACGAAACTACCAAAAGAATCGGAACAACACTGAGCCGTGTTTCCACCATGGTTGAGGGAAAGTTTGGGCATATATGGATAGGCACAGATAAAGGGTTGGTAGTCCATAATTCTCGAGATAATACTTCGCAACTATTTTGTGCTACTACGGCAGATAATTGCGATGCTCTAAACATACATGTTACGGCATTAGGCGTGCGGGAAGACGGAGCAATATTAGCAGGTAATAGAGTCGGAGCCGTTCTATCCATTTCCCCTCATATTCATCGCATAGATTCTCTCTATAGCTCGGGAACAAGTAATTCAGCTCTCGTCACAACATTATTTACTGCAAATGGCCATTACTGGATTGGGACGGATGCCGGACTATTTTTACTGGAGATAAATACCGGGGACCTCTCAATTTATAATACAAAAAATTCTAATTTATCGAACAATCATGTTACGCATGCGCTGACTAGCGAAGACCAAATATGGATAGGCACATACAGTGGGATTTCGCTTGCGACTTCAACTGGTGTAGAAACATTCAACACAAAAAATAGTGGAATCTTTAATGAAGTCCTGTCGTTTGCAGAAGATGATAACGGCGTTATCTGGGTGGGCACTTACAAAGGAGTGTTCTCCCTCGATGAAAAAACCGGTTTACATAATAGTTTGGCCGGGGACAACGCACATGCTGCAGATGTCCGTGCAATGAGTCTACTTGCTCTCGACAAAAACCTTTTTATCGGTACGCGCGGTCAGGGTCTCGCTCTAACGTCATTTAACAAAAAGAATTCGGCCATTGATATCTCCGAGTTGGAAAACGCATCAATTACGCGAATGACTAAGGACCATGAGGGGTCTGTATGGATTTCGACGCTCTATCAGGGAATCCTTCGAATTCAAGACGCTGAAATTGAGGATAGCAATGACCTGGGTCTAACATCTATTTTTTCAGGCTCAGAATCTTTCTTCACTCTCGCAACGGCATCCGATCAAGAAATTCTAGCGGGCACTGAGAGTGAACTATTCCTGATAAATATAGAGAAACTAAGCGTGAGGAGGGTTGAGTTTAGATTTGAAGAGAAAGAAAAATCCCCCGTTATCATTTCCACGATTTCGGATAAGAAGGGTACGATTTGGATAGGCACCTTGGGACAAGGGCTTTATCAATTACCATACGGTAAGTCGACTGCCAAGAAAATGGGGCATCAAGATAATCGAACCGCCGAAACAGTTTACGAGATTCAGATGGACGAGTCAGGGCGAATTTGGAGCTCCAGTTCAGAGGGTATTATTGTTTACAGCGACACTGGACACTATATGGGTAGACTTGGAATACAAGATGGCATGCAAGGCCCAGACTTTAATTTTGGAGCTTCCTTTAAGGACTCCAGTGGACGCTTATATTTTGGAGGTAGCAATGGCTATAGCCGCTTCAAACCGGACAACATTACGCTTAACAAACCCCAGCCCCCAATGAAGTTTACAAATGTATATATTAACGGAGACAAGATAACCCTGCCTACCGCCATCAACAATCTTCAAGTAATTGAACTACGATATACCGACTATCATTTCGCACTCGAGTTTAATGTTGAAGAATTTTTCACTCCAAAAAATACAAACTATAGTCACTCTCTTCAGGGGTTTGACCCGAAAGTAATTGAAACCGGAAACCGCGGCACAGCCACCTACACCAACCTGCCCCCTGGCAAATACACTTTTCACGCTCAGGGCACCAACTCTGCAGGCATTCGCAACGAGAAGGGTATAAAGATCCAAGTCCTCGTACACCCTCCCCCATGGCGCACATGGTGGGCTTATACGCTCTATGGCGCAGCTGCACTGTTTTTGTTTTGGTTAGCGTGGAGGTGGTATTACACCTACAGGCTGAAGGAAGAGGCTATGACCATGGCGAGAAAAATGACCATGGAAGCTGAGTATGCCCTTGATGAATTGCAGGAACAGCTGGAGGTTCAGGACTCTCTACTGAGCTCCATACACAGTAGAAACGTGAGTGGTCTCGAGTTGCTGCGGGACATTTCTTCCAGAGCGGACCATGGTAGTGGTTCAGGGAGTCAGTCTCATTCTCAACGCAGTATAAGCGCACTGGCATCTCTTGAAGACGCTTTGCTTCACCAGCAGGACAGGCTATATGCTGACATGCAAAGGTGTGTCGAAGATATAGCAGCAAAGCTGCTGGAACAGCACCAAGAGGAGGCCACTTCGATCAGCGTTATCAATGAAGTGAGTGTCAGGCCGGTTGAAGCCGGAACCGGATCATTGATGGCGGTAGCAATTTACGAACTTCTCGACAACGCGATTGTGCACACATCGAAAGCCAGAGCCTTCGGAAAGTATATAAAGATCGCTCTCAGCATCAGTGAGCCGCAGGGGTCTTCCTCCAGACTGTTCGAGCTCTCTGTCAGCGACAATGGCGAAGGAGGCAGCGAAGAAATATTCTCTCAGACGTCCGGTGGTGCTGCAGTAATTACTCTTATCGCCGAACACCTCAACGCCAGTCTTACAGTTTCAAGTGAGAACGGCATGGTAGTAACAATGGTATTTTCGCAACCATCCTCGGAACTTTAACGACTGCCGTCTGCAATGTTTGACACTCAATTGGAGACTAGCGTCATTAATCTTCATCAACTGAAAGCTGAGGCAAGCAACACGATGTGATCGAAAAAAAGCCTGAATTAAAAGCTACTGTATTGGGCAAGTCATGTCAGCTGGTGGTGGTGGTGGCAAATGATTCAGGGAAAGGACAAGATCGTCTGGATATCGCCCTTGCCGAGTTAAAACGGCTGGAATTACAGTTCAGCTACTACCAGGCATCCAGCTTGGTTAGCCAAATCAATCAAAGGGACGGCTTAGCGACCTTCATTGACCGGGACCCCGAATCCAGCAGCTGGGGCCTCTGGCAACCCCACCTAGCGCCCGGTAAATTGCGGGGTACGTTTTTCCGCCTGTGCCAGAAAACCTTCCTGAAGATCCTGCGATTGACTGCATTGATCAGCGAGCAACTCGGCTTGGATCAGATCAACGGAGCCCGAGGCCGCCTGTGCCAGTATATGTTTCATGGCTTTGACCGACAATGGAGCCAATGCCGCCAATCCTTCAGCCAGTTCCCAGGCCTTGTTTGCAATTTCGTCCCGGGAAACGAGGTGATCCAGAAAACCAATTCGATGCATTTCTGCGGCGCTAAACACCTCGGCCGCCACCAAAATCCGCTTGGCCGCATTAACACCCAGGCGCTCTACGTAACGGTTGATGCCACTCAGGGGATAACAAAGACCTATCGCAGCAGCGGGCACGCGCATTCTTGAGCCCTCAATCCCCACCCGAAAATCACAACTAAGCGCCAGCTCTACTCCACCCCCGAAGACGTTACCGTTGATCGCGCATATAGTAGGAATTTCCAGGGATGCTAACTGGTCAGTTGTATCCTGAAAGAAATCGCTGCTAATCTCGCCGGCATTAAGTTGCTGCAAAGAAGCCCCTGCACAAAAAGTCTTTTCACCCGACCCGGTGACTACCAGCACTCGCAGATTCTCATCTGCGTTTACCTGACTCAGGCTCGCTTGAATGCCCTCTAGCTCCGCTGCGCCCAGGGAGTTATGCCGTTCTGGATTGTTCAGTGTGAGATAGGCGATGTGGCCTTGAGTCCGATAGAGAATGGTATTCGACATTGTTTATCCTGGATGCCTGACATAGACAGCGCATAGTGCACCGACCATACTAAGTTGTGAAGCGTTGGCGCATTAAAAACTGCTTAAGGACCGATAATGAAGAAGCGATGTAGCTGGTGCGGTGATGACACGCTGTACGTCAAATATCACGATGAAGAATGGGGTGTGCCCGTTAGAGACGACAAGACCCTGTTTGAGTTTCTGATACTGGAGGGAGCCCAAGCGGGCTTAGCCTGGATTACCGTGTTGCGTAAGCGAGAAGGCTACCGCGCGCTGTTCAATGATTTTGATGTCGAAAAGGTCGCCCGCTATACGGACAAAAAACTGGATACACTGCTACTGAACCCCGACATTATCAGAAACCGCCTCAAAGTTTATGGCGCCAGAAAAAATGCCCAGGCATTTCTAGCTGTGCAGGAGAAAAAAGGAAGCTTTGCCGATTACATGTGGGACTTTGTGGATGGTACGCCTATTCATAATGTCCGGAAGAGTCTTGCGGATGTTCCAGCCACCACCCCGCTGTCTGATGCCATCAGTAAAGATTTGAAAAAGCGCGGCTTCACCTTCGTCGGCTCAACCATAATGTACGCGCATATGCAGGCTACCGGAATGGTCAACGATCATACGAAAGATTGTTTTCGTCGTAAAGAATGTAACGCTTTGGCCTGACCGCCCCCCACCCGTTCCTGCTAGAATAACGCCCGAGCCTTGGAGCGCCCCAGTTTGTCAGAGTTAGCAACACCCCCGCGCGAATCGACCAGTCGCCGTGTTTGGCAATTGGCATGGCCCAATATCATTTCAAATTTGCTGTTTACCTCTGTTGGCTTGATGCATATCAAGATCGTCGCCGGAATAAGCACTTCCGCTGTGGCAGCGGTCACGACAGGTCACCGGGTGTTTTTTCTCACCCAAGCCATCTTGATGGGCGTATCTGTTGCATCCACGGCTATGATAGCTCGAGCCTGGGGCGCTGATGATAAGCACCAAGCGGAAGTGGCCTGCTGGACCGCTCTGCTCGCGGCGATCGCACTTGCAGCGGCACTCTCCCTGCCTGCCCTGCTAGTACCGGAGCTTGTTGCGAGCCTTTTTGGTCTCGATGAAGAGACCACGCGGTTAGCAGCCGGCTTTATTTTCTGGCTAGGCGTATTCAGCATCTCATCCGCTATCAGTATGAGTTTGCAGTCCGCTCTTCGCGCCATTGGTGATGTCATCACACCGCTGTGGTTCCTGCTATTCAGCTCCGTATTTAATGTTCTGCTTGGCTATTGCCTTGCCTATGGTGTTGGTCCACTGCCCAAGATGGGCGTGGCAGGTCTCGCGCTGGGGGGGAGTTTTGCAGCACTAATGGTGACGTCTGTCTTCGTCGCCATGTGGTGGCGCGGCACGTTCGCACTGAAGCCCGTCAAAAACAAGGCTATTGATTGGGGCGTCGCACGCCAGCTGGCGGCAATCGGCTCGCCAGCGGTCATCGAGCAAGCAGTGGTGCAACTATCCTTCCTGCTATTTTTTGGCATTATTGGGCAATATGGAACAGTACCCTTCGCGGCCTACGGTATTGGTATAAGCCTGATTTCATTTCCCATTGTGGTCGGCTTTGGCTTCGGTATTGCGGCGGCCACTCTGGTCGGGCAACGGCTGGGAGCGGGTGACCCTGATGGTGCCGTTGCAGTTGGCTGGCGTTCGCTGCGCATGGCGGTTGGCGCCATGAGTGGGTTGTCGCTAATACTTGCCTGGAATGCAGAAAGCCTGGCCAGCTTCATGATCAACGACCCGGACGTGGTTAAGCACACCGTCATCTTTATTTATATGATCGCCGCCGCCCAGCCTATGATGGCATGTGAAGTGGCGCTCGCCGGCTCCCTGCGCGGTGCTGGCGATACCCGTTTCCCCCTGCTGGCCACTTTTTGCGGCCTGCTACTTGGTCGCTTGCTGCCCGCCTGGCTTTTTTCTAGCCTCGGGATGTCGGTTTACTGGATATTCGGTGTCATGCTCCTCGATTACAGCCTGAAGGCTTCAATGCTCATCTACCGCTACCGCTCAAAGAAGTGGCTGACGGTCGTTATTAATACCTCATCTAACGCAAAATTCGGTGCAGCTCTAGACAGCGACAAAAAAAATACTTAAAGTTGGAATCTTAGACTGACAAGTAGGTTTGCGGCTCTTCGAGCTCAAAAAGTAGTAGTGAAATCAGACGACTCAAGTAATAAGCCAGCCTCCCCTTTCAACAGAACGGCTCAACATGGCGCCAAGCGCACAGCTATCCTGTCGCAGGCAGCCATGCTGTTCAACTCTAAAGGCTCGCGTGCCACCACCTTACGAGATATAGCTGAAAGCCTGGGACTAACCAAGACCAGCTTGTACTACTACGTCAAAACCAAGGAAGAGCTGATTTACCAGTGCTATATGGCCGCCCTGGAGCACCACCACGCTACACTTGATGCCGTCGAAGCCAGACACAGCGATCCGCTGGAACGAGCGTCAGCGTTTTTCCTGCAACACTTTGAGAATTCCCGTTCCGCAGGAGACGGCGAAAGCGTGCACATCGCCGCTATGCTCGAAATCGCCTCCCTCAAAGGCACCCACCGCACTGACGTTGAAGCTCAGTATATCAGTATGTTCAAACGCATCCGCGGCTATCTGCGTGAAGGTATGGCTCAGGGTAAATTGCGCCAGTTTGATGCGACTTCCGCCACCCGCGCCATTCTCGGGTCGGTAGAATGGGTGTTTTACTGGCTTCACAATGTGCCCAGCGATCAGGTACGCAGTATCGCGCTAGAGGCGATGGATATAATTTCTCACGGGATTTACGCAGGCGAGGCCGAGTTTAAAGGCAGCGTCGAAAGACCCCGGCCAACGGATTCCGCGCAACTCCACGGCTTTGATCGAGAGGAGCAGAATCGCCTTAAGCAGGAAGCATTTTACAAAACGGGTACACGTTTTTTTAACAGAAAGGGATTTAACGGCGCCTCCCTGGATGAAATAGCTGAACATTTGAAGGTATCCAAAGGTGCCTTTTACTATCACATAAAGAACAAAGAAGACCTACTGTACAACTGCTACACCTATTCGATAGACATCACTAACGCGATCTACAATGAAGCCAACGAGACAGAGCTGTCCGGCATGGAAAGAGTGGACGTCAGCTGCAGAAAGATCTTCTACGCCCAGAATTCGGAACAGGGCCCCTTGATCAGATACAACACAATCACCGCCCTACCACCGCTGCGCCGCCGAGAAGTTCTGCAGCAAACCAATGCAAACACCAGAGCCTTTGGTGGCTTTATTGATGCGGGCATTGAGGATGGCAGTATACGAAAAGTTCCTAGCTCAGTAGCACAAAATCTAATTTCAGGTGCTATCAACGCGGCCATGGACATTAAACTGTGGCGACCTGTCGACGATCTCGATCAAGCTGGCGTAGAGTACTTCGATATCTTCTTCAACGGCCTGTTACCCCGTAAATAGCAGCACCACTGCAGTATCAAGGAGTTATGTTTGACACCCGAACTGGAAAAGCTAATCAGGTATCTTGAAGTTGAGCGGGTCGACAAATACCTGTTCATCGGCAATAGCCCAAAGACACCCAAGCGAGTGTTTGGCGGGCAAGTACTGGCACAGTCACTGAACGCGGCAATCCGATCAGTTGACGATGATCGCGTCGCGCATTCCATGCATGCCTATTTCCTAAGGCCAGGCGATCCCAGCAAGCAAATCGTATTCGAGGTTGATCCCATTCGGGACGGTCGTACTTTCGCCACTCGCCGCGTTGTTGCCAAGCAGGACGGCCGTGCGATATTCAATACTTCGGTATCGTTCCAGTTAGAAGAGGAAGGCCTTGAGCATCAAATGGGCGGGCCTAACGTGCCAGCGCCAGAAGACGTAGAAACAGATTTCGAGTATTGGGAAAATCATGTAAAGGGCAAGCCGGACGCGGTCAAACCGCCCACGATCTCGGTCCTTGAGCGCAGGATGATAGAGCGCCGCGACTATAATAATCCAACCCCTGGGGAGCCTGTGCAGAACATGTGGTTCCGAGTGCCACAGAAGTTGTCAGACGATCGCGCACTGCATCAAACTCTATTGGCGTACATATCGGATTACTCGCTATTGGGTGCCGCCCTGCGCCCCCACCCCTACACCGGGGCCAGCACAGAATTGCAATTGGCCAGTCTTGATCATGCACTTTGGTTCCATCGTGCGTTGCGGGTTGATGACTACTTGTTGTACACCATGGACAGCCCCAACTCCGGTGGCGCCCGTGGTTTTAGCCGTGGAAGCTTCTATACCCGGGACGGAGTTCTAGTGGCCTCTGCGGCACAGGAATCGCTGCTGCGGGTTAGCAAGGGCGAAACCTAGCGGTAGCTGATCAGGTTCTCGCCCGCCTGCTGTCCTAGCACCCGCAGAAATGAGCAATCGTTGAAATACGACAGAGACACCTTGTCACCGTTGTAAAAGAGCTGGGTCATCGACGCATTGAAAATAGGTTCGTAAAACTGGTAGATCTGGTTTCCTTCCAACCCCAGTACGCCGGCGACCAGCGTCGCTATAGTGCCACCGGAGGTAAAGATACCCACGGTTTTACCACTACCTTCGTTGCGCATCACGTCGGCTAGAGCCGCGCTGGCATTGCCCGAGTAATCAGCCCAGCTTTGTATGTTGCTCGCATCGCACTGCGGTGATACCCAATGCGTAAAGACCGCCTCGATAATTTTTTGATAGTCCTTACTGTTGTTCAGTCCACGCTCCATCAAAGCCTGCAAGCGGAGATCTTTCTCCATCAACTTTGGCAACAGATGCTCTACGTGTTCGTCATTGCGAACCTCGTCGAAACGCGCATCAATATGATGTTCAACCACAGCAGGTTGACTCGCCAGGGCCAGCTCAGCCGTTTTACGCTGGCGTCTTAAATCACCACTGTAGGCGGCGTCTAGCACAACATTATTGTCCCGCAAATAATGCCCTAGCACTTCAGCCTGACGTTCACCCAACTCGGAGAGCTTGTCGTAGTCATCTGAGCCAAAAGATGCCTGGCCGTGGCGAAAAAGGTAAATGGTCGCCATCAGGCAATCTCCGTTTCAGGTTTGAGGATGGTGCGCGCGAAGCGATCCCGCTTTTCCAGGATCACAGTAAGCCTGCGTCAGCTGTGAAATAGTTTTAGCTTATAGGGTTGCCATAAGCGCGACGTAATTTTCGCATACCGCCTAACCAGCGGTCGTAATCGGCGGTTTTATGCTCGCGATACTTGGCAACGGTAGGATGCGGCAACAGTAAAAAGCGTTCTTCAGCAATACCTTTGACCACAGTCTCAGCGACATCAGCGGGGGTAATCACTCCATCAACACCGGCAGTACCTCCATCCTTGGTCCCGCCAATCATGCGCGTGGCGACCGCCTGCGGACACAAGCAAGACACCTTGATACCGTCATCACCATGGGTAATGGCCAGGGATTCAGCGAAACCTATGGCAGCGTGCTTGGTTGTTGAATACGCTGCATCGCCTACCTGATTCAAAATGCCGGCCGCAGAAGCCGTGTTCAGGAAATAGCCTTCGCCCCGTGCAATCATCCCGGGCAGACAAGCTCTGGCGGCCCATACATGCGACATCACATGAATGTCCCACATCGCCTGCCAGATGTCGTTAGACGCAGAGGAGGCGTACCAGGGCTCACCGTCGCCAGCAATAATGCCGGCATTACTGCAGAAAAGATCAATGTGCCCGTAGCCGGATTCAACCTCAGCCACCATAGCGGCAATTTGGTCTTCGTTACGCACGTCCACACCGAAAGCATCGCCGTCAATCGTCGCTGCAAATGCGTCGGCAGTGTCCTGCTCGAGATCAACAACTACGACTTTTCTAGCGCCTTCTTGGTGGAACCGCTCGCACAGGCCCTTGCCAATACCATTAGCACCGCCGGTAACGACAACGACCTTACCCGCTATCTCCATCTCAGAGCATTTCCTTGGCAATCACTTCCAGAACCGCGGCATCGTGCACGCCAAGCAGCATGGTGCCTACTTCACCACGGTTGCCCGCTTCTTTCCAGGATCCCAGACGCTCGATGATGCGCTCACGCGGGCCAACCAAAGCAACCGAGTCCAGCAACTCATTGGGAACTGCCGCTTCGGCTTCCTGCTTTTTACCCTCCAGATAAAGATCCTGGATCTTGTCTGCGGCATCGCCGAAGCCCAGGCGAGTAGTGTAATCATGGTAGAAATTCTTGCCCTTGGCGCCCATGCCGCCAATATAGAGCGCTAACCAGGGGCGCAGCGAATCAAACGCCGCGTCGAGGTCATCATTCATTGCCACCGACACAAACGGTGCAATGTCAAAGTTATCCAGACCCTTGCCGCCGCCCGCCTTATCAAAGCCTTTTTGCAAGTGATCACCAATAACTTCGTACTTGTCGGGGTCCATCCATACCGGGAAAACGCCGTCAGCAACCTCGCCCGCACAGCGCAATCCTGCCGGTGTAATCGATGCTGTATAAATGGGAATGTCAGGGTTACCGTCCAAAATCGATTTCAGCGGCTTACCCAGCCCCGTAGTCCCTTCACCCTTGTTAGGTAATTGGTACATCACACCTTCAAACTCTACCGGTCCCTGACGCTCAAAAATCTTGCGCATGATCTGGATGTATTCTTTGGTGCGGGTCACTGGCTTGCCATAGGGTACGCCGTGCCAACCTTCAACCACCTGCGGGCCTGATGCACCCAGGCCAACGATAAAGCGTCCACCTGAGAGCTGGTCCAGCGACATGGCAGTCATGGCACACATCGCCGGTGTCCGTGCTGGCATCTGCATAATCGCAGTACCCACACGAATTTTTTCCGTCTGCGCTAAAACCCAGCTCGCTGCCGTCACGGCGTCATTGCCGTAGGCTTCCGCGGTCCACACGGAGTCAAACCCCATGGACTCTGCTTGCTTAATCAGATCGATAGGAATATGGACTTGCTTGCCAGAATAACCGAGCAGGAATCCCAGTTTCATATGCGTTCTCCGGATGAGGCCGCCAGTACCGGGCGACTCTGTTGGCTAATGTTTTCAGATTTCTGCGAATACCGCAGCGTGTTGAATTGTGCCTGATGATAGTCGCCATTACCAAAGGTGGTGTTAATCATCATTAAACGCTTGGCGTAGTGGCCTATATCCAGCTCATCGGTTAGACCCATGCCGCCGTGTAGCTGAATGGCCTCTTCATAGACATTCCGGCCGGCGCGATCAATGATCACCTTCAGTGCATGCACCGCGATCCTGGCTTCATCACCCCCTGCCGGAAGTGCGCACACTGCCCGGTACAGCAGAGACTTGGCCTGCTCGTAAGACATGAAGGTTTCGACCATGCGGTGCTGCAGGGCTTGAAAGCTGCCAATAGCCACGTCAAACTGTTCCCGGGTTTTGGTGTACTCCAAGGTCTTGGCATTGAGCTTAGCCATAGCTCCAAGAGCCTCAGCACCCAGCGCCACAATCGCATCCAGGACCACTGTATTCATCAACTCCAGCCCCTGATTAAGTTCGCCCAGAAGACGGCCCGCGGGTACTCCCACATCGGTGAAGGTAATATTGGCCACCCGTTGACCGTCCATCAGTCGATAGCTGACTATCTCGATACCGTTGGCGTCGGTGGGCACGACAAAAAGGCTCACGCCCTGCTCGTCGAACTGCCCGCCTGAAGTACGGGCAGAAACAATCAGGTGATCAGCATTGGCACCATTCAAGACCACAACCTTTTCGCCGTTCAGCGTGTACGCGTCACCCTGTGCCTTGGCTGTAGTCTTCACGTCAGCCAATTCAAACCTGCTCTGACGTTCCAGATAGGCAAATGCGCCCTGGCGACTGCCATCAATAATTGCAGGGATATGGTCTGTCTTCAGCTCTTCACTGCCACCGCGCTGCAGCAATCCGCCAAAGAGTACGACAGTCGCCAGATAAGGCTCAACGACCAAACCCTTGCCAAACTCCTCCATCATCACCATGACATCACTGGCAGTGCCGCCAAAACCGCCATATTCCTCCGCAAACGGTACCGAGAGCCAGCCCAGTTCCGCAAAGGTTTGCCAATGGACCTTGCTCATGCCTTCAGCGGAGTCAGCGATCTCCCGGCGGCTATCAAAATCGTAGTCGTCCTGTACAAAGCGGGCAACACTGTCACGAAGCATGACCTGTTCTTCTGTGAAATCGAAATTCATTGATCTGTCCTCTCGTATTGGGATTTACAGGCCAAGTACTGCTTTGGCGATAATGTTCTTTTGTACTTCATTGGAGCCGCCATAGATGGTGGCGGCGCGACCGTACATATAGGATTGCCTGGCTGGTGAGCCGTATTCATGGCCCAGTGTTTCTGTATCAAGCTCATTGGGTAACACACCCTGATAGTAAGCCGCGGCTTCCATGGTCAGCTGCTGAATGCTCTGCTGAATCTCTGTCCCCTTGATTTTCAACAAAGAAGACTCAGCGCCCGGTGCACCACCGGCACTCGTAGAAGCCAATACCCGCAATTCGGTGTACTCAAGGGCCATCAGTTCAATTTCAATGTCGGACAGGCGTTTTTGAAACAGCGCGTCATCGAGTAGTGATTTGCCACCGTTAATTTCACTGTCTGCCAGTTCTATCAGTTTAGCCAAACCACGCTTTGAGTCAGCAACTGCAGCAATGCCGGTGCGCTCGTGGGCCAGCAGCGCTTTGGCGTAAGTCCAGCCCTTGTCCTGCTCACCGATACGATTGGCGACCGGTACCCGCACATTATTAAACTCTACTTCATTCAGACTGTGGTGATTGTCGATGCTGACTATAGGGTTTACCTTGATGCCAGGTGACTTCATGTCTATCAGCAGAAAGGTAATACCTTGCTGTTTCTTGCCTTCACTATCCGTTCTTACCAGGCAAAAGATCCAATCGGCATGCTGGGCGTAGGTGGTCCAAATCTTGGCACCATTGACCACATAATCATCGCCATCCAGCTCCGCTTTGGTTTTCAGGGACGCCAGGTCTGAACCCGAACCCGTCTCCGAATAGCCCTGGCACCACCAGTCATCGCTGCTCAGGATGGGCGGCAGAAAACGTGCTTTTTGCTCATCGTTACCAAATGCCTGAATCACTGGCGCAACCATGGTCAAGCCAAAAGGGACGACATCGCGAATGCCCGCTGCTGAGCGCTCACTTTCATAGATATATTTTTGCGTGCTATTCCAGCCCGTGCCACCGAACTCGACTGGCCAGCCGGGGGCAACCCAGCCTTGCTGATGCAGACGCTTTTGCCACTCCACTACCGCCTCCTTGAAGGTGGCCAGCTGGCCCATTCGGGCTTGTAATTCAACGTCGTAGGCCTCGGCAAAAAAGGCTCTAACCTCATCACGAAATGCGAGATCTTCGGGGGAAAAATTTGTATCCACAGGGATGCCTCCATTGGGGGTTAATTCGCGGCATCCGGCGCTGAATTCCAGAGCTTTATCCGCTGATTTGACTTTTGGGTATGTTTTTAATTAATTGGGCATGAACATTACCGATTCCAGTCACTCAGCACAAGGCCAGACCGACACAGATTAATGGACAAAAGATGACAAAATCGGAGTATGAAGAGCGGGACTAACCAGAAAACCTGCGGCTCCCCGGGGAGGAGAGCCGGAAAAAGAGGCTAGTGGAGCATGCTGTAGAGTTTTCGCTGGTATTGCGCTGCCAACGGATCGCCCTTACCGAGACTGAACATGGTATCCAGAAACAGCTTTTTGGTCGCGCCATCTGCGTGGTTGAGGTCTTGTTGCAGAATCAACAGTAAATTCTCCAACGCTTCCTTAAAGCGGCCTACATTCGTGTATTGCACCGCCAGTTGGGAACGAATCGTATGATCTTCAGGACTGGCTGCCAGCTTCTGCTCAAGCGCATCCATCTCCGGCGACTTGGCCGCCTCTCGCTTAATTTCTAGTTGCGCTACCAACTGCTCATAGGCGGCATCCTGATCCGCCATACGGATTGAATCCAATACGGTTTGCGCTTCGTCCAGGCGCATTGCCTCGATTAGGCAATGGGCGTAAGCAATCGTAATCTCATGCTGTTGGCCGGACTCATCCCAAGCCTGGCGCAGAGGGGCTATAGCGGCCGCGAAATCATTTTTCTCCATCGCTTCATTCGCCAGTTGCAGCAATCCATCCCAGGGAGCAGGTAGATACTTGGCCAACATTTCCCGCACGGCAGTTTCGGGCTGAGCGCCGGTGAATCCGTCCACGGGCTGTCCATCTTTAATGATCATGACGGTAGGCAGACTGCGCACGCCAAACTGCTGAGAGAGATTCTGCTGCTCGTCGGCATTAACCTTGGCCAGCAGGAAAGCACCCTCGTATTCCGTAGCGATTTTTTCGAGCATGGGCATGAGCACTTTACAGGGCTCACACCAATCGGCCCAGAAATCGACCACGACCGGCCGGTTGTGGGATTCGTCAATGAGTAGTTGCGACGCGTTGGTTTCGTCGATGGTTACAATATGTTCGTTCAACGTGGGTCTCCTTACAGGGCACTAAAGCCCCAACACATCCTGCATGTCATACATTCCGTTATCCTGCCCGGCAAGCCATCCCGCGGCCCTGACTGCGCCGCGGCCAAAGGACATCCGACTTGACGCTTTGTGGGTAATTTCGACACGCTCGCCATCCGCCGCAAACATCACCGTATGTTCGCCGACGATATCGCCAGCTCGCACGGTAGCGAAGCCGATAGTATTGCGATCTCTGGCCCCGGTCTGGCCCTCACGGCCATACACTGCGACTTCTTTCAGGTCTCGTCCCAGAGCGTCTGCCACCACTTTACCCATGCTCAGGGCGGTGCCGGAGGGGGCGTCGATTTTATGACGATGATGAGACTCGGTAATTTCGATATCGACATCGTCGCCGAGTACCTTGGCGGCCATGTCGAGTAATTTGAAGCAAAGATTGACACCGGTGCTGAAATTAGTGGCCTTGCACACTGCTATCTGGCCAGCGGCGCTGTCTAATTGCGCCTGTTGCGGGTCGCTGAAGCCGGTGGTGCCAATGACAATAGCTTTGCCATGCTCAGCGCAGACCGCCACGTTGGCGACCGTGGCAGTCGGGATGGTAAAATCGATAAGCACATCGAGGTCGTTAATAACTCCCGCCAAGTCACTAACAATGGCGACGCCGTTTTTACCCTGCCCTGCGACTTCGCCTGCATCCGCGCCCAACAGCGAACTGCCCGGGTGTTCGATCGCAGCAGTCAGTTGCACGTCGTCTCCTGACAGGGCAATGGCCTCTATCAAAATGCGCCCCATGCGCCCGGCAGCGCCGGTAATTCCTATCCGTATTGTCATATTTTCATGTCGTCGAAAAAGCTCTTCACACCCTCAAACCAGCTGGTTTGCCGGGGAGACTGTGACTTCCCACCCTCACCCAGGCTTTCCTGAAATTCACGCAGCATTTCTTTTTGCTGCTTCTTCAGGTTTACGGGCGTTTCAACAACAGCCCGACACAGCAGGTCACCCACACCCCCTCCGCGCACAGGCTTAACGCCTTTGCCACGCAGGCGAAACAGTTTACCGGTTTGTGTTTCCGCAGGTATCTTCAATTTTACCCGTCCGTCCAAGGTGGGCACTTCCAATTCGCCGCCAATTGCCGCGTCAACAAAAGTGATAGGGACTTCACAATACAGGTTTTTGCCATCGCGTTCGAAGATCGGGTGTTGCTTCACCGACATCTGTACGAATAAATCGCCATTGGGTCCACCTTCCGGACCCGCTTCGCCCTCACCCGACAGTCGAATACGGTCACCGGTATCAACACCAGGGGGAACTTTCACTGACAAGGTCTTGGTTTTCTCGACCCGGCCCTGGCCGTGACAGCTAGGACAAGGATCGCTTATGGACTTGCCGCGACCGCGGCAAGCCGGACAGGTTTGCTGGACCTGAAAGAAGCCTTGCTGCATCCGCACCTGGCCGGCACCACCACAGGTATTACAGGTGACGGGCGAGCTGCCCTTCTTCGCGCCAGAACCATCGCAGGGATCGCACGCTGTCAGGCTCGGGACCCTAATTTCAGCGGTAGTGCCTTTAACGGCATGTTCCAGAGAGATATCCAATGTATAGCGCAGATCAGAACCGCGCTGGGCACGACTGCGGCCGCCTCCACCGCCGCCGCCTCCACCGAAGATATCCCCAAAAACATCGCCAAAAATATCACTGAAGTTGCCGTTACCGCCACCACCGGCGCTCGGGTCAACACCGGCGTGACCGTATTGGTCGTAGGCACGGCGTTTTTCCGAGTCCATCAGAATTTCGTAGGCTTCGGTGGCTTCCTTAAATTTATCGTCGGACTTGGGATCGTCAGAGTTACGATCCGGGTGATACTTCATCGCCACCCGGCGGTAAGACTTTTTGATGTCCTTATTCTCTGCGTTCCTGTCGACTCCCAGGACTTCGTAATAATCGCGTTTTGACATAGATCGCTTGGCGAAAAAATCCGCTATTTCTCATATGACGACGCGGAATAGACGCATTGTGCACCTATCCCGCGTGGTCGTAGTTGTAATCAGGGGCGAACCTGGCCCGCCCCGATGAAAGAAGTGTTTAGGCTTCTTTTTTCTCGTCTTTGACTTCTTCGAACTCGGCGTCAACCACGTCTTCTCCGGCATCCTTATCATTGCCAGCTTCGCCTGCATCCGCTTGCGCGCCTTCGGCTTCTGCTGCCTGCGCGGCATACATCTTTTGAGCAACCGGTCCGGTCACTTCAGTCAACGTCGCAGCGGCAGCTTCAATGGCTTCCTTGTCGTCGCCTTTGACGGCTTCTTCAGCTTCGCTGATAGCGGCTTCGATAGCAGCCTTCTCTTCGTCAGTAGCGTGCTCAGCAGCCTCTTCCAAGGTTTTCTTGGCAGCGTGCGCCAAACCTTCGCAGGTATTGCGGGCAGTGATGAGTTCTTCGAACACAGCATCAGCGTCGGCGTTAGCCTCGGCATCGGCAACCATGCCTTCGATATCAGCGTCGCTCAAGCCACCGGAGGCGGTAATCCGAATAGACTGCTCCTTGCCCGTTGCCTTGTCTTTGGCACCCACATGCAGAATACCATTGGCATCCAGGTCGAAGGTTACTTCGATCTGAGGCATGCCACGCGGCGACGCAGGAATGTCTGCAAGGTCAAAACGGCCCAGTGACTTATTACTGGCGGCTTGCTTACGCTCGCCCTGTACCACGTGGATGGTCACCGCACTCTGGTTGTCTTCAGCGGTTGAGAATATCTGCGACTTCTTCGTCGGAATCGTGGTGTTCTTGTCGATCAGCGATGTGGCGACACCACCCATGGTCTCAATACCCAGGGTCAGCGGAGTCACGTCCAGCAGCAATACGTCTTTCACGTCGCCCGCCAGCACCCCACCTTGAATCGAGGCGCCCATGGCAACCGCTTCATCTGGATTCACGTCCTTGCGTGGCTCTTTACCAAAGTGATCGGCAACCACTTTCTGAACCATTGGCATACGGGTCTGGCCGCCCACCAGGATTACGTCGTCAATTTCACTGGTGCTCAAACCCGCATCTTTCATGGCTTGCTTTACCGGCTCCATGGAACGGGTCACCAGATCTTCTACCAGCGACTCCAGCTTGGCACGAGACAGCTTGAGCACCAGGTGCTTGGGGCCCGAGGCATCGGCAGTAATGTAAGGTAAGTTAATTTCCGTCTGCTGCGAGGTCGACAACTCGATCTTCGCTTTCTCGGCAGCTTCTTTCAGGCGCTGCAGGGCCAGCGGATCGCCGTGCAGGTCCATACCACTTTCTTTCTTGAACTCGGCCGCAAGATATTCGATCAGGCGCATGTCGAAATCTTCACCACCGAGGAAGGTATCGCCGTTGGTGGACAACACTTCAAACTGGTGCTCACCGTCGACTTCAGCAATCTCAATGATCGAAATATCAAACGTACCACCACCCAGATCGTAAACCGCTATTGTGTGATCGCCCTTGGCTTTGTCCATACCATAGGCCAGCGCCGCAGCGGTTGGCTCGTTGATGATGCGCTTAACGTCCAGACCCGCGATTTTGCCCGCGTCTTTGGTAGCCTGACGCTGGGAATCATTAAAATAGGCAGGAACCGTAATGACCGCTTCAGTAACAGGCTCGCCCAGAAACTCCTCGGCTGTCCGCTTCATCTTGCGCAGTATTTCAGCAGACACCTGAGGCGGTGCCATTTTTTCGTCCCGGACCTGTACCCAGGCGTCGCCATTGTCGGCTTCGACGATCTTGTAGGGCACCATTTTGATGTCTTTCTGAACGACATCGTCCTTGAACTTACGGCCAATCAGGCGCTTCACCGCGTACACAGTGTTCACCGGGTTAGTAACGGACTGGCGCTTGGCACTCTGGCCAACCAGGATTTCCCCGTCTTCTGTGTAGCCGACGATAGAGGGAGTCGTACGATCGCCTTCTGAGTTCTCGATGACCCTAGGCTTGCCGCCTTCCAACACTGAAACACAGGAATTAGTCGTTCCCAGGTCGATTCCAATAATTTTACCCATTTGTCTGCTCCTCACTGGCCAGCTAGTGGCGGCCTATATTTGTTACGTTGTTGTTAATATTGGCCCGTTTAGACCGATTTCAAGGGTTTGTGACCCGGATTTTTAACTTGCAGCCTTACTCACCATCACCATGGCAGGGCGCATCAGGCGACCGTTCAGGGTGTACCCTTTCTGCATTACGGCAAGCACCGTATTCGGTTCCACATCAGGATTTTCGACCATACTGATGGCCTGGTGCAGCTCATGATCAAAGGGCTCGCCGGCCGGATCTACCACCTCAATGCGATTCTTCTTCATGACCTCGATAAAGCTCTTCAGTGTGAGTTCAACACCTTCGGCAATCGGCTTCACGGCCTCGTTATCATCCGGGGCGGCTGCCAGAGAGCGCTCCAGATTATCGACCACCGGCAGCAAGTCTTTGCTGAATTGATCCAGGGCAAATTTACGGGCTTTCTCTACGTCTTGTACAGCACGACGCTTGACGTTCTGGGCATCGGCGGCGGCCCGTAGTGCAGCATCTTGGGCCTCGGCCAAGTCGGCCTGCAGCTGCTCGATGACTTCCTCGGGGGTAGAATCTGCTGCGGGCGCTTCATTCGCTTCATCAGCGGCACCCGCTTCCTCCAGGATTCCCTCAAGCACTGCTTTGGGTCCCGCATCAGCATCTGCTTGAGCGGCTGTGTCCTGATCTGCTTGCTGTTCTGACGGTTGTTCTTGATCGGCCACGTGGCAGCTCCAAAATATGGCGTTATTAACAGAAAAATGGACAGCACCACCCAGGGGGTACAGATCCGGCTTCGTCGAGAGTGGGGATATGGGGGTTTAGGGGGGTAATTCAAGCCCAAATTGGCAATTTTTCAACCAAATCGGGATCTGGTGTCTATTTCGAAGGCATTATTTGGCCAAAGCGGAGCTCAGCATCCTGGCGGTGACATCCACAATGGGAATCACCCGCTCATAGGCCATGCGGGTCGGGCCTATTACCCCAAGTACGCCCAGAGTTTGCAGACCATCACTGTAGGGGGCAGTAACTACGCTGTAGTCGCCAAATACCTCATATCCGGCCTCTTCACCGATGAATATTTGAATGCCCTCGGCGCGGGAGCTACGCTCCAGCAGGTGAAGCAGGTCTTTCTTCTGCTCGAAGCTATCGAACAACTCTCGCAATTTGAGCATATCTTTGGGGGTGCCGCCGCCCACCAGGCGCGATTCACCCACCATCACATAGTCATCTTCGCTGGAATCCTGTTGCAAGGCTTTGCTGGCCAGATCCAGGGACGCCTGCAAATACGTATCGATCTGGCTTCTGGCATCCTGCATTTCACGCAATATCTGATCCTGCACCTGATCCAGAGGCCGACCGGCGAAACGCTGATTCACCAATAGCGTCGCTTCACGTAAATCGTTCTCGGAAAACACGCGACCGGTATGAATGATGCGGTTTTGCACCTCACGCTCGTTGAGCACCAGTATCACCAGCACCCGGTCACCTGACAGCGGTAAAAACTCTACCTGCCTCAGCTGATTACTCTCCTGCCGGGGCACGGTCACCAGGCCGGCTTGCGCGGTGATGGTAGACAACAGCGATGACGCGGATTGCACGAGCTCAGTGGCTGAGCGGTCTCGATTAAGTTCGGAACGCAAGGCGCTTACGGCTTCCTGCTCCAGCGGTCTCACCTGCAACAGGGTGTCGACAAACAGCCGATAACCGGCGGCGGTGGGTATCCGACCCGAGGATCTATGAGGGGACTGCAGGTAACCCAGATCTTCAAGATCTGACATCACATTCCGAATGGTGGCCGCGCTCACTGGTAACCCCGCCTCCTCGAGCAACGTGCGTGAACCTACCGGTTGGCCATCGCGGATATGCAGCTCTACCAACGCTTTGAGTAGAATCTGTGCCCGGTCTGAAATATTGCCACTTACCATCTATTTGATCGCCATTAAGCCTACCTGAAGTTTTATCACAGCCAGCGTCGATTACAAAGCAACGAAGAGAAGATCGGCTCAGATGTTTATGCCGCGGGGCTTCTGGGGTATAACAGTGGAAACCACACGCTCGGCTGCCCATGCTTAACCATATCAGTATCAATAACTACACGATCGTCGATTCTCTGGAAATGGAACTTAGCCCGGGCATGACAGTGATTACCGGTGAAACGGGTGCCGGCAAGTCCATTATGCTCGATGCGCTGGGCCTGTGTCTGGGTGACCGGGCAGACCCCAAAGCGGTGCGACCGGGTTGCGATCGCGCTGAGATCAACGCCAGCTTTGACATCAGCCATGTGCCTCAGGCCAGAGATTGGCTGGCTGGTAGAGACCTACTCAGTTCCAACGATTGTATTTTGCGCCGCGTTCTCACCACCGAGGGCCGCTCACGTGCCTATATCAATGGCAGTCCCTCCACCTTGCAAGATTGCAAGGAGCTCGGTGAACTGCTCATTGATATTCACAGCCAACACGCTCACCAATCACTATTGCGCAAGCCCGTGCAACGACAACTGGTAGACGTGTATGCCGGCCACCTACCCCTGGCACGCACCCTGGAACAGTCAGCCTCTGACTGGTTACGCTGCCAGCGAGAGTTGACCCTGCTGACCGGATCAAGAGACGAGCAAACCTCACGGGCCCAGTTATTGGCCTATCAGGTGCAGGAACTGGATGAACTGGCGCTGGCTGACAATGAACTGGCAAAGTTGGAGCAGAAACAAAAGCTTTTGACCAACGCCGAGGAAATTCTGGAGTCTGCCCATCAGGCTATGGATTTGTGCGACGCTCAGGAAAGTGGGACCCGTCAAGCGCTAAAACTATTGAACACAGAAACGCACAGCGGTGCCGGCACCACCAGTGCCCTGGAATTACTGGATTCCGCCGCTATTCAGTTAAGCGAAGCAAGGCTCGAAATCCAGGCCTATGTTGACACGGTGACAGTCAACCCTGCACGTTTGGCTGAGGTAGAACGCCGACTTGAGTTGATCTACGACATCGCCCGCAAACATCGGGTACTGCCGGAGGCACTGGGTGACCTTTACCGCTCAGTACAGGAAGAATTGCAGGGCCTAACTGACAGTAGCCAGCGAATAGAAGAACTACAGGTTGAATTAGCAGCGTTAGCCACCGCCTATGCCAAGGATGCCAACAAACTAACCAAACAACGCCGCAAAGCGGGCAACAAGCTGGTCAAAGAGGCCATGGTAATCCTCAGCACTCTGGCGATGGACCAGTGCCGCTTTGAGGTCGCGCTGTTAACGCGGGACTCCGATGCGCCGCACCCCCACGGCCAGGAAGAGGTGGAGTTTTTGATCAGCACCAATCCCGGTGCAGCCCCCCAACCACTAGGCAAAATCGCCTCCGGCGGTGAACTGTCCAGAATCAGCCTGGCCATTCAGGTGGTGACCGCCAGCGGTGGCATCCTGCCCAGTATGGTATTTGACGAGGTCGATGTGGGCATTGGCGGTGCCGTTGCGGAAGTGGTCGGGCGACTATTACGCGACCTGGCCGCAGAGGCTCAAATACTGTGTGTAACCCACCTGGCCCAAGTGGCCGCACAGGGTCAGCAACATTTACAAGTCACCAAAACCAGCAGCAAAGAATCTGCAGTCACGCGCATGGCGCATCTGAATGAGAAAGAAAAAATAGAAGAACTGGCCCGCATGCTCGGAGGCCTGAAAATTACCGAGCAATCGTTGGCGCATGCCAAAGAAATGCTGGATAACGCCAGTATATGATCCTGGGCTAGCTATCGACCCGCTTACGGACATACAACACTAGCGAGTGATCGACTAGCTCATAGCCATTTTCTTCGGCAATCTCATGTTGGCGCTGCTCGATAATCGGATCCGTAAACTCAATCACTTCACTGCTGTCCACGCACACCATGTGATCATGATGGTCGCCTTTAGACAGCTCAAATACCGAGTGGCCGGTTTCAAAGTTGTGACGGATTACCAAACCAGCGGTTTCAAACTGGGTGAGCACTCGATAGACCGTCGCCAAGCCTACATCTTCGCCGGCCTCTATCAGAGCACGATAAAGGTCCTCAGCACTCATGTGCTGCGAACCGCCATCGGTGCTAGCAAGCATCTGTAGGATCTTTACGCGCGGCAGCGTCACTTTCAGACCTACTTTGCGCAGTTCCTTGTTGCCTTCGGACATTTTCGGGGCTTCTTTGTGATGTTTAGTACAGGTATGATGCCATTCTCGTAACCGAAGTGGAAGTTTTACCCCGAATGCGTCTTCTGATCAGCGCCCTGCTTGTGACCGTTTTATCTGCCTGCGGCTTTGTTGGCTTCCCCGGTGCCTATAAAATCGATATCGAACAAGGCAACATCGTCACCTCAGACATGGTAGACCAGTTAAAAGAGGGCATGAGCCGCCGCCAGGTACGCTTTATTCTCGGCACCCCGCTGGTCGAAGACAGCTTTAATCAGAATCGTTGGGACTACCCCTACACCGTGCGTAACGGCAGCGATCTTCTGGACAGTACCGAACTAGCGGTACACTTTGAAGGCGACAAATTGGTGAGGGTGACTGGCGATTATCTGCCTGAATGGGCGGATACGGGGTTAGCACCGGAGCAATCTGTAGAGGTAGAGGCTGAAGTAGAGCCAGAGGCCGCGGCCGATAGCGAGGAAAGCTAGACCTCCTCGCAACTATCCGCTCGTCGCAGGGCTCGATTCTACGATTCTTTCTCCTGAGCCCGGCGCTCTTTCGCCTTTGCAGCTCGTGCCTTGCGTACTTCCTTGGGATCAGCCGTTAACGGGCGATAGACCTCCACTCTGTCTCCTTTGCTGAGCACGTGACCGGGCGCAACGGCCTTGCCAAAGATACCCAGCTTGGCATTCTCCAGGTCAACACCTTCGTATTGTTTGTCGACGCCAGATTGGCGTGCCGCCTCGAGAGCAGAGGTGCCCACGCTAACATTTAGCGGAATAATGGACTGCTTCTCGGGCATGGCGTAAGCCACTTCAACGTCGATGGTTTCGTTTTCGATCATCGCTGTATCCTCGTCTATCTTCAACTGATTCGCGGTGGGTTTATCCCCAACGCACCCTAGCTGTAAAGATGGTGCGCTCGCCGCTCCACCGTGGTCACCAAATTAACAGCCACCCGATTGAACAGCTTACCGGCCGCTGCACCCAGCAGGCCATTACTCATGGAGAACTCCAGGTGGAGACTAATCTTGCAGGCCTCGTCGCCCAGTTCGGTAAAGGTCCAGATGCCGGCAAGTTTATCGAAGGGGCCGTTGACCAGTTCCAGGGTAATGCTCTCACTGGGCACCAGGGTATTACGGGTAGTAAAGCTCTGCTCGATACCACCCTTGGCGAGATGGAGCCGCGCCTCCAACTGAGTACGCTCTCGGCTCAGCACTGTGGCACGCACACAACCGTCCATATATTGCGGATACGCCTCTACGTCATTCACCAAGTCAAACAGCTGGCTCGCTTGATAGGGAAGCAGGGCGCTGCGGTTGATCACGGTCATAGGGTGCTTACGCTCTAGTCAGGCAAAAATCACAGCGGATACGAATACCGCCACAATGGCGGGTGGGGCAATATAACGCAGAACAAAGTACCAGATCGAGAAAAATAGATCGGTCTCCCGGGCCAATAACTCCCGCAGGATTTGCGGCCGTACTTGCCACCCCACGAACAGAGCAACGAGTAAGGCGCCCAAGGGCAGCAGGAAACTGGTGGTGAGGGCGACTAATAATTCGAATAGATTGCGGTAACCCAGCCAGCTCAGATCCTGCCAAAGACTAAAAGATAAAGCGACACCAATACCCAGCAACCAGATGATTGCACCGACCATCACCACCGCCGTGAATCTGCGCCACTTGAACTGCTGCATCAATGCAGCCACCACCGGTTCCACCAGGGCCACGGCCGAACCCAGCGCGGCAACAACCACCAGCCCAAAAAACAGGGTGCCAAACAACTCGCCCTCAACAGTATTGCCAAAGGCATAGGGCAGGCTAACGAACATAAGCCCCGGGCCCATGGAAGGCTCAATGTTATTGGCAAACACAATGGGGAAAATCGCCAGTCCAGCAGCCAGCGCAATCAGCGTGTCGAACAACGCTACCGCGAACACCGAGCGGCCAATAGGAATACGTTCCGGTGCATAGGCGCCGTAACTGATGCCCACCCCTACGCCAACACTGAGGGTATAAAAGGCCTGCCCCAAAGCCACCATCCAGGAGCGTGCAGAGAAATCCAGCGGCTGCACATGGAACAGAAACTCTTCGGCAGCGGCCAGATCACCCTGGTCTAGCGCGAACACAACCAGCGCACTCAGTAGAGCAATGAGCGCAGGCACAGACAGCCACACCAACACCCCCAGACCCCGGCGCACCCCCAGGCAAACGACTGCCAGCACCATGAACAGAAAGGCAGTGTGCCAGCGTATCAGACGACTGGGATCGGACAGAAACCGCTGAAAAAACTCGCCGACCATCACGGCGCTGGCATCTGAAAAATGGCCAGACTGCATGTACTTGACGTAAGCCAGCGCCCAGCCGGCGACGACTGAGTAGTAACCCATAATCAACACGGCGGTCAGGCATAACAGCACCCCGCCAATCATCCATGCCCGGCTACGAAGAGAGCGATCTGCAGCGTGGCGCAAAGACGCCACCGGACTGCTGCGACCGTGGTTACCAATCACCACCTCGGCAATCAGAATGGGCGTGGCGATGCCAAACAGGCACACCAGATAGGCCAGTACAAAAGGGCCCCCACCGTGCTCACCGGCAAGATAGGAAAACCGCCATAGATTACCCAGCCCCACCGCCGAGGCAGACAGGGCGAGCACAAAAGTAGTGCGAGTACGCCAGCTGCCCATGGGCGTTAACTCGTCCATGGCCACCGAAAAAAGTTAGAAATTATCATCGCTTTAGAGTGCCGTAGCCGGTTGCGCCTTAAAAGGGAAAGATTCACGTTTCACCTCCAAGCTTCTAAGTATATAGTGCGCGCCATGGCCAAGAAGAAGCACAAGACCCCGAGTAACGTGATCGCCCAGAACAAGCGTGCCAGCTTTGATTATAAACTGCTGGAAACCTTTGAGGCGGGCGTCGTGTTGAGCGGCTGGGAAGTAAAAAGTTTGCGCGAAGGTAAAGTGCAGCTTACGGATTCCTATGTGATGATGAAAGACGGCGAGGCTTTTCTGCTGGGCTCACTGATCACCCCGCTGGCCACCGCCTCGACTCACTTCGTGACCGACCCCACCCGCACCCGCAAACTGCTGCTCAACAAAAGAGAGTTGGCGAGAGTTCTTGTGGCCACCGCGGCCAAAGGCCTAACCTGCGTATGCACCCAGCTATACTGGAAGGGCCACTTGGTGAAAGCGCGCATTGCGCTGGCTCAGGGTAAGCAGGATCACGACAAACGCGACACCAAAAAAGACCGCGAATGGAACCTCCAAAAACAACGGATTGTGCGCGACAACGTCAAACAATAACCCCCGGGTTTTTGCAGCCATCGCCTTATGCATACTCGGTCTAAGACAGCCCTTGCGCAGCAGACGATTCAGGCCCATATTTATAGTGTAATCAGAAGCGGCACTGCGCTGACATCAGCTAACGTCAGCAGGGACGTTTTCGGGTTACACGCGACATACGGTTATACACCGCAATACTTTCCCATGGAGGAAAGAGCCTTGCGGGGGCTCTGGCCCAGTGCTAATCCCCACGCGAAAAGGCGTTATGTCAAAACCGGCCGCACTCGATTAACAATGGGTTAATTGTCTGCGGCTTCTTAGTACTTGGAATCTTTATAGCACCGCCTTCGCGGCCTAGAACAACGCATTCGCCGTAATGGATATCCCCACCGCAAACAACACCACCAGTGCGACCCGCCGGTACATGGCCGTGCCAAAACGGTGGAACAGGCGATAGCCCAACTTATCCCCCAGGTACATCGCCGGAAACGCCAACGCGAACAACCACGGCGAACGGGCATTAACAAAACCCGCCGCTGTGTAGGACACCAAACCGGCTACCGCAGAGAATAAAAAGAAGGTCAT
Source organism: Halieaceae bacterium (assembly GCA_047633055.1). Taxonomy (GTDB): domain Bacteria; phylum Pseudomonadota; class Gammaproteobacteria; order Pseudomonadales; family Halieaceae; genus CALJFL01. The sequence continues at coordinate 4,134 of JBLIEI010000010.1, read as the reverse complement.
CAGCAAAGCCCGGCTACGGGCAGGTTCCGGCTCCGCCGCCATGGCATAAATAATCACCGGTGGCCCGGGTATAGCGAACGCTCCATTGAGCAAACCTGAGGCCAGTCCGGTAATACTACTGAGCACCGTACTCCCCCGCTGCCGGCTGGGACGATAAAATGTAAGCCCCAGGGACGCGACAATCACCGAGGCGCCTATACCGAGCTTGAATTGCATGGGTGAAACAGACGTCAGAATGGCGGCACCCATCGCAGTGCCAATGGCCGCCAACACGATCATCGGCAGCATGGGCTTTAAAGGGTACTGACCCCAAAAGGTTTTCAGGGTAAGTAAACTCACCGCCAGGGTGAGGGAAGCACTCAGTACCACCGCCTGAGTGGGTGGCATGAACAAGGCGAACACCGGCACCGCCGTCAGCGCGAAGCCAAAACCCGTAAAAGCCCGCATGACCGCGGCAAAGATCACCACCAGCCACACCAAGCCCAGCTCCAGCAGCGTGGTTTGGCCTAGTATGTCGGTGAGCGTTTCAACCATCGGTTGAGTGTAACGCGAATGGCGGGCGCTGCAGAGATGTAACCGCCGTTCAGGCAGCCGCTTGCCCGGCCAACTGCCCGGCGCGCACCAAGCGTCCGGGATATTTACCGGTGAGCTGATCGTTTTCCAGCACAACTTCCCCGGCCACGATCACCGCGCGGTAACCCTTTGCATTCTGCAGTAGACGCTGCCCGCCCGCGGGTAGATCCTGCACCATATTCGGTGCGAACAGACGCAAGCCGTCCATATCAATCACATTGATATTGGCCTTCAAGCCCACCTGCAGGCGACCGCGATCACTCATGCCACTGTAGTCGGCAATATCACTGGTGAGGCGACGAATCGCATCGGCCAGCTCCAGCTTGCCGGCGCGCTGGCGATCACGGGTCCAGTGAGTCAGCAAGTAGGTGGGGAAGCTGGAATCGCATACCGTACCCACATGCGCGCCACCATCCGACAGCCCCATAATCGACTGTGGGTGCTGCATCATTTTATACACGTTGTCGTAATTCATCTCGGTGTAGTTATAGATGGGGAAGTACAGCAGTTCCTTGCCGTCTTTTTTCAACAGCAGGTCGTAAATCATTTCCAGAGTGGGCACGCCCTTGTCCTGAGCCATTTGCAGCACCGAGTTTTCTGCCGGCTGCTCGTAGTCGGGGTTGTCGCCCAGCAGGAAGGTTTTGCTGGCCACAAAATCCAGCGCTGCCAGCAAAGCATCGGCAATCGGCGGAACCGGAGTACCGTCGCCCGCCAGGGGCTCAGACTTTTCAGTCAGCAACTGCGCCTTGAACGCAGGCTCTTTCATACGTGCTACCCGCTCTTCAAACGGCAGCTGCGAGATAGTCTTGTAGCTGGGGAAACCCATAAACGGATGGAAGGTACACTGCAGGCCAACCGTAACGCCAATGGCACGAGGTGCTGTTTGCAGGCGCATGTTCAGGCCCTTGGCTTTGGCCTTTTCAGCACGATCAATAATACGCAACCACTGGTCTGGTGCGAAATCACGCTGCATAAGAGACAACGAAAAGGCACTGCCGTTAGAAGCCTTGGCGAAGTTCTCGATAATATCGAACTCCTCATCGAACATATCCCCTTCCCGCTCCAAATTAAAATCGTTCACCGCCTGCAATATACCGTGGTCCATCCCGTCGAAGGCTTTCGCAATACCTTCCAACTCTTCGGTGGTGGCTTCAGAGGACGGGGTCCATTCACCATCGGCACTGCGATGCACGTCTGAACGGCCGGTAGAAAAACCAATCGCGCCAGCTTCCAGTGCCTCGCGGGCCAGTTTTTGCATTTCCAGAATATCGGCGGCGGTGGCCTTCTCGTTAAAGACCGCGCGATCGCCCATCACGTAAACGCGCAGTGGGTCGTGCGTAATTTGCACCGCGAAGTCCACGCTGTGGGGCATAGCGTCCAGCGCATCCATATACTCGGGCAGTGTTTCCCAATCCCAGGTAATGCCTTCGGCAAGGGCGGTTCCGGGAATGTCTTCCACCCCTTCCATAATACGAATCAGCTTGTCACGATCATTTTCCCGTACCGGTGCAAAGCCCACACCACAGCTACCCATCACCACTGTACTGACACCGTGGTTGATGCTGGGCTGCATATCGGCATCCCAGGACATCTGGCCGTCGTAGTGGGTGTGCAGATCAATAAAGCCCGGCGTCACAATCTTACCGGCGGCGTCAATCACCTGCGCTGCGTCGCCGTCACAGGTGCCAATTTCAACAATCACCCCGCCGCGAACCGCAACATCGGTGGCAATGGGGTCATTACCCTCGCCATCAAAAACCAGGCCGTTGGTGATTTTAAGATCGTAGTGCATTGGGGTCTCCCGTGCGGTTGCCCGCTTTATCGTTCTGCTCAATAAGTGTGCAAAGTCTAGGGTTCAAACTGGCCGAAAACAAAGGTCTATGTAGGCCAAGTTGGGTGATAAGTGGCCCGCGCCAGATAATGCGACAGGGCCAGATAGAGAAAAATTTCCATACGCAAGGCCTCAAACAGGTATACAATGATCGCTCACATTTGGGGGCGATACGGATTCGACGACGGTTGCAAACCCTGAGGTGCATGTCGTGATGGTAGCCAATCACGTAAATCCAAAGCTGCAAACTATTAGTTGCCAATGATGACAACTACGGTGCACAACTGGCTGCGTAAGTAGCCCTTTGTAACACCTCTAGTGGCCTCGGCCCTAGCGGTCTTTAGCAAGGTGCCAGCCCCGCGCTACTGACTGTCATATAGAACTGGATCGCTGCGAAACCTGCCTGAGGTGGAGTCGCTAAAAAATTTCAGGATCGCCTATTACGTCCTGCCCGTTGGGCTGTATGCGGCTAAATTAATTAACGGATTCTAAGCATGTAGAGCCGAAGGCAGAGTGCTGGCGGACGCGGGTTCAACTCCCGCCGCCTCCACCAAATTTGAGTACCAACAAGATCCAATAAAAAGCCCGCTATATGCGGGCTTTTTATTGCGTTAAATCTGCACTTAAACTTCAGGAAACAGCCCAGGCATAATCTCTGAAGCCAACTTGGCTGGAAACGCTATTCTTAACGGTGATTTCACTCCATCAGAGGATAGGATTCCAGCTCCAAGCAGATCAGATACGACTCTCCTGGCCGTTCGGGGAGCCACTTGCAATATGCCCTTTACCTCACCTCTCTTAATCTGCCCTTGAAACAGAATTGAATCCAATAACGCAGGCGACCTTTTGTGTAGAATTCCTTCCTCAATCTGAGATCTACTATAAGCTGACCCCTTGTTTCCCAACCTATATCAGAAGTTGAGAGCGGCGGAGCAACTGGCCACATGCGATTGACTAGAGCTAGCCCGTTAGCATCAATTACCGGAGAATATAAATCGCTTCTGGATTCTATAAACATCCATATATTACATATAGACATACACCTATAAGCACAATAACCTAATATACAATTGACACAATAACCTAGTACTGGTAAAACACAATAACCTAATAATTGGTAATCAAGAAAACCTAAGAAGCATAGAAAGGTACAAAAATGGCTACTCCTGCAGATAAACTGGCGTCTTCTCTGGAAGCTCTGCAAAAATTGCAGGAACAAGGCGTTGTTGCCATCCGTTCCAGTGCGCTCACAAGGACGAACCGTGAGCGTCTTACCAAGAATGGTTTCCTTCAGGAAGTCATGAAGGGTTGGTACATCCCCTCGCGCCCCGATGAGGCTGCCGGGGAGAGTACGGCCTGGTACGCCTCATTTTGGGAATTCTGCGCGAGCTATCTTGAAGAGCGCTTCGGGGATAACTGGAGCTTATCACCGGAGCAATCACTTACCATCCACGCAGAAAACTGGAACGTTCCAGAGCAACTCCTGGTACGCGCAAAGCGCGGCGATAACAAGCCTGTCACCCTGCCTCATAACACGTCGCTATTTAACCTTCGCTCCAGCCTACCCGGCCCCGATCAAAGCACAACCAACCAGGGTCTACGGCTATTCTCACTACCCGCAGCGCTTATCGCAGCCAATTCGGCCACATACCGTCAACACCCCACGGATATGCGAGTTGCGCTCGCCATAATCCAGGACGCATCAGAAGTACTCAGTCTGTTACTGGACG
>JBLIEI010000009.1:0-80742 GCA_047633055.1 Halieaceae bacterium | reverse complement strand
GCATTGAGTGTATAGGTATAACTCACCACACCACCGGCAACGCCGGTGATTGTCAGCGTGTGACCCAAAGGGGTATTGATCACGACTTCAGGTGCGCCATCAAAGACACCACCCGTGATAACAGCTGTACCGCCGATCGTAAGGTCACCGATACCATCCGCCGCTGCAATGTTGAACGTACCGGTTTGCGCCGCGGATTGTAGTTGATTCGATCCGTCCGGCACCAAATCATCTTCATCAACCACCACATCCGAATCATCGATATTCGGTGTCAGGTCAGTAATCACCGGGTTACCATCCAGGCTGATCGTAATGCTGGTAGTACTGAAGTCCCCATCGCCATCTTCGATGGTGTAGTAGAAGGTGTCCGTGCCAGCCGCGTCAGGATCAGTGACCTGGTAGGAGTACGAGCCGTCTGTAGCCAAAGTAAGGGTACCTTTAGCACTGGACAAACCGGCCCCGCCAATAGCGGAGCCATCAGTGACTTCGGTATCGGTGAGCGAAAGACCCACTACCGCCGTGGCAGCAAAGCCATCGGCGCCGTCAATATCTGCATTAGAGGCGCCTGCTGCTGTGCCTACGCCGCTCAGGACATTACCGTCGGCAATACCTGTATCTGGATCGGTCGTATCGATATCCGCGTTGGCAATTGCCTCATCATCAAATACGCGCGCACTCGCAGTACCATTGGCCGTTAGGCCATTGACGTCCGTCACGGAGACAGCAATATCCAGATCAACGAAATCATCATTGCCCGGCAGGGTATTATCAAATTCACCCAGCAGTTCAGCGGTCACGTTAACCGTGTATTCGCCGGCAGCATTGGGGCCGCTAACGCTATTGAAGGTGATGCGTATAACGCCCTCTTCAACAACAAAACCACCCTGGAAAGCGCCACCGGAAACTACGTCAATGGTGCCGCTATCAGCGGTCACTGATAAAGTTTGCAAGCCATCTTCAGCCAAAATAGTGAAGTCGCCCGTCCGGGTCAGACTCGCCAGTTGTGGGTTGGTACCCGCAGCGAGATTAGCCTCATCGACCTCACGCTCACTGGAAGCCACGGCCACTTCACCAGGCGGTGGCGGTGGCGGTGGCGGTGACGATGGTTCGTCATTATCCAAAATAGTCACAACACCCTGAGGCTTAACGACGACTGCGTTCGTAGCACCCGACAAGTTAACCACCAGATTTTCGGTGTTTTCATCGACCTCATCGTCAATGGTGGCAACCGATACCGTTGCAGTGGTCTGCCCGGGGGCGAAGGTGAGCGTGCCGCTTGCAGCGTCATAGTCAGCACCCGATACAGCAGAGCCATTAGCGGTGGCGAAATTCACTGTCACCGCCTCATCCACTGACGTTGACAATGTCACTGTGACGACAGCAGTCTGTCCTTCGGTAACCGTCACATCATTAATGCTGAGTGTCGGAGTAAAGTCATCGACAATCTGAATCTCACCCTGTGGATCGGCAATAGTCGCGCCTATAGCGCCGCTAAGATTTACAAACAGGTTTTCAGTGGGTTCGTCCAATTCATCGGTGTTGGTACTCACTGGCACATCAATACTGGTGATGCCAGGCGCAAAGGTGACAGTACCGCTGGTGGGGTTGTAGTCATCCCCGGCGTCTGCTGAGCCATCGGCAGTCTGATAGCTCACAGTGATGGGCTGGTCCCAGACCTTGGACAGGCTGATTGTTACAACCGCAACATCACCTTCCGTTACAACATCATCGTTGATGCTGATCGTGGGTGGCTCTGGCTCTGGCTCTGGCGGCACGACCGGTGGCACAACTGGCAACTCGACAACAATGGTAACTAAGGCCGTATCTCCCGCCGTGCCGGTTGGGTTTGTCGCATCATAGGTAAAGGTATCGGTACCACTAAAGCCTTCGTTGGGCGTGTAGGTGAAAAGCGCTGCCTGTTCGTCAAACCCCACCGTACCGTTTGCGGCTTGGGTAAAATCGGTGATCAGCTGCCCTTCCAGAAAGATGTCGTTCTCTTTAACGTCAATGGTAACTGGCTCGCCACCACTGGTTTCAAAATCATCGATGGCGTCGACAGGCTGCAGACTCTCCCCAACAGAAATGACCGCTTCAGAGGCAAAAGTAGAAATGACACCGGACAACTCTGGCGTATCTTCCACAATACGGCTCAAGCGGATAAAGTTGGAGCCCTCTCCGCCAGCACCGCCGGCGGCGCGGCCAGCGGCAGCAGCTGGCAAAACATCACCAAGATCTTCACCGCTTTCCAAGGCCGCCAATACAGCATCGACAGACTCGTCTTCAAGGGCGCTTTCGTCGGCGCCTGCGGCAGTTTCAGTCATCAGGTCGCGGGTGATAGCCATCTCTTCTACGTCGCTGACGACGAAGGGATTGCCATTGGTGAGCTCCATCTCTACACGGCTACCGTCTGGCGTGACGACCGTCTCTCCTTCTAGCACCACATCGCCGGGATTGAGTTCGCGCAGCTCGCCTTCCGCATTGCGGGCGTAGGCCGTACCCATTACTGCTACTACGTTTGCTATCGCTATTTCTGCCATGATTCCGTTCCTTTTGGCCCCCTATGGGGCAGCAAAATCTCAATCGTTAATCTCATCGAATGATGATACTAAATCTTAGAACGGTTATTTACATTGTACTTTGGTACAGGTTAACGGGAAGATATTTAGAATTGTGATGTGAGTCACAAAACCCGCCGAATGCGCCACGCAGAGGCAGTGCGCAAGATCACGTCGCAGATGGCGATGGGATCAGGCGCAGTGAGCCGGATAGATTTTAGTACTTTGGTGGTATTAAGGTGAGGAACCGGAGGACCGCGCTTCAGCTGTCCAGCAATAGGCCTAAAGGAAGGAGCTCCCGGTCCTGATCGAATTGCAGGCAGTATCGATGCACGTCTCTTTCACGCCTGAAACCAACATTTCTATATATATCAATAGAACTGAGGTCTTCATCGCGAATGCTGACAGTCAAAGACAAACCACCAGACGCTTGAACGAAGGTTTTACAGGTATCGATTAAGTGTGGCGCTATCCGCTCCTCTGCATTTTCAGCCTGAAAGACAAGGGAAACTAAAGACCAATGATTTTCTCTCCCCCCTAGAATCGACTTCAAATTGAGCTGCGCAAAACCGCGCATATAGCCATCTTCATCGATGGCTGCAAAGATTGTAGCGGCCGGACGACTCAACTCTGCTCGAATTTCCGTTTTATACTTTTGAAGGTTGGCGGGCGGCATGCCATCCTGCATAGGACCGATTAGCAACCTCGCCAGCTCTGGAACATCGCCTAAATCCGCTCGGCGCACAACGTATGAGCTAGGCATACTGCTCACGGCCAAGCCAGCGCTTTCACCATCGTTGAGCTCAAAGCACCACGGGAAAACGCTCGCGAAGAACTCACCATAGATCGCTTTTGCTCCTGCGTACTCAAATTTTTCGCTCCGAGTAAACACCTCTTCCCAGATACCATCGAGCACCGTACCAACAGCAAAAGCCATGGCATCCGCGCTCATACGAACATTGGGGCCACCGAGTTCAATAATCTCTTCACAAAGATCATGCAATATATTGTGCAGAACAATATTCTGGCGCTTGATAATAGACGCCGCATCAGCTGAAGGGTCGGGGTCAGCAGTAAACGCATACCATGCACAGATACTCTCCCGCGATATCATTGCAGGCGCCGTCGAGGCGGCCGCAAACGCCTCGAGACGCGCTGCCGGATGATTGCCTGCGCTTTCCAGCGAGCTAAAGACAGCCTCATCGTATTCCTTCACAAGATAGCTGAGTGTTTGGAAGAGAAGAGTTTCCTTGTCGCCAAAGTAAAAATTAATGGAACCGGCAGCCAACCCGACGCGCCCCGCGATCCGGGCAACGGTTGTTTTACTCAGTCCACTCACCGCAATCTCGGAAATCGTGGCCGCGATAAGTTCATCCCGCCGCAACGCAGCCGCCCCTCCGCGCGGACTCGAGATCTTGCCTGGCATCTATGCTGTTGCTCCAAATCAATCAGGCAGCCCCTCTAATCACAGAAGGGACACTACCTGCTTTTCTTATATCATCACTGTACACCGACGTTATGCGCTGGCCAGCGAGCAGAATCATAAAACTCTTTCCGTCTCTAATATTCTGCACTTCCCATACATCGAAAAGCAAGAATTTTGATTCGTCTAGCGACATCGTGTATCAACATGCCATATCTCCCTAACAATATGTATCTTTGGTTTTTAACATGCTCGTTTTGAACCGCATCTACTGATAACGTGAACTACGTCTCATATTGCCGGGCCAAAGTCGCCGTTTATCTGGATTTTGGGCATCCTGTCGGTTAAGCATGGCACCTGACCTAACGTATGTTCTATAAACCAGACCTTAATTCGGTTTAGCCGCCGATGAACCTTAGGCACCCTATCTGCAGAAGTAGCCAGAATATAGCGCTTTTACAGACGCATAGTTAGTTGTAACTATTCTTTATAGTGTGCTGAGTTAACCACCTGGAGCCAGTGGCGAGTAAACAATGTTAGGCAGGGACAAGGTAAAACACCTAAAAATCGACAGCAGAGGTTTCACCATCATAGAACTGATGGTTGTACTGGTGATTGTTGCTGTGCTCGCAACCATTGCAGGGCCATCCTTCAAGGACTCAATTGAACGCAATCGCAGACTATCCACCATGGAGCAAGCCGTCGCAATTTTGAACCACGCGCGAACGGAAGCCGTCAGTCGCAGCGCCCAGGTAAGAGTTTGTCCCAGTACTGACAGTGATGCGTGCAGGCTAGGCAGTAATGACTGGACACCGGGCGTGATTGCTTTTGTGGATGACGGAGGCGCGACCGGTTGCGCAACCGCAGGTGATGGCCTTTGGGATAACACTGATGACCCGCCCTGTGAAGCAGGCATACGCGTTGTGTCAAGCTTTAGCAGCACCATCAACGTGTACGGCCCTGATCCAAATTCGCCACTGGAATCTGCGATTATATTTAATCCAGATGGTGGAGCGGAACAGCTGGGCTCCATCCGATTTTGCAATGATGACAACAATGAAAACCGCGCGTCAGCCATTATTGTTGGTGTATCGGGGCAGTTGAGGATAGCCCTGGACTCCAGCGGCAATGGTGTTGTTGAGGACAATACGGGGGATATCGCATGCGAATAAGTAATACGAAGCTGCGTCTGGGCATGCCGACTCGGTCCCGAAGCGAGCAGAGCGGCTTTACCCTCATCGAAGTGCTGATTTCGCTGCTAGTGCTACTAATTGGCCTGCTGGGCGTTGCGGGTATTCAGATCGTCAGCTTTCAGAATAACCAGGGGGCCTATATTAGATCTCAGGCCACGTTTATAGCCTCAGATTTTATGGACCGAATTCGGGCAAATTCTGCGGATCGGTTCGTGTCGCCCGCGGCGACACTCAATACTCAGTATGATGACGTTGACACACGTAACGTTACAGTGAGCGGCACCTTCCCGTGCAACACCAACCCCTGCAGCGGCAGTGCTATGGCCGATCAGGATATACAGGAATTGGCAACTCACTTTACGTCGACGCCCCCGACCGTCCCCAATGGCTATGCCCTGGTCGATGTGGTCACGAGCACTTCTGGCGGCAATACCTTATATGAGTACGTGGTCACTGTGTTCTGGTCCGAAAAGTCCTGGGGCGGCGATGGCGCGAACGTGGAGCGCAGCAGCGCTGCGGTACGTTCGGTTGAACTCAGGTCGATCATCAAATGACGATTAACGAAATCCAAAGCCGCTCAGAATCAATCACCCAGCGGGGGTTCTCCCTGCTGGAACTGATGATCGCGCTCGCCCTTGGTGGTTTCTTGATGCTTGGGCTGGTCAATATGTTTTTGTCCTCTCGATCATCGGCCCAAGTGGAAACCTCGCTTGCGCGGGTACAGGAAAATGGCCGGTTTGCCCTCAACCTGATTTCTCAGGACATCCTGCGATCGAGCTATACCGGTTGTAATAGTGTGCAGGGTGCGGTCACGGTCCTCGCCACAGACGCCGCCTTCGAAGGTTTGCGCGGCTACGAGCGCAGCACTTCGTCCTGGGCACCTGCGCTAGCCACTGCCGAGCTTACTACTGCTCTCAATGCTTCCGGTGCGCGCGTCGGCAGCGACGTGATCAATCTTCAAACCGGCAGATCGCTGGGCAAAGAGTTGCTGGTAGCAGACATTGGACCGTCCGATGCCTCCTTCGATATCAGTGATAACCCTGGTGGAATAATCAAACAGGGTGATCTGCTCATCCTGTCGGGATGCCTGACCAGTCATCTTCTCAGGGTAACGAATACGCCCGCTACCGCTGGCGCTACGAGTATCGCGTACGGTCTCGCTGGCAATGACAGCAGTTCGGTTGAGCCAGGCTATCGCTATGACAATGAAACGGAGTTGATGCTGTTTCAGAACGTAATTTGGTACGTAGCGGACACCGGGCGCGATAAAAACGGCTATGACATCTGGTCACTTTACAGATTTGATCTTGATGCTCCGTCCGGCGTCGCTGATGAAATGATCGAAGGCGTAGAGTACATGCAGACATTGTACGGTGAGCGCGCGGGCAGCGGCGCTGCCGGCACCACGCGATTCGGCACCGCCGACACTGTGACCGACTGGGATAATATAGTAGCGATTCGAATCGCACTATTGTTGCAAAGCTATGAACTGGTCCGGAACGAAAACGACACCAACACCTATTCAATGCTGGGCCAAACTATCAGCAATGGTTCAACCCCGGCCCACAGTGGCGGTCGCGCCCTGCGCAAGGTGTTCAGCACCACGCTTGCGCTGCGGAATAAACCCTATGACTTGTAAAGTAAAAAATCGTTTTGTGGCCTCTAAACAGCGCCAATCGGGTGTGGTTCTGCTGGTTTCACTACTGATACTGCTGCTGATTACGGTGGTGGGTTTTGCGATGATGGACACGAGCAATCTTGAAGTGAAGATGGCAAGCACCAAAGAGTTGAAGACAATCGCGTTTCAAACAGCGGAATCAATTCTGGAAGAGTCGTTGACCGAGCCTGACGCAGTGAATTTGCTAGGGCAGTCGCTCAATGCATTCCTGGCCGACCCCAATGACCCCGTCTGGCCCAGAGTTGATGATTTCAGCTACGACGGCTACGACTCCGGCACACGAAACGTAGCGGCAACCGGAGCGGCTGACACCAGCTTTTTGGGTACCCAATCCACCATAGGGTATTCGATCAGGAAAGGATCGTCCGGCATAGAAACCTATTACTACGAGGTTGAGTCTAACGCATCAACCTCCAACGCAAACATTGGCAGCACACACATTCAGGGCGTTTACATTGAAGCGCCGCGCGTGAACTAGGGCTGGAGACGAAAGACTATGGCTATTTTCTCAAAATTTGACAGGCTAAAAAATAACGTAGCGAAAGTTGCGCTGGCCGCATTTGTGACGTCGCCTGTGTGGGCAGACGACACCGAAATTTTCTTTGCTGATACCGGCGGAGAAACGGTTCGAACCAATGTGCTGTTCATTATCGATACGTCCGGCTCCATGGGCGAAGAAGTACGCGATGAAAACGGTAATGGCACAGGCGAGGATAGACTGGAAGCAGTTCAGAGAGGTTTTCGAACCGTGCTCAATGAACTGACCAACGTCAATGTGGGTCTGATGCGGTTCTCCAATCCCGGCGGCCCCATTCTGTACCCGGTGGTCAATATCGATGCTGACATCAGTGGCTTGGGTGCTACCGAGGTTATATCGCGGATTGACCGAGACTCAGATGATGCTCAGGAGTTGGCCACAGGCGTCATGACGCTAAATGAGAATCTGCTGTCACTAACCCAACTTACCCTAGGTGGCGTGAGTTCTCCGGCTAATTTTGTCACCAGCAGCAAGCGAGATGCCGAGGAGGAGGGATCGAGTTTTACGCGCGATAGTTCTGACCTCGACTTTTTTGTACCCTCCAGCGATTTATCGGTGGGGGTCAGATTTGTTGGGCTGGACGTTCCACGCGGTGCAACAGTAACCCGCGCGCAAATTGAATTCACGGTAAAAGAAGTGGACGATGATAGTGAGAACATTCCTTTCAACATCTTTACTGAGCTAAAAGACACAGGTAATTTCAAAAATAGCAATAAAGTAGCTAACCGGATTGACTCAAATAACGATCTTAGTGTGCCATGGGTTGTGCCCACCAATGGGTTTAATGGTGACAAGATACTCACCGCAGATGTATCGGATCTTGTCACACAAGTAATCGCGCACCCTAACTGGATTCCAGACGGGGGAGAGGATGATATTGTTTTCGTCTTCCAGCCGTCTGGCACCAGCAGTAATGGCGATGTTGAATTTTTCACCTACGATGGCGCTTCCGGGCCTGCAAGTAGACCAACGTTATATATCGAGTATTACGAGGGTGCCGCACCTTCCGCGGGGGAAACAACAACCGGCCTACTGTTTCGGAATCTGGATATACCTCGCGGCGTTGATATCACCAGTGCGTACCTTGAACTCAGATCGGACCGCGACCAGTCGGGTGCTTTCAGGTTTAGTGTTTCCGCTGAGGACTCCGCTAATGCTGCGACCTACTCATCAGATCTCAATGACATCACCCTCCGCCCTTCGAACGGTGCATCCGAGGACTGGATTAGCAGCGAATCAGTTGCCGCAGGTGAAGCCTTTATCAGCCCGAACCTCAACAACATCATACAGAATATTACCAAGGTCGGTACTGGGTGGTGTGGCGGTAACGATTTGGCGCTGCAGATTACAGGTACAGAGGGTTTTCGCTCCGTATGGTCGCACGATGGCGACCCCGCTCTGGCACCCAAATTGGTTATCCGGTACGACGCCAGTACTATCCCGGATGGTGGTTCCTGTTATCAGGGCGGCATTGGACCTCGCGTTTCCGAGTCTATAGACGATGTTGAAGAGACTAGTAGCGGCAACCTGCGCCGACACAGTAGCGACCTGGACCTCGAGAACGGTGATTTGGTTGGCCTGCGGTTTGCAGCTGTAGACATACCCAAGGACGCAACCATAAACCGCGCTTACCTCGAGTTAACACAGCACTCGGACGTCGATAGCGGCAATACAACGATTAACATCGCGGTAGAGAGCGGCGATGGTGACGCAGAGCCGTTTACCGACAGCGAAAAGGTGACACAGGACCGGACTTACGGTGAATCTGTAGATTGGGATATTACCCAACAGTGGGATAAGGACAGCGTTTACGAATCGGTAGATATTAAGGCCTTGGTATCCCAGGCAGTGAGTAACGGGGGTTGGAGTGCGGGTAATGCGATGGCCTTCAAGCTAACGACTAGTGGTTCCAACCGCCGGGCCTATACGGTTGACAGCAGCCCTGGTCAGGCAGCGCGACTGGTGGTCGAGTTTTCGGCAGATGGCAGTAACCGTTCGACCCGAAAAGTGCGCGAAGAATTGGTGAGCATTGTTAATGGTCTCAGCCACAGCGGATGGACTCCGGTTCAGGATACACTCTATGAGGCGGCTCAGTACTATACCGGAGGTAACGCACTCTGGGGCAAGAAACGCGGAGGGGGGGTTGGTGACGGAGGCCCGTATGGATACACCCGCGTGTCCAACCCTGCCTCTATGGTTGACGGTTCTTTCGTGGTCAACGACCCCAGTGGTTGCACGGACGAGAATCAGAATTCAGACGCCTGCAGATTCCAAACCATTACGGGCAATGCGACCTACGATAGCCCAATCGACAATTATTGCCAGAAGACCAGCCATATTGTTTTGCTAACCGACGGGTTCGCCAACCGTGATCATTCCCGGGACGAGATTGAAGACTTTATTAGTCCCTCCCCCTGTGATGATCCAGGTACGGGTGGTGGCGGGAGATGCGTTAAGGATCTCGTCAAGCACATGCGCGATACCGATCTTATTGAGGGTGGTGGGATCGATTCCAGCGAGGGTATCGGGCTGAAATCCAAGCAGCGGGTTATTACCCACACCATTGGCTTTAACTTCGGCGCGAACAACGACGGCGGCTGGTTGCGTGAAGTTGCCGAGGACAACGGTGGAGGGCTTTACGCCGAGGCAAATAATGCTGAAGAGCTAGTGACGGCGATCCAAAATATTCTGATCGATGCTTTGAAGATTAATAACACTTTTGTCGCGCCAGTCGCGGCGGTAAACCAGTTCAACCGGCTTAACAATCTCAATGATATCTATTTTGCGGTGTTCCGCCCCGACGAGAATCCCCTTTGGCCGGGAAATTTGAAGAAGTACAAGCTCGGGGCCGGCAATGAGGTGCTGGATAGAGACAACTTGCCAGCCATTGACGAGGATACCGGCTTTTTCAAAGATACTTCTTTTGACGTCTGGAACACCTCCGGCACAGCAGATGGCAAGGACGTTGAAGCTGGTGGTGCTGCCTCCCAGATTGACGGCCATGCCACTCGAAAAGTGTACACCTATCATGAGAACTCGGTATCGACAGTCCTGTCTGATGTATCAAACCAACTCGATAACAGCCTCGTGTCAGGCGGGGTGTTAACCAAGAGTATTTTTGCTGCGACATCACTCACCAATGCTGAATTCGGCGATCTTATAGACTGGATCCGTGGCAAGGATGTCCCGGATAGTGCAGATCGGAACTCCTTCAACGATCCACTGCACTCACGCCCTGTAGCCGTGACTTACGGCGCACAGGACCCCAATGATCAAGACGTCGAAATTTTCCTCGGTAGCAATGGGGGCGGGTTGCACGCATTCGACGCTGCAACAGGTGCAGAGAGGTTTGTGTTCTTCCCGGAGGCTACTCTGCCAATACAGAATCTACTCAAGGAAAACAGCTCTACAACACCACACCTGTATGGGATCGACGGCAGCATCGTGCCCTGGGTGCGCGATAATGGCGCCAATGGCATCGATGGGAACGAAGATGATTTCGTCCGATTGTTCTTCGGTATGCGTCGTGGTGGTAGCAACTACTACTCGCTTGATGTGACCGACCGGGCGAACCCCAGCGTGCAATGGGTGCTTGAGGGTGGTACCGGCGATTATGCCGAGATGGGTCAGTCCTGGAGTACGCCGGTTCGCGGCCAGATCCGACTCAAGGACGAACAGCCTCGCGACGTTTTGTTTATCGCCGGCGGTTATGACACTGCGAAGGATGAAGAGGTCACCCGGTCTGCAGACAGCAGTGGCCGTGCCCTGTATATCGTTGACGCAGAAGATGGCTCGCTGATTTGGTCGGGGGGGCCTACTGGTGATTTCACTAAGACTTTTGCGGACATGAATTACTCCATCCCCTCAGGGCTGACGGTGTCCGACGTTGATTCTGACGGTCTGGATGACTTCATTTTTGTGGGCGACACTGGTGGCCAGGTCTGGCGATTCGACCTGATCAACGGCGCTGAGCTTGTAGAAGATTTGGTGAGCGGTGGTGTGATTGCTGACCTTGGTGTCGCTACAGGTGACAATACCGAGGTAAGGAATCGCCGCTTCTTCCACGCACCGGATGTGGCGTTGACCAAGCGTGAGGGACAGTTGGAGCTGGCGGTGACAATAGGGTCAGGATACCGGCCCTCACCGCTGAGCAGGGTCACCGAAGACAGATTCTTCATGCTGCGCCAGCTTGCCGTTTTCGGCCCACCGACGACGTACACCAAGCTGACGACGGCGAGCCTGTTTGACGCCACGGACAATCGTGTCGGTGATGGCGTTGATGGCGCTGGCAATCTGGTATCGAAGGTAGATGCTCGCGACAACCTGAACGCCAAACAAGGCTGGTATATAGACCTTGCAAGCACGACAGCACCTGGCGAAAAAGTGCTCTCCACGCCGTTGACACTGGACGATACCGTGACTTTTATTACCTATACGCCAAACTCGGGCGTCATAGACTGTCGCGCTGTCGCCGGCACCTCAAAGGTGTATAGCGTGATTCTGAAAGATGCGACACCGGCTATTAACTTTAATGAGCTGGATGAGACCGTCAACGAGGGCGATCGCACCTTTACGCTTAAGACACCCAGCATTATTGATGAACCCGTGGTGATCTGTACCGGTGAGGGTTGCGATGTATTTACCGGGGCAGAGCGGCCCCCGCTGGATGAACTTCTCAACGATCGTATTACACGGACTTACTGGCGGAAGGACCGCTAGTCCAGTGGACCTATACAAATTACAACTGGCTATAACGCTTGGCAGCCTAGGCTTGGAGAAAAATCGATGAAAATACTAATCATGCTACTCATGTTGACTTTGAGTTGTCTCGCGCTGGCACAAGGCAATGACGATACCGCTGCAAAAATACCGATCGTATCGATTGCCGAGGTGCCGCCCATCGTCGCCAGCGCCGCCCGCAAGGCAAGACCGGGGGCGTTCTTCAAGCATGCCGAGCGAAGTTACTGGAATGACGAACCAATCTATATAGTTACGGGTAGTGAATTCAGTAGAGAATGGAAGGTCTATGTGAGCAGTCGGGGGCAGGTGAAACATATCAGCTCTGAGATCCTTGATTCAGAAGACTAGCTTAACCACCCTCGCTCGCAACATCGATAACGATAAAAACAACCGCTTCCCAACGGAGAACAGACATTGAGAAAGTTACGGGGTTTTACTTTAATCGAGCTGATGGTCGTTATTGTCATCGTAGGCGTACTTATTAGCATCGCACTGCCCGGTTACAAGGACTATGTATTACGCACCAACAGGACCGCCGCCCAGGCAGATATGCTCGCTGCCGCTCAGGCAATGGAAAAGCACTATGCCATTAATTTTACCTATGCCGGTACCGCGAGCGGCACCACGTTCCCTGCCGAGGCACCTACTGATTCAACAGTCAAACGCTACGATCTTACTCTGCCGGCGGCAGACCCCAATGAGTTCTTGCTTCAGGCGACACCCAAGGGTGCTCAGACGGGCGACGGTATACTGCAGATTAACGGCCTTGGGCAGCGTTTCTGGGACAAGAATAGCGATGGAGATATCAGTGATATCGGTGAAAATAATTGGAACCGCCGATGACCGCGGCGTCCTATAGGCAGCATTAGAAAAAATCAATTTATACAATTTTCAATATTTACATACTTGGACAGCAGGCTACAAAGACTATGACGAGAAACCGAAAAGACGACGAAAACCAAAAAGTACATTACCGATCAGATAGACTGGTTCGCAACGGGAGTGAGTGGTTTTTTGAGACTCGAAAGGGAACGGAAGGTCCATTCGATAATCAATTTGATGCCCTAGCGGCGATGCAACGCTACACAGAGGTAGTGACGTCTGAAATGTTGCCTGAGGATAATGGGCTTTCGCTGGAACCACTGAAATAAACTGGAGTTAATCTCGGAGACTTATTGTCGCTAACGTCCGATCTTAGTTTATCGTTGTATAGGTGGGTATGTTATTCATGGTCAACGCGAGCTGTACTCGATCTCGCACAGACAGTTTTTCAAAAATCGCTGACATATGCGCTTTCACTGTTCGCTCGGTAATGTTCAGGGTCTCTGCAATCTCACGATTACTCGCACCCCGCGCCACCTGCTCGGCGACCATTAGCTCTCGGGAAGTTAACGCATTAAGCTCGGTCTCCACGGGCACAGCTGAGGGTACCACCCGGATGGATAGAGCGAGAAAGCGTTGTAGTAATTGCGGCAACATCCAGACACCGCCGTGCTCAACCACCAAGGCTACTTCCAGTAGTTGCTCGGGCGCTGCCTTCACGTGACAATAACCAACCGCACCAGACGTTAGAGCCCTAAATGCTTCAGCTTCTACCGGTGTAGCGGCCATCACGACTACCGGCCAGCCGAAGGCAACCGCTTCCTGTAAATCACGCAAGCGCTCAGCTGGCGCCAGTTTAGAAGTGTCCAACCAAAGCACCCCGCGCGGCGCAGCAGATGCCGACGGTACTTCAGCCATAGTTGCCACCGCAATCGCCTTGGGGAAGGCTTTGCTCCAGCGATCCAGCAACTGGCCGGTTGGGGTTACAAAAAGCTGTTCCATCAGCGCTCCGTAAGGGCGTACTGCTTGGCGCGCAATATCGGTTTCATCAGGTAGGCGAGAATAGTCTTTTTACCGGTAAGAATATCAACCTCGACCGTCATACCGGGAATGATTGGCTTATCTTCACCCATATTGGGTTGTTTGGTGCGCACGTTAACTTCGTAGAAGGGGTTGCCCTCCTCGTCTACCACGGTGTCCGCGCCGATATGCTCTACCGTGCCGTCCAAGCCACCATACACCACGAAGTCATAGGCGGTAAACTTCACCAACGCTTCCTGTCCCGGTATCAGGAAAGCGATATCTTTGGGGCGGATGCGAACTTCCAGCAACAGCGTGTCATCCAGCGGAACAACCTCGATAATCTCCTTACCCGGCAACACAACACCACCTATCGTATTGTAATAGAGCTGCTTAACCGTTCCGTTAACCGGCGAGCGTACATTGGTTTGCTTGACTCGGTCAGACAGCCCAGTACCTGCTTCTTCCAGAGCATTCATGCGCGTGAGGGTGTCAGTGAGTTCCTGGCGCACCTCATTAACAAACTCTAGCTCCACTTCCTCGATTTTGCGTTCTGCCTCGACGATCGACGATTTGATTCGCTGCAATTGAGCTGCCGCCTGCTGGCGCTCACCACTGAGCTCGTTAACCTGCCGCTCCAGACGCAGAATCTCAACCTCTGACACCGCACCTGAGGCCACCATGGGACGCGTTTTATCCAGCTCCTGTTGTGTCAGCTCGAATGATCGTGCCATTTGCCGCTCGCGCGCCGTGATCTCCACAAGCTCCTCGCGCCGCTGGAGCAGCTGCTCCTGGGCGATCTGTACCTGTAGGGATAGTCCCGCCTGGCTAGAGGTGTAGATCGCGATCTCCTGATGAACGATACGTGGAACCACCTTGACCAACTCCGGGTCGGGTACAAAGTCGGTCTTGTCCACCACAGCGCGCAAGCGTGCCCCCTTCACCGAAAGGGCCTGAAACTCAGCGCGGTTCTCACGGAAACTGGATTCCGAGCGGGTCTGATCAAGGCGCACCATCATTTGACCCTTATTCACGATGTCCCCCTCTTTCACCAGAATCTCAGTCACCACGCCGCCATCCTGCGAACCCACGACTTGTATCTGCTTTGAGGGTATAACTTTGCCCTGGCCGCGGGTTACCTCATCGATTTGAGCCAGCGCCGCCCAAATCACCAGCGCCACCACAACAATGGCTACGCCATAGAGCAAGGCTCGCGCACGCAGGGGCTGCTGCTCCACAAAGGCACGATGCGCATCGCCCTGCCAGTCGTAGGGCGTGGTCTGAACATCTTTCATCCACGGGGCGAAAAGTCGGTCCATAATCCGCCGGCCAAAGCCCTTGGGCTTTGGCTCACCACCGAGCAATTCGTCGAGGTTCATCGGCGCCTGGCTCATTGTGCTTTACCTATTTTGCCTTGCTTCAGCGCCTGAACCACAGTGTCGCGCGGCCCGTCGGCGACCAATTTGCCGTTGTCGATGACGATAATTCTATCGACCATTTCGAGTAGCGAATTGCGATGGGTAACCACCATCCAGGTGCGGCCCTTCACATATTCTGCCAATTGGTTTTTCACTGCCATTTCGGTGGAGTGATCCATGGAGCCAGTGGGCTCATCCATCAGCAGGATGGGCGGATCACCGATCACTGCCCGTGCCAGCGCTACACATTTGCGTTGCCCCCCCGACAGCGAGTCGCCCCGTTCACTGACCAGCATGTCGAAACCCTGTGGATGGCGGTTAACGAAATCAGAAAGGTCTGCAATTTCAGCCGCCTTTACCAGCGCAGCGTCACTGACCTCGCCCTCGGCCAGAGTAAAGTTGTCGCGCAGACTACCGTAAAAGAGGGTCACATCCTGCGGCACATAACCGACCCGTGAGCGCAGTTCTGTGGGATCCAACTGCCGCAGGTCGATGCCATCAATCATGATAGAACCGCTGGTGGGCTGGAACAGGGCCATGGCCAGCTTTTGCAGGGTCGACTTACCAGAACCCACACGGCCCAGTATCGCCACGTGCTCACCAGCCTTAATACTGAAGCTAACATCGCTAAGAGATTTCATCTCGGCGCCGGGGTAGGCAAACGACACATTTTTGAATTCAATATCACCCTTGAACATATCCCGGGAAAGGAACTGGGCACCCTCTGGGCGCTCCACCGGGGTAGCCATCACTTGGTCCAATGACTTTAATGCAATTTCAGCATTGTGATATTGCGTGACAAGACCTGCTACCTGACCAAAAGGCGCCATCACTCTTCCAGAGAGCATGCTGCAGGCTATCAGACCACCCATACTCAACTCGCCGGCAGTAATCAGGTATACACCGGTGATGATCACAAACATAGTCACAGTCTGCTGGCTCCACATGGTCACGTTAATAGTCGAGTTAGATAGAATCCTAAGTTGCACGCCCACATGAGCGAGAAAGGAGGTGCTCTCCTCCCACTTGCGCTGAATGCGGGACTCGGCACCCATGGCCTTGATAGTATCAAGGCCTACCAAGCTTTCGATGAGGGTAGCATTGCGCTGTGCACCTGCGCGGTAGGTCGTCTCAGACAGTTCTTTCAACTTGCCCTGAACGATAAAGGCGTAGCCCAGCACAACGATCACCCCGATGGTCAGGGGAATCAACACCGGCCAGGCAATCCAGGCAATAACGGCCATAAAAATAATCGCAAAAGGCACATCGATGATGGTCGCGATAGACGCCGAAGTAATGAAATCCCGCACGGTTTCAAACGATCGAAGGTTGACCGCATAAGAGCCTACCGAGGCCGGACGATGTTCCATGCGAATGCCAAGCACACGCTCCATAATCATGCCGGATAGCTTTACGTCGACCCGCCTACTGGCAAGGTCGAGGAAATACCCACGCATCGTTCGCAGGCTGAGATCCGCCAACATAATAATAATGACACCTGCAGCCAGCATCCATAGAGTTTCAACCGCGTGGTTAGGTACTACCCGGTCGTACACATTCATGGTGAATAACGGTAAAGCCAGAGCAAACACGTTAATAAAAAACGCGGCCAACAACACATCGCGGTAGATAGGTGTATTAGCGCGCATTGCGTCCCAGAACCAGTGGCCGCGCTCGTTCGTTCCTGTTCGCGGGGTTCTGGCATCAAAACGGAACCGCGGCCGGCAGACGATGGCAGTACCGGTATCACGCCCCAGCAACTCTTCGACAGAAACGTCGACTACGGTCTCATTAAGATCTGGATAGACCACCTGCGCCCGCTTGCCATCTTCATGCCATGACATCAGCAGACAGGCACCTTGATCTTTATGCAGCAACACTGCCGGCAACAGAGCCGGCTCGATTTCATTAGCCGCCTTGTATATCACCCGGCTGGCAAGCCCAACCCGACTCGCTGCCCGCTCAAACAATGAGGGCGTTAATTTGCCATCTTCAAGGGGCAGACCACCGGCAACAGCCTCAGCCGTCGACGCAGCGCCGTGAAAACGGCACAGGGCCAGCAGGCACTGTAGCAGTGGATCGTCTGAGCGTGCTGTCATCTGTCTTGTATTCCCTTGCCCGATTTGTTACGGCTCATTATTCAATTGCTTAGCTAAGCTGCTGAAATTTATGCTTTTTAGCGTTACTGAGCATAAGTCAGATATAGAGCGAATACCACGGCATTAATGCGGGCACGGTAACAATTTCACCATAATAGAGGGAATGACGGTCTTTATCCGCGATCAGGTAAAGTGGGAATTAATGAATTTTGACCAAAACACTTATTACTGACTTCACCTAACAGTAGACAAACAAGCCAGGCATTGCCGTACAAGCCGCAGCAGTAAACCCTTGTGGGGGTTTCGGGTGGGTTCATAAAGACGGTTTGTGATGGCGTTCACAACTCTTAAACATATAGCTCAAATTAGGCCTCTCAGGGGCGGATTAGTTGCTAAAATTCATTTAGTGTGATCTTAGAGACCGACAAGGATAACGTCATCGTCATGTAGGAGCCGTAGATTATGTCGACACAGAAATCAGTCTTTGGGACTAAAGATCCCACGCCGCCAAAATTTGAGGCGGAGGAATGTCACACGAAAAAATATATGGGGCCAGAAAGACGCCACGACGATCGACGCAGGGGACATGATCGCCGACTAGAGATCCGTTTTGAGGTTTCCGCTGAGGATCGGCGCCATGGCCACGGGCGACGTAAAAGTGATAACGCACCTACTTTTTGGTAGTGAATAGCGTACGACGATATCGGTTTGCGGACGATTAAGTTTAAGAGCCCGTTTTCATTGAGCTACCATTATCCGCCGTCTATTTAGCACGCCTCGATTGCAGCGCATGAGTGGCGTAGACCGCGGCCGTTAATAACAGAACCGCACCCGCCTGATGCCCAGCCGCCAGAGCGATGGGAACGTGCAGTAGCAAGGTACTGATACCAAGAACCACTTGCAGCGCCAGCGCGAGCAGTAACAATATAATGGCGACTCGACCTCTAGCCTCAACGCCGGCACGCAGTACTTGAATGGCAAAAACCACCATTAATACAGAGAGCGCATAGGCAAACATTCGGTGGTTGAACTGGATGGTGGTAACGTCTTCGAACATCGCCAGCCAAGCCGGGGATCCTGAATAGAGGCCCTCGGGGACGAAGGATTCACCCATTAATGGCCAGGTACTGTAAGCGAAACCCGCGTCAGTGCCCGCAACCAAACCACCGGACAGAATCATCAGGAATACCAGACCCAGTACAATCGTACTGAAGCGCGCAAAGCGGCCCCCGGCGAGGCCACGTTTAGGCTGGCGCAGGTCCAACACTAGCCAGACCATTAAACTGTATATGAGCATTGCCAGACCGAGGTGGGCGGTCAAACGATACTGGCTGACATCGGGGCGATCTACCAGACCACTTTTCACCATGTACCAACCCATCAAACCCTGAGCCCCGCCCATTAAAAAGAGCACCCACAGCTTGGGCATAATACCGGACTTTACACGACCTTTAAGGGCAAAATACACCATCGGAAAGAAGAAGATCACACCGATGACCCGACCCAATACCCGGTGCAGATACTCGTACATGAAAATGGACTTGAAGGCATCCAAACTCATGCCCTTGTTAATTTTTTGATACTCCGGATAGAGCCTGTACTTTTCGAATGTTTCCTGCCAAGCCTCCTGAGACAGGGGTGGAATCACGCCCATCAGCGGCTTCCATTCAACCATAGACAGGCCGGAATCGGTCAAGCGGGTGACCCCGCCAAGCACGATCATGCCGAAGATAACGGCAGCGCAGAACATTAACCAGTTAGATACCTGACGGTCGTACTGGGCGTATTGAACACTCAACATAGTTTTAGTAGCCCGGTTAGGGACAAATCAGTTTCGAAGCGCCAAATGATAACCGAAATACGCGGGCAAAGAAGATGTGAGCCCATTTTTTGAGATCTTTCGCTATTAACGGGGGTCGCTGCGCATTTTTCTTCGAGATGTCGCCAGCGGCCGATGTTGGCCCCCGGGGACGCGAGCGGGACAGCCTTTCTCGCCAAGCCAACATTGTGGAACAACTGAGAAACACTGTCCCGCTCACGGCCGGCAGAATGGACTAAGCGCAGGATCAGATGCCACAAAATAAGCAAGAGCCACAGGACGACACATTTAAACAATCCTAAATACCTGCAACATTGCCAATAGGAAAAGCTGACATAATGGCAATCTGCCGCCACACTCCCGCCCCATGCCATTACTACGCCTCGACCAAGTCGATTTACACTACGGGACCCAGGTTTTACTCGATGGCGTCGAACTTAATATTCGGCGCGGAGACAAACTGGGCTTGCTCGGCCGAAATGGCGCGGGCAAGACAACGCTGCTCAAAATTCTGGCCGGGGACATTACGCCCGACAGCGGCGAAGTCTGGCTGCGGCCTGGCACGCGGCTGGCCCGACTGGAGCAAACCCTGCCGAGTTCTGACGATGCCAGTGTGTATGAGGTAGTTGCTGGCGGACTCGAAGAGGCCGGAGAATTTATCAATCAGTACCATCAGCTGCTGCTGGCAGGCAATGAAGTAGACATGGACGCCCTGTCGCGGGTTCAGCAGAAGCTGGAAGGGGTGGACGGCTGGAACCTTCAGCAACGGGTAGAAACGACTCTTAGTCAGTTGCAGTTGCCGGCAGATGCCAAGCTTGCCGAGCTCTCGGGCGGCTGGCGCAAGCGCGTTGCGCTGGCCCGGGCGTTGGTATGCCAGCCAGACATTCTGCTGCTGGACGAACCCACCAACCATCTCGATATACCGGCGATTGAATGGCTGGAAGCACAACTCAGGCAATACCGTGGCGCACTTATCCTGATCACTCACGATCGGCGGTTTCTGCAAAATGTGGTGACCAGTATCGCCGAATTGGACCGCGGAAAGCTGACCCTACTTGAGGGTGACTATCAAAGCTTTCTTAAACATCGCGAACAGGAACTGCTGTCAGAGGAACGCGCCAACGCACTGTTTGACAAGCGACTGGCACAGGAAGAAGTATGGATACGGCAGGGCATCAAAGCACGTCGTACTCGCAATGAAGGCCGGGTGAGAGCCTTGGAGGCCATGCGCGGTGAGCGCAGCGATCGTCGGAATCGCACGGGTAAGGCCGCTTTCGGTGTTGAAGACGCCAGCAAGTCCGGCAAAATCGTGGCTGAGCTGAAGGATGTGAATCAGACCTATGGCAAGCAGCGCATTCTGCGAGACTTTTCTGCAATTATTCAGCGTGGAGACCGAATTGGCATTGTCGGTGCCAATGGCGCGGGAAAATCCACTCTGGTTAAAATTTTGTTGGGACAATTGCAGCCAGACAGCGGCATAGTCAAATTAGGCAGCAAACTGGAGATCGCTTACTCCGACCAACTACGGGATCACCTGGACCCCGAACGCAACCTGATCGACAATATATGTGGCGGCCAGGAGTTTATTGAGCTCAATGGCAAGCGCCGCCACGCCATCTCTTATCTGGGTGACTTTTTATTCAGCCCTGAGCGGGTTCGAACCCCCGTAAAGGCATTGTCCGGCGGTGAACAAAATCGTGCCATTCTCGCCAGACTGTTTAGCAAACCGGCCAATTTATTGGTGTTGGACGAACCCACCAATGATCTCGATATCGAAACGCTGGAGCTACTCGAAGAGATTCTGCTGGAATTCGACGGCACGGTTATTCTGGTCAGCCACGACCGGGATTTTATGGACAACGTGGTGACCGGCCTATTGGTGCTGGAGGGCGATGGTGTCGTCACTGAGCACGCCGGGGGATATCGTGACTGGGAGGGACGCGGTGGCAAGCTGCAGGAGGTGTTCGAACAAACCAGTGTCGCAGCCGTCAAAGCTCAAGCTGAGTCAGCCGCCTCCGACATCGCGGCAACACCCGTAAAACGCAAGCTGTCTTACAAGGCTAAACGCGAGCTGGACAGTCTGCCACTGACTATCGAAACCCTGGAAAACAAGATCTTGGAGCTGGAGCAAACTGTTGCCCATCCCGAGTTTTATCAGGGGGACCGCGCGACCAACGAGACGACCCTGAAAGCGCTGAGTGAATCACAGGCAGAACTAGAAACAGCCTTCGAGCGTTGGGGTGAACTCGACGGCTAGCTACATTACGGCAGCCACGCCTTTAGCCAGGGCGTCAATATTGCTCGCATTAACCCCCGCAACATTAATTCTTGAGGAATCCAGCATATAAACGCTGTGTTCCTTGCGCAGTCGCTGGGCCTGCTCAGCGCTAAGGCCAAGAAAAGAAAACATACCCTTTTCCCGCTGAATAAAACCGAAATCCTGATTGGTGGCCGTCTCAAGCTTAGCCACCAACTGCGCCCGCAGCGCGTTGATTCGCTGGCACATCTGCTCAAGCTCAGCTCGCCAATTGGCATTCAACGAAGCGTCAGTGAGTATACGAGCAGCCAACAGCGCGCCATGTGCAGGCGGCATCGAGTAGATTCTGCGAGCGGCCACCAGGGTCTGGCTGGCCACTGCCTGGGCACTTATCTGGTCCTTACAAACAAAAATAGCTGCGCCAGTGCGCTCGCGGTACAGACCCATATTTTTCGAGCAGGAGGCGGCGATAATCAGTTCCGGAAGTCTTTCAGCCAGTAATCGCAGTCCTGCTGCATCTTCATCGAGGCTCAAGCCAAGCCCCTGGTAGGCGGTGTCTATAAAGGGCGTAAACCCCTGCGCCTCTGCCATATCGGCAATCACGCCCCACTGTTCCATGTTTAGATCAGCCCCGCTAGGGTTGTGGCAACAACCATGCAACAAAACAACGTCATCGGCCTTCGCACCCTTTAGGTCGTCTACCATTCCCTGGAAATTCACCCCGTGACTCGCCGGCTCGTAGTAGCGATAGGTCTCGAAGGATAAGCCGACGCTGCCGATCAGCGGAATATGTACCGGCCAAGTGGGGTCACTGATCCAGACCCGGGCACCAGGATTCGCCGCCTGAATGATTTCCGCACCAATACGCAGTGCACCGCACCCCCCCGGAGTCTGCACACTGGCGACACGACCCGCCAGCAGAGCAGCGCTGTTTTCGCCCAGCACCAACTTCTGCATCCCAGTATTAAAATCAGCGTCACCGGCCGGCGGCATATAGGCCTTGGTGATTTCTTCAGCTGTCACTGCCTGTTGCGCCTGTTGAATGGCGTCAAACACAGGACAAATCCCCTGCTCATTCATATAAATACCGACGGTAAGGTCCACCTTATCCGGGTTCTGGTCGGCCCGCGCCAACTGTGCCAGCCCCAGAATAGCGTCCATGGGGAGTTGCCCTAATACGTCCAACATAACTCAATTCCTTCGTAATTCTCGTTAATGACATGTCCGCCAGAAGGAGGTCACGGTTTCAATTTCAAGTCGCTCGGTCGGCGAATAAGTGCTGCGAATAGCCGGCCCGGCTGACAGTATATCGACATTTGCTTTGTTGCTCTTCAAAATTCCACATTCACGAACACGGGGCAAGCTGCCGACGCTGTGCTAACCTCGCAAGCTATCTGTCAAATACTAACAACAGGACACTCACTCATTATGGAAAAGCACTACATCAGTGCGCAGCAATTACTAGAAGACTCTTTCAAACTTGCCTGGCAGGTTTACCAGAGCGGCTATCGACCCAACTATATCGTCGGCGTCTGGCGCGGTGGCGCACCGGTAGGGATTGCTGTGCAAGAATTACTGGATGTACTGGGCGTAGAGGCCGACCATATCTCGATTCGCACCTCCTCATACTCCGGCATTGACGAGCGCAGTCGCCATGTTCTGGTTCACGGCCTGAATTATGTTATCAAACGACTGGAAGCAGAGGACTCACTTTTATTCGTAGACGATGTGCATGATACCGGCCTGTCGATCCAGCAGGCGATTACTGATTTGAAAAGGGCCTGCAAAAAGAACACGCCAGAAATCCGGATCGCCACCCCCTACTACAAGCCAACCAAAAACCAGAGCGAGCGCGTACCCGACTACTACGTCCACGAAACAGATCAATGGCTGATTTTCCCACACGAGCTTCATGGGCTTAGTGCAGATGAGATTAAATCCAACAAACCAGAGTTGTTTGAACTACTTCCCAAGCTGGAGGATGCACTGAAAGAGAAATAGATCTGCACAGCGGGCTTATTTCACATTAAATGTAGGCATTTGTTACGCTACTTGTTAGGGCGATATGATTACACTCAGACTTAAGAACATTTAACTGTACACATAGAGCACCCATGAAAAGACGTGACCAGGGCAAAACAACATTAGTCGAGTTTATGCGCAGCATAAAATTTGCCCCCGACAAACAGAATCCAACAGAGACCGAATGCGCGACTCACTTTGCACATTTCAATCCGAGTACGCGTGCGGGCAGTCCCGCTGCAAGCGAAGAAGCCAAGTTGGTTCGAAGCGCCAACTAAACAGGCCTCCACCCTCACTGCGCCTCTCGCGGGTGCACAGTCAGACCGAGCACCTCTGTGAGCGATAAGCGCGATACCCTGTACGCCGAGGCCCTTGCCGCTCCAGGATTGTTTGTGTTCGACGATAAAGTGGCCAGCGTGTTTCCGAACATGATCAAACGGTCGGTCCCTGGCTATCCCACTATCGTAGCAATGACAGGCTTGCTAGCTGCGCGCTACGCAACAGCCGGCAGTCACTTATACGATCTTGGCTGTTCCTTGGGCGCTTCGAGTCTGGCCATGCGTCAGAACCTGCAAGTGCCAGACTGCACCATAGTCGGCGTCGACACCTCCCAGCCCATGCTGGAGCGCTGTCGCAACATCGTCGACACAGACACCCATGACACACCGGTAGAATTGATCTGCAAACCGTTGCAGGAGGTGGAGATTATCAACGCCTCCGTGGTGGTCCTGAACTTCACGCTACAATTTGTCGAGCAGGCGCAGCGGGACAACGTCATACGCAACATTTACAGTGGCCTTCGCCCGGGCGGCATCATGGTGCTGTCCGAGAAAGTCGTCTTTGAAGATCCCCACCTGGATCAACTCAACATTGACCTTCATCACGAGTTCAAACGGGCAAACGGTTACAGTGATCTGGAGATCGCGCAAAAACGTGACTCGATCGAAGATGTACTCATCCCTGAAACCCTTAAACAACACCGCCAGCGTATCGCCCAGGCTGGATTCAGCAGCTGCGACGTCTGGTTTCAGTGCTTTAACTTCGCCTCTCTCGTCGCGCTGAAATGATCGACTATCAGAGACTAATCACTGAGTGGAGCGATGGCGATTTATCTCCCTGGGCCACTTTACTACCCGAACAGATTGCCGCCGGACTTTCGCGGAAGCGCTATGGCGATCTGGCTCGTTGGCTACAGGCACTCGACGCTCTCCCCGATATCGACGTTGACGCCGTGCAGATCAACAACTCAAAAGTCGGTGCCAGCAGTCAATCCCCATTGCCCGAACAGTTAAGTGATCAACTCGAAACAGCACTGAAAGACCTGCATCCCTGGCGTAAAGGCCCCTATGAACTTTTCGGCCAACACATTGACACCGAGTGGCGCTCCGACTGGAAATGGGATCGCCTGCGCGACAGCGTCGACAACCTCACCGGCAGGCGGGTACTCGACGTCGGCTGCGGCAGCGGCTACCACTGCTGGCGTATGCTCGGCGAGGGTGCCCGCGAAGTCATCGGCATAGACCCCACTCCCCTGTTCGTTGTGCAATTCTGGGCACTGCAAAAGTACCTGCAACAAAGTAATATCTGGGTGCTGCCCCTGGGTATCGAGCACCTGCCACCTAAGCTAAAAGCGTTTGATACCGTATTTTCAATGGGGGTTTTATACCACCGCCGCTCCCCCATGGATCACTTGATGGAACTGCGCGATAGTCTCCGCCCCGGCGGCCAGCTGGTGTTGGAAACACTGATTATCGAAGGCGGCCCAGGCGATACGCTCTTACCCACAGGCCGTTATGCCCGCATGGGCAACGTCTGGTTTTTGCCTAGTACTGATACCTTGAAGATTTGGCTGGAAAAAGTGGGTTTTGAAAACCCACAGGTCATTGACGTGAATGCCACCTCAACAGAAGAACAGCGTTCTACCGATTGGATGACGTTTCATTCTTTGAGTGATTTTCTGGATCCGGTTGATAATTCGAGAACTGTTGAGGGGCATCCCGCTCCGACCAGGGCTGTAGTGACCGCCACGGCACCAGGAAAGTGGAGACCTTTAGACTCCTAGCAGAGGCAGACATTGCGCGCTGCACAGCCGCCTGAATGTTAGTAATTAATGAAGCGATTTATCCAGCCGATGCTCATGGAACACATACTCGAACACCTCGCGATAGGTTCGCGCAAAATGCACATTAATATTCTCGCGTAGATATTCCGGCAACTCCTCAAAGTCCCGTTTATTCGCATGCGGCAATATTAATTCCATGATCTTGCTACGCCGCGCGGCAATTACCTTTTCACGGATACCGCCAACGGGTAAAACCTGCCCGGTCAAACTCAGTTCACCCGTCATCGCTAAAGGCCGCTTGATACGTTCCTTACGCGCCAACGAAACGAGAGCCGTCGCCATAGTGACTCCAGCACTCGGACCATCTTTAGGAGTTGCGCCTTCGGGCACGTGCAAATGCACCATGCTCATATCAAAGAAATCCGGATCGCAGCCATAATGTTTGAGGTTACCGACAACGTAGCTATAGGCAATTTCGGCAGATTCCTTCATCACGTCGCCAAGCCGTCCGGTCATTTTGAAACCGCGATTTAGGGTGTGAATTTGAGAGGACTCAATAGCCAGGGTGGCACCGCCCATGGAAGTCCATGCAAGGCCAGTGGCAACGCCCACGCCGCGCAAGGGCTTGTCTGGTTGAAACGGCGGCATGCCCAGCAGTCGATCGATATCTTTTTTACCGACCCGCAGCCTCTCTTCTCTGCTCTCCAGAATCTGCATTATGGATTTGCGCATAATGCGAGACAGCTGTTTTTCCAGCATCCGCACACCCGCTTCCCGACAATAGGAGTCAATAACATATTTTAGTCCGGCATCATTGATCTTCAGTTGGCCAGCAGATAGACCGTGGCGCGCCAGCTGTTTTGGCCACAGATGTTTGCGCGCAATGGAAAGCTTTTCCTCCGCCACATAACCCGACAACCGCAGGGTCTCCATACGATCCAGCAGTGGTCCGGGTATGGTATCCAGTTGGTTGGCGGTGCAGATAAATAACACCTTGGACAAATCTAGCCGCAAGTCGAGATAGTGGTCGAGAAATTCACTGTTCTGTTCAGGGTCTAGTACCTCCAGCAATGCGGAGGCTGGATCGCCCTGGTAGGACGCGCCAATCTTGTCGATTTCGTCCAGCATAATAACCGGATTGGACACCTGAACGTCCTTGAGCGCCTGCACCAACTTGCCCGGCATGGCGCCAATATACGTGCGACGATGGCCTTTAATCTCAGCTTCATCACGCATCCCACCCAAACTAAAGCGATAGAATTCACGGCCCAGTGCATCGGCAACAGAGCGACCGATACTGGTTTTACCAACACCTGGCGGGCCAACTAATAGCAGTATGGAGCCCGCTATTTCACCGCGAAAAGACCCTACGGCTAGAAATTCCAGGATGCGATCCTTTACATCCTCGAGGCCCTCGTGATGTTCGTTGAGCACTGTGCGAGCATATTTCAGTTCCAGGTTGTCTTCTGATAAAACACCCCAGGGCACCGAGGTTGCCCAGTCGAGATAGTTGCGGGTTACGCCATATTCCGGCGAGCCAGCTTCTAGCACTGACAGCTTGTGCATCTCGTCTTCAATTCGTTTTGCCACAGCCTCGGGCATCTCCAGATTGGCGATACGTTCGGCAAACGTCTCCTCGTCAGAGGTTCGATCGTCTTTCGATATACCCAGTTCTTTCTGGATGATCTTGAGCTGTTCACGGAGAAAAAATTCGCGCTGCTGATCCGAGACCTTTTCGTTGACCTGACGGGTGATCTGACCCTGCAATTCAGCCACTTCACGCTCTTTGCGCAGCAGCTTGAGCACCTTTTCGATGCGCGAACGCAGCGGCAAAGTATCCAGAATTTCCTGTAACGAATCCCCTGAAGCCGTGGTCAATGCTGCCGAGAAATCCGCCAGCAAACTGGGCTGATTAGGATTGAAATTGGCCAGATAAGTTTTCAGCTCTTCGCTGTACAGTGGGTTGAGCGGGATGAGTTCTTTGATTTCCTTAATCAGCGCCATTGCGTAGGCTTTGATTTCATCTGAGCCCCGATCTCCCTGGCTGCGTGGGTATTCCACCTGCACCAGGTAAGGAGGCTTGTCATTCAGCCAACGTACAATTCGAAACCGACTAACCCCCTGCGCCAAAAACTGACCGGCGCTATCGGCATGCACAGGCGGTTTATGAAGACGAACCGCACAACCAATTTCGGGAAAATTTCGTTTGTCCGTGCTGTCCGGATCAGCCCCCTCTACATACGACAAGCCAATCAAGCCATTGCCCGCGGCATCAACCGCTGCCAAAGTACTGCCCCACTCATCCGGATTCAGCGCTATCGGCTGAACTTGCCCGGGAAAGAATGGGCGGTTGGGAATGGGCATCAGGTAAAGCGTGTCGGGTAGAACTTCGTCAGCCACTGCAGGGGTATGCGCGCCGGCCTCTGGTTCAACCAGTTCCGCCTCATCGGGCCATTCGTGATCACTCATTGTTGCCAACCTTGATGTTCATTTTCATCCTATAGATATGGGGGAGACAGGCGACTTTTCAAGCCGGAAATCCAATAGTCCCCTTACCGGCGTCAAACTGGCGGCGGTATACTCGTTCATTGAAAATTGTCATCATCGACTCAATAGTAGTACATAGAGGGATTACCCAGTGCACATTGAGCAGGCCGGTACCAATCAGCTTAAAAAGGAACTGAACGCACTGGAGCAGACATATCTGGAATTACAGGAACAGCAGCTTTCACTGGATTTGACGCCGGCAGGCGCGACCTACCCTTACGGTAAAGATCCGCAGGACGCTAATATTCGCCTGGCTCCCACCTTTCCGTCGCTGTCAGAAGTGCAGACCACTGTTAAGGCCTTTGCTCTGTGCGTAAAGCTGGCGCCTGTCAGGCAGGCGTTGCGCTGATTGGAGTGTCAGTTGTTATCCGGCGAGGTCGGTTTCTGACGAATTAAAAATGGACTCTGAAGGCCGCGTAGCTTATTCCTCGCTGCCCTGATGACCCGGCTGAATGCCGGCGAAAGGAAAACTGGCAACATTGCTATCGCCGCTCTTCGTGTCAGAAACTTTGCCTGTACCTTCTTTGTCGACCTCATCAATGCGAATAATGGCTTGCAGTGGAATATAGCTGCGTTTGACGCCATTGAACTCATTTTTGAGCTTTTCTTCGCTGGGATCTACCAGTATCTGTGAGCGCTCACCGAACAGAAACTCCTCTACCTCGATAAAGCCCCACATATCGCTCTGATAGATTTGCTTGGCGAACACTTCGAACACCTGGTTACCGTTCTGAAAGATCACCTTGTAAACGGGATAATTTGCCATTCTTGCCTCATGCGATAGCGCCGATGCGCCGTTGCGCCAATTTTTACCCACCCGGATTTCGGGGGGCGGCAATATTACCACCCCGGACAGGAAATTCCAGCCCCCGGACTCCATTCGAACTGTGTTTAAAGGCGACAACTCTGTATAATCTGCTGCCCGTTTCCACACCCAGAGGATAGGCCTGCGGTCCGCCGCGAGCAAGCAATCAGTGAGCAAGAAACTGTACATAAAGACCCATGGTTGCCAGATGAACGAGTATGACTCGGCGCGTATGCGTGACCTGTTGGAAGAAAGCCATGATCTGGTGCCCACGGATAACCCCGAGGACGCCGATGTATTGCTGCTAAATACTTGTTCTATAAGGGAAAAAGCCCAAGAAAAAGTATTTCATCAGTTGGGCCGTTGGAAACACTTGAAGCAGAAGAATCCGAACGTGATTATTGGCGTAGGCGGCTGCGTAGCTAGCCAAGAAGGCGCGGAAATTGGCAAACGTGCACCCTATGTCGATCTAGTATTTGGCCCCCAGACCCTTCACCGCCTGCCCGAAATGATGGACCAGCGCGGACCTGGCGGCACTATGGTCGTGGACGTCAGCTTTCCCGAGATCGAGAAATTTGACCGTTTACCCGACCCGAAAGTCGAAGGCCCCTCCGCTTTTGTCTCAATCATGGAAGGCTGTAGCAAATATTGCACCTTCTGCGTAGTGCCTTATACCCGCGGTGAGGAAGTGTCTCGGCCAGTGGATGACGTGATCGCCGAAATCGCTCACCTGGCCACCGGTGGTGTGCGCGAGGTCAACCTACTGGGCCAGAATGTTAACGCCTACCGCGGCGATAACCATCTGGCTGAAATGGTAGACTTTGCCGAGCTTCTGGCACTGGTCGCACAGGTTCCCGGCATCGAAAGAATTCGCTACACCACCTCTCATCCGGTCGAGTTTTCCGATGCATTGATTGATGCCTACGCAGAAATACCGAAGCTGGTGAACCATCTTCACTTACCCGTGCAAAGTGGGTCGGATCGCATCTTAATGGCCATGAAGCGCGGACATACCGCTCTGGAATACAAGTCAAAAATCCGCAGACTGCGTAAGATTCGCCCCGATATCAGCATATCTTCAGATTTCATTATTGGTTTTCCGGGCGAGACTGAGGCCGACTTCAGTGCCACCATGAAACTCATTGAAGACATTGGTTTTGATACCTCTTTCAGTTTCGTCTACAGCGCCAGACCGGGAACGCCAGCAGCAGACCTGCCTGACAGCACCGACGAAGAGACCAAGAAGCAGCGCCTAAAAATATTGCAGACTCGTATCCTTCAGCAAGCACAAAAAATCAGCAGGGACATGGTGGGCAATCGCGAGAAAATCCTGGTAACCGGCGTCTCCAAAAAGGATCCCGGCCAATTACAGGGCCGTACCGAGAACAATCGAGTAGTCAACTTTTCCTGTAGCAACCAAAGCCTGATCGGCAACTTTGCTAGTGTCGATGTCTATGAAGCGCTGCCAAACTCCCTACGCGGGACCCTAGTCTAGGGGGCTGAGGCGCTCAAAGTTGACGTCATCGAATTCCAGTATATCCTTTGAACTTAACCTTAATGCCGTACGCGGCTGAAGACTCATTTGAATAACGAACCCATTAAACAAGCATCTACCCAGCCTTCGATACAGCAAGGCCTCACTCTTGAACCTAATGATAGCCGTCATCTGGCCATATTGTGTGGCCAGCTAGATGCCCACCTGCGCCAGATCGAGCAGCGTCTGGGGGTTACTGTCAGCGCACGAGGCAACCAGTTCTCAGTCAGTGGACCCACGGTCAACGTGGTTGCCGCCAGAGCATTGCTAATACATTTGTACGCCGAGGTGTGCCAGGGCGTCAGCCTGACTCCAGAATCCCTACACCTGCAGTTACAGCACACAGATCCAGATAGCCTGGTCGCCGTCGACGACAACAAGCCGGTAGAAGCCATCCAGATCATTCGCACCAAACGCTCCACGATTAAACCGCGAGGCAAAAATCAGCAAGCCTATGTGCGCTCGGTAAAACACAACGACATCTGTTTCGGCATTGGTCCCGCGGGCACTGGTAAGACTTTTCTGGCCGTGGCCTGCGGTGTCGAGGCGTTGTTGGAAGAACGGGTACGGCGCATTCTGCTGGTTAGGCCCGCCGTTGAAGCGGGTGAAAAGCTCGGATTTTTACCCGGAGATTTAAGCCAGAAAATCGACCCCTACTTACGTCCCTTATATGATGCACTCTATGAAATGCTGGGCTTTGAAACAGTTAACAACTACATCGAACGTAATATTATTGAGGTTGCACCGCTGGCCTTCATGCGCGGCCGCACGCTCAACGACGCTTTCATCATTCTCGATGAAGCACAGAACACCACCCGCGAGCAGATGAAAATGTTCCTGACGCGTATCGGTTTTGGTTCCACTGCGGTGATCACCGGCGATGCCACTCAAACTGACCTGCCACGGGGCACCCAATCCGGTCTCACTCACGTGAGCAAGATATTGCCCGACGTTGACGGCATCGGTTTCACCTGGTTTGCCAATAAAGACGTAGTCCGCCATCCTCTGGTGCAGCGCATCGTCGAGGCGTATGACGCCCACGAAGACAGCAACACGTCTCTCGACAAGACCCAGAGATGAATTTGACAGTGGATATTCAAAGCGCCAGCACCGAACCCGTCCCCGAACAGGGCGACATAAGAAGCTGGATAAACACCGCACTGAGCCACTGCGAGCCGCACAAAGAGGAGGCCGAGGTCAGCGTGCGTCTCGTCGATGAAGCCGAGATGGCTGAACTCAACAGCAGTTACCGCAATACATATGGCACCACCAACGTTCTTTCATTCCCCGCCGATCTACCTGAAGATATAAATGTGCCGATGCTTGGCGACATTGTTATCTGTGCTCCGGTGGTGCGCGGTGAGGCACAAATACAGGGCAAAACCCTGACGGCTCACTGGGCCCATATGACGGTGCACGGCACGCTGCACCTGCTGGGCTATGACCATATCATCGACAAAGAAGCACTGGTAATGGAAACCTTGGAAACGGAAATCCTCGAGATACTCAACTATCCTTGTCCCTATGCCGGCTATCCGAGCCAGGAGCACTGAGCACCATGAGCGAAGACCGATTTAACAGCGAGCCAGAGGAAAAGTCCTGGCTTGAAAAAATCTCTCATCTGTTCTCTAGCGAGCCCCGTACCCGGGCGGACCTCGAAGACGTTCTCTCCGTCGCCGCGGAAAATGAAGTTATTGATGAAGACGCGCGCAGCATTATCGAAGGCGCAATGAAGGTCAGCGACATGCAGGCGCGGGATATTATGATCCCACGCTCGCAAATGGTGGTAATAAAGGCGGATCAAACATTGGAGGAAATTCTCCCCCAGATCATCAGCTCTGCTCACTCGCGCTACCCAGTAATAGATGAAAGCCTGGACGATATATTGGGCATTTTACTCGCCAAGGATTTGTTACCGCAGATCCTTAATGAAGACCAGGCCAGCCTCAAAGTTACCGAGCTATTGCGCCAAACGGTGGTGGTACCCGAAAGTAAACGCTTGAATGTTTTACTGCGAGAATTTCGCGAAAACCGCAATCATATGGCCATTGTTATTGACGAGTATGGTGGTGTTGCAGGACTGGTCACTATTGAAGATGTACTGGAGGAAATCGTTGGTGAAATCGAAGACGAAACCGACGCCCAGGAAGATCTGTTTATTCGAAAAATTAGCGAACAGGATTATTTTGTCAAAGCGCTAACACCGGTCGACGACTTCAACGACTATTTTGGCGCCAGATTCAGCGAAGAAGAGTTCGGCACCATTGGCGGGCTGGTACTGCAAGCTTTTGGGCACCTGCCCAACCGCAACGAAGTCACCAACATAGAAAACTTCGAGTTCAAGGTAATTAACGCAGACCAGCGCAAGATCCATAGCCTGCGCATACGCCCCCCGGAATAACGGGCTGAATGCCGTCAGCCTACTCACAAACTGCAACTAACAGTAGCGCACCTTCATTGCATCCACTGCTGGTGCTGATACTGGCGCCAATGGCCGGCGCCTTGATCACTTTATCGTTGGCGCCATTCTCTATGTGGCCGGCTGGCATCGTCAGCTGTGCTCTTTATGGTTATCTGCTGTGTACCTGCTCCACTGGGCAGGCACTATGGCGGGGCTGGCTGTTTGGCCTGGGGCTGTTTGGCAGCGGCGCGTCCTGGGTTTATATCAGCATCCACGTATACGGTTTCGCCAGTGTGCCGCTGGCGGTGTTGCTCACCGCCCTGTTTTGCGGGGGTCTGGCGTTGCTGCACAGCCTTTTTGCCTGGTGCTATGTGCGTTGGATAAGGTGGCTACCGGGGGGCATGTTATTGGGATTTCCTGCGCTGTGGGTGGTATTTGAATGGTTGCGCAGTTGGTTGCTAACCGGTTTCCCCTGGCTCTATCTCGGTTATGCCCATGTCGATACCTGGATCGCCGGCTGGGCACCAGTACTGGGCGTTTACGGCTTATCCTTTATCTGCGCCTTAACCGGTATCTCTCTGTTTCTGGGCTGGCGTAGCCGTCAGGCGGTGTCCACCATGACGTATATGGGCCTAATCGCCACGCTGTGGATAGGCGGCAGTGTACTCAAGCCGATTGAATGGGTGGACCGGGCTAGTGAGCTTCCACTCACGGTGGCGCTC
The DNA here is from genome assembly GCA_047633055.1 of Halieaceae bacterium. GTDB lineage: Bacteria > Pseudomonadota > Gammaproteobacteria > Pseudomonadales > Halieaceae > CALJFL01. Next base: position 47,087 of record JBLIEI010000009.1, on the reverse strand, counting down.
TATCAGCCCAATATTCCACAACAAGACAAATGGGACCGGCGTCAATATGAAGCGATTCTGGCCCGCTACTCTAAGGCGATACGCAGCAGCTATGGTAATGACATCATCCTTTGGCCCGAATCCGCCATCCCCAACGCTTACCACCGAGCGCGGAATTTTCTCGACCCTATCGCCAAGCAGGCTGCGGTCACCGAATCCACCCTGATCACCGGCATTCCGACTCGCTCTAAAGATGGTGACACCTACTACAACAGCATCGTGTCCCTGGGTATGGGCGAAGGTAGCTACGACAAACAGCGACTTGTTCCGTTTGGCGAGTACGTACCGATGGAGTCGTGGCTACGTGGCCTGATCGCATTTTTTGATCTGCCCATGTCGAACTTCTCCGCCGGAGCAAAAGATCAGCCGCCGCTGCGTGCTGGCGCCTACCGGGTGGCGCCTTATATTTGCTATGAGATCGTTTACCCGGACCTGGTCGCCAAAGGCGCTCGGGAAGCCGATATATTAATCACTATCAGTAACGACAGCTGGTTCGGCAACTCCATTGGCCCACTGCAACACCTGCAAATGGCGCAAATGCGGGCGCTGGAAAATGGCCGGTATCTTTTGCGCGGCACCAACAACGGGGTGTCCGCTATCATCAATCACCGCGGGCAAATTGTCGCCCGTACCGATCAGTTCATGGAAACCACCCTATACGGTGAAGCTGAAGTCATGCTGGGGCGCACCCCCTTCGGTAGCTTCGGCTCGAAGGTCGTCATTGGCGGCAGCTTTCTTGGGCTGCTGCTGATGATGCTGATGTATCGGGTGTTCTGGCGCGAAGACGTCTGAGTCCCGGCTTCTGCCCATCCGCGACGGCTCGGATCAACAAATGTGCAATTGGTCATATCGACGACCATCGCCGATAGCCGCATTTGCTGGTAGAATTCGACTCTCATTTTTTACCGTGCAGAACGCGGCGGAGCGCTGACAAAATCAGCTTTACGAGTCGACCCGCACGGTCTTTGGACACGGAAAAAGCGCGATAATGGACCCCAAATACACCCCGCAAGACGTCGAGCAGACAGTCCAGAAACACTGGCTGGACAGCAACAGTTTCGCCGTCCAACGAGATGACGCCCGGGAAAAATTCTACTGCCTGGCCATGTTCCCTTACCCCAGTGGCAAGCTCCACATGGGTCACGTTCGCAACTATACCATTGGCGATGTCATCGCCCGCTACCAGCGTATGCTGGGCAAAAATGTGCTGCAGCCCATGGGCTGGGACGCGTTCGGTTTGCCCGCCGAGAACGCGGCCATTCAGAACAATGTGCCTCCCGCACGGTGGACCGCCGAAAACATCGACTACATGCGTGTCCAACTGCAGCGACTGGGCTTTGCCTACGACTGGGATCGGGAGTTTGCCACCTGTAACCCCGACTACTACCGCTGGGAACAGTGGTTTTTTACCCGCATGTTCGACAAAGGCCTGGCCTACAAGAAGCAGGCCGAGGTCAATTGGTGCGAAACTGACCAGACCGTGCTGGCCAATGAACAAGTAGTAGATGGCTGCTGTTGGCGCTGCGATAACCCGGTTGAGCGGCGCAATATCGATCAGTGGTTTTTCAAAATCACCGCCTATGCCGACCAGTTATTGAACGACCTGGACAAACTGGATCAATGGCCGGAACAGGTGCGCACCATGCAGCGCAACTGGATTGGCCGCTCTGAAGGCGTGGATCTGGATTTTACTCTCGCCGATGGTTCCGCTCTGAGCGTATACACCACCCGGCCCGACACCCTGATGGGGGTCAGTTATGTTGCGGTAGCCCCACAGCATCCGCTAGCCGGTAGCGCGGCCGAGACCAACCCTGAGTTGGCCGCTTTTATCGAAGCCCAAAGCAACATCAAAGTGGCAGAAGCCGAAATTGCCACCATGGAAAAACTGGGCATGGATACCGGCGCCACCGCTGCCCACCCATTAACCGGTGAACAAGTGCCTGTATGGGTCGCCAATTTTGTATTGATGAGCTACGGCTCAGGCGCAGTCATGTCGGTACCGGGCCACGATCAGCGCGACTGGGAATTCGCCACTAAGTATCAATTACCTATTTTGCAGGTAGTTGCGCCCGAGGGCGACGAAAGCTGTGATTTAGCAACCGCTGCATTTATCGATAAGGGTTTACTGGTAAATTCTGGCACGTTCACTGGACTGCCATTCGAAGCTGCCTTCAACGCCATTGCTGACGAATTGGAAGCCGAGGGCAAGGGCCGGCGCACAGTCAACTTCCGTCTGCGGGATTGGGGTATTTCACGCCAGCGTTACTGGGGCGCGCCCATTCCTATTATCAACTGCGATAAATGTGGCGCGGTACCGGTGCCGGACAAAGACCTGCCTGTGGTGCTACCTACCGACGTCGCGTTCGAGGGCGTAGGCTCACCGATCAAAAAAATGGCGGGGTTTTATCAAACGGAGTGCCCCAGCTGTGGCGGCAGCGCAACCCGCGAAACCGACACGTTTGATACCTTCATGGAGTCCTCCTGGTATTACGCCCGCTACGCCAGTGCCGGCAACGATGAGGCGATGCTCGACAGTGATGCCGACTACTGGGCGCCAGTTGATCAGTACGTAGGCGGTATCGAACACGCTATTTTGCACCTTCTGTACGCAAGATTCTTCCACAAGCTGATGCGCGATGAAGGCCTGCTGAGTTCGGACGAGCCTTTTATTCGCCTGCTGACACAGGGCATGGTGTTAAAAGACGGTGCCAAGATGTCTAAATCCAAGGGCAATACGGTAGATCCCCAATCACTTATTGATCGTTACGGTGCCGATACCGTGCGACTGTTCAGCATGTTTGCCGCACCGCCTGAGCAATCTCTTGAATGGTCTGACTCAGGGGTAGAAGGCGCCAATAGGTTCCTCAAACGCCTGTGGAAACTGGTGGCCAGTCATCTTGAGGCCGATGTTTCTGTGGTCTTCGATTCAGCTGCACTGAACGACGCGCAGAAAGCCGTGAGACGTAAAACCCATGAGACTATCGCCAAGGTTAGTGACGACTACGGGCGTCGCCAGACCTTCAACACCGCTATCGCCGCGGTAATGGAACTGTGCAACGAAGTGGGCAAGCTGAATACCGGCGACCCCCAGGATCAAACGGTTATCGGTGAAGCGCTACATGCTGTGGTGTTAATGTTGTGTCCGATCGTGCCCCATGCCAGCCACTATTTGTGGCAGCAACTGGGCGGCAATGGCGAGGTCATGAATGCCCCCTGGCCCGTCGTAGATGAAACCGCACTGACTCGTGACAGCATAAACATTGTGATACAGGTCAATGGCAAGGTTCGCGCCAAGATGACAGTTAGTGCAGACACGGATAAAACGACCATTGAGTCGCTGGCGCTGGAGCAAGACAATGTGCAGCGGTTTATCGCCGACGCCACCGTACGCAAAGTCATTGTCGTACCTGGCAAATTGGTGAATATTGTTGCCAACTAATCGCCTTCGAGAGCCCACTATGATGCAGCCACTGACTCACCTGCTGTCGCGCCTGACGATGGTCGTCGGACTAAGCCTTTTCATTGCAGGCTGCGGGTTTCAGTTGCGGGGCAAAAACACGGCGACAGCGCTGCCGCCCTCCTGGCAACAGATGAACCTGGTCACCGCCAACCCCAACAGCGAATTCAGCCGCGCAATCCAGGCGCGATTCTCAGCCAATGGCATAATATGGGTGGGCAAAGACGAAGCAGCCTATATTTTAATACTGGGACCCGAAGGTTTCAGTCAACGTAACCTGTCGCTCAACGCCGAAGCCAGAGCCGCCGAATTTGAACTGACCATGAAAACGAATTTCAGCGTTTTGGCCGTCAATGGTACTGAGGAAATTGGCGACTCTGGTGCCGTTGTTATCAAGCAGATGGAAAATGATCCGCGCAATGTTGTGGGCAAGTCCGAGGAGATTCGAATTCTCAAAACCGAGATGCGCAACGAACTGGCCCAGCAAATTATGCGTCGCATAGGTTTCTACGCCGCCAGCACTCAATAATGCGCGTTTACCCCGAGAAGCTCGCCGCCCAATTGCAACAACAGTTGTTACCGGTCTATGTCGTTAGTGGCGACGAAACCCTGCTGGTTCAGGAGTGTGCAGACCTGATCAGGCAGCATGCCCGCGAGCAGGGTTGCACCGAGCGGGAAGTGGTCGACGCCGGCGTCAGCCGCTTCGACTGGCAGGAAATTATGCAGCACGCCACCAGCATGTCCTTGTTTGCCGAGCGCAAGCTGGTTGAAATTCGCCTACCCAGCGGTAAACCCGGGGCCGACGGCAGTAAAGCCCTGTGTGCATACCTGGAACTGGCGGGCGGTGACGATGTACTGATGTTAGTCGCCGGCAAAATCGATAAGCAATCCACCAACAGTAAATGGTACAAGGCCCTGGATAAGGTGGGCGCCACTGTGCAGGTGTGGCCGGTGGGCGCGAAGGACTTGCCGCGCTGGCTGCAACAGCGGGTGGCCAATGCCGGCATGCAGATTGATCGCGACGCCGTGCAGCTACTGGCCGACCGGGTTGAGGGAAATCTGCTGGCGGCAGTGCAGGAAGTCGAGAAGCTAAAGCTACTCGCAAAGAATAATTACATCACCGCAGAGAACGTCACTCAGTCCGTGCTCGACAACGCACGCTACAACCTGTTTGAAATGACCGATGCCGCTCTCAACGGAAACCCCGCCAACAGCCTGAAAATGTTACACGGCCTGCGCGGGGAAGGCAGTGAACCGACTGTCATATTGTGGGCACTGGCGCGGGAAATTCGCACACTCTATGAAGTGCAGGTTGAATGCGATCGTGGCCAGAATCCGCAGCAGGCACTCACTGCCAAGCGAGTGTGGAACAACCGCATGGGCCTGATGCAATCCGCCCTCTCCCGCCACACTCTGGAGTCTCTGGGCGCACTGCTGGCCATGGCATCAAAAACTGACGGCAGTATCAAAGGCTTTGCTGACGTTAACCCCTGGGACAACCTCGAAGACCTGATGCTGGCACTCGCGCGTCCCTCTAGCTGAGCACCAAGGCACCTGCGCCGTAAGGCGACAGGCCGTGGGCAATGGCAACATTTACAACGGCCTCATGCTTGCATTGGCGGTATTTCACATATACTGTACATATATACAGTGTATTTAAGTATTCGCCCCAGAGGTAAAAATCCATGAACGACGCACTCGAAAAAATCATTAATCGCCGTGATACCTGGCGCGGCCACCACAATCTTCTGCAGTACAGCGGCGACCCGGCCAACAGTGACCGACATGGCCAAAGCACGCTGTCCAGCGGCTATAGCACTCTCGATTCAGGTCTTTATCAAGGCGGATTACCCCTTAGCAGCACTATTGAACTACTTAGCGACGGCTGCGGTATGGGTGCCATGGGTCTGTTCCTACCCGCCATGGAAAAACTGAGTGCCAAGGGCCGCTGGCAGGCTTTTATTGCCCCCCCCTATATCCCTTACGCGCCCCTGCTGGCGGCGCGAGGTATCGATACGCAACAGGTATTACTGGTACACCCCCAGAACCGGGAGGATTTGTTGTGGAGTACCGAACAGGCCTTGCGCAGCGGCACCTGCAGTGCCGTCTTCAGCTGGCTGGGTGCCAATGAGTATCGCTATAGTGAATTACGCAAACTGCAACTGGCGGCCAGCGGCGGCGATGCTCTGTCAGTGCTATTTCGACCCAATCAGGCCGCCCACAACTCCTCTCCAGCCAGCTTGCGACTGCAGATGCGTGAATACCGCAAGGTGCATATTCTCAAGCAGCGTGGCGGCAAGCAGGCTATCGATATCGATCTACCGCCCTCAGAGGACGTACCACAACAGCCTCAGCTGTGGGAATTACCGGTCTGGCAGGGCCAGGGACAGTCACAACCCTCTCATGGCGCCTACCAGTAAGAGCTGATCGCCAGGCCTGCCAGCAGTACGAGTCTACGCCAATATGGATAAGTAGCTCTCCGATTACGGTGTTACTTTGGGTGTAGGCGCGCTCATTCTGTTTATGTTTTTTATCGTCTGGGACCTGGCCAAGCGCAGCCATGCTGGCAAGTTTGGCACTGTAATCCTCTACGCAGGCCTGACCATGGGCATCCTGGGATTTCTGATCAAGGTGATTATTACTTACCTACTGGAGAACACAGGGGTCTAGGCGGATTTCACCTCAGCGATCATTTCGTCAATTTTCCGCTCAAGAATGCTCAGCGGCACTGCACCATCTTTGAGCACTATATCGTGAAATTGGCGTATATCGAAGTCTTCGCCCAGCTCTGCTCGCGCTTTCTCACGCAATTCGAGAATTTTCATCTTGCCAATCATGTAGGCCGTAGCCTGTCCCGGCATGGCAATATAACGCTCAATGGCCTTGGTCGCTTCTGTCACCGCACTCGGCGTATTCTCAACCAGATAATCAATAGCTGCCTTGCGAGTCCAGCGTTTGCTGTGGATACCCGTATCAACGACCAGACGACAGCCGCGCCACAGCTCCATGGTCAAACGGCCAAAATCGGCATAGGGATCGGTGTAGTAACCCATATCCTTGGCGAGCAGCTCGGAGTAAAGCCCCCAACCCTCGGTGTACGCGGTAAAGCCAATGTACTTCTGAAAATCCGGGACTGCGGTGAGCTCCGCACTAATCGCACGCTGCATATGATGACCCGGCACGCCCTCATGATAGGCCAGCGCCTCCATTTTATACTTCGGCATATCACTCATGCGATACAGGTTGGCATAGTAAATACCCGGGCGCGATCCATCTGCCGGCGGGCCATTGTAAAATGCGGTTCCCGCAGATTGCTCGCGAAAGGATTCGACGCGCTTAACCACCAGCTCTGCCTTCGGCAGCAAACCAAAAACAGTCGGTAAATCTTCGCGTATCACATCAATCAGACGAACAGCCTCAGCAAGATATTGCGCCTTTCCTTCATCGGTATCCGGATAATAAAAACGGGGTTCTTCCCTAATAAAGAGGAAGAAGTCGGCGAGTGAACCTTTAAATTCAACTTGATCCATGATGGCTTGCATCTCACCGTGAATCCGCTCCACTTCACGCAAACCAATGTTGTGGACTTCCTCAGCTGACAAATCTGTGGTGGTGTACCACCGCAACAGTTCAGCATAAAAAGCGTCGCCATTATCGAACTTCCACACGCCATCGGCATCGGAGGCCAGTGCCGACTGCAGCTCCAGCTCTGCAATCAAACGCTCGTAGGCCGGCTTAACAACATTCAGTAAGGCAGCGCGGGCAGGTTGTAATAGCTGCTCCTGTTGTTCAGGAGCTATATTCAGAGCAGCGATTTTTTCCTGAATATCTGCCCACAAAGAAGAATCCTGTCCGGACTTATCATAGGGCGCACCGACAATCACATTCTGTGAAGCCTGAATAATTTTAGGGTATTGCCAGTTCGCCAGTAGAAAGCTCTTTTGCTGCCGAATTCGCATCTGTTCGATGACCTGATCGAACCAGATACCGACCTTTTCAAGACGACCGATGTAAGCTTCGGCGTCGGCAACATCGTTCACTTGGTGAATGTTAATGAGATTACTGACCATTGAGGTATGGGGGCCACGATGCTGGGTAATTATCGGATGGTGGTGGCGAAAATTGTCGCTGGACAGGTTGCGCTCAAGGTCAAGTTGATACAGTTCCATGGACAGAGCCAACGAGCCCTCCAGGTCCTGCATATCAAAAGCGGCCAGCTGCGCCAACCTGGCCTCATCGATCTCACGGCTTTCCTGCAGGAAGGATTCGGCCTCAGAATTCCACTTATCGTGCTGGGATTTGTCGCCCCGATAACTGGCACTGTAAGGGTAACGCGCCATATCGACGGCATAGTTCTCATCAAGAAAGACGCGGAACTTGACCGTTGCTGTTTGCTGAAGCGCAGGCATTGCCGCAGATTCAATTCCGGCGGTAGCGGGTATTTTTACTGCGTCTTCTTTGGAGCAGGCGGTCAATATCAAAGCGCCAGCACACAAGAGTGCGAGTAATTTGGGTGTGCGATTCATCTGGCACCTCTTTGGGCAAGTAATAGGGTGTCTGGCAATCAAGGGGCCCACGCGGCGGACGCGAATGATGGCGTAAGCGGGCGGCAATATCCACTATGAACTAATCTCATGGACAATGGGTAGCACTTCGCTAATACTGTATATATGTACAGTACTATTAAACTATCATTACTACTCGCTGCTTTTCCATGCCCACGCCCATGGCGCCGGGGGTAACCCATGAGCCTGTGGTTATGCCTGCGCTTCAGCCAACTGCCCCTGCAGTGCCTGAATCGCTCTGAAGACCAACCTATAGTGGTGCTTGCCCAGCAGCGGGTGATAAGGGCCAACGACAGCGCCGCCACGCTTGGTATCGAGCAAGGCATGGGCACCGCCACAGTGCGGGCATTGGCCGAGTCCCAGGCGGTGCAACTACTGGAGCGAGACACGGCCGCTGAACAGCGCTGCCTGCAGCAACTGTGCTGTTGGGCCTACAGCATCAGCCCCAGCCTGTACACCTGGCGGGAGGATTGCCTGCAACTTGAAATTGGCAGCTGCCTCAACCTCTACCGAGGGCTTGATACGCTGTTGGCTGAGGTTGCCGCGGGTATCAGCAGCCGTGGCTATTTTGCTCAATACGGTTTGGCACCAACGCCAAAAGCCGCCTGGCTATTGTCTTTCGCGGCCGAAGTAGACGCCATGGCAATTGACCGGTCATTAGAGCAACGGTTGGCACCCCTGCCGCTCCAGTTGCTAGACGAATTTTCCCGTACGGTCGACTCCTTACGCCGCGCCGGCTTACACACTCTGGGCGATGTACTGAATCTGCCTACTCAGGCGCTGGGGCGACGCTGTGGTCAAGAATTTACCCATTTCCTGCAACAACTATTAGGCAAGCGGGAGGATTTACAGCCAGACTATCAACCGCCGGCCACCTTCAGTGATGCCTATTGGTTCGGCTACGAGGTCAAGGCCAACGACGAGCTACAACCTGCAGTGGAATTACTGCTGCAAGCCCTCTGCCGCTTCCTGCGTAACACCCAGCTTCGAACGAGCGGAATATGTTGGCAATTTATCGGCGTAGACCGCAGCTTGCACAGCATGACGGTGCGCAGCACCAGCAGTCACAGCGACTGGCGAAGCTGGTATGCCCTGACGCGTATCCATATGGAGCGCCAGCAATTAAAAATTGGCGTGGAAGGCCTGATGCTAAATTGTGAGCAATTACAACCCAACCAGCTGGAGAGCGCTGATCTGTTTTGCCCCAATGCTCAGCGGGAGCCCATGGACAGCTTACTGGATCGCCTGCGCAACCGTCTGGGTCTACAGGCCATCGCCAAGGTGGGCTGTCGCGATGAACACCTGCCGGAATACGCCGTTCACAAGTTTTCTCGGGCTGGCAGCGACGATTCAAGCGACCAAGTCAATATCGCTCCGGACTGCGCCCAGCGACCTTTTTGGTTAATGCCCAAGCCACAACGGCTGGACCAGCGGGGCTCACAGCTTTATTGGAACGGTGCTCTGCGACTCATTTACGGCCCGGAACGCATCGAGGATAACTGGTGGGCTGATCCTGTCAGCCGAGATTATTATGTGGCGGAAGATGCCAATGGTCAGTACTACTGGATATTTCGGGATCGAATGGCCAGACAATGGCACATTCATGGGATCTTTGCCTAAAGCCCTTCTGCCAGTTGGCTTAGTAGCACAGCTGCCGGAACCTCCCGACAGGCACTGGCATTCTGGCCGCTCCATAGAGGCGTAAAATCGGTGGAGCCTAGAGGTTCAGCAGCGCTACGCAGTGCTGACACGGCCATTGCTGCGGCCGGAAACACCGGAGCAGCCTGCGCAAAAGGGCCCACCTCACGGATCAGGCGATTAACTATACTCCGGGCCGGACGCCCGGTGAAAACATTGGTTAGGGCCGTATGTCTAGCGGCATCGCTTTTAAGTGCGGTGCGGTGTAAAGGACTGGTCGCGGCCTCATCACAGAGTAAAAACGCAGTGCCAACCTGCACCGCAGCGGCACCCAGTCTCAGTGCCGCTGACACACCAGCCGCAGTGGCAATACCACCGGCAGCAATCACCGGCAGCTCTACCGCCGCGCAGATTTGCGGCACCAGCGCAAAGGTACTAACTTGCGTGGTCATATCGTCGGTGAGAAAGCTGCCGCGATGGCCTCCGGCTTCGAGACCCTGAGCGATAATTCCATCGGCACCATGTTCCTGCAGCCAGCGCGCCTCGGCAAGCGTTGTTGCGGTAGCAATCACCCGACCGCCCCAGGACTGTATCGCCTTAACCGCAGCGGCTTCCGGTAGACCAAAATGAAAGCTGACAACAGCGGGACAAAAGCGCTCCAACACTGCCAGTGATGTCTCGTTGAAGGGCGCGCGAGAACTCGAGCTACTGGCAGCAGGTGGTGCAACTTGCAGCTCTTTGAAATACGGCGCCAGTGTTTCTGACCATGCGCTGAGTTGCCCGACAGCCGGATCAACGTGTTGATGGCAAAAAAAGTTTACGTTGTAGGGTTTGTTCGTCAGTACCTGCAGTTTTGTCAGCGCGACTTCCAGGGCCTCGCTATCAATCATCGCGCAAGGCAATGAACCAAGGCCGCCGGCATTGGATACAGCAGCCGCCAGTTCGGGACCTTGCACGCCCGCCATTGGCGCTTGAATAATCGGTAGTTGGGTACCCAGTAATTCAGTTTTCATACTAACCGTTTCAGTAATTTAGTTTAGCTGCGACGTCTTTTGCCTTGCTCTGAGACCGGTCACAACCGCTTCTAGCCCCCTCCTACTGTGCGGCCTATTTGATCTCCACCAGCACAATGTTAACCATAGTATCACCGACATTCTCGGCAAAGTGCCGACCCAAGGCAGGCATCCAGGAGGCGGCACCTGCCTCTTCAATGACCTCAAAGGATTCCCCGTCAGCTGTGGTAATGCGTAATAAACCACCACCGGTAATCACCGACACCTTAGCCGGATGAGTGTGCCAGTTGTCGCTCTCCCCGGGTCGCAGGTGATAGCTCACAATGCGGACATGGTCGTTTTCAAAGTCGATTTTGAATTGTTTGGGCGAGACGTCTACCGGATCAACCTCTTCTGCAAGCCCGGCCCCGATAGCAGGCATAACGAACGCCAGTAAAAAAAGGCCAAAAATGACAGGACGACAAGACCGCGTTTTACTCAACAATCGCTACTCCTCGCCAAAACGCAACGCGATCTTTAGTTTCGGCAGCCGCATCCTTAGGCTCAGCATAATACCAAGCGGCATCCTCATTCTCGTCGCCATCTACAATAAGTGAGTAGTAACTGGCGTCACCTTTCCAGGGGCAATGCGTTCTGGTTTCGCTGGGGCTAAAAAACGCCTTGTTCAGGCTGGAGACCGGGAAATAGTGGTTACCTTCCACGATAACGGTATCATCGCTTACAGCGACAATCTGATCTTTCCATATTGCTTTCATATCAAGTCCAATTTATCTCGGGCAGTGTCACGGCGCTGGCGGTTCAGTTGAATATCGAAATAGCGCTCACTTCCCCGGATGTTTCGACGCCCAGATCGCCATCCTGTGCCGGATAGATTTCTGCGATATCTGCATTTCTGGCATTGGCTGAATCACTTTATCGTGCACCAGTAATCGATAGATATATTCGAGGCGCGCGGTCACAGAATCGGTAGGTTCAAATTCCACGACACCACGCTCCTCTCCATAGGCCATGCCAAGCTCTATTGCCTTGCGCACCAATTCTTTCTCATTCTTGAGCTTCTTCACGATCAGCCTCCAACCTATTTGTAGTATTTTGCTACTGAGAACGTGGTGCGAACATGATAATTGCCATACCAAGCAAGGCGACAGACGCTCCTATGAAATCCCATACAGTGGGGCGTATGCCATCCACGGACCATAGCCACAAAATAGCCATAAAAATATACACCCCTCCATAGGCTGCGTAAACGCGGCCCGCAGCAGCTGGATGAAGGGAAAGCAACCACACAAAGGCAACCAGGCTCAAAGCACCGGGCACGAGGAGCAAGACGGACTTATCCTCGCGAAGCCAGAGATATGGCAGGTAACAGCCTACAATCTCCGCTAATGCGGTGATCAGAAAAAGACCTATTGTTTTCAGTTCAGGCAACACTATTCCCCCTTCATGAACTGCGTCCAGCGCCGCTCTCGTGTGCACGTCAACGCGCGAGAGGCGCAGGGGACATGCACTGTAGCGTATGGGTCCTACTCTGGCGCGCCCTCAAGATACTGTGGGACACCCTCGGGAATAGTTTCCCAACTCGCTTTTGAACCAACATAAATATGACGACCCAGTCCCACCAGCGGATCACCATTAATACAACCCAAAGTAACGCCGTGAATAGCGCCATCAAAAATACCGCAAAGTGCAGAGCCACTCCTGTTGCAAAACTGAAAACCGAAGCCGGATTCACTCAGATAGGATGTGCGAAGGTTTTCACCAGACAGCCACTTAACATCTTCAGTATCTACAAGCGCATAAATTGAAGCTTGCGCGCTAAAGGCCTTGCGGCATCGCGAACAGTGGCACGACCCGACATTGTGCAAAGCGCCATTGACTTCATAAGTAGCAGCAGCACTTTCAGCGGTCAGACCGCGAAGTAGCAAACATTGAACGCCCTACTAAGGTCTAAAGAACAAGGTTCCTGGTTAAAACCTCTGCAGACTTAATAATCCGATTTGTTCTATAGAGCTCGGGATGTTTTTCCTCATCAGAATAGCCTACTGGCTCGCCAGCGCCTGTGTTTACGAACCAGGAACTCTCTGGAGTACGATCACCAAGCAGCTTTTTCAACTCAGCTGGCTTAACGCCTATCGCTTGGGCCGCTGCATTGTAGGTACAGCGCGTTTTAACATCGTTCAGGTATTCTCGTATGATATCAACTTTATCTAGCATTATTAGGTTATCTCCAAAAAGTTAACGCCCACGTCAAGGGTCGAGCGTAGGCAAGACCCAGCGCAACGAAGCGGAGCGATTATTGATGTGTTTGCTATGGTGCAAAATCACACAATATTAATATTTTAGCATCTCTCAGGCATTTCGGATCTACTTCGAAGCAGAATTACCTACTAACCACATCAAAATTGGTGCGGATGCAGTCATTCGCGGCGCCATAATTAACATACCAATGGCGGAAATTAGGGTGGTTGCCGTATATTGAGTAGGACATTTCGCACGGAGCAAGACGCATCTTTGATGTTGCTAGTGGACTTACGTTCCACCATGAGCCATAAAACCGACAACAGGGACAGCACTATCAGTGCTGTCCCTGTTGTCTGAGCTTTTTACTTATCGCTACTTAAAGCGGGACAACCTTGTTTGCACATGGGCCTTTTTGACCCTGGCCTACTTCAAACTCGACTGCTTGACCGTCATTGAGTGTTGCGAAACCGCCGCCACTCTGTATTTCCGAATGATGGACAAAAAGGTCTTTGCCGCCGTCTTCGGGTGTAATAAAACCAAAGCCTTTATCGGCATTGAACCACTTAACAGTACCTTTACTCATGTTACTTCCTCAAATTGGTGGTGAATATTTGTATCTATCCACATTCGAATTCACCGGATCGAAGTGGAGGTGTAAATTTCTTCACGTCGACTCGCTAACTACCATCACCGGTAGGAGCAGGATCGACGCTATCTGTTGACGTTTCAGTATCTTCAGCTGCATTGTTGCCAGCTTCGGCCTTTTTAAGGCGCTTTTCCTCTTTCTTTTTCTTCTTTGCAATCTCTTTCTGTCGCTTCTCAAAAGAATAATTGGGTTTGGCCATCTACATTCCTGCTTATCAATTGCACAAATTGAACGTTAATATCAAACGCTTAACGCCACAAGCAGCGGCGAGCGATAACAGACTAAGCTGCCAATACGCCGCCCGAGCCGACATTTTATGCGTTAGACCCGCATTAGTCTCTATAATATTTATTTTAGCCACTCAAGTGCGACTTACCTGGCATTACCCCAAGGTGATTGTTTTTCAAATGTTGAGAGATATAAGCTCTCAACTTTGTCTCTGGCCCACTCGGTTTTACGCAAAAACTTTAGTGATGACTTGATGGACGGATCAGTCTTAAAGCAATTGATATCGATTCTCTGAGCCAGTCCATCCCAGCCGTAGTGGTCACTCAATCTCGTGACTACCGTTTCAAGCGTAACACCGTGCAACGGATTCCTAGGCTGCTCATTCATCATAATATAGATACACAGCCGTTACTCCCAGTGCTTAAAACACATAAAAATACAGATTTTAGGCCAATAATGGTGCAACACACCCACTCCTTGGCTGTTTAATAGCGCTGATCGTTTTCATTGTGTTCAACACCTGCGCGCCTATCCGCAACCGAAACCGACAATTTCCCGTGATCTACCAGCGCTTATCCTCACTTATTGTTATTAAGTTCACCTATCTAAACAACCCTCTATTTCCAACCTTGCAGCCAATTGTCTTGGTTTTTTAGTTCTTCCCAATCGATTGGCGTAGTGCGGTTGGACCGGACGGCTTCTATTAGGCAGCCAACAACGTCACCCTCATCGTTCAGCTCTAAATCTGATATCAGAAAATGTTTCTCTTTATTGACTGGATTAACCGCTGTCCATTTACTCCTGAGTAACTTTTTGGGACTAAATTTATTCACCGACAAGCTCCAATGTGTTGTGCGATAGCCTGAGCAACTATTGTCCCGACTCAGAACTAATCCCGCTCGGAAAGACACTCAAGGCCGGCCATTTCAAATTCACGACAAATAAGTGGCCGCTTATCATAAATGCTACACAGCATAGTGCCTCGATCCAAGGCAGCGCACCAGCCGTCATCTAAACGAGCCATGCTCATCCCACCCCAACTATCTAATTCAATATACTTTTCGGGTACACCCGTATCCGTAATAAGCATTACCTCTAACCGGCAACAATTCGCCCTGCAGGTTACACACGTGACGTCATGCTCGGGCAAATTTATCACTTTAATTGTCATTCTTTCTCATGCACCGCTTTGTGGCTGTTAGGCGTCCTTTAAAATTAGAATTCGAGGCCCAGCGAAGCTATTAGCTCGTAGTATCCAACCAGGACTACTATGAAAAATAGTATCATGATGATCTCGTGCTTAAAGCCGTGACGATGAAAGAACTCCCTGTCCCGGTGATGAGCAACATCCATAAGCTCGTCAGCAATTTGAATAGACAGAAAGGTGCCCACACCAGAGAGTACAATTACGCTCCAATATGGGAACGGCATCGTAAGAATTGAATGCAAGAGCTTTGTTAGCAATGTGACTTCATAGTAATCGACAAAGTAGATCAACGAAACTATATTCACTGTGATCGCAATGGCCCAAACGGCAATTTCTGAAACCAACATCCGAACGCCAAATAGTAGACGGAGTGGAAAGTCCAGGAGAAATCCAGCATCTGCGATCGGTGTACATAGAACAAAGAAACTCCAAGTCAATATGGATGTGACGCCACCGGTCACCACGTCGTATTGAACACTGAGATAGACAAAGTAACTCACAAGCACGAAGCACAGCAGAGCAAACTTGTAGATCACCTGCCGCTTTGGGCAAATTCCTTTTACGTCCGAGAGAGTCGTCATCTTTAACACTGCCTGTCGATTAACTTCACCTCACGTTATCCACTGCGTCTGAACGCTCCCTGGCGCCTGGAGCCGGGCACTATAGCGGTCAAAGCAGTAGCGGTTTACAAATCTACAAAGCGACTAAGGCGGCGCTCAAGATAACGATTCTTTTCTCGTAGTTGTTCCACTTCATCTAGCAATTCTATGGCCAGCGCTATTCCGGCCCAATCCACATTAAGATCACGATGCAAGCGCACGGCCTTTTTCGTCAAAATAAGCATCGCAGGGCTAAATAGCCATTCACCGGGTGAGGCGCCGATCGGCGCCATAATACCCTGCTCCACAATTTCGACCACAGTATCCTCTGCCACGCCGGTTTGCAGACAGACTTCGGTAAAGCTCAAGTACGTTGTTTTTATATCATTCATGATGTTTCACTCCATTCGGCTCGAGGATCAAAGGGGCTAAGTTCCGCCAACTGTTGCCACTGGCCCTTCACCGCATCGTTGCTTGAAGTCGGCATCACAACTTTTAACACCGCATATAGATCGCCCCGCAGCTGCTTGCTTAGCAGCCCCTTGCCTTTGACCCGCAAGCGTTGCCCGCTCTGACTGTTGGCAGGAACTGTCAATTGGATCTTGCCCGTCAATGTCGGCAGCGTTACCTTGCCACCTAGGGCCGCCTCCCAGGGCGCGATGGGGAGCGTAATGATCAGGTTACATCCCTCCACATCAAACAGCGGATGGGGTACCAATCGAATCCGCAAATACAGATCGCCGCTAGTGCTACTGTCTCCAAGGCCTGCTGACCCCTGCCCTTTCAACCTGATGCGGTCACCGTCGGCTACACCACTCGGGATTTTCACGTTGAGCGTTTTATGCACCTCGGTGACACGACCCACTTCATCATAGCAGGGTAGATTGTAGGAAATTTTCTTGGCGTATTCAGACAGCGTGTCCTCAAGAAAAATTGGCAATTCTGTTTCAACATCCTGACCACGCCGATTAGAAGACTGACGACCATCAAAACCCCCAGCTTGAGCGCGGCCCGCAGCGCCAAATACGGACGAGAAAAAGTCCGAGAAGTCTTCCTGGTAGTGGCTTCCCCCATCGCCCCCGGCCGAGTCCGATGGCTGCCAGCCCGGCGGCGGATGGAAATCCTGCTGCGCCCCGCCGTACTGGCATATTTGGTCATACTCTGCACGTTTTGCGCTGTCTTTCAGTACCTCATAGGCTTCGGCAACCTCCTTAAACTGAGATTCCGCATCATGATGGTCACTGACATCTGGGTGATATTTTCTGGCCAGCTTTCGATAAGCGGTCTTTATGGCCTTATTGTCAGCCTCAGAATCCACACCCAAAGTCTTGTAATAGTCTTTGAATTCCATAATGTATCCTGTGTCGCTAGCCGCTTATTTATGGCTGCCATCGCACATTGGTTGCGATACTGTTTTTTTACAACCACAAAAGAAAACTTTTTTAGATTCAGGTGCATCGTACTTTAACGGCGTGAAATCTGTACCTTTATGAGATCCATCACAAAATGGCTGTGCTTTACTTTCACCGCACGCGCACCAGAAATATGATTTCCCAGTTTCAACTTCAATGGCATAAGGTGTGTCGGATGCTCTTTTTGGATCAATCATATCTATTCCTCAGTATGTACTTCTTGAACATGATGGCTAAAGGATGACCGCAAAAATCGTCGCCTTTTTCGCCCAGCTGAAGCCGATTATGGATTCGGCTTGTTAGATAGGGCCTTGCTGACATATTTCAGCGATATCTCCACGGGTTAAAGCTGCTAAATCATCAGGGCTCAACTCTATTTCTAACCCTCTGCGGCCGGCGCTAACATAAACACTCGGGTAACTTCTGACAGATGAATCAATAATAGTTCGAAGTCGCTTCTTTTGCCCAAGCGGACTTACTCCTCCCAGCACATACCCTGTGGAACGTTCAACATCCGATTTCTCAGCCATGGCGGCCTTTTTTGCGCCCGTTGCCTTGGCAATTAGCTTCATACTTAGCGTAGAGGACACCGGAATTACTCCGACGACGAGCTCTGTATTGTCCAGAGATACAACCAGGGTCTTGAACACCCTATCCTCCGGAACACCCATCTTCTCGGCGGCTTCAGCTCCATAGGATTCGCTTGATTCATCATGAGAATACTCATGTACCCTGTGCGAGATCTTATTTTTTTTGGCTGCAGTGATTCCTGGTGTCATTCCGATCTCAAATTTCTAGTGCAACACAGGGGGATGCCAAACCGACGGGATTGTTGTTCTGCTGAAGCATGTACATTCGCGGGGCATTGGGGCAAACCCTCAGGTGCTTTCATGAAACCAGAACTCAACCTCGTCTATCTCGACTTCGAATATCGCAGAATGCTCAACATTTGCCGAAACATGGTACCACTCGCCCACTGAGACGCGTAGCGTCGCGCCATTCATTGTTAGTAATAATTCACCGCGAGTAATTACGCGATGATTATCCGTATCGTGTGCGTGGACTGGGATAGAAGTTCCTGCCGGGTAGGACGCAAACAATACATCACTATCCTTTGCGTTAAGTTTATAGGCATCAAAGCGACCATCATAAAGAGGAAGTGATCTAATTCTCTCTGGATATTTCCCTGCCATTAATCTCTCCTCAATAATGGCACCTACCGCTGCAAGCTATTGCGCTATTTTTGCCGCGTTAAATGCCCTTCCCACGATAGAAAGTATCACCAAGGACCATAGATCGTAAGGTAAATTAGCGCCGGCCCGATCATCTGAAGCAGCCACCAAAAGCGCCATTTACGGCTTATTGCAACGTAGGCCATTGAAAATGAAAAAGCGCAGCCCATGTACAACAGCACTCCTGCTTGCAAAAATACCAGTGAATCGGCACCGGGCTCTTTGGACTGAAGAAGCAGTGATGAGGAAACTCCAAAGGCACATAGCGCAAGGCATATATCGGCCCAACCCAACCAACGAGCTATCGCTAAAACAATTGAAGCTGGCATTTTAACTGCAGACATTAACTGCGCCGCTTGACGCTTCAGGTTGGACCGACTGTAACGCCGCCCATAACTCAGGCTTGTTACAAGCTGTGCCAATTTGAAAATTTGCCTTAATCGTTTAAACCTCTTTCACACCGTGCATCGTCAATACCACCGGCGTTGGATACACTGGTATATCCGGATTTTTTTAACTCAGACATCGCGGCCTCGGCACGCCCTTCGCTACGACAATACAAGCGAAGTTCTGTATTTTTATTTGGAAAAAGTTCGCCAACCTCCTGGAAAATATCTCCACCTGAAATGCGAGTATCTCCTTCAATACTGTCAATACTGTGCTCGACCACGCTCCGCTGGCGGCCCGTATGAAATTGCACACGCAGCCCCTAAATCAGTATGTCGAATTAGGCGTGTTTTCTGGATTAACCTCGCCATAAACCTCTTCTGGATCGATGTCATTAATCAATAATACTTCTCTAACCATTTCAATATGCTCCAGTATCTTCTGAAAACCATCGCCATACTCATACTTCGTCACTTCAATTGATTTCGGCATATAACTGAATGCAATTTTTAACGCGCTTAAAGTAGATTGATTCATTTGCTCGCTCATTCCAATACTCATCGTCTAATTGACCCACACTCCATTAGTTACTTGGCAATCTATCGCATCGAGCGCCATATGCAAAGACAAGCCAATACCAACGAATCTTATCTTGGGCATATAGGGTAAAAAACAAAGTGCCAGGTAGACAGAGACAAACCACAGTTCATGCAGCGGATGAAATCCTATGCTACAGCGATTTGCCTGATATATGGGATTAGCAACTAAATGGTCGATATCTACAAGCATAGTCGCAATCATCAAAAAGTAGGCCAGCCGCCAGTTTCTCCTAAAAAAAATCCCCGTTAATACGGCTGGAACTACAAAGTGCAAGGCTAAGTGAAACATGCGTTTTGGGAGTTACCTGTCAGGCAAGTAACGCCTCAAAAAAAACGCCGTTTACCGCGCCCAGCAGAAAGTCCACTTCGATAGACTTATTGTGTGTCATCTATTTGGTCCCCCATATTTTTGAAACAGCACTATTAGAACCAAGTGAACCCACGGCAAGTGCGACGACGCCCGCGCAGGAGAAAATTATCATTGGGATGAATCCACCCACCCCACCAGTGGCATAGGCAGTCGTCGCTGAGACGAGCGATAAAAATATAAACAATGCACCCACGCCATTCAAGGCAACTCTGTGAGACTTCTTATAATTTGGTGACTCATCGTCTCCTTCGAAAAACCGTAGTATTGGCCAGAATATCTTCGTTAAACTTTTTTTCATAAAATCCCATCTCGTCCCCATTAGCGGCACTTCAAGCTGCGTAAGCAAATAACGCCTGCCGTAGCGGGTAGTCTGTTAGGCGATACGGCCATCAAAGAGGCCCAACTGACCGTACTTGTTATACGGTGGAGCACTAATTGGTCTTGTTCTCTCGAAAATATCGTCCGTCTTCAAAACGCGAAAAAAATTGTGCGAGCATTGGGTGAATGATTGGCTCGGAACTCGCGTCACGTTCCAAATTCTGCTCAGCCACGTAGGTGGCGTGTGCCGCACCATGCACCAGCACGTGATACCAGGGTTTATCTTTCGGCGGACGCGATTTAGCAACCGTCTCGTACCACGCGTCCGTTGCTTGAAACGTAGCATCGACGTCTACGATAACTCCTCGATAAGCAAAGAGCTGATGATGAACGAGATCGCCTATAGAAAATTTCGCCCTGCTAATGTTCGTCACCGTACCCATGAATTCCTTACTGCGAAAGTGAGTAACCATCACTCTAGCATCACGCAAGTTGATGCTGTCATTGATCGAAGCGCCCAGATAGCCGCGGTCCAGTTTCGATAAACTGGGGGAGCGATGATACGGCAAATGCAATAGACCAAACAGCCCATACAAACGCCCAAAGAATATCATTTCAATCAACGGAGTTTTGATACGAGTATTAAGTGGCGCGAGCACCTCTGGCGTTATCGAATCAACCAAAGCATGAGTCGACAAGGACATCGTTGGAATAGTTCGCAACTGGCGCGATTCTCTCGAAGCTTAAAAACGCAATGCGGTATCGATGTTTCGCTGAACAAAAGAAAAATATCACTAATAGTACGAGGCCACACTAGCACAGCAATAAGATGCCGCTCAATAGAATCGAAGGACGCTCTTTAGAGCGTCTATTCTAAGACCGCAGCCAGTTTTGCTTGACCAAGCCCTATCCTACACCATGATAACCATATATCCGCCATCTTAGTCAAACATTACACGCCCCTATATTAAAATAAAACGATTTTTGTGAGCGTTGATAGCAAAGGATTGATATTAATAAAACCTAGAATGATGCATCAACCGGAAAAAACTATAGGTATTAAATTGGCGATGATCAGTGCCTCACTGATTATTGCGATACTGAGCGTCGGGGTGGTGGGTATTAACGCGCTAGACGCTCTTAATAAAAGTATGAATAGCATCGTGGATGTTGCTGCAACTAAAGTGCAGCTCGGCGAAAAATTCAGCAAGATCTATCGAAGATAACGCGAGCAGAAAAAAACATTATTACTGCTCAAACCCAAGAGGAAATGGGTCGACATGCAGTCTATATCGACGAAACATATGCCGATTTGATTCAACGCGTGGATTTAATTGAAACACTAGAAGATACGCAGGCCCCTGGCTTTCGATCACGCCCAGGCAACGCTGCGTAATATTGTAAGTGTGGACGACACAAGGTAGCAGAACGTTACGAAAAACTGGCTGCGGACGCTCTGCACGTCGTCCAAGGTCACACCCTGCAGATAAACCTCTGCCACGGCTTGCTTCAGAGATGGTAGAGATTGGCATTGATGCCTTCACGGCGGTATAGCTCAGCAGTGGAGCACTCGCCTCGCAAACCATCCAGGACAATGCGAATCTTTTCCTCTCTGGAAAACTTCCGGCGGGCGTTGCGGCGACTATCCTTGACGGCCTTTTCTGTGTTTAACATGCATCATTTTGATGCTCCTCTACATCAGTTTAAATGTAGCAGGCGCGCGGTAGCAGGCGCGCGGTAGCAGAAGTCTCTCTTAGTGAATCAGGTCATTTGGTACGATATAAGCTGACGTCACACACGCGTATGATGCACAAGATTTTCTAAAACACTATTTTGAGCGCTATATACGGCACAAGATTGAAAGCAAGAATGACCAGTTTATAGTTGGCTAAGAAACTGAAGTACTCAGAATTTAGTTGATCGATTGGAACCTTAGACAGCTCACTGTGAATTTGCTTCGCCCGACCTCCAGCGAAAAATAGCATAATGGTTGCGAAGGCTAGGACGCCGGAGTTTATGATCAAACACCAACCGAGAAACTCAGTAACCACGGTAATATCGCTCATCATTATTCCTTTCTATACGTTCTTGACGCATAACGCTCATTTACGGGAAAAGTAGAGTGGGCTAAAGCGAAGCGAAAAGTCTACTGAGTTTAGTCCGTTTGAATTTCTTATTATGTACTTAATTACACACCTAAATTTATTGTCATTTCAACCAGAGACCTAGAGAACCCGACTTTTTCATAAGCTCTAATGGCCGCATCATTGTCATCATATACATCTAAATATACGTCAGATATACCCTGTTCTTTACTCCAACGTATGAGGTTTTCGATAATAATTCCATTTACGCCTTGACCTCTACGCGTTGGCTTAACGTACATAAAACCCAGATAAGAGTGTCTATTATGTTTCAGTGACTTCTTCGACTCTCTAATTTGAGCGTAACCAGAGCCAATAATTTCACCCTTTAAATCAGCAACCACTAAGTGGGAATCTCGATCTGTAAGTAAGTTATCCAAATCATAGTAAATCGCATTTTTAGATTTTATAGTATGATTATACGGTCGCTCTGCCTCAATCACTTTTTGTTCCATCGCAAGTAAAGCAACCTGGTCTTTGGGTAATGCTGTTCTAATAATTAAATTTTTCAATTGATCACATCGCCTGACTTATTTTGCACATAATGCCAAAAAAATCGGCAGTTTACTGGCCGGTTGCTTGCCTTGTTATGTTCACGTACCGACAAAGCGCGACCTCATTGCTTGAGTTGGGACCATGCACGTATCTTGCCTGCCAAAAAGAGCATAGCGATTACGGGCAAATACTGTATAAAAAAAATCCCGTATTGCGCTTGGCACGAGCCTGAATACATTGAAAATATACCATAGGCCAGTTAAATCCTTTGCTATCTCAAGCGCTGCACTGGAGAAGACAAAGCATTGCTCATTTTTAATTAGTAGGAATGTATCGATATCTACATTTTTTATTTTGTGCTTATCCATTAATTCGCGAGCAAGATCGCTTTGCATCGGTGTAAATGCAAATAACCCCTCGGGATCTCTCTTGATGATGAAATTGACAGCCCCGTTACAGACGTTACAAACACCATCAAATATTACAATATGTCGATTATCCATCAGACCCTATGAAACATAACGCCTTTAAAATGGCCTGCCGGTTAGGCGGCCCCGCTTGCTTGACTTGTTATAGGGTAACACGCAGATAAATGAAAAGGAGGATGCCCGTTATATCCCAATAACGGACTAATAAAAGATCAACAACGGCCCCGAAAAGAGCCTTGATATCGCTTGTCTTTATGGTTATTTCTTACGCTTTACCCCAGTACTAGCGTCGCGGTGTTGATCTAGTCGAGCTCCACCCGGGTGTAGGGCGCACTGATAGGGATGGTGTTGCCGCCGGCTGCGGTGGAACGGTAGCCCTTGTTGTAGTAGTTCCAGGGCTGATCGCCCGCTGGCAAGCCCGCACAAGCGGCGCGGCTCTGCCGCGTCCGATGGCATGCGTTTGTTATGCATTTTCTTTTTGTGCCTCATTCCTATGAGAACTCACCCGTTGCAAGCCATCGCGCACAGGCGCCAGCGAGTTCATCTGCAGCACGACGCTCATATTTGGAAACCTCCTCTTCGCTGAGGACCTCGCGCCACCGACCATTCGTTCCCTTATGAATGAAAGCTTGTGCACCGCCATCCCAAAAGGCGCCGCCCAGAGGTACGTTTTTTGTGGCATTTTCTTTCATATAGTCGAAACTACAGTGGCGTAATACAGACTCCCATTTTGTTTCGTCAATGGGGGTTTCGATAAATTCGGCTATGCGGCGAATTTCTCCAGGCATATCGCTTTTAAGATTTGCGAAGTGCAACATATAAACATTCGGTAAGTCTCTTATTGTCCACCAGGATCGAACGTTTTCCCAAAACGGCCACCAAGGATAACCATCCTTGTCTAGCCAGTCATGGTAATACTGGGTTATCGATAATGGCGGAGGCTCAATCGGTGGCCCTACTCTTCCTGGCGTTTCATTCAGAGCCTCATACCAGGTCTCATTTGCGGTGGAGTGATGGTTGTACATGCTCCATAAAACATCTCGGCCATCGCGTCCGATGTAGATGTACTTTGCCTTTTCAGAAAAGACTAATGCATCAACTGGTAGATGCGTTTTCAAAAACCTGCGATGAGTCTGTGCCTCAACCATCGGAAGCTTTACCTCCTTCGGTGGAACACGCAGGTCGAGCCATGGAGACATTTCAGCCACTTCCATTCCCTCCTCACCGTTGAACAATAATTGAGCGACGATTTGCTGCACCCAGGTTGTCCCTGATTTGGCATAGGTTGAAATAACAATATCATCGTCTCTAAAATTTAAGTTATTCCAGATCGTGGAATCAAAATGATGATTGTGAAGCTCTCTGGTTTTAACTGGACTGGAAATGCTAATCATAAAGACCTCTTCATTTTGGGGTTACAGCTGCATACCGCCATGCTAACGCGTGCGGCAAGGAAAGCCACTATGTGGCTGCCCTTTTTCCCGTGCTTGTTAGGCGGCTTATGCACCAGAATTGTCTATCTTAAAAATTGGAATTAGCTCAGTGAAGGACGGCCCTGTTGGATTTTCATCTATGAAATCATTTATCAGGGACGCCACAGTCGGAGTGATGACCATTTCACAGTGATGCCACATTTTTGAACCTCCGGGCGTTCGCAGAAGCGTAGCGGTGTACGTCAGCCAAGCCTCGCAATCTATTTCAGGAATTAGTTCTCGCTCTCAAAGATGCATCACCTGCTGTAGTTGAGAGCGTTGCTCGTACATCATATAGAAAAATCTTCGTGTCTCTTTCTCGTCTAGACTCCCTAATGAATTTAGACCACGTACACCCGGCTCTTTGAGAAGGGCTACGGTATAAGAACAATCCAAAAACTTCTGGGGCACAACGATGTGCGCACTACGGAGATTTATACCCACGTTCTCGATCGCGGGGCGATGGGCGATGGGCGTGATCAGCCCGGCTGATGGATAGTGATCGTGGAAACCCACTCCGGAGCGGAACAGTTACGCGGCTCATCTCTCACTTCAACCGCCGTCCATACCGCCAACAATCACTTTTGCTATATACCCGTTCACTCTCCCGGCGCGAGCGTTTCCAGGCATCCATCTGCTTACCCGAGCCACCGGCGCGCCGCTGATTGTCGTAACGCTCTATTTTGTCTTTGAGTTTCTGGCACTCCTCCACGGTGATCTTTTGCGCCTGGCTTACGGGGGAGACAAAAGCGCTGGCAATGACTGTAGCGAGTACTGCTGTGTGAACGGTTACGTAGGCTGTCTTCATTGTGAGCACCTCCTTGTGCATCACTCCAATTTATACCTGTCACTTGATGGGCGAAACGGTCAAATCCAGCCACTCACCTGTCGCCCAAACAGGCATGTACATCGATCAAATTGGGTCTGAGCCTTGATTTCTGCTCAAACCAGACTACTGTATATACATACAGTTATTGTGGAACGCACCACTCTGGTCACTCATGCCCTACGCCGAACTCCATTGCCTCAGCAGTTACACCTTTCTGCGCGGTGCCTCTCACCCCCACGAGTTGGTGGAGCGGGCCGCAGAGTTGGGCTATCGCGCGCTGGCTATTACCGACGAATGCTCTCTGGCGGGCGTAGTAAAAGCCCATGTAGCGGCCAAAGAGGCGGGGCTTAAGCTACTTATTGGCAGCGAACTCCGACTTGAGGAAGGTATTAGTCTGGTGGCGCTTGCACCCTCGCGGGAGGCCTACAGTGAGCTGTCGGGACTGATCAGTATGGCCAGGCGGCGCAGTCCCAAGGGCGAATATCGCGTTACCCTGCGCGATGTGATATTTCACCTCAAACGCTGCTTACTGATTTGGCTGCCCGGGGAAGTAAATGACAGCAACCGTGCCTATGGCCTGCAGTTGGCAAGGCTGTGTAAGCAACGTTTGTGGCTGGGGGTCACCCATCTACTGGGCAATAACGAAGTAACACGCTATCAGGCTCTTTATGACATAGCCTGTGAGTTACACCTGCCCATGGTCGCCTGCGGTAACGTGCTAATGCACTGCGCCGCTCGCAAACCCCTACACGACGTATTCACTGCCCTTAGGCACAACACCAGTATCGGCCAGTTGGGCCGACGGCGAATGGCCAATAGCCAACAGCATCTGCGTACGATCAAAAAGCTAGGGCAGCTCTATGCCCCAGCACTGCTTGCCGAAACCCTGATTATTGCCGATCGATGCAACTTCAGCCTAGACGAATTACGCTACGAATACCCCGAAGAGGTGGTACCCAGAGGCCACACCGCCACCGCTTATCTCAAGGAACTGGTGGCAGCGGGCACCCGTACCCGCTGGCCGCGGGGTGTATCAACGGCGATACAAAGACGTATTGATACTGAGCTACAACTGATTGAAGAGCTTAACTACGAATATTATTTCTTAACGGTATACGACATTGTTCACTTTGCCCGGGAGCGGGACATTCTTTGTCAGGGCCGGGGCTCGGCGGCCAATTCAGTGGTGTGTTACTGCCTATTTATTACCGAGGTATCACCGGAGCAGATATCGCTTTTGCTCGAGCGTTTTATTTCCAGGGAGCGGGATGAACCCCCCGATATCGACGTCGACTTTGAGCACGAGCGCCGCGAAGAAGTTATTCAGTATATCTACCGCAAATACAGCCGCCGCCGCGCCGCACTTGCGGCCACGGTAATTACCTATCGCTCACGCAGCGCCGTGCGCGACGTCGGCAAGGCCCTGGGGTTGGACCCGGTGTTTGTCGAAGACCTGGCTAAATCACTAGCCTGGTGGGATCGCACCAAAGACCTGGCCAAGCGTTTTGAGGAACAAGGGGTCGCCAGTCACAGCCAGCAGGCCGAACTGTTTTATAAACTGGTACAGGAGATTCTCGGTTTCCCCCGCCACATGTCGCAACATGTAGGGGGCTTTGTAATAACGCGCAGTCCCATCTCCACGCTGGTCCCGGTGGAAAATGCCAGCATGGCTGATCGCACGGTGATTCAATGGGACAAGGACGACATTGAATCCATGGGGCTATTGAAGGTAGATATTCTCGCCCTGGGCATGCTGTCGGCGATTCAAAAGAGTCTGCAGATGGTGCACCGGTATCAACCCGCTATTGAAACTATCAGTGATATCCCCAAGGAGGATCAGGCCACCTATAAAATGTTGCAGGCCGCTGATTCGCTTGGAGTATTTCAAATAGAATCCCGCGCGCAAATGTCGATGCTGCCGCGCCTGAAACCCAACTGCTTTTACGACCTTGTGATTCAAATCGCCATTGTTAGACCCGGGCCTATTCAGGGTGACATGGTGCACCCGTACCTGCGCCGCAGGCAAGGACTGGAGACGGTCAGTTATCCCAGCGAGGCGATCAAATCCGTACTCGAACGCACCTTGGGTGTACCCATTTTTCAGGAGCAGGTCATTCGGCTGGCCATGGTCGCGGCCGGTTTCAGCGGTGGCGAGGCCGACCAGCTGCGCCGGGCCATTACCAGTTGGGGCAAGAACAGTAAGTTGCTCAGCTTTGAGCAGAAGCTGACCACCGGTATGGTTGAACGCGGTTACGATAAAGACTTTGCCCACCGCCTGTTTGAACAGATCAAGGGCTTTGGCGGCTATGGTTTTCCGGAATCTCATTCAGCCAGTTTTGCGCTGCTGGCGTATATCTCGGCTTGGCTCAAGCGCCATCACCCGGCGGCCTTTTTCGCCGGCCTGCTGAACAGTCAGCCGATGGGGTTTTACAGCCCGTCGCAATTAATACAGGAAGCCCGCCGCCAGGATGTCGCGGTACTACCTATCGACATAAATCAGAGTGATTGGGATCACCAACTATTGGATGCGCGTTCTGGGTCGCTGCAACAGCCACCTATACGCCTGGGCTTACGACTCGTGAAAGGCTTGAGTCGCTCTGGCGCAACACGTTTACTGGAGGCACGGCGCCAGTCGCCCTTTCGCCAGATCAGTGATTTGCGCCAGCGGGCGCAGCTGAACCGACGCGATATGGAAGCGCTGGCCGACGCCGATGCCCTGGCATCGCTCAGTGGCCATCGCCATCAATCCCAGTGGCAAATTATGGCACTGGAACAACCCAAACCCTTATTACAGGAAGAACAGTGTCAGACTGCCAGCTACTTCAATGACGAAGTGCAACTACCCGCTCCCGGGGTGGCGGAGGAAGTATTGGCGGATTACCGCGCCACCGGCGTCACCCTGCGGGCCCATCCCATGAGCCTGTTGCGCGACCGCTACCCCTTCAATCAGTGCAAACGTTATGCAGACTTGCCCAACGTCGGCAATAACCGCTTCATCAGAATTGCCGGTCTGGTCACCTGCCGGCAACGTCCGGGCACCGCTTCAGGCGTATTGTTCTTAACCCTGGAAGACGAGACTGGCAACAGCAATATCGTGGTATGGCAGCGCACTCAGCAACATTTCAGGAAGGCCTTGATGACCGGAAAATTACTGCTAATCAAAGGCACATTAGAAACCAAGGATAACGTTACTCACATTATTGCTGGCGCACTTTACGATTACACCAGTGAGCTGGAGTCACTGGCAATAAAGTCACGGGATTTTCACTGAAATTGAATGCTGTAGGCTGCAAAGCCAACGATCGAATACATTACAGGCATAAAAAAACCAGGCGCCTCTCGGGGCCCGGTTACAAGACCTGGAAATAGTTTAGCCTACAAAAGCACGACGAGGGGTAGACACACCTTCCGACTCTACGCCCTTCAAGTAAGCCATCATGGTGTCGGCATCAGAAACTTCAAACGGATCGGATTCGCAGTTGTCATCAAAGCCTTCTTCAGCAAAAATCTTCTCGATGTTGCCGTCGTCGACTACCATGGAGTAACGCCATGAGCGCATACCAAAGCCGATATTGGACTTATCCACCAGCATACCCATTTTACGGGTGAACTCGCCGTTACCGTCTGGCAGCAGAGAGATATTTTTGTTGCCCTGGTCATTGCCCCACTTGAACATAACGAAGGCATCGTTTACTGATACACAGATAATCTCGTCCACGCCCTGAGCTTGAAACTCTTCGAAGAGTTCGTCATAGCGGGGCAGGTGATTAGAAGAACACGTTGGGGTGAAGGCACCTGGGAGGGAGAAAACAACAACTTTCTTGCCGCCAAACAGGTCTTGGGTCGCTTTATCTTCCCAGCGGTAGGGATTGTCGCCCGCTACAGACTCGTCGCGAACGCGGGTCTTGAAAACAACGTTGGGTACACGGTTAGTACTGGTCATAACACACTCTCTAGTTTAAATTTAAATATAAGCCTAAAGCTCAACTTGCCAATATAATAGGGCGATTAAGGAAATAGATAAAATCATATATTATTATTGTTGTGATAGTTTTTTTGTATCGATTTAATGCTCGCAGATACGGCAAACCGTCATCCTCAGCCGCCCGTTAATTGCATCGCTAGAGCCGCTGATAAAGATCCAATCGAAACGACAGCTCCAGATCCAGGCTGCGCAGATTTTCAAGCACCGCCCGCCGATCTCGATGCCCTTTGTGAGCGAAGGGCGTCATCGCCACCAGGTCCTTCAGCAGTTGGTCCCTGACCTCAACTTTGTACTCAACCAACTCCGATACCGGTGCACGAAAGCCCGCAGGCGGGCCTGCATTAGGCTCATGAGCGCGCGGCTGATCATAAAGCAGCTCACGCAGCCCCCACAAATGGCGAGGCCCAGGCGTGACCTTCAGATAATACGCACCCGGTGGCAGCAACCGCGTTAGCTCATCATCAGCATGTGGAGCAAAAACACTGAGCAATAAATCGACAGCACCCGTTGCCAGTGGGACATCGAACGCGCTGGCAACAGCAAACTCCAGTTGCTGACAACGCCTGGCCGCGAGACGAACGGCAACCTTGGATATATCGACGCCCACGACACTCGCCTCAGGCATAGCCACATGGAGTGCCGCACTGTAATAACCCTCACCACAACCGAGATCAAGCGCCGTATTCACTGAACTCAGTTCCCCCACAGTACAACCAATAGCCGACGCCAACGGCTGGTAGGTTTCCGCATCAAGCACTCGACGCCTTGCCGCTATCATTTTCTTACTGTCGCCCGGTTCAACTGCGCGCTTACTGTTGGCGGGCAACAGATTCACATAGCCTTCTTTGGCCCGGTCGAAGCGATGGCCATTTTCGCAGCCCATAGAGCCTGGCGTTAAATCAGCAAGTAGCGGTTGCTGGCAATGAGGGCAAATCCAGTTCAAGAGGGGCACCACACTAAGTTGTTTTTGATTGGCGTCATGGTACTTCAACGCGGCCTGAGGTGTACAATCATAGGGTGCAAAGAGGCCATTCCAAGTCAGCACCTCCCCGGTAACAAAAATTGCAGGCAAGTAAATGACGCACCTAATGCTCCTCCTATGCACCTTCTTGTTGTTGGGCACAGTCCAGGCCGCTGGACCGCGCAGCCAGATAATACTGAAATCTGGTACTGCCTGGAATGGTGAGAAGTTCCATTATCCAGACGGCGAAGCAGAATTGACGGCTGTTCGAATAACCATGCAACCAGGATATCAAGCGGACTATCACTGCCACCCCATGCCGACCTTTGGCTACGTGGCCAGAGGCCGCCTGCACGTAGAAACACGCAGCGGCGACACCACTGAATTCAAAGCAGGTGATGTGGTATCGGAGGTGATGAATAGCCTGCATCGCGGCACAGTGCTAGAGGGACCGGTGGAATTACTGGTCTTCTACGCCGGCGCTAAAGGCCAAAAGACCACGTACGTTGAAGAAGTTCCTGGCGACGAGCCCTGCAAAAGCTAAACGCCAATAAAACGATTATCGGTGGCTGTGCAGTGGCACGCTGCCTGCCGCCGGTTTAATCAATGTCGCCTTATACCAGCCTCGGCACCGAGTCTAGCAGGGCTTTAGTATAAGGATGCTGAGGATTGGTCAGAATTTGCTCGGCACTACCTTGCTCTACCAGCTTACCGTATTGCATCACACCCACGTGGTCCGCCAGGGCGGGCACGATTGATAAATCATGCGTAATAAACAAATACGACACGCCCTCCTCACGCTGTAACACTTGCAGTAAATCCAATACCTCGGCGCGAATGGACACGTCCAGCGCGCTGGTCGGTTCATCACAAATGATCAACTCAGGCTCTACTGCAAGCGCTCGGGCAATGGCAATACGCTGCAACTGGCCGCCGGAAAATTCGTGCGGATAACGACTGGCATGCTCAGGCAACATCTGTACACGCTCTAGCAATCGCAAGACCCGCTCCTGCCGATCGGCTGCGGTGCTCATTACACCCAAACTGATCATGCCTTCGGCGATGATCTCACCTACCGTAAGGCGTGGGTTCATCGACGAGTAGGGATTCTGAAAAATCACTTGCACCCGCTTTCGATAGGGCAGCATGGCGCGCCTGGACATATTATTCAGGGCTACACCCTCGAATTTTATAGTACCCCCGACAGTGGTTTCGAGGTTTAAAATGGCACGCCCCAGGGTGGACTTGCCGCTACCGGATTCACCGACCAGCGCATAGGTTTCACCGCGGCCGATGCTTAATGACACACCATCCACCGCGCGAGTGTAATCGACCACCCGTTGAAAAATGCCCTTGCGAATAGGAAAATGTACTTTCACATCGCTCAGCTCGAGCAGCGGCGTGCTTTCCCGAACAGCTTTGAACTGACTCAGGTCAGGCAGCGCGTCAATCAACTGCCGGCTGTAAGGCTCCTGTGGTGCGTGAAAGAAATTATTCACAGATGCGTGTTCAATAATTTCACCGCGATACATAACACCGACTTCATCGGCAGTTTGTTTCACCACGCCCATATCATGCGTAATCAGCAATACCGCCAGTTGTCTGGAGCGGGTCAACTCGCGGATAAGCTCCAACACTTGCTCTTGAATAGTCACATCCAGCGCGGTGGTCGGCTCATCGGCGATCAGCACTTCCGGTTCGCAGGCCAACGCCATGGCAATCATCACCCGCTGTTGCTGGCCACCGGACAACTGGTGAGGAAAGAATGAGAGGCGCTGGGCAGGTTCAGGGATGCCGACCTCTTCAAACAGGGTTTCCACTCTGCTACGTAATTTGGCTCCGCTCAGCGGTGTATGCAGGCGCAACGTCTCCGCAACCTGGTCACCCACCGTCTGCACAGGGTTCAGAGCCGTCATGGCATTCTGGAAAATCATCGCCACCTGGCGGCCGCGCACGTCCTGCATTTTCGACTCAGGCAGGGCGAGCAGATCGATATCGTCTATAAAAACGTCACCCGCAATGATCTTCAGTGCGTCGGGAAGTAACCGCATCGTTGCCATGGAGGTCACCGACTTACCGCTGCCAGATTCGCCCACCAACGCAAAAATCTGCCCTGCTTTGAGATCAAAGGAAACACCATTGAGAATAGCCTCGCCTGAGGCCGCGACCCGAACCTCAAGATCGCGTATGCGCATTCTGACCCGACCTTTCTCCGGTAACGGATGACTCATGCTTCGGCCTCCTGCGTGCTGGTTCGAGGATCGAAGGCATCGCGCACCAGGTCGGAGAATAAGTTAGCAGCCAGCACCAGCACGAACATAAAGAAGAACGCGCCGCTGAGTGTCCACCATATGGCGGGCTCTCGCGACAACTCAGCGCGGGCCCCGTTAATCATATTGCCCCAACTACCCATTGAGGGATCTATGCCGACGCCAATATAAGACAACACCGCCTCCGCCAGAATGAGCGAACTGAAGTCAAGCACAAAGGTGATCAAGATTATGTGCACCAGATTAGGCAGAATATGCCGTCTCAAAATACGCCGATGGCTTACGCCAAAGGCATGGGCTGCCTGCACATATTCAAGCTGGCTAATTTTCAGGGTTTCTGCCCGAATCAGCCGGCACAGGGTAGCCCAACTGGTGATACCCAGAATGAAGCACAAGGCAATAAAACGCGCATCTGCCTTCTCAATTCCAAGAGAAAAGAAGTCCGGGTTAATATCGATGTACACCTGAAAAAGTAGCACCGATGCAGCAATCAGCAAAATACCGGGAATTGAACTGAGAGTGGTGTAAAGATACTGCACCAGGTCGTCAACCCAGCCTTTGAAGTAGCCCGCCATAACGCCCAGGGTCACAGCGATGGGTAGCATCACCAGCGTTGCCAGCGTGCCCAGCAACACGCCCGTGCGCACACCTTTGAAGCTCTGATAAAGCACATCTGTCCCACCTTTATCGGTGCCCAACACATGGTAGAACTCGCTCATTCTCACCAGTATTACAGCCAGAGAAATAATCACAACCTGGGTGGCCCACGAGGCATGCCACGGGAACTGACTCCGCCGCAGCAACAACCATTGGGGCAATACGAAAACCAGACCCAGCAAAATGCCAGAGAGCAGAAACTCCAGTGACTTTGACAAAACGTCCGCGCCCCGATGCCTGGGATCACTCAGGTGGCTGCCCGCGTGTTTAAGATCAGGGTAATCACGCGTTTCGACTCCGTGCTCATCGTTCGTGGTTTGTTTTTCAAATGACTTGAGCGCAAACGGGGCGGAATAGGTGCGCTCGAATCGGTCCCCCATGCCTTTGAGCACCAAATCCAGCGCACTGCTGACTTTGTTGTCGTAAAAAATTTCTTCGGTGACCAGACCTTCTGGTGGCGGTAGCGCACGGCGAAAATGCAGCGAATCCAGTAGCGCTACAGTCACGTAAGCAATAATCACCGTAAACGTCACCATGCCCAGGCTGGAGGAAAATACCTGGCGCCAGCGCTCGCGCGTTTGCACATCTTTACGCAGTAGATAGAAAAAACTCACTAATGCGACCACCAGCAGAAACACCAGGGCGTCGGACCATAAAACGACCATCATCATTGCAGCATAGTCCTCAATTCAACCGCACTCTGGGATCGGCCCACGTGTAAGAAATATCAGTGAGTATTAAACCAATGATGTACAGAATAGAGCCAATAAACACCATAGTACGAACGATAGCAAAATCCTGTGACCTGATCGCATCCAGCATATAACTGCCCAAGCCGGGTATGCCGAAAAACGACTCGATTAACAAACTGCCCATAAACAGCGCCGGAATAACCACGACTACGCCAGTGAGAATGGGGATCATTGCGTTGGGCAAAATATGCCGAAACAATATCGCCAGTTCGGAACAGCCCTTCGCTCTGGCGGTGCGCACATAGTCTTGGTTGGACTCTTCTAGAAACAATGTTCGGTACCAACGCGCACCGGTACCGATCCCTGCAATCACCCCCACCAACACTGGCAGAATGAGGAACTTCCAGGCCTGCCCGTCGGCGTGATACCCCGAAATCGGCACCAGCTTCCAGGTTTTCGCCACCATGTACTGACCGCCAATGATGTAAAACAAATAAGAGATAGACATCAATACGACGAACATCAGCACCGCCCAGCGATCGAGGCGGGTGCCATGAAACATAACCACCATCAGCGCGACACTAATATTAATGCCAATGCCCACTATGAAGGTTGGCAGTGCCACCGCCAGGCTTGGCCACATACGGGTGGATACGTCACTGGTGATATCGCGACCGCTTTCAGAGCGACCGAAATCAAAGGCAAATAGACGAACCGACTTGGTGAAGAATATTGTCTCTGTCACGCTAGCGACGCCAGCCGCTTCGCGGTTGATAAATAGCGGCTTGTCGTACCCATTTTTGCGTTTCCAGCCGTCGATAGCTTCTGGCGTTACATACTTCGCCCCCAGCTGTGACACCGCCATGTCATCAGGCGAGTTCACCACAAAGAACAAGGCAAACGTCAGCAGATTGACGCCCAACAGAATTGGAATCGCGTACAGCAGGCGGCGAATTATATAGGCGAGCATGGGAACTCCTTAACGAGCAGTGGCGTTTTGTCGGCGGCGATACGCGTTAACGCCGGGTAGCAGAACCATGGCAAGCAGCAGACCCCCGGCATACAACGGCCAGATCGTAGGCTGATTCCAGGCCAGCTGATTTTGACGGCGCACTTCCGGCTCCAACCGCACATATTTAAGGGTCCCCTTGGTAATACCGTGGCGTTTGGTATTGTGGACCCAGCTGTTATTGAGATAAATTTCCTTGGGGAAAAATGAGTACAACCAAACGGCGTCCCGACGATAGAGCTCAACCATTCGTGCAACCAGCTCAGCTCGCTCCGGCCCCAGCGGAAGCACTCGCATCTGCGTAAAAAGAGCGTCGTATTCTGCACTCTCGTAATTAGAATTGTTGGAGCCATCGCAGTCACACACCAAAGGACTTTCGGGACCATTTAACAGAAACAGAAAGTTCTCTGGATCTGGATAATCGGCCAGCCAACCGTAGGAGTAAATTTGAGTATTACCGGTGATTAGTTTTTCTCGCGTGCGGTTCCAATCGGCGGGGCGAAACTCAACCTGCACGCCCAAAGGTGCAAAACCACGCTCCATCCAGTTCATCAATGTATTGCTGGTAGCCTGTGACTGGACATCGATAAATATTTTCAGCGGCTCACCGGTACGCGCATCCCGCCCATTGGGGTACCCCGCTTCTGCCAGTAACTGCTTGGCATACTCGATGGATTTACGCTGGGGTGCACCGTCTACCCAGTCGTATACATAGGGGTTGATACCAGCCTCCCCTGACAAATGACCTGGTATTCCCGGAGGAATGAGTGAATGCCCGGTAACACCATTCCCTTTGTAAAATATGGCCAAATACTCGTCAACGTCGAACGCGATTTGCAGGGCCTGCCGCAACTTGCGCCGTTCTTCGGTATAACCACCCAGCACGGGATCGCGCATATTAAAGCCGTAGTAGTACACCGCGGGCTTTACATCAGGGCTCATGGTGATGCCTCGATCTGAAATATCATCCGACATTTCAAGACCGTCGGGACCGACCACAAAGGCCTGATCAAAAAATCCTGTGGTATGACTATGGCCTTCCCCGGAGCGATCGTAATAACCTTGGAGGAATTTGGACCACAAAGGCAGAACTTCTTTCTCCAAGCGGAATACCGCACGATCAATAAACGGCAAGCGCTTTCCGGCATCCGCCAAAAAACCAGCCTCGGCATCCCCAGGCGCACCCTCGTCAGGAAAATACTCTTCCCGGAAATTGGGATTGCGCTCGAGCACGATCTCACTGTTAGGGTCGTTCTTGACCATCATGAATGGACCGCTGCCGATGGGCCACCAATCCATAGTCAGATTGCGTTGGGCAAAACCGGGATTGTGATAGAAGCGGTCGGCTTCCATAGGGACTGGCGCAAAAAAGTGCATGGCCAACCAAAACTTGAACTGGGGATAACGACCGTTGATCGTAATGCTAAAGGTGCGCTCATCGACGACCTTAAGACCCTGCATATCGAAATCATCAAGGTTCAACCAGTCATCGCGCTGCTGCTGCCCCAACACTTGAGAAAACGCCTGCAGACCAACGATATATTTGGACATTAACCCCAACATGGGTGAGCCCAGATCAGGATCCGCCAGCCGCTTGATACCATAGACATAATCGTTCGCAGTCACCGGGCGCGAACCAGTCTCAGTGAAGTCGGCAATCCGGCGGTAGC
The DNA here is from genome assembly GCA_047633055.1 of Halieaceae bacterium. Lineage (GTDB taxonomy): Bacteria > Pseudomonadota > Gammaproteobacteria > Pseudomonadales > Halieaceae > CALJFL01. Next base: position 10,524 of record JBLIEI010000009.1, on the reverse strand, counting down.
CGGCGGTCTGGGCAGCGTCATCAAAAAGATAGACCGGTGTGCCGGCATCATCTGCAGCAAAGGCCGGATGCGGCTGATAGCGAGCATCCTCGCGCACATGCAAAGTGTAGCGGGTAAAAGCAAGCTCGTCGCTGTCTACACTCACTTCCCGTCCAACGGCATCCAGAAAAGTCAGCGCCGGAAAATCGCTAACGCCCAGGGGTACCAGCTCGTAGGGTCGCTTGAGAAAATGGTAGCCTAGCGGGGGCTCATAAATTTGCATGTGGAACAGGCTTTCGTCGGCGGAATAGGAAATCGCCGGGTCAAGATGCTTGGGGGGTGCCGGGCTCATTACCGAATGATAGACAACCTTATTATCGGGTTGCGGTGGATGTGGATCATTCCAGGGGCCCTCTCCGCAGGCTGCAAGGAACGGCAGTAAAAGCAAAAAATACGATTTCAATCCAACGCTATACAAAGCTGACTCTCGCCTTGTTTACTGCGGTCGTGGGATTGTTATCACTATTCATCTTCACTCCGCACCTCTAGCTCCATCTGACCTTGGCCATCGCCCGACAAGATAAACACCATGGGCTGGCAACACACCTGGCAGTCCTCGATGTAGCTAGACCCCACATCACCCGGATCCAATAAAACCTCGAGTGACTCACCGCAATAGGGACAATGCACCACGTACTCTGATAAGACGGATTCCACCATTAAACCCGCAATGCCGCGGCCGGATTAGCGCTCATAGTTGATAATCGGATATTTGTACTTCCTTGCCATAATCATCGTAATCACCCTGAGCACGCAGGCGCCTGAACTCCTCCCAAGGCACCGGAGAATAATTGGCCTGATGCCCTGGGGCCAACAATGCCGGCAATGGTTCCGCCACGGTGGCATATGCCGGGTTGAGAAAATAGGCAACGCTAGACCGCGATCTTCCAGCGCTGGCCCGCACCCGATGCAACGGAGCCTGGTACCGGCCGTTTGACCATACCTGCATCATATCGCCGATATTAACCGTCAACGCGTTGAACAACGGATCAACATCATTCCAGCCGTCGCCCTGCAACACCTGTAAACCCGGAACCTCGTCCTGCATCAGTAGCGTCAATGCACCTGCATCGGTGTGTTCACTGATGCCAAACGGTCCGGCACCGGGAAGATCGGCTGCCAGGTTACGCTCATGGGGGTAGTAGTTAAGACGCAGAAATCCGCTGTGCCCGGCAGTGAAATAGGGAGATAAAACATCACTCTGGCCGGTCAGGCCCGCGCAACACAACTCGAGGAGCCTTAAAGCCAGTGCATGACATGCCTGGGTATATTCTTCCAACACCCAACGGAATTCGTTGGGTGACGAAGGCCAGGGAGTATGTTCTAAAGGAGCAGAGTCAAAAATCTCTTTGCGGTCGCGCAGGTTCTTAGTCAGTTCCTGGTCATAAAAGCCGAAAGGGTTATCCTGCGTTCGCGACACCTGCCTCTTGCTAATGGCGGGCAGTGCAAAAAAAGCAGCGCCAACATTCTCTACCTGTGCCATCAGTTCGGGGGCAATACCGAAATTGACCACCTGAAAAAAGCCCCACTCGCGACACGCGATAGCAATCTCTTCAACGCAATCGGCGACGGGACAGTCAAGGTCAATCAGTGGTACCAATTTTTTAATTTCCCGCTATTGCGACAAAAGTAAGCGTAGTCGTTGGCCAGGTACTGGCGTCACTGCACACCATGGGCAGAGTCGACCTCAACCATACGGTCCAGCAAGGCATTATAATCGGTATCCACAACCAAAAGTTCCCGGTGCACAGGCTTCACAAACTGCTCCGCCACCATGTGTTCCAGGAATTGCAGCAACTTATCGTAGTATCCCTGGACGTTGAACAGGCCGACTGGCTTGCGGTGAAATCCGAGTTGATTCCAGGTCCACACCTCGAACAACTCTTCCATCGTACCCAGACCACCTGGCAGCGCGATCATGGCGTCAGAGCGTTTAAGCATAGCCATTTTGCGTTCGTGCATGGAATCCACCACCAACAATTCGGTAAGACCGTGGTGCTGCACCTCACGACCTGCAATATCAGCGGGAATTACCCCCACCACCTTGCCACCGGCCGCCAATGCTGCATCGGCTGCAGCCCCCATCAAACCAACATGGCCGCCCCCGTAAACCACCGTCATACCACGCGTTGCGATTTCATCCGCCACCGCCCGGGCGGCGCTCAGGTATTCGGGGCGCGCTCCGGCGCTGGCACCGGTATAGATGCAGATAGTGTCAAGGGCCATAATGTTCCTTCGGTATGATAACGACGAGATCAACGTTACAGCAGCACTACAGCGGACTACGCCCACGATTAGCCGCTATACGCAAGCGCAGGGCATTGAGTTTGATGAAGCCTTCAGCATCCGCCTGATCGTAGGCGCCGGCGTCGTCCTCGAAGGTGGCAATGCTCTCGTCAAACAAGCTATCGGCAGACTGCCGGCCCGCCACCATCACATTGCCTTTATACAGCTTCAATCGGACTTTGCCGTTAACCGTCAGCTGAGACTGGTCAATCGCAGTTTGCAACATTTGACGCTCGGGTGACCACCAGTACCCGTTATAGATCATAAGCGCATAGCGAGGCATCAGTTCGTCCTTCAGGTGGGCGACCTCACGGTCCAGGGTCAGCGACTCAATGGCGCGGTGCGCTTTTAGCATGATGGTGCCGCCCGGGGTCTCATAGCAGCCCCGGGATTTCATGCCCACGTAACGGTTTTCAACAATGTCGTCCCGACCTATGCCATTGGCTCCACCGACCTTGTTGAGGTACTCAAGCACTGTCGCCGGACTCATCACGACATCGTCGATAGCAGTAATATCGCCGTGTTCATAATCCAGTTCGATATAGGTGGCTTGGTCAGGCGCCTGCTCCGGGCTGACGCTCCAGCGCCACATATCGTCCTCGGCTTCCGCCCAAGGGTCTTCCAGAATGCCACCTTCGTAAGAGATGTGCAGCAAGTTGGCGTCCATGGAATAGGGCGATTTTTTCTTTGAACTGGAATAATCCACCGGAATATTGCGCTCTGCACAATACGCCATAAGCGATTCACGGGAACTAAGATCCCATTCGCGCCAGGGGGCGATGACTTTGATCCCAGGCTTAAGCGCATAAGCGCCCAGCTCGAACCGCACCTGATCGTTACCCTTGCCGGTAGCGCCGTGGGATATAGCATCAGCGCCAGTGTCATTGACAATTTCAATCAAGCGTTTGGCTATCAGAGGGCGGGCGATGGACGTACCCAGAAGATACTCGCCTTCGTAAATAGTATTGGCGCGGAACATGGGAAATACGAAATCGCGGACAAATTCCTCACGCAAGTCATCAATATAAATTTCTTTAATGCCCAGAGCCTCAGCCTTGGCGCGCGCCGGTTCAACCTCTTCGCCCTGGCCAATATCGGCAGTAAATGTCACCACCTCGCAGTTATAGGTGTCCTGCAACCAACGCACGATAACCGAGGTATCCAACCCACCCGAATAGGCCAGCACCACCTTACTTACATCAGACATTCATCGCTCCATCCACACCGCATCAAAAGGTCCACTATTCTACTCTCGGCAGGCACTAATTTATAGCCTGTCGAGGCCTCTGTAGCACTGCTTGTTTCCGCGCCGCCGGGTTTGCGGTAGCATTCCCCCCCCGCCCCACGAAAAGCTCAAGGACACACGTGACAGAATTGACGATAACCCGCCCCGACGATTGGCATGTCCACCTCCGGGATGGCGCCGACCTGAACCACACCTGTGCGGATATGGCCCGCTACTTTGGTCGTGCTATTGTGATGCCAAATTTAGCACCACCTAGCCGCACAGTAGCCGAGGCCGGGGCCTACCGAGCGCGGATCCAGGCAGCGAGTGCCGGTTTGGCCCGGCAGTTTGAACCATTAATGACCCTATACCTGACCGATCAGACCACCGCAGAGGAGGTGCGCGAGGCCGCCGCTAGCGATTTTGTGCATGCGGTAAAGCTGTATCCAGCGGGAGCCACGACCAACTCCGATGCCGGCGTTACCAATCTGGACAGCCTATATCCGGTGTTGGCCGCCATGGAAGAGGTCGACCTGCCGCTGCTGATACACGGCGAAGTCACCGACCATGACATTGACATTTTTGATCGCGAGAAAGTCTTTATCGACCGTCATCTGGCGCCTATCGCAGAACGTTTCCCGCAGCTACGCATTGTGCTGGAGCACATCACCACGCGCGACTCTGTGGAATTCGTCAGCAACGCTGCCGGCCGGGTGGCCGCAACCATTACTGCGCATCACCTGATGTTTAATCGCAACGATATGCTGGCAGGAGGCATACGCCCTCATTACTACTGTCTGCCAATTCTAAAGCGTAACAGCCATCAGCAGGCACTGCGCGAGGCGGCATCCTCGGGCAATCCTAAATTTTTTCTGGGCACCGATTCGGCGCCGCACAGTACAGACAGCAAAATAAATAGCTGTGGCTGCGCCGGCGTCTATACCGCCCATGCAGCCATCGAATTCTATGCCGAAGTGTTTGAGGAGCTAGGGGCCCTGGATAAGCTTGAAGGTTTCGCCAGTCATTTTGGGCCGGACTTCTATCAGCTGCCACGCAATACCGACACCATCACTCTCAGAAAAGACGAATGGCTGGTAGCGGCCGAAATACCGCTGGGGGACACGATGCTGACGCCGTTGCGCGCCGGTCAGGCGGTTCACTGGCGTGTGCTGGAGAACGCCGTAGAGAATGCGCTGTGAACGACTCTAACGAACATCTCATAAGCGATCGCTTCCGCGGTTTTTTACCAGTTGTCATTGATGTGGAAACCGGCGGGTTTAATTCAGCCACGGATGCCATTCTGGAAATTGCCGCTTCTACAGTGCGCATGGACGAATCGGGGCTATTGAATGTGCACCGCACCTACAACTACAACGTCAGCCCATTCGAAGGGGCTAACATGGAGCAGGCGGCTCTCGACTTTACCGGCATTGATCCCTATCACCCGTTCCGGGAGGCGATCCCGGAAGAGGAAGCCCTGGCAGAGATATTCAAGGTGATACGCAAGGAAATTCGCGACCAGAACTGTACCCGGGCCATTTTAGTGGGGCACAATGCCCACTTCGACGCCGGCTTCGTCAATGCGGCGGTGGAACGCTGTAGCATAAAGCGCAACCCTTTCCACCCTTTTTCCTTCTTCGACACCGCAACACTTTCGGGACTGGCTTACGGACAAACGGTGCTCGCCAAGGCTTGCGCGGAAGCGGGCATCGCCTTCGATAACGCCGAAGCTCATTCTGCCGCTTACGACACGGAAAGAACCGCCGAACTGTTTTGTGACATTGTTAATCGCTGGAAGGAATGCGGCGGCTGGCTACCGAAATTTGATTAGTGGATGCAGAACCAAGGGCCGCACTCCAGGGGACCGGGGAACCGCTAGTCCTCGCCACTGATTTGATTAAGAATGAGATCCAATTCTCGAACCAGACCGTCTAGATTCTCAGAACCGAGTAATTCGTACTTGAGGCTCTCTTCCAGGGGGAGCAACTGCACAAGCGAATAAGCCACCTGCCAGCCGTTGTTATAATCTATATTGAGATTCATCTGCTGAACGTGGGGATGTGTTTCCAGGCTTTGCAATACATCAACCAACGGCTGCCAGGCCGGCAGTACTGGCGACGGCACAAGGTCGGGGTGCATGCGAGTTTTGCCCATCATAAGGCCACTGGCCGCCAGGGACACTTCGTCCAGATCGAAAGTTTTACTGCCTTGAATGGTGATCCCGAGCAGGCCGTTGTCGAGCTGATCCCAGTCAATGATGCGAGCATAAGTGCCGTAATCGCCCAATTGCGGATCGGCCACCCCCTTACTAACCACCTCGGCGCCCGTTCGAACCCACACTACGCCAAACCCGCTGTCGCTTTTCATGCAGTCGCGCACCAAGTCGAGATAGCGCCGCTCGAAAATTCTCAGGGGCATTTGGCCAAAGGGCACGAGTACTGCCGACAGTGGAAACAGGGGTATTTCAATGGTGTTGTTGTGCACAATATTCATCCGGGATCACTGGTGATTTCAAACTGCTGTATATTTTTCATGGCTTCCTGCCGATTCACGCCACACCACTCAGGCTCCGCCTGAAAGGCCTCGCACAAAGCAGGGCGGCGGTTATCACCAAACAGGGCACAACGATACTCCGGGCCCAGGTGAACACAAACTACCCCCGCCGGCTTGCCCTGAGGCATACCATAAAAGGGCTGCACTATAGAGGGCGCAATACAGCAGGCACCGCAGCCTTTGCGGCAGTTCATATGAGTGACGAGGCTCATTAGCCCTCCGGCCCCAACGGCCGAAACAGAATAATCAACCTGGGTAACAACAAAAGGGCGCCCAAAACAGCAGCTATCATAGCTAATACGGTGAGCAGGCCAAAGTAGATGCTGGGATTAAAATTTGACAGGGTCAACATGGAGAAACCGATCACCACGGTCATGGTGGTGTAGTACAACGCCCTGCCGATACTCGCATGACAGCGATACATAGTCGCTTTGTAATCACGGTCCTGAGGAAACTCGCGTTGATAGCGATGCACGTAGTGAATGCAATTATCGACACCAATGCCCACCACAATGGCGGCAATAGTGATGGTCATAATATCCAACGGAATACCCACTGCACCCATCACCCCCAGCACCAGCCCGGCAGCCAGTACATTCGGTGCCAGTCCAATCAATGCGAGGGAGAAAGATCGAAACAACAACCAGAGCATAATCAAGATCGCTATAAACACCGCCCCCAGGGTCAAAATCTGTGAGCGGAAAAGGCTTTGCAGTACATTGTTATACAGCACCAGCATACCGGTGAATTGCACCTGCTCAGGCGCCAGGCCGACCTGCTCAATGAGATCGCGGCGCAGCTCGTTGAGAAATTCGTTGCGCCGTAAATCCTCGCTGGTCTCCATGACCCGCACACTCACCCTCGCCTGCTCGATATCCTCCGCAAAATAAGGGTTGACCATCAGCCCTTTAATATCCGGCGGTAGGCTTTTCTGCACCAGCGCCAGCTCTACCGAGCCTATGTCATCACCCAGCAGATCTTTAACGACAGAAAAGGTGGTAGACAGGGATAAAACTTTGCCAGTTTCCGGACGACTATCGACATAATGATGGACTGCATCCAAAACGCGCATGCCCTCAAGGCTGAACCAATAACTGGGCACAAAGGTATCATCCGAGGGCGCTGAAAACTCATCAAAGTCGTCGCTGAACTCATCCTCAAATTCGCCTGCAAATTCGTCAAAGACCTCGCCGCCATGAGCAGGAACGGCTGGCTGCTGAATGTCAGCACTGAAGAAATCTTCCTCTTCCAGGAAGGGGTCGTCCTGAGCCGCTGGTATTAGTGCAGCGGCGCTGGCAGGTTTCTCCAGACCTGGTAGGGGTTTATCGCGGTTTGGCGGCGCCAACACAATATCCAGAGGAATAGTGCCGCCCAATTTTGAATCCAGTAATTCCATGCCGCGATAGATCTCAGTGCTCTCGTGGAAGTAATCGATAAAGCGATTCTCCACTTTCAGCCGCGACACACCCCAAACAATACCCGTACTCAAGACCAGACAGAATACAATAATCGTGTTGCCAAACCGATCGGCCATACGGGCGAAACGCATGGTCATCGCCTCGCTGGTAACAGCATAGACAAAAGGTCGCCCTTTGGGCCATACCAGCATTAGACAAGGCACCAGCACAAACGACAGCAGCAGTGCGACGCAAATACCGACCGTCATCATCCAGCCAAAATCAATAACCGGCTGGATGCCGGAAACGACCAGAGACACAAAAGCGACAATGGTGGTAACACCCGTGTAAAAACAGGGCACGACCATCAGTCGCACAGTTTCCAGCACCCGTGGATGAAGATCGCCACCCGGGTCGGCGGCATCAAGTTCGCGGTAACGGACAATCAGATGAATGCAGATAGCCAGCGTAATGATCAATAACACGGCGACAAAGTTGGAGGAGATTACCGTCATCCGCCAGTCCAACACCGCCAGCAATCCCAGCATCACCAGCACTGAACTGCTGCAGGTAATCAGTGGTATCACCACCCAGCGTACCCGCCGGAAAATCAGTGCCAATACCACCAGCATGATACCGAGAATGGCAGTGCCAAAAAGCACCAGGTCCGACTGGACAAAGGCGACCATATCAGCGGCGATCATCGGCACACCACCGACAAACAGCTTGCCGTGTTCCTTGTAACTTGCAGCCACAGCACGGACGTCGGACACCAATTGACCCTGTCTGTCCTGAACCTCAGCCGCGAGAATTTTGAATTCTGCCTCCACAGCGGCCAACTGAGCGTCAGCCTCTGCAGACAAGGAAGTCTTGCTGCGTTGTGCGCGCAGAGCTTCTCGAGTATTCAATAGCTCGGTATACCGATCATCCCGCTGCAGATTAATCTGCACCGCGGTCACTGAACCATCTTCGCTAACCAATAAACTGGAGTAAATGGGACTGGTGGTGAACTCTGCCAACGCCAAGGTGCGATCAAGACCGGGGGTATCCAACGAGGGCAACGGGTCGTTTGAGGTTATATCGCCCAGTGTTACCGGAGGGCTTTCCAACAGTGGCACATCCCACACGGTGGTTACAGACGACACACCGGACAACACGCGCAGTTCATCTGCCATCTGCCGCAACGGGTTCAGAGACGCATCACTAAGCAATTCGGCGTAGGGCTGCCAGGTTATGATCAAAAACTCTTCTGTACTGTAGGAGTTACTGACCTCTCGAAAGAAGTCCAACGCCGGATCGCCCTGCAGCAGCAGCGAATCAGCGGAGGCATCCAACTTTATCTTGGACAGTTGGGTCACGCTCAGCATGACCAACAGGGCCACCAGGGTCAGAGACAGTTTGGGACGCCGCAATATCAGAGCATCATAAATATTTATTAGAGAGGTGAACATCAGTTTTTAGTCGCTTCCAGTTGCGCCAGTACTTTTTGGTGGATTCCGCCAAAACTGCCGTTGCTCATTATAACCACCCGATCTCCGGGACTTGTTTCCTTCGCAATGCGCCGTGCCAGCACATCAATATCCGTTTCCAGGCTCGCTGTAACCGGGCTAGCTGCCAGCACCACATCCAACGACCAGTCCATAGCGGGTGGCTGGTACCAATATACCAGGTCGGCATCGGCGGTAGCCGCAGCCAGACTGGCCTTGTGTTCACCGCCGCGCATAGTGTTTGACCGCGGCTCAATCACCGCCAACAATTTCCCTGCCTGACCGCCTGCCCGCAAGCCTTGCAGAGTCGTGGCTATCGCTGTTGGGTGGTGGGCGAAGTCATCGTAGACTGAAACCCCAGCAACTGTTCCCAGTAACTCCAGCCGCCTTTTGACGCCCTGAAATTTTTGCAGCGCCTCGGCTGTCACGACCTCGGGCACGCCGACGTGGTGGGCCGCCGCCGCCGCTGCCAGTGCGTTTTCGACATTGTGGCGGCCACAATGGTTCCATTTGACCGTCGCCACCTTCCCCGCAGGAGAACGCAACTCGAATTCACAGCCATCGGGCTGCAACATACGTGCACTCCAGCCGTTATCTGAACCTGTATCAACACTGAATTCGGTTACCCGAGTCCAGCAGCCCATCTTTAGCACCTGATCGACCGCCGTCACCCCCGCTGGTCTGATGACCAGACCCTCACCGGGAACGCATCGAACCAGATGATGGAATTGCCTTTGTATAGCAGCCAGGTCGGGGAAAATATCGGCATGATCAAATTCGAGATTATTGATACTCAGGGTTCGGGGACGGTAATGGACAAACTTCGAGCGCTTGTCAAAGAAGGCCGTGTCGTATTCGTCTGCCTCCACCACAAAAAAATCGGTGTCACCGCTGCGTGCAGACAGGCCAAAATCTGCAGGCACACCACCGATCAGAAAGCCAGGTGCCATCCCGGCGTATTCCAAAATCCAGGCCAGCATACTGCTGGTGGTGGTTTTACCGTGTGTGCCGGATACCGCTAACACCCATTTATCACGCAGTAGATTCTCCGCCAGCCATTGAGGGCCGGAGGTATAAGCCAGACCGGTATTGAGCATGTATTCCACCGCCGGATTACCGCGAGTCAGCGCGTTGCCCACTACCACTTGATCCGGTGCCGGCTGCAGGTGTTCGGGATAATAACCCTCCATTAACTCGATACCGGCGGCCTGCAGTTGAGTACTCATGGGTGGATACACATTGGCATCGGAGCCCGTCACTCGATAGCCGCGTTCACGGGCTAGCAAAGCGATACCTCCCATGAAGGTGCCACAAATACCCAGAATATGAATGTGCTCTTTCAACAGTGCCTCCTCCAACAAAGCCGCCAATATTAACATTGCGCCTGCGAGATGCGGTAATACTGCCTGAGGGTGTCTACAAGTCGCAGCTATTACCGTAAAATGCGGCCTTCGCCTAAGCTCGGGACGGCCACCACCTCCCCCACCTCGGAAATAAGACTCTTCAATGGCCAGGAAAAATGCCTTTTACGCACAAT
>JBLIEI010000008.1:0-81292 GCA_047633055.1 Halieaceae bacterium | reverse complement strand
CAGGTCGGCATCACCAAAAGAATGCGTGCAGGCTCGGCACTGAAGTACAGTTCACGAGGGTGGAGAAGTTTGTTGGTCAAGGTATCGCACCTGAAGTTGGGCCTGCAATCCGCAGTATATATTCTGCCCACAAAGCCCGCTACACTAGACAATGTCTTTTATTCAACGGCTCAGAGCACGCCTCAATCCATGAATACCTTCGACAAAATTTTCGCGGAACCTAGAGACCTGTTGCCAACACTACAGTCGCAACGCGACAAGGGACTGACGATCGTCCTCGGCAATGGTTGCTTCGACCTTCTGCATGTCGGCCATACGCGCTATCTCGATGCGGCCAAGTCTCTGGGAGGTGTATTAATTATTGCCGTGAATACCGAGCGCTCAATTCGGTCCAACCCCTCTCGGGAGCCGCCCATCAATTCCTGCGAGGAACGCATGGAAATTATTGCGGCACTGGATGCCGTGGACTACGTTGTGCCACTTGACGATGCTCTCCCAATACCGCTAATAGAACTGATTCGTCCCGATATTCAGGCTAAAGGTACTGATTACAATCTGGACCAGATGCCAGAGAGATTCGCGATAGAGGCTTGCGGAGGAAAAATTCAATTTGTCGGTGATGAGAAGACCCACAGTTCCTCAGCGCTGCGCGAAGCCCTCAGGCAACGAGGAGCGCTGTAAGTAACTTAACCCTCGCGGGGATTATCCATGCGGGAAGCCTGCACCAATATCATTTTTAAGGAAAAAAACTATGCGAGCCATCATGTCTCTTTTCATTGCGGCCAGTCTCAGTATTGCCGCCCAGAGCGCTGTCGCCGATATCGAAACCCACAGCCTGACCCAGATAATTGCGGATCGCAGCGAAGAAGATAAGAGCCGGGATGCTGCCCGACACCCCCGACAGACACTGGAGTTTTTTCAGCTTGAGCCAGGCCTGACTGTTGCCGAAGCGCTGCCTGGTGGAGGCTGGTATACCAAAATTATCGCCAGTTATCTCAGCGCAGACGGAGCGATATACGGGGTCAATTATGCCGATCGAATGTGGCCTATGTTCAGTTTTGCAACTAAGGAGTTCATTGACGAAAGAATCGCATCCGCAAGGAAATTTGGCAGCCTGGTTAAGGAGCTAACCGACAATGGTGTCGAGGCTCGTGGTTTTACTTTTAGCGCGGTGCCTTCAGAACTGAGCGGTACCGTGGATCGATTTTTGATGATTCGTGCCCTGCACAACCTCAATCGCTTTGAGGCCCAGGCTGGCACCCGCAGTCAGGCACTGGCCGCCGTCAGGGCACTGTTAAAAGACGATGGCATGGTAGGCGTCGTACAGCACCGCGCTGCAGAGAGCCGTCCAGACGATTGGGCAGACGGCAGCGGCGGTTACCTTAAGGAGTCGGCAGTCATCGCTATGTTCACAGACGCAGGCTTTGAGCTGATCGCTCAATCAGAAGTTAACGCCAACGCTAAGGATCAAGCCGGTCCGGGTGATACGGTATGGCGATTGCCCCCCTCTTTTCAGGGCAGTGATGAAGGCTCTGAGCAGCGCAATGTCATGAGCGCGATAGGCGAATCTGATCGGATGACACTGCTCTTTCGCAAGCAAAAGTAGGCCTACAGGACGTTCATTGACCGTCCAGTTATAATCTGTGGCTATCAAATGAAATAATAAAATATCATATTAGAATTTCTTGCCCAATGAGCCTGATTTCCTATGCTTACAGGCAGGGGCGGAAGGTCAGGTTGGATCAAACGTTAGTACGAGCTATGCCCCCTCAACAGCGCCGTCACACCTTGTATGCAACGGCGTTTTTTTTCGCGCTCTCGACGCCATCAGGCCCCGATACATATTAACGCCCACTCCCACTCGATAATGAGCTATTCTTCCCTGTATAACCAAAACCAGCGCAAACCCTTTAGACGCTCTGCTCAACTGCCGGAAATTGAAATTATGGCCAGTATTAAACAACTTCTCAGAGACATTGAGGCATCACCTAACGGCCCGCGAATTGCCGCAATTTTCGATTTCGACGGCACCATTATTGCCGGTTATTCGGCAACCGTATTTATCAAGGAACAATTAAAGCGTGGAGAATTTAGTCCCCGTCAGTTCATTGATCTGATGAGCGCGATGGTCAACTTCGGCCTGGGCAACATGGGTTTCTCCGGCATGATGGCCATCAATGCCCAGTTGATGAAGGATGTTGATGAAAGCAGTTACATTGAGATCGGCGAAGAACTCTACACCAAACAGATTGCACGGCTCATTTACCCCGAATCCCGAGCGCTGGTTGATGCCCACATCGCCAAGGGGCACACCGTGAGTGTTATATCGTCCGCCACACCTTATCAAGTTGCACCCGCTGCCGCCGATTTGGGCATCGAGCACGTCATGTGTACACACCTTGAAGTGAAAAATGGGAAGTTCACAGGAGGCGTAGTCAGGCCAACCTGCTTTGGCCAAGGCAAGGTCGATGCTGCCGAGAATCTAGCGGCAAATGAAGACTGCGACCTTGACCAAAGCTTTTTTTATTCAGACAGCACCGACGATCTATTGCTGCTTGAAAGGGTGGGGCATCCCAAGGTACTTAACCCTAGTATAAAATTGCGCAATTTGGCGCGCGACAGGGACTGGCCGATTGGCAACTTCGGCAGTCGCGGCAGAGCGACGGTGGGACAGTTCGTGCGTTCAATGGCCGCTACCGTGAGCCTGGTCCCCAGTTTTGCAGCGGGATTCCCCATCTATGCGCTCACCGGTTCGAAACGGGACTCAATTAACTTCTCCTTTTCGTTGTTCGCTGATACCGCCAGCGCGCTGATTGGTCTCGATTTGAACGTGAAAGGCGAGGAACATCTATGGTCGCACCGACCTGCGGTGTTTGTTTTCAATCACCAAAGCAAAGCAGATGTGATCATCGTTGCACGCCTGTTACGCCGGGACATTGCGGGAGTCGGTAAAAAGGAAATCAAGAAATTGCCGGTGATCGGCAGGGTACTGGAGCTAGGCGGTGTCGTAATGATTGATCGCGCCAACGGGCGCAGCGCCATTGAGGCTATGGCGCCTTTAATCGACGCCATGAAAAACGATGGCAAGTCAGTCACATTGGCGCCCGAGGGAACACGGACTATTTCGCCTAAATTGGGGCCCTTCAAGAAAGGCGCATTTCATCTAGCGATGCAGGCGGGCGTGCCAATGATTCCAATCGTTATTCGCAATGCATTGGATGTAGCACCCAAAGGGGACTTCGTGTTTCGACCAGCAACCGTGGATGTTGAGGTTCTTCCACCCATTGACACTAGTAATTGGTCAGTAAAAACCATAGACGATCATGTCCGGGAGGTACGCAATATGTTCCTCAAGACCCTAGGCCAGGACGAAGACGTCGTCGCTAGCACGGCCAAAGCCACCAGTAAGAAAAGAGCCAAGCCAAAAGCCAAGGCGAAAGCAAAGCCCAAAGCCAAGGCAAAGCCCCGCGCCACCGCTAGCAAACGTCAGGGAGCCGCCCAGAAGTGAACCTGGAACAAAAACTATGCAATAGCCCCTGGCCGCAGTCTCCCGGTAGAACTGTACTGTTCATAATCGATGCGCGGAATCCCTTTGAAGAGGACCTGCTCAAGGGCTGGATAAAACGCCACGCGGGTGACAGTGGCGTACGAACAGTCGAAACAACCCTTGATCTCGGGGACGATAGTAAAGGGATTAACGCAGAATCACTCGTCTCACAGCTGGATCTGCCGGACGACACCATTGTTTCTCCATTACGCATAACCTGGCTGCCCAGCGAAGAGGTCATCCACTCCGGCCCGCGGCTACGAGACTTTCTGTTTGGTGATCCCCGCCGGCCCAATGCCAAAACCGGTAAAAAAATCCTTCAAGTGGCGCCCAGCCGCATGCACTTGATTATTGGGGAACCGGACAGTCTGGGAAATTTGCGCGAACGTTACGGGGTGAAGTACGCCACAGATCCAGTGGATGCCGTGCAGTCCTTCGCCAAATTCGTCTCACGGCAGGCCGCCATCGTGCTGGATATAGGCGAGCGAAGGCTACAGGGAGGTCGCTACAAAGTGCCTCGCTATGTCGCTGAGAGCATGCTGGCAAACCGCGGCTACAACGAAGCGTTAGATCAGCTGGCAGAAGACGAGGGCAAATCGAAAACCGCGTTGCTGGAAGAAGCGGAGGGCTACATGAAGGAGATGATCTCCGTACCGCGGACCTTCTGGCTGGATTTTTATGCCCGCTTCAATAATTTTTGTTTAGGCCTGGGCTACGAAGAAAAAATCGTCTATGACCAAAAAGATGTGGAGCAACTGCGCAGCGTGGTGCGCAATCATCCTTCGCTACTATTGTGGACCCACAAGACCTACCTCGACGGTATGGTCGTGCCCAAGGTCATGTTTGAAAACGACTTCCCAATGCCGCATATGTTTGGCGGAGCTAATCTGAGCTTTGCGGGCCTAGGTTTTCTGATACGACGTTCAGGCGGTATTTTTATCCGCCGCAGCTTCCAGGACAACCAGCTCTATAAAATTACCTTGCGGCAGTACATCGGTTATCTGATGGAAAAGCGCTTCCCGATGAACTGGGCGTTCGAGGGTACGCGCTCCCGCATGGGTAAATTAATGCCCCCGCGCTACGGTCTGCTGAAATACGTATTGGAAGCCTGCCACGCCACTGACGCACGCAACATCCATATTGTACCGATCTCTATCTCCTATGATTTGATACGCGATGTAGAAGAGTATGCCACCGAGCAAACAGGCATGGGCAAAGGACCCGAATCGCTGCGTTGGTTTATTGGTTATGTCCGCAGCCTGGCCAGGCCTATGGGTAAGGTCTACATGGACATCGGCGAGCCGGTAGTTCTGGACCGGGCACCGGATCCCAAAGACAGCCTCGCACTCTCTAAAATTGCCTTCGAAGTGGCGGTAGAAGCAAACCGGGTAACCCCTATCACCTTTCCTTCGCTGGTCACCATGACGCTGTTAGGCGCCGCACCAAAGGCCCTGACCGAAGCTCAAGTCGTTGAGAACCTCGACGCCCTGCTAACCTGGGCGGAGGAGCGAAATCTTCGCATTTCCTCAGATCTCGATCGCGCCTACGCCGACCAGATGGATGGCCTATTGGGGCTGATGATCGCTGAAAAAATTGTCACCCGCTACGACGAGGGCCCGGAAACTGTCTATGGTATCGCCTTGGAGCAACACTCGGTTGCCAGCTACTATCGCAATACCATCATTCATTTTTTCGTCAACAAAGCGATTATCGAGCTGTCTCTGGCGAAGGCAAGCGAAACTGAAAACCCGGACGCTGTGGCCGTATTTTGGGGGGAAGTGGATCACCTTCGCGATCTGTTTAAATTCGAATTTTTCTACTCGCCAACCGAGGAATTTCATCGGCAAATTCAGGCAGAACTAGACCGCCTTAATTTGGATTGGCAGCAGCTCGTCACGCAGGGGGTCGCCGGCTTCCAGCAGATGCTTCCTGGCCTAACGCCGCTGATCTCCCACGTCACTCTGCTCACCTATGCCGAGGCCTATTCCGTCGTTGCCGACCTTCTTGCAGGGCTAGACCCTACTGAGTCTATGACAGAGCAAGACTGCATCATTCGGGCTTTGAAACTGGGCAAGCAAGCCTATTTACAACGACGCATAAGCAGCGAATCGTCGATTGGCAAACTGTTGTTTAGAAATGGCTTTCAGTTGCTTCAGCACCAAAATCTAACTACCGGTAGCACTGACTCGATTAAAGAAAAACGTGCGGCGATGGCCCTTGAGCTAAGGGATGTGCTGCGCCGTATAGAGATAATCCGTGCCATTGGCGTGGCCAGCAGAGGGTCTTTTTAAATCGGACAGAAAAACAGAGGGAAAAATTTGTGACAAATTTAAAAGTCGGCCTACTGGGCGGTGGCTCCTGGGGAACTACAGTTGCGTCATTGGTCGCCCGCAACGCACCGGTTACCCTGTGGGCACGCAATGCCGAGACGGTGGCTGAAATCAATAATAAACATACCAATGAAACCTATTTGCCCGGCGCCATCTTGCCGGAACGTCTTTACGCAACCAACGACATCGCAGAGGCGGTGTCCAGCGCCGATGTCATCATTATGGGAATTCCTTCGCATAATTTCCGCAGTGTGCTGCAAGAAGTGAAAAAACACATTCGTGCCTGGGTACCGGTTATCAGTCTAACCAAAGGCCTAGAGTTGGACACCCGCATGCGGATGACTGAGATCATCAATGAGGTCCTGCCCGGTCACCCGGTTGGCGTTCTCACTGGGCCAAATCTCGCACGGGAAATTATGGCGGGCCAGGCAGCCGCGTCAGTCATCGCGATGGAAGACGAAACTATCCTTCGGGAACTGCAAAACCTGTTCAAGAGCGGCCTGTTCAGGGTCTACACCAATACCGATGTCATTGGCTGTGAACTCGGTGGAGTACTGAAAAATATCATAGCGATCGCAGTGGGTATGGGCGACGGCCAGGGTGCCGGCGACAATACCAGGGCAGCGCTGATTACCCGCGGCCTGGCCGAGGTGACCCGTCTGGGCGTAGCAATGGGTGGCAAAGCCGAGACCTTCGCCGGCCTGGCAGGGATGGGCGATATGATCGCCACTTGTACGAGTCCCCAAAGCCGCAACCGACACGTCGGTATCGAGTTGGGCAAGGGTCGTAAAATGCAGGAAATTATCGATGAGATGGTGATGGTTGCCGAGGGGGCAAAAAGCGCGCCTGCAGTCATGGAATTAGCTGAAAAATATCAGGTTGAAATGCCCATCGCACGGGATGTCTACGGTGTAGTCAGTGGTAAAACAGATGCCCGCGGTGCGTATCGAGGCCTACTAAGAGTATCCGCCGGGGCAGAATCCGAACCCGGGTAACGCGCACATTGCACTGCCATTACGCGCTGGGCTTTACGGTCTGTCTGGGGCAAAATAATTGTACATTGACGAGTAAAAGGCTACGGCGCAAGGGCCACGCCTTCAAGATAACACTAGACGGGAAGTGTATAGCATGCGATTCGGAAGCCTATTCTGCTCCACTGTGTTGCTGTGGGGACTAACTGTATCCACAGCTCAGGCAGGCGAGTCCAAATTTACGGACCTCAAGGGTAGTCCGGGCCTGCGCTCCGCTTCTGCCATCGTGTTGGACGGCGGTGGTAATTTGATTTATGGCAAGGACGTGGACACAGTCCGTCCCATCGCCTCCCTTACCAAAATTATGACGGCTATGGTGATACTGGACGCCCACCTGGATCTCGATGAAAAAGTCACTATCACCAAAGACGACCGGGACCTGATTCGTCTTACCGGATCCAGATTGGAGTACGGGGCCGCATTAAGCCGCCGCGAATTACTGCTCCTGGCATTGATGTCGTCCGAAAATCGTGCGGCAACTGCACTGGGTAGGACCTATCCCGGTGGCATGGTCACTTTTGTCGGCGCCATGAATGAGAAAGCGGTTAAACTCGGCATGAGCGACAGCCAATTTGCCGATCCGGCGGGCTTAAAATCGGAAAACGTATCAACAGCAATAGACCTGGCCACAATGATTGAGTCAGCAAGCCATTACCCGCTTATCACCCAGGCCACCACCACGCAGCATAAAGAGGTTAGGCCTTACTCCAGACGCGGGCCACTGACCTACGGCAACACCAACCGCCTGCTCAAGAACGCAAGTTGGGATATTGAACTTAGTAAAACCGGATATATTAATGACGCAGGACGCTGCCTGATCATGCAGGCGAACATCGAAGGCGAAGAAGTTTCCATCGTTTTATTGAATTCCTTTGGCAAGCTCACGCCCTTTGGTGATTCCAACCGGCTACGCAAATGGATGCTTGCGAACAGCTGAATTTGGATTGAGATATCCATCTTCATACAAGAGACTGCGGTATGAGTAGACTTACCCTTGCCTTCGTTGCGCTGTCCCTGGCACTACTGACGTCGTGCACCAGAGAACCCACTGAACTTCGAATGCTGCAACCAGTGGACTCCAACTTTGATCCATCCGCGCTGCAATTAATCTTTAGCGAACATTCCAATGCGCGCCTTACTTTGGCCGAGGGGGTAGCAGGTATGTCACCGTTGGAAGCGCTGACCTCAAACATGGCTGATCTCAGCGTAGTTGAAAACAGCGCCACCTTCGTCAGCGGTGTACGCGTTATCCTGCCGGTCTACGAAAGTGTGTTGCATGTGCTGGTGAAGGAGGGCTTTACCTCTTCAGATTCCAGTCAGTCACTCAGCGGAGCGTCATTTCATATAGCGAATAATTCAGAGGCGGGGCACACATTTGTAGATCTACTCACCCGCAGACATGGCCTGGGCCCAGATGACTTTCGTAAGTCGCAACAGTACGAGCCCGGGGTTACCGATATCATTATCTACTTTGGACCTGTGGATACTGACAACATATCCTGGTATCGGCCCGGATATTCGTTTTCTTCACTCAACGGTCGTTTCAACCCCCAGCGGAAGTACTATGACGAAGGGGTGGGCTATATCGCACCCAAGATGCACACTAAGGTCATTCCGGCATTGACCTACACCAACATCCCGGGTAATGAGCAACCCGTGTTAACACTAGCGGTGGAAGCCTTACTGGTTACTCGGCGAGATGTGCCGGAATCGGTCATTTTCGGGATCACCGAAACGCTGCTGGAACAAAAGCCGAGATTTACTGCCGTGGCCCCCAGTCTATTCGACGGCGTTGCTGAATCCTTTGATCGATACAGTCTCAGCTTTCCCCTGCATAGTGGCGCCAGGCGATACCTGGAGCGTGACGAGCCAGGCCTCCTTGAGCGTTACGCCGAAACCATTAACCTGCTGATCTATCTTGTTTTCATGATAATGACAGCGTTGCTGGGGTTGGCCCGCTGGCGGGCACGGCGCAAAAAGGACCGCATTGATACGTTCTACGTCCGGGTGCTGGGCATTGAAGAGCGTATTCAGCCGGACAACCACGATCTGCTGCGAGGAGAACTTACCAAATTGGAGTCGGAAGCGTTCGATTCGCTGATTAAGGAGAAGCTTGCGGCGGACGAAAGCTTTAGAATTTTTACCGATCTGATGGCACGAACCCGGCGGCAACTTGATAACGCTATTGCGGTCCAAGATCAACAGTAAAGTAAGGACGCAGCATCAAGTGAACACAGGTAGAGAGATTAATTCATGTTAAAGCGTAGAACAGCCATTCAATGGGGAGGACTGGCCTTGGCCTCTCAGGGACTCGGTTTTGGGTCAGCCTTCGCCGTTACCGCCTCGCATCAGAAGGGCCCAGCAATCATGCGCGCCATCCCCAGTTCCGGGGAATTAATCCCGACAATCGGAATGGGGACCTCGCGGACCTTTGATCAACCCGGCGATTCCGAGGCGCTTACCCGGCTCAGTGCTGTTATGCAAGAATTCCTCAACAACGGTGGCAGCGTCATCGATTCATCACCAATGTATGGCAGAGCAGAGTCTCGCGTCGGCGACGTGTTGCGCGCTATGCCCGAGCGACCACCCCTGTTTGCAGCCACCAAAGTCTGGACTACTGGCGAGGCCGAAGGCATTGCACAAATGGAGGAATCTGCACAGCGCATGGCGGTAGATCGTTTTGACCTGATTGCCATCCACAATCTTCAGGACTGGCGTACCCACCTGAAAACGCTAAAAAACTGGAAGGACCAGGGCAAGGTCCGCTATATCGGCGTCACCACGTCCCACGGTAGGGACCACAATGACCTGCTGGACATCATGCGGACGCAGCCTTTGGATTTCGTCCAGTTCAGCTACAACATCGAGGACAGATTGGCAGAAAAGGCGCTGTTGCCGCTCGCTGGTGATCGCGGCATTGCCACCATGATCAACCGCCCATTCCAGCGAGGATCTCTATTCGCGCGCTCCCGCGACAAGCCCCTGCCAGAGGTTGCAGCAGACTTGCAATGCAGCAGCTGGGGCCAATTTTTTCTCAAGTTCATCCTCTCTCACCCGGCGTCGACCAACATCATACCGGCCACTTCGAAACTCCATCATATGCAGGACAATATGATGGCCAGCTTTGGGACGGTGCCGGACGCCAAACAACGGGAGGAAATGCTACGCACTTTTGAAAGTCTGTAATTACCGACCTCAAGAGTCAGAATCAGCAACAAGTCGCGCGGGGTCTAGCAACCGCGCCAGTTCATCTCGCTCGATATCGGTTTCCTCAACGGCAACGTCAATAATAGCGCGACCTTCTCTATAAGCGCGTTTGGCAATTTCAGCGGACCGCGCGTAGCCAATACGCGAATTGAGTGCTGTTACCAAAATCGGATTCTGCGCTAGCGAGGCCTGCAATTTCTGTTCGTTAACAGTGAACGTGAGGATCGCGCGGTCGGCCAATTGTCGAGAAGAATTCGCCAACAGCCGCATGCTATGCAACAGGTTGCTAGCCAGTAGAGGTAGCATCACATTTAACTCGAAATTTCCCGACTGACCCGCCAAAGTGATAGTGGTGTCGTTACCAATAACCTGAGCTGCCACCATCGCCACAGACTCGGGAATCACTGGGTTGACCTTGCCCGGCATAATCGAAGAGCCGGGCTGCAAGGCCTCCAGTTCGATTTCGCCCAGACCAGCCAGCGGGCCAGAGTTCATCCAGCGCAGATCATTGGCAATTTTAGTCAGAGCAACCGCACAGAGCTTCAATGTGCCGGACAAAGCCACTGCCACATCCTGAGAGCCAATACGTGTAAACGGATTGGCCGCGGGAATGAAGGCTATACCACTGACCGTCGCTAACTGAAGGCAAAATTCTGCAGCAAACTGTCGGTGCGCATTAACGCCTGTGCCAACCGCGGTGCCGCCCTGCCCGAGAGCAAGGAGCTCTGGCAGCTGTTGCTGTAGAGCAGAGATGCAGTGTGCAATCTGGTCTGCCCAAGCTAGTAAACTCTGACCCAGACTGACCGGCATCGCATCCATCAAATGGGTACGACCAGTTTTGAGATAGTGGGAAACCTGCCCGGCCTTCTCACGGATCGACAACTCGAGATGCTTAAGCGCAGGGAGTAACTCCTGCTCAAGGCTCAGTACCGCGCTCACTTGTATGGCGGTAGGAATCACATCGTTACTGCTCTGGCTACAGTTCACATGGTCGTTTGGATCGACTTGCTGCCCCAGGCCGCGTGACGCAAGCGTGGCGATCACCTCATTGGCATTCATATTACTACTGGTGCCCGAGCCGGTCTGAAATACATCGACTGGAAAGTGATCCATCAGCATTGCATCAGCCAGCAGCTCGTCGCAAGCATTTACAATCGCCCGAGCTATACGTTCATCGAGTTGCTCAAGTTCTGCATTGGCCAGGGCAGCAGCGCGCTTTACCTGCAACAGCGCTGTAATGAAGGCCGTTGGCAGGGTTTGACCACTAATGGGGAAGTTTTCTATGGCGCGCTGTGTCTGAGGGCCATAAAGCGCTTGTCGAGGTATCCTCACCTCGCCAAGACTGTCCCGTTCTACCCTGTCTGTCATACTGAAACCCCGCTTTTTATCCTAGTCGTGAGTCTAGCGCGTTCTGACGCTTATCGTGCGTTTTCCTAAGCTTCGGGAAGCTCAATCCGGTTTAATAATTAACCTCGATGAAACCGCTGCAAACCAAATAATTGAGCCGAGCTCAATTGCTTCAGCTTTCCTTTCATTAAACGGTAGCCGCTGCGTCAGTGCTGGCTATACTTGCTGTTATCACAACGCGCAGGGCACTCTCCAATGGCGACAGCAGCAGAATACAATCTCGGTCCAAATACTTTTCCCAGAGGCTGGTTTATTGTCGCCGAAAGTAGCGAACTTGACCGCGGCCCACAGGCGGTGCGCTTCTTTGGTCAGGACCTGGCCCTGTACCGTGGTGAAAGTGGCAGACCAGTGCTTCTGGACGCCTACTGTTCGCATATGGGCACCCATATCACAGCCAGCGACAGCGCGATGATTGTGAAGAATGGCGAACAGATAGAAGGGGACTCCATACGCTGCCCCTATCACGGCTGGCGCTATGATCCCGAGGGCAATGTCGACGATATTCCCTACTTTGATGGGCCCTGCCCCAAGTCTGCTTCGATACGCTCCTATCCGGTGGTGGACACTATGGGCTGCGTCATGGCCTGGTACGACCCCGACGGTGACGCCCCCGAATACGATGCACCGTCGCTCTCACAATGGGACGACCCACAGTGGGTAAACTGGACACTCGACCACCTCGGTGAACTCGCCATCCACCCCCAGGAGATACTGGACAATATGGCCGATGCACGGCATCTGGGGCCAACACACGGTGCACCCTGCGAATACTTTTCCAACGAATTTAAAGACCACCTCTACATCCAGCACCAGGGCGGCCCAATGCAGCTCTATGATACTTATCTGAGTACTACCACCTGGTACACCGGGCCGGGAGTGCTGCTGTCCAAGCAGGGGTTCGCGGGCATGGAAATTTACGAGCTGATCGCCAATACGCCGGTGGATGACGGAGTCGTCAAAGTCTGGCATGGCTGTCTGACCAAGGCCCAGTCGACCCCACCCGGCAAAGAAGATTTAGCTAACGCTAAGCAGGTTCAGGCAGGCGCGCTGGAAGCCTTCAGTGCCGATTTTAATGTGTGGCAGAACAAGCGACCGGCACTCAAAATCATGCAGTTAAAAACAGATGGTCCTTTCAAAACGGGTCGTAAATGGTACTCCCAGTTTTTTGCAGCCACAGAAAATGTCTCTGGAATAAGGGCAGAGGTTAACGGCGTACACCTGACCAGTGGGCTGCCGACACCTGCGGAATGTGGCCATGCTGTCGAGAGTGGCGTTCCGGTCTAGAAAACAAAGCATCCGAGTGCATTTCAACCGAGTGCCGCTAATCCTGAACCTGCGAGTACTGCCATACCCACAGTGGAATTAATCAACAACTCCTGTGTCGGATATAGAATGGGGTCCCTACCGTACGGCTATGGAAATGGACCACGTT
This sequence comes from Halieaceae bacterium, assembly GCA_047633055.1. GTDB lineage: Bacteria > Pseudomonadota > Gammaproteobacteria > Pseudomonadales > Halieaceae > CALJFL01. The sequence goes on along the minus strand of JBLIEI010000008.1, from coordinate 68,338 downwards.
GCACTAAGATTAGCGCAGCTTACTGGAGTACATGCTTTGAAAAATTACCTTGTTCTGATTACCACACTGGCGCTTGTCACCGCCTGCGCCACCAGCCCCACCGGTCGCATGCAGCTGATGCTGATCTCTCCCGAGTCGGCCATCGTCGAATCGAGCGTCGCCTACCTCAGTACGGTTCAGGATTTAGACAAACAGAACAAGCTCCTGGACGACCCGAAAATGGCTGACAAAGTCGCAACCATCACTGGACGTCTGGTCACCGAAGCCATCGCCCTATACCCCAATTCAGCAGACTGGCAATGGAGCGTAGCCATTATTGACGACCCTGAAACCGTCAATGCGTGGTGCATGGCGGGCGGTCGCATGGCGGTGTACACCGGACTATTCGACAAACTCAAGCTCACCGATGCGGAGTTTGCCCAGATTATGGGCCACGAAATCTCCCATGCTCTGGCCAATCATACGGCTGAGCGCATGTCGCGGGCTATGGCAACAACTCTGGGTGTAGTAGCCGTAGGCGCCGCCTCAGACAATCACGGTATCGCTTTGATGGGCGCCGCTGCGGCCGCCAAGGTCGCGCTGGAATTACCCAATAGTCGCGCTGCGGAATCAGAAGCAGACCAAATCGGTATTGAGCTGGCAACACGCGCCGGTTACGACCCCGATGCAGCGGTGACGCTGTGGCAGAAAATGGGGTCGTTAGGAGGCAGTAGTCAGCCGGAGTTTCTCAGCACCCACCCAGCCCCGGGCAATCGCGAAGCAGCGCTTGCCGCACTAATTCCCAAAATGCGGCCGTTAAACCTCCGGGGCCAGCTTGCCGCGGTGCACCCGGTAGAGATCGTTCGGTAGAGGTAACGCAACTGACTGATGCTAAGTCGGCTTGCTCATGCGCTTGCTTTGCACAATCCTGAAGCGACCACTGACAAATGCCATATCAGCAAGACAGGCATTGCCTGCGGGGTTTAGACCGGTGACGTGATAATCGGAGTACGCTGCTGAAAAATTGATGGGCATGCCCGTCAAGTTGCAGGCGACTGATGCCCCCGCAGCGTGATACGCATCAACAGCTCGGTCGAGAAATTCATCCCGCACAGAATACACATGGGAGGTTATAGCACCGCGATCCCGGGCATTGCTGGTCGCATCCAGGAGACAGCCATCAATATTATCGCCCTTGATAATAAAGGATACCGGCCCAAATATTTCATCCCGATAAATTCCTCTGGCCGCCTCTGTCACTTGCAAAATCAGTGGCGAAGCCGTTCTCGCCGCCGGAAAGTCAGTATAGTCGAGTGGGCCAGAGTCTCTCAGCAGCTGACCATGCTCTGCAGCCAGTTGGCGATACCGGTGGATAGTAGCGAAAATAGTATCGTCGACCAGCGTGCCACAGAGCACCTGAGGATTTTCCAAATGTTTGTCGACAGCTGAAACAATTGCGCCAGCAACCGTATCAAATGAAACCTGCCGCCCCGCCGCCTCTATGCCCGTGGCAGGAATATGAATATTCTGAACACTGGTGCACATTTGTGCTGATGCCTGGCACAGTGAGTGGGCGATAGCTGACGCCATCGCTTCAAGGTTATCAGTGGACTCTATAACCACCGAATTACAACCCGCGGTTTCTGTGAAAACCAGCTTATCGCGGCAGTTGTGTTCTATCCACGCGCCAAAAGCCGGGCTGCCGGTGAAATCCACAATCGCTGTGGCTGGATGCTCGAGCAATTCGAGAGCCGCTGGCGCTTCCCGGGTATCCGCCACCATAGAGACCAGATTGGGATCAAAGCCCGTCTCAGCGAAAACCGCTTTCGCCACCGTGGTCAGCAGTGCGACCGGTAAAATGGCACTGGGATGAGGTTTCAGTACCACCGGGTTTCCTGTTGCCAGGCTCGCGCAAAGCGCCGGATAGCCATTCCAAAGTGGAAAGGTAGCGCAGCAAATCGCAACACTGATACCCCGCCCGCGCAAGCGATACTCTTTTTCCAACCGCGTTGCACCTTTCTTGCCAAAGCGGCGCTCCCAAACCGCTGTCGCCGGAACATCACCCATCGCCTTGTAGGCAAAAGCCAGCGCCTCCATACCCCGATCGAGTGCATTGGCGCCGCTGCCGGCAAAGGCCATGATGTAGCTCTGGCCGCTGGTATGCATCGTGGCGTGAGCATTTTCAAACAGCTGTTGCGAACAACGATCAAGAATTTCAAGACAAATCCCCAGGCGTACTTCTGGCCCCGCCGCTTGCCACGCCGGTGAGGCCGCTTCTATCGCCGGGTATAGCACTTCGATATCTATCCGCGGGTAGTCTATTCCCAGGGGCTGACCAGTATAAGGAGAAATTTCCGCCCCGGTACGACCGACCTCGCCGGGCTGCACCAGCGGAAACGGTTTATTCAGCATAGCTTCAAATCTGGCTTTTCCCTGTGCGGGTTTCTCGACCCCGTGTATTTTTCTGCTAGGGCTCTCGGGATATGCGGTCCAGGAATAGCGTTTATCGCAGGCATCCACTGCCTTGGCCAGCGTCGCCTTGTGTCTGTCAAAATAATCAATCATCTTCTGTTATCCGAATATATCCTCGCCTCTGGCCCAGGTGGCATGGAAGCCCGAGGGCACCCGATGCGGCATGCGAACACGGCATACCGGGCCAGATTCAATATCGGTCGCATCAAATACCAGGCAATCTGACTGCCAGGTAGTGCTATCCGTCACCAGGGTGATCACATAGCCGTCGTCTTCGGGGCCACTGCGATCAGCGCCGACTCGAGGCGCAAACACGGCTTCGCTACCAAAAACACCGGGACCGTAGGACCACTCCTCGCGGCTGCCGGTATCATTGTTGTATTTCACCAAACCAGTAAAGCGTAGCGTGTGCCCGCCCTCATGCAGTAATGGTATGCGCTGGTGATAGGAGTACTTACTCTTCACGCCATGGAACAGGCCGTTTGATTTATTAAACTCAGTATTTAGATCGTCGATGTCACCCTCGCGCGCCTCACCGGTAAGCATATTAAAGCGCCAGCGATAGGCATTAGCTTCCAGACGCATATACGCCAGCATAGACGCTAACTCGCCATCTCCCGGCTGCGAACCGGGCATTGGGTTAAGTGAGCGACAACCGTCCATCACCACCCAGTCGCCCTCTTCCCAGCAATTTGTCACGTGCAAGACGTAACAGGGTTGGCATTCGAACCAGCGAATTTCATGGCTCTGACCACGCCTGGGTATAATGCCAAAGCGGGCTGGTATGTCCCGGTGAAATGTCAGCACCCGCTGCTTGTGTCGACGTAGTACTTCCATATCGTGGAAGAAAGGCAGATCGTGGAGAATGGCATAGCGCGTGGTGAAGCCAAAATCATGAGGCAGACGTGGCCCGGGTATATCGATGTCAACCTCGTGCACAAGCTTGCCATTTGCATCCGCCACCCCAAACGTCATGAACGGTGGTTCATCGCCGTAATCCCAGAATAACAACTCGCCCGTGTCCCAGTCCATTTTGGAGTGGGCAGACATACGCAACTGATCGCGGCCATCCAGATGGTAATGCCCCTTCGTAGCGAGAGTCTCGGCGTCCAATTTATAGGGGTGGCCGGCGTTGTACCACAGCGTCATAAGCTCGCCATTGTAGAAAAGCACATCCGTGTTGGATGTATCCTTGATCCCAAATTGCGAGATGGCGTAATCAAAAGGGCCCATCACGCCAGGAGAAATTGACTTCCCATCCGAACTCTCCTGCGTCATAGCAGACGTTTGTGCATACCGATTGCGATAGCCAACCTGACCATTCCGAAAATAGACACCGTGAACCATACCGTCACCGTCAAACGGGTGGTGTCGATTTTTTGACTCATAGACCGGGTTAGGGCCGTTGCGAAAATACGCCCCCTCCAGATCAGCAGGCAATTCGCCAGTGACCTGCAAACCGTCTGCGCTCGTTTCATTCAGAATTGGCGCGTATGCACCGTGCAGGTAAGGGTTATCCAGGTTATAAATCCACTGTGGAGCATCATCGAAATGAGTAACACCTCCCAAGCAGCGCTCCACTGAAGGGTATTCCATTAGTTTGTGTGCCACGGCCATAACCTATTCCTCTTTCCTGTTGTTACTCACATGATGAGAATTTAGTTTTCTGGGTTCGTTTCGATGGCGCCCACCTCTATCAATATACACGCACCATTGCTTCGCCTTACCCACTAATTAAACGCGCTCTATAAGCAGCGCACTGCCAACTCCCGCAGCCCCACTGGCAGCAACAACCCCCAGCCGACCGTGTCTGCGCTCCAATTCATCCAGTAATATTCCCAGCATCATACCCCCGGTCGCACCCATAGGGTGGCCCAGCGCGATCACGCCTCCATTGACATTAAGCTTGTCGTGTTCGATGTCCAATTCCCGCTGACATTTCACCACAGTGGCAGCAAATGCCTCGTGCAACTCAAACAGGTCTACATCGCCTGCACAGAGATTTTGTTCACGCAGCAACTTTTGACTGGCGGCGAGGCAGCCGGAGAGAACCTGCAGAGGATCATCACTGGCAGTAGCGGCGGCCAGCACTCTGGCCCGCGGTTCAATACCAAGACGGGCGCCCAAGCCTTCATCACCTAAGAGCACTGCACTCGCGCCATCTGCCATGGCCGGCGAGTTACCTGCAGTATGGATATGCTCGATGGCCGAAAAGCCCGCATTGGCAGCCAGCTGCAAAGCGTCAACGCCCTGCGCCCCCAACCAGGCAAAAGCAGGTTCCATAGCGGCAAGACCTCCCATGGAAGTATCGGGCCGAATACATTCGTCTTCTTCGACGGTTATCCCCTTGACCGGATTGTGAACGGGGACAATCGATTTAAAATAGCCCTGGCGACGAGCATGATAGGCACGCTGCTGACTCTGCAGTGCAATTGCATCCGCCTGTTCGCGCGTAATGCCAAGTTGCGTGGCAATCAAATCCGCACCGCTGCCCATCATGAAAATCTGACATTGCAGCGCAAACTTGGGGTCTGTAAAAACCGTGGCGCCGTCAGACAGCATCGGCACCCGCGACATCATTTCGACACCACCGGCGACCACCGCGGTCTCTTGTCCCGCTGCAATTTTTAGCGCCCCAAGACTGACGGCATCGATACTGGAAGAACAAAATCGATTGACAGTCATTCCGCCAACACTCGTTGGCCAACCGGCATAGAGCGTTGAGGTTTTGGCAATGTTGGCGGCCTGATCACCATGCTGGGTGACACAGCCCATAAGCACATCGCCGACCAAGGTAGGGTCTAAGCCCGTGCGCTCGACAAGTGCCCGGTACAAAACCGAGAGTAATTCGTGTGGCGTTATATCATGTAAACCACCACTGGCCTTGGCCCTGCCTCTGGGCGTGCGTATCGCGTCATACAGAAAGACCGGCTTCATCTGCCCACCCCAACGACAAAACTGACACAGGTTGTGGCACTACCACCCACATTAAAGGTAATCATATTTTCCGCATTCTCGATCTGGTAGGCACCCGATCTGCCAGTCACTTGGCGAGCACAATCGAGGACCATACGCACCCCCGTGGCGCCCACGGGATGCCCAAGTCCAATCAAACCCCCACTAGGGTTAATTGGAAAATTTCCATCACGGGTAATTCGCCCCTCTTCTATCGCTTTCCAACTTTCACCTGGCGCCGTCAACCCCGCGTGATCAATCGCCATGTACTCGGTCATGGTGAAGCAGTCGTGCGTCTCCAGACCGTCGAGATCTGCCACCTGAGAAAAGCCCGCCCGCTGCACTGACTCTATTAATGTGAGATGAGCGTGAGGAAAAACAAGCGGCTCGTTGACGCTGTTGGCGAGTTTTTGCGCCAACAAGATAGGTGCCGAACGATGGCCCCAACCTTTTATCCGGGGGAGATCCTGCAGCTTTATCCCAAGCCTAAGCGCGTGCTCCTTGGCTTTCTCTTCACTGGCAAGTATGAGGCTGGCAGCACCATCGGTAATTTGACCGCAATCCTGTTTACGTACCCGCCCCTCGATCACGGGGTTGAGAGCCTCGTCACAACTGAAAGCACCCTCGGGGAAGTTCCAGTTCCGTGTCTGCGCGCGGGGATTATCGCGGGCATTGGTGAAGTTAATTTCTGCAATACGATTCAGGTGGTCTGAGTTGATTCCGTAGCGCGCATCATATTCACGGGTCAGTAGATCGAACATATGCGGCCACGGGTAATCGCAATCAGCCGGTGTGGCCTCCTTGCCCTGCCACGCAGCTGCACCAAGATATTGCGCTCCGGTCTTGCCATCGACATTTCTCATCAACTCGAGACCCAGGACACATGCCACGTCGTAATGACCAGCCTCTATATCGCGCATAGCCGACAAAATCGCTATCGAGCCTGATGCGCACGCAGCCTCATGCCGGGAGGTCGGCAGCATAGCCAGCTCGGGGAAAACATGGCCAAAAAAACCGCCAATCAAGCCCTGGCCGGCAAATAACTCACCGACAAAATTACCAACATGCCCGACCTCTATTTGTTCCGGGTCAATTTCGGCGTTAGCGACTGCCTCCCGCAGCGATTCGGCAAACATGTCGTAGAGCTGCAGTCCTTCCCGATGCCAGTTGCGGGCAAAGTCTGTTTGACTACCACCGAGAATATAAATGTCCGCTGTCTGTTTCATCGAATGTCGCTATCCTTCGAGGCGCTAACCGTATCCTGTAGTAAAAAGCGCTGTACCTTACCCAGGGCATTTCTCGGTAGGTTATCAAATTCAACCACCCGCTCAGGTAGTTTGAACTTTGCAAACCCCATACCCAGGAGGTACTCCTGCAATTCGGCTATGGTCAGCAGCATCTCGTCGTCCTGCATTACCATGCAGGCACAAATTTTCTCCCCCAGCCTCTCATCTGGATAGGCGCATGCGGCAGCCTCCGCTACCCCCGGGTGCTGCTCCAGAGCCAGGTCCAACTCGACCGGGGAGATCTTCATGCCACCCCGATTGATAATGTCTTTGCAGCGGCCGACAATTTTATAGAAGACTTTTTCCTGTCCGCAAATTTCCACCAGGTCGCCGGTTCGAAAAAAACCGTCTGCAGTAAACACATCAACATTATCGTGTTCATAATAACCGTCGAAAACAGTAGCGCCAGCCACCAGTAACTCACCGCGGTCACCCTCATTGCGCTGGTCCAAACCAGTCTCAGCATCCACCACCCGTGTGTTAATTAACGCCTTGTCACCGGGCCGTGGAAACATACTCGCCCGAACTTCCGGGTCAGGCGCAGACCCTGCCGTAGCGAAGAGCGCGATGCCTTCATTAGAGCCGTAAATATTAATAACCTCTACACCAAAGTCCTCGCCAAAAATCCTGATCATAGCCGGAGACAGGGGAGCGGAGCCTGAACCAATCGCACGTAACTCATCAAATTGGAATTGGTGCCACAGCTCTGGTGATTTCGCCAGCTGATTAAGCAGGGCCGGGGGCGCGATAGTAAAGGTAACGCGCTCCTCCTGCATTTGCGTTAGAAACAAAGTGGGATCTAGCGGGTGATGAAGAACCAGAGAACAACCCAGTAATGCCGCGGGAAAAACAAAACCACCCAGCGCCGACATGTTAACCATAGGAAACGGATTGAGGAGAATATCGGCAGAAACATAGGCCCCTGCTGTAGCAGTACAGCGACCGGATGCCAGCCACAAATTGTGGGAGCGAGGCACTCCTTTCGGAGTGCCTGTGGTTCCTGAAGTCCAACATATTGTAAGCACTTGGTTCGCATCCAGGTTTACATCGCTCAGCCGGTTCTTGGTGATAGCTGCATCGAGTTCCAGCTCACGACCAAAGGCAAGTATCTGTAGCCACGGCAATGCCTGGCGCGCGTTATCTGCTATCGAGTCCGTTCGAAATTGCAATAGCGTTATCATCATCGACGGCTGAAGCGCCTCCGAAATATGCTGAAGCTCGTGGCTGCCATATTGCACTGGCACAGGACTGGCGATAGCACCTAACTTGCTAACGGCGTAGTAGACAACCAACAACTCGCAGATGTTAGGAAGCTGGATTAGCACAGTATCGCCCGCATTAAGGCCACGAGCGTGCAACTCGCAGGCCAGGTTTTCACTCGCCCTATCTAACTGCTTCCAGCTCAAGGTTACTGGAGAATCGCCGGTCAGTTCTGCGCGATTGGGTTGGTCTTTCACCGCCAAATGGTCAGGACGTTCCATAGCGTGTCTATACAAAAGCCCGTGCAGGGTTTCGCTTCCCCATTGACCCGCGGCAACCATTGCGGATATCCGCCCCGCCTCAGAAGTAATCATTCTGCACCTGTTTCAGTATATTGTGATACTTTTATAAATAGACTAAAGTATATTGCCGAATTATCTCTAAAGCAAGGTGGAGCCGTGAAGTTAAGCGTTGTAACCCCGCTGTGGCAGGACCGCCCCGCTGCCGAAAATCTGGAGATCGCCATTAACGCGGACAAGCTCGGTTTCCCTGAGCTGTGGATCGGCGAAATGGCAACCTACGACGCCTTCGCCTTTGCCACCGCTGCCGGCCTAAAGACCAAACAAATCGATCTCACGGTGGGACCTTTAGCCGTTTCTGTACGCACCCCCATGACCATGGCAATGGGTATCGCTTCAGTCGCGCAATTGACCGGCAGGACGACCAATCTTGCGTTGGGCACCTCAAGTTCGGTGGTCGTAGAAGAATGGCACGGCAGAACCCGAAGCCGCACCGCCAGACATCTCGCCGAAACCGCGAAGATTACACGGAAGCTACTGGCCGGAGAAAAAAGTAATTTCGAGGGTGAGATGGCCGCCAGCAAAAACTACCGCCTGAGACTGGATCCACCGCAAAGCTCGCTTACCATCGCTGCCTTCGGGCCCGCAGCGGTTCGAGCGGCGGCACGCCACTCCGATCGCATGCTGCTGAACATGGTCACCCCCGAAAGCCTGGCCCTACTAAGGTCACAGATGGAGCGGGCGGCACAAGATGCAAAACGACCCGCACCCAAACTGGCGGTATGGCTAACCTGCGCTGTTGACGCCGAGAATGAAGCCACAGACCAATTACTGCGAGCAATTGTTGGCTATCTGGCAGCCCCTGGCTATAGGGAAATGATCAGCGCAGCCGGTTTTACCGGACTGGTGGAGTACGCACGCACCCGGCCACATCCCAAGGATCTACTAGCCGCTATGCCAAGAGAACTGGTTTCAAATATAGGCTTGGTAGGCTCTCGAAAGCAGGTTGAGGAGCGCCTGGAAGTCTATCGCCGCGCGGGTGCTGACGAAGTTTGTTTGGTGCCGGCAACTGCAGGCGATGAGGGCGGATTACGCACGCTCACCAGTATGAGAACATTATTAGACTGAGCAGCCACTGCCGAGGCCTCTGGGAACGTCATGAGTAAGCTGATAACTCGGGCCAGCTCGATCAACAGAGCACTTGACCAGATAGGCGACAAGTGGTGCCTGCTAATCATCGAGGAAGTTTTCTGGGGTATAAACTCTTTTACCGACTTAATGGCGGCCACTGGCGTATCCCGCGGCGTACTCACCGATCGGCTTGCCTGGCTTATATCCATGGACTGCCTGCGCCAACTTCCCGAGCACAAGGGGGGCAAACGTATGGGCTACCACCTCACCGAAAAATCAGAAGACATCTATCATTGCGCGCTTATGGCGCTGAGCTGGGAGCGGCAATTCTTCAGCACCCCCGCGCTCGATGGCGTAGCCCTGACCCACAGTAAGTGCGGGAACACCTTTACCCCGGAAATGCGCTGTCGATGCTGTAAAGACGAGGTCGCCGTGTGGGATGTAAGTTATAAACCCGGGCCAGGCGCCACCTGGGACGAACGCGACAAGAAGGTTCGTAGGCGGTCTTCCATCTCGGTGAATAAAGTCCCCAGCAAACACAACCTTTATCGAAACCTGATCAACGTGGTTGGCGACCGCTGGACAGCCAACGTGATCGCGTTGGCGTTTCACGGCCTCAGCCGCTTCGATGAATTTCATCAGGAACTGCCTGTTGCAACAAATATTCTGGCCGATCGCTTGAAGTTTCTGGTAGAGCACAGCATTTTTGAACAGGTGGTCTATCAGCTCCGTCCGAAAAGGTTCGAATACAGACTCACCACAGAAGGGGAAAGGTTATTTCCCTGGTTTTTATCCCTGCTCCAGTGGGGAGACAAGTGGTGCGACCCAGGCAATCGCAGCAAACCTATGCAGCCAACACACACGAGCTGCAACAAAAAATTGCATGGAGAAGTCGTCTGCTCCCATTGTGGTGGCGTACTGAAAGCACGTGATGTGAATTTTAATCTGGGGGATACGACGGCGATCGCGGGATAAGTCCTGATGCTGGCGTCATGACCCGCTAGCGCCCTTCAATCACATTCTCATCAGCGACCGCTGGCAACCTTCGCCACGCCAGAGCGTGTGATCGGGTTGTGCCGCCGGCTTGATCCTCACCGCGCAGCACCAGTATATGGCCATTCAGTTCGGCGTGTCGCAGCTGCTCACTTCCGGGAAAATTGGGATTGAGGCTCTGAGCCACAGTATGGATGATATCGCCGCCGGAAACCCGGTACCGGCCTGCATAATGAAAGTAGCTGCCATAGGCTTCGGCCAATGGCTCGGGAGGCATCGCGCGCGGACTAACGCCATCGGGAAACCGCGCCCGATCCTCCCGATTAATTGCCGCGCTCATCCAGCCTTCCTCGCTGTACAAAAGTAAGCCCTGTGGGTTTTCGCCATAAGGAACGCTGACCTCCTGCCGATCGGAATAGGAGATCGACCAGGATTCCAGCGCCCAACTCCCTACCAAGTCTTGTTTGGTTATCATATCCAGACTCAGCTCATTCAATCTAATAGGAGTAACCGAATAGGGGGCAAGGCAAACATGCTAGAAAGCGGGAATATCTGTTTGAGTGCGGCCCAGAATCAGGGCGTGGACATCGTGAGTACCCTCATAGGTGTTGACCACTTCCAAATTCACCATGTGGCGCATTACCGGGTACTCGTCCGAGATACCATTGCCGCCTAGCATATCTCTGGCCTGACGCGCTATATGCAGCGACTTACCGCAGGAGTTGCGCTTGATAAGAGAAATCAGCTCGGGTGATATGTTGCCCGCATCCATCAACACGCCGGCGCGATGACAGCCCTGTAAAGCGAGGCTGATTTCTGTTTGCATGTCTGCCAGCTTCAACTGGATGAGCTGGTTGGCAGCAAGGGGGCGGCCAAATTGCTTGCGGTCCATAGTGTAATCCAAAGCAGTGTGCCAACACGCTTCTGCTGCACCCAAAGCACCCCAAGCTATGCCGTACCGAGCATTGTTAAGACAACCAAACGGCCCTTTCAGGCCCTCTACATTGGGCATCAACTGGTCTTCGGAGACAAAGACCTCCTCCATCACGATTTCGCCGGTAATGGATGCTCGCAGGGCCAGCTTTCCTTCTATTTTGGGAGCGCTTAAGCCCTCCATACCCTTTTCCAGAATGAAACCGCGAATCTTACCGTCATCTGTTTTTGCCCAGACTATGAACACGTCGGCAATAGGGCTGTTGGAAATCCACATTTTCGCGCCAGAAATCTTATAGCCGCCCTCTACCGAGCGAGCCCGCGTTACCATGCTACCCGGGTCGGAGCCATGGTCCGGTTCAGTCAGGCCAAAGCATCCTATCCACTCACCTGTAGCCAATTTCGGTAAATATTTTTCCCGCTGAGTTTCAGTGCCATAGGCATAAATCGGATACATCACCAGCGAGGACTGCACACTCAGCATTGAGCGGTAGCCCGAATCTATACGCTCGACCTCTCGGGCAACCAAACCGTAGGAGATGTAATCAACGCCAGGGCAGCCATAGCCGTCGATCGTAGAACCCAGCAGGCCCAGCTCACCCATTTCCCGAAATAACGCAGGATCGGTTTCCTCCCGACGGTATGCTTCCTTAACTCTCGGTGCCAACTTATCCTGGGCATATTGCCGGGCGGTATCGCGAACCATGCGCTGCTCATCGGTTAACTGTTGCTCCAGCAGAAATGGATCCTGCCAGTTAATTTTTTGCCAGTTTTTACCTTTGCTCATCGCTATATCTCCAGCGGTCTGTAATTTGGAAGACAGACACAATAACAAAAGATATTTCATAGATAAAATATATGTTTTATATGTTTCCAATATATATTGTATATTTATAGGTATGGACCTACGCAAATTAGACATCTTCACCCGCGTCGCTCGACTAAAAAGCTTTAGTCGAGCCGCCGAAGACCTCCACATGGCGCAGCCCGCGGTCAGCATTGCCGTGCGTAAACTGGAGGAATCTCTGGGGGTCACACTGCTGGATCGCAGTGGACGTCAGGTTACACTCACAGCCGAGGGCAATGCGGTACTGGCCCGTGCGGACATTATTTTGCGAGAGGCCGAGGAGTTATTACGCACCAGCAACGCCATGAGCCAGCTATTGCAGGGAGAATTAAATATCGCCTGCCCCTCAATGTTGGCAACCTACTATTTGCCCGATGTGCTAGCGGCATTTCTGGGCGATCACCAGGGATTAAAAGCGGCGGTCACACAGGCCGGTACCACCCAGGTAGAACAGATGCTGCTGGATGATAGTGTGGAGATCGGCGTCACCACCGTCAGCGACAGCGCCCACGCCCAGGACCTTGAGTTGATCCCCCTGATACGAGAGGAAATCATGATATGCGTCGCGGAATCACACCCCTGGGCGACGCGAACCCACATCGACATTGCCGAGTTAGCCGACACCCCGATGGTTGTTTATGAGAGCGGCTATTTCATCCGCAATACGCTGGACGAGCTGTGCGCCGCCGCCGACATTCGACCGAGCTTTCGGGTACAGACCAACTTCCTGCCGTTGATCATTCGCATGGTCAAGCAGCAGTTGGGCGTCACAGTTGGCTTGAAAATGATGGTAGACCAGGAACCGGGCATTGTCGGGATATCACTGGCCGGTAACACAGGACTGGATCTGGCCCTGGCCAAGCGTCGGGGCAGAACCATATCCGGTGCCAATCAGGCCTTTTTGGATTGGGCCGCTTTCAAGTTATGATGACGCACCAAGACCCTTCTGTAAGGCCGACCTAACCGTATCTATGTCTGCTCTCGCATTATTCAGCCAACATCTGGCAGCACTCATTCCCGGTGTCGGCGATAGCCGTTTCCCGCACCAGTTGATTGAAGCGCTGAAAGCACTGGTGCCTGTCGATGATGCAACGATACTTGTGTATCCGGCGAAGTCCATGCCACTGATTGAGTACTTTGAAGTGCCCGACAAAGGCCATCCATCCACTCTGGACCGATTTATCAAAGGCGCTTTCCTTCTCGACCCCTATTATCTGGCAGCAGATCGCGATCATAAATTTGGCGTATTTCGACTGCGAGACCTTTCACCCACGGGGTTTAAAGACAGCGAGTACTACAAAACCTGGTACCGCAGTTGCGGCTATCAGGACGAGTGTGGCTACATTATGCCAATGCAGGGCGGTGGCTTCGTCAATATTGCACTGGGAAAAACTCGCCCTGGAACTCGCTTCAGCAAAGCTCAGTTCACCCTACTTGAGATGATCGCGCCCGCCGTAGAAGCGCTCTGTCGCCAACACTGGCAAGCCCATGAGGGCTCTGCGGCCTCTCAGGATGTGCGAGCTCAGCTGAACAACGCGCTTGTCGCTTTTGGCAGCAGTATGTTAACTGACCGTGAAACACAGGTGATAAATCTGGTGCTACATGGTCACAGCACCAAGACCTTAGCCGAAAAGCTGTGCATATCGATGGAGACGGTAAAGCTGCACCGGAAGCACGCCTACGCAAAACTCGAGGTCAGCTCCCAGGCAGAGCTCTTTTATCTGTTTCTGGACTCGGTAATGAGCGCAAAAAATTACACTGGCGGTGACACTCTTGTCGCCTATATGCAATCGCCCCCGCGCTGACCGATAGTAGCGCCACACCAAGCTACCGGACTCTCGACAATGAGCAGTAACACTACGCCCGACAACACTGGTGAACTCCAAAACCTTCTGCAAAAGGGCTTTACGGAGCTCTCACACGGCAACGTCGAGGCGGCGGGCAATTATTGCCAACAGGTACTAAAGGTTCAGCCAGACCTGGTGCCGGCGCACTTCCTGGTCGGTCTGGTCGGCCTGGAAGCCAGGGATCGCAGGACGGCTTTCAGCGCGTTCCAGTCCGTGGTCAAACTGGACAACAATCACGCGGCAGCCTGGGCCCACCTGGCCAAGCTCTATATGAGCGAGGGCAGGGTAAACCTGGCCGATGCAGCGCTGAGAGAAACCCGTCGCATCCAGCCGAAAGACCCCATCGTACTGGATTTAATCGGCGCTACTCTCTCGCTGATGGGCGAACACGATGTCGCCAGGGCATTTTTCGTCCGGGTAAACAGCACAGCGCCAGGACACCCGCCCTATATGCAGAATTTGGCTAACAATCTGGTCTTTCATGGCGAGACCGAAACAGCCGGAAAGGTATTCAACGACATCATCTCACTACAAGCTGATAGCCCTCAGGCGCACTGGGGGCTATCAGGCTCGCGCAAAGCCACAGATGGTGATCACATAGAGGTCATCCGCAAGCTACTAAAACAGTCCCAAAACCCACGCGCCAGGGCCTTTTACTTCTACGCCGTGGGAAAGGAGTGCGAAGACCTTCAACAATGGGATAACGCCTTCGACGCCTTTAGCCAGGGCGCCGCCGCCAGGCGCAGTACAGTCGAATTCGATGAGCAAGCTGAGATCGCCATGTTCGACTACCTGCACCAGCACTACACCACTGAGTGGCTTGACCAGAGTACGGGGGGCAACAGTGATGCTTCTCCCATCTTTGTTCTGGGCCAACCACGCACCGGCACAACTCTGATAGAACGGATTATTACCGCCCACTCCCAGGTACACTCGGCGGGGGAGCTGCAGCAATTCGGGCTGGCCCTGCGCAGACTGGGTCGATACAACAAACCCAAGCGTTTTTCGATGGAACTGTTTGAGACCGCACAGCAACTGGACCCTGAAAAAATTGCCTCCCTCTATCTGCAAACCACCGGCAAGATGCGCGGCGACTCCCCCCGCTTCGTCGACAAATTGCCACAGAACTACCTGCTGATTCCGCTAATCCTTAAGGCCCTGCCTAATGCCAAGATTGTTCATCTGGTACGAGACCCGATGGACGCTTGCTTCGCCAGTTTCAAGCAGTTGTTTGCCGACGCCTATCTCCACTCCTACGATCAGAG
Organism: Halieaceae bacterium; assembly: GCA_047633055.1. Lineage (GTDB taxonomy): Bacteria > Pseudomonadota > Gammaproteobacteria > Pseudomonadales > Halieaceae > CALJFL01. The sequence continues at coordinate 53,131 of JBLIEI010000008.1, read as the reverse complement.
TGAAACCGCGCGTCATCACGCACGCTATAGCAAACTGATGCAGGTATGGCGGGAGCGTTTCCCAGGCCGATTTTTCGACATCTCCTACGAAGAAACAGCCAGCGATCTGGAACCCAACGCCCGTGCTCTGCTCAATTACCTGGGCTTGCCCTGGGAGGATGCCTGTCTGAACTTCCACCAGCAGGACAGCGCCGTCTCCACCGCCAGCGCTGCGCAAGTCCGTGAACCGGCACACACCCGCTCCATTGGACGTTGGCGCCGCTATGAGCAGCAATTGCAACCAATGCGTGGCGCCCTTCAATCTGCAGGTATTCCGGTCGCCTGAAACTGTGGTAATACTGCCAATGCTAAGCATCCACAGACCCACACCATCGGGGTATATTATTTTGCGTCCGTGTTGGTACTCTTCCAGTCGAGTATAACGATGTATGGACATGGAGTTTCCTCGAATAAAAAAAGCTACGGGCAGTCACCGCGATAATAACTTTACCTCAGAATATAGGGATTCAAATGACTATTATCCAAGCCAGCAACAAAGCGCCGATGATCAGGAAGAAGACACTTTGTGGCGCTGTCTCAGCCACTTTAATGGCCTCAACTTTAAGTGTTCCGGTGTGGGCACAAACCCTCGAAGAGGTGCTTGTCACTGCCACCAAGCGCAGCCAATCAGTGCAGGACGTACCCTTGGCTATCACGGCGTTGTCTGGCGATTTCATCAACAAAATGAACCTAGACGACGTGAAAGACCTGGTGTCCTTCACCCCGGGGGTTACCGGTAATAGCCAGGACAGCTTTATTGACGCCATCAGTGTACGAGGCATTCGCACCCAGGACTTTGGCATCGGTGGCGACCCCTCCTCGGCGTTTTTCAAAAACGACCTGTATGAGGGACGTAATGGCTCCGCGGTCACCAGTCTGTATGACATAGAGCGGGCCGAGATTCTGCGCGGACCCCAGGGCTTCCTGTTCGGCCGCAGCTCCGTTGGCGGCGCGTTTAGCATACACACCATGCGGGCTGAAGTGGGCGGCGGCAACGAAGGTTATATCAACGTGGACGTCGCCGAGCGAGACCGCTTCGCCGCTGATGGCGCCATCAATATTCCGGTAAACGACAATTTTGCCATGCGCCTGGCGGGCTACTATTCCACCGAGGGTCCATTCGCCGAGAACGAATTCCCTGGCTCCGACAAGTTGATCGAACATAACAAATGGGCTCTGCGTTGGTCCACTGCATTCGAAAAAGATCGACTGGCAGTTTACACCACGTTTGAGTACGAGGAGCGAGAGCAATCGGGCTCGGTGTATCGAGCAATCGACACGGGGGATATCTGGGAGGCCTTTGACCAGAACATCGTGGGCGGCGTGAACCTGCGCGGTAACAAGGAAGAAATTGACTCCGACCAGTCCGGGGGCGATAACGATGATGCCGATATCCTTAGCCTGGGTGTGCGCATCGATTATGATTTCGACTTCGCAACCCTGACCTCTAATACCGGCTATAAGGACCACGATTACTTCTACAACGAGGACTATGACGGCACCCCGCTGAACCTCAACAATTACCGTCAGGATCAGGCGGGCGACTACTTTCAGCAGGAACTGCGCCTGACGTCCAACAGCGAGGGGCCGCTGTCCTGGTATGCCGGAGCCTCCTACTACAAAGAAGAAATCGACACTGAGTTCACTTTTACGGGTGATGAGGACCTGTTCTGCCAGTACTACGGCAACGCCTACTACGCCGAATACGCCGGCTACCAGTTCAGCAACTGCGAGCAACTCTACGTGGACTACTTCGGCTACGAATTTACCTCACAGCCAGATGGCCTGCTGGCCGAGACTGGCCGAATCAAGGGCGACTATACAGGCTGGGCCGCCTACGCCAACATCGATTACTATATTACCGACAATTTTGATATTGAAGTGGGGCTGCGTTACACCAAAGACGACAAGGATTTTGCACTGGACGTCCCCGCACCGGCGAGTGACCTGGGCCCGTATTTCGGCTATGGCTTCGCGACCGATGGTTTCATCCGGGAGAGCGATTCCTGGGACGACACCACTGCCAGGGTACTGGCCAAATGGCGCACCACCGACGAGCGAATGTTCTTCGCCAGCTACACCCAGGGCTTCAAATCCGGTGGCTTCGGTAGTTTCTCGCTAGCAGACAGCGCCGGCATTCCGCCTGGGTTCGGCCAAACTGGTCTCACTCAGGCCGACGGTTTCCTGCCGACAACCTTCGACCCGGAAACTGTCGATTCCTATGAGATTGGCTACAAAGATAGCTTCTTTGGCGGCAAAACCAATGTCGATCTGACCATCTACTACTACGAATACGAAGACCTGCAAATCGTGTTCTTCGACGGAGGCGCATCCAAGGTCGACAATGTGGGTCAGGTGGAATCCTTTGGGATTGAAGGGTCTGTCACTACTGCCCTGGGTGAGTACTTTACCCTTTACGCAGCCGCCGGCTATCTCGATTCGGAAGCGACGGAACTGCAGCGGGTCTGCGATGACCCCAATGACGAAAACGGCTGTGAAGGTAGCCCCTTGTTTTGGGCCCCGGAACTGTCCGCCGCGGCTGTGCTGGATGGCTACTTCCCAGTTGGCAGCGGTACGATCACCACCAACTTCGAAGTTTCCTGGGAAGATGAGCGCGGCGGCGGTTGGGCAGGCCTTAATGAAACCATGATCGATGCAGCCGCTATCGCAGCCTTGCGAGTGGGCTTCGAGTCCGACAGCAACTGGTATGTGGAAGCCTATGTCGAGAACCTGTTTGACGAGTTCAAATGGGACGGGCAAAACAATAATGGGGCGATATTGCCCTCCCATTTCTTCGGGCCCCAGCGTCCCCGTACTTTCGGACTTCGTCTAGGAACAAGCTGGGAGTAACAGAACGAGTACAGAACCAAAAACGCCTTGGGGATTAGCTCCCCAAGGCGTTTTTTTGTGGCCCGACCCTCCGGGGGTCGAAGGCGGCCCCGCCGAATTTGGTTGGGGGCCGGCTTGTGTTGGCGCGTTAACTCTTCTTGCGAGTAGCAATCATATACAGAAATTCCAGTGCCAGAGAGGCTCCTGCCAGTGCGGTAACCTCTGCATGATCGTAGGCCGGCGACACTTCCACTACATCAAAACCTACAATATTCAGGTCGGCGATACCCTGCAAAATACGCAACACCCTGGAAGTTGACAGGCCACCCACCACGGGTGTACCGGTGCCAGGTGCAAACGCAGGATCCAGGCAATCAATATCGAAAGTAAGATAGGCAGGCTCATCGCCAACCCTAGCGCGTATAGCTGCAACTGTCTCAGCGACCGGTTGTTCATTGGCGATGTGCGCATCGATAACCTGATATTCATGCCTGGGCCTGTCGTAGTTGGTGCGAATGCCAATTTGAATGGATTTTGAAGGATCAATAATGCCCTCCTCCGGCGCACGCGCAAACATACACCCGTGGTTGTATTTATTCTCTTCGTCGTAGGTGTCCGTGTGCGCGTCGAAATGAATCAAGGCCATCTTGCCATGGGCTTTCGCGTGCCCTCGCAGTAGCGGCAGAGTCACAAAGTGGTCTCCGCCAAGGCTCACTAAAACTTTCCCTGCGCCAGTTATTCGCGCGGCGTGGGCTTCCACCTGCTCCAGCATATCGTCGCTATCGCCATACAGGAATTCGACATCCCCGTAGTCAATGGCTTTGAGTGAATCTGCGAGCGCGAAAGACCAGGGCCAGCGGCGTTCTTCCCAGGCCAGATTAGCGCTGGCCTGTCGAATACCCTGAGGGCCGGATCGCGTACCCGCGCGCCCGGAGGTAGCGAGATCGTAGGGCACTCCCATAACAACCGCATCTAAATCGTCAGGCTCCAGATCGCGGCTAAGCGGCAAGCCCATAAAACTGAAGACATTGGCGAAAAAAGATACATCATCAACAGGAACCTGCTTGCTTTCCAACTCACTCATTAATTCTTCCTTATAAACGTTATGAAACCAAGCTATAAACAGGCATCGTATTCAAGCGGGGTCACCTGACAATCGAATGTATCAAGCTCTTGCTGTTTAATGATAGTAAACACTTTCTGAAACTCGGCACCAAAACTCCTGGCGATAAATTCGCTCTCTGAAAATCTGGTGAGCGCATCAGGCAAGTAGCGCGGTAAACTTGGCGGGAGTTGATCATAGGCGTTGCCGGTCATTGGCTCAGGTGCCGACATTTTTTTTTCAATGCCATCAAGAATGCCCGCAAGCAGGGTCGCTATGACCAGATGAGGAAGAGCATCAGCACCTGGCACGCGATGCTCGATGCGCGTAGCGACATGGGCGTCCGCGGGTACACGCACCGCCACCGTTCGATTCTCATAGCCCCAACTCGGCGCCAGTGGCGCATGAGTACCACGCTGGAAGCGACGGTAGGAGTTCAGATTGGGTGCAAAAATCAGCATACTGTCCTCCATGTTGGCGAGACACCCCGCAATCGCTTGCTGTAACAAAGGCGTGCCCTTGCCGGTACCGTCATCAAAGGCGTTGTTGCCATCCTTATCGAGTAAACTGCAGTGCAAATGCATGCCATTACCCGCCAAATCCCCAAACGGCTTGGCCATAAAGCTGGCCAACATACCGTGCTTTATCGCCACCCCGCGAATCGCCCGCTGCAACATCACCGCCTGATCGGCAGCAACCAGGGCATCCGGGCTGTGGAATAGATTGATTTCATACTGGGAGGGCGCACTCTCCTTGATCAGGGTATCTATCGGCAAATTTTGGGCAGTACAGGCATCGCGGATGTCGTGCATCAATTCGGCCATGTCACTCATAGTTTCTATGCCGTAAGTCTGGCCAGCGGCCAGCGCACCCCCAATGCTATCGGTTTGGCTATGGCGTGGTCTGCCCAGCTCATCCCTGCCCTTTTTGAACAGATAAAATTCCATCTCGCTGGCCACCACGGGAGTGAGACCCAAAGCCGAGAAGCGGTCCATTTGCTGCTGCAACAGAACGCGGGGGTCAATCGCGCAGGGTTCACCGCTCAGTTCTCGCAAAGAGAACATCACCTGTCCGGTCGGGCGTGAAGCCCAGGGAACCGGTGCCAGAGTTCGAATATCCGCCTCACACATACCGTCGCCATCGCCAGAGTCAAATACCCATTCTTCAGCATCGCGGCCCCAGACATCAAAAGCTACCGAACTAATCGGCAGTTTCAAAGCGCCTTGCATGACCTTGTGAATCTTGTCACGGGTTACCCATTTGCCCCGCAGCCCCCCTGCCAGATCTGACAGCATGACTTCAAAAATTTCAATATCTGGATTAGCGGCCAGAAAATCATCAAGTTGCTCGGTTTGCTCAACCATTGGCTTATTCCACGCGATAATTATTTTTGTAAATGAAGAGCCGAACCACCACTTTAGGGGTAATTTCTATCTCCTCTCGATGTGCCACACTATTAAACAACGCTGCAAGCAAATCAGCCATACCACTTCGGGGTAGATTGTCTCGAGTCAAACTCCGGGCAAGATAGCACCTATTGAGGATGATCAAATGAATATGAAGGCAAACACCGCCGCGCTGCGGCAACTGGATCAAGACCACCACCTGCACCCATTCACCGACTTTCAGAACTACGCCAAACAGGGCGGTAGGATCATGAGCAGAGCGGAACATATTTACATCTACGACTCCGACGGCCATAAAATGCTAGATGGCATGTCCGGCCTGTGGTGCTGCAACCTCGGCTACAGCCAAAAAAGTATTATCGAAGCCATCTACCAGCAAATGCAGGAGCTCCCTTATTACAATAATTTCTTCCAGTGCTCCAACCAGCCTGCAGTAGAATTGGCCAAGGCTCTGGTGGATGTCACTCCGGACCAGTTCCAGCACGTCTTTTTCACCAATTCAGGTTCCGAAGCCAACGACACCAATATTCGTCTGGTACACCGCTACTTCGACCTGCTGAAGAAACCCAACAAGAAGCAGATCATCAGTCGTAAAAATGCGTATCACGGCAGCACCATTGCCGCCGCATCACTGGGCGGTATGAGTGCAATGCATGAACAAGCTCGCGGTCTGGACTATGTGCACCACATTAATCAGCCCCACTGGTTCGTCAACGGCGGCGACATGGACGTCAATGAGTTTGGCCTCAAAGTTGCCCGCGAACTGGAAGCCAAAATCGATGAATTGGGTGAGGACAACGTCGCAGCATTTATCGCGGAACCTGTGCAGGGCGCCGGTGGTGTCATTATTCCACCCGACAGCTACTGGCCAGAAATTCAGCGCATCTGCGACGAGCGCGAAATTCTGCTTATTGCGGATGAGGTCATCTGCGGCTTCGGTCGAACCGGCAATTGGTTTGGCAGTGAAACCTACAACATCAAGCCCGACCTGATGACGTTTGCAAAAGCGATCACCAATGGGTATATCCCGCTTGGCGGCGTAATGGTCAGCGAAAAAATTACTGACGTACTGATGGCAGGTGGTGGTGAATTCGCTCATGGATTAACGTACTCCGGGCATCCCGCTGCTTGCGCAGCCGGTCTGGAAACCCTGCGAATTCTTCGCGAAGACAACATAATTGAAAACGCCGAGACCAACGTGGCGCCTCACTTCCAATCTCGACTGCGCGAGTTTGAAGATCACCCCATTGTGGGACAGGTGCGCGGCATAGGCATGTTCGCCGCACTAGAACTGGTGAATGACAAGAAAACCCGGGGTCGCTTGGCTCCCGACGGAGCCGGCGCAGTGTTTTGTCGAAATCGGGCCAATGAAAATGGTTTGATGGTTCGCCAGACCGGTGATGCGATGATTACTGCGCCGCCGCTGATCTGCAATACCGAGGAGATCGATACTCTGATCGACAAACTCGGTATTGCGCTGGATGAAACCGCGCACCATTACGGTATTCGCTAGAAACATCTCTACCCGGCTTAAGCCGGGTTTTTTAGGTCTTGCACGGCGACCGAACACCGGTGGGCAAAGCGTGTGTGGTGAAGAATAACAACTCCAGTATCCGAAATGGAAAATCCTATGACCGGGCAAATCGTTCACAGCAAGGCCCTCCGTCAACGCGACATGGTGTTGTTCACCGTATCCGCCATCCTACTACTCGACACGCTGACCGCTGCTGCATCAGTAGGCGCGCCCAGCATTGTCTGGTGGATTCTGCTGGGCCTAATATTTTTTGTGCCCTTTGCCATGATCTGTGCGGAGATGGGTTGTGCCTATCCGCAGCAGGGCGGTATTTACGCGTGGATCAGGAATGGATTCGGCGGACGCTGGGCATCGAGAGCAACCTGGTGCTACTGGGTGAATACGGCGGTATGGATACCGGCGATATTCTTACTGTTTGCTGGGGTTTTCAAGCAGATTTTTTTTCCCAATCTTAGCCTGGGTGGACAAATTATCATTGGCGTCATGCTCACTTGGCTGACGGTGGCAGTCAATGTAATGGCCCTGGATGTGGGTAAATGGATTCCCAATATAGGCGCTCTGCTCAAGATCCTCATCTTTATTGCTGTCATCATCGGCGCGTTTAACCACATACAACACAACGGAATGGCCAACCCGCTGACCCTGGAAACGTTGAAGCCAGACTTTGGCAGCAGCATCCAGTACATCCCCGCAATTATTTACGGGATGCTTGGCTTTGAACTCGTTAGCGCCGGCAGTGACGAGATGCGCGATCCCGCGCGGGACGTACCTCGCGCTATTTTGATCTCCGGTGCGATTATCCTGGTACTGTATGTGTTGGGTACATTTGCGATATTGGCCGCCATTCCCGCCGGCGATATCAACCTGGTGGAGGGTTTGATTGATACCCTCGTCATGTTCTTCGGTGGCAGTGCAATAGGTAATGCTTTTGTACTGATTCTCGGCATTGGCGCTCTTTATACATTTTTCTCCAATGGCGTGACCTGGGCATTGGGTTGCAACCGAGCGGCGGCAGAGGCTGCCATAGAAGGCGAATTACCAAAGATATTTGCATTGGAAACCAAGATCGGCACACCGATAGGGGCAGCCGTTTTAATGGGCTTGGTAAGCACTTTTGTACTCGTGCTTTACGGCTTTCTTTCCGGTTCCAACGAAGATCTATTCTGGTCGCTATTCGCTTTCAGCGCGGTCATATTTCTGCTCCCCTATCAAGGCATGATGCTGACGTTCATAAAAATGCGGCGACTTGACCCGGACCACCCGCGTCCTTATGCGGTGCCTGGTGGTCTGGGGATGTCACGATTCTGCGCCTGGCTATGCATCACAATACTTGCCTTATCTATTGTGCTGTTTATGTACACTCCGGGTTCAGGGCCTGAGTGGGCTGTGGTCGGAGGCGTAATAATTACGCTAACTATTGGGGAGATCGTAATCCGTTTTTCTGAAAATCACCAACAGCGCGAAAAGATTCAGTAGTAAGCGGTTAAGGCAAGTGGAAATAATCGACGTGCTGGTAGATTTTCCGGTTTTTCTCCGATCTTGTGAGTGAATATTAGACCGCAACACAGTAACAAATGGTCTACTCTTAACGCAGACAACCAAACAGGTGCAACGCCTGGCCAGGAGACAGCCCGTCAAACTCCCGATCCTTTTATGAGGACTGTAAGCCCAGCGCGTTACCAAGAACCTGCGTGCCAACTTTTCTAATTCCCATTGCAGCACTGCTACTGTCTGACGCGCTGTTGTTGGTCGGGCACGGCCTGCTTCTGACTATGCTGCCAATTGCAGCGGCAACTGCTGGGTTTTCTGATACCCAAGTAGCGTTTACCGGCTCTGCCTACTTTCTCGGTTTTGTATCTGGATGTTTACTGACACCACGCGCCGTCAAACGTGTTGGGCATATTCGCAGCTTCGCGGTACTGGCGACCACCTACTCAGCGCTGGTACTGGTGTTTCCGATGATACCGGCGTTCATTGGCTGGCTGTTACTGCGGTTTCTTGTAGGTGCGGCAATCTCCGGTTTGTATACCATTATTGAAAGCTGGCTAAACGAACGCGCTACCAGTGACAATCGCGGTACGGTGCTGTCCGTCTATACGGTGATAAACCTGCTGATGATGACGGTGGGGCAGCAAATGTTGAACCTCAATGTCCCCGACCCCAATTACCTTTTCGGCCTTGCCGCCATTTTACTGTCGCTGGCAATTATCCCGGTATCGCTTACCCTGGCTCTAGCCCCGGCACCGCTGCAAAATGTAAGCATCAGCTTGCCAAAAGTCTGGCGCTATTCCCACGTTGGCATGATGGGCGCAATAGTCTCTGGCCTGGTTACCGGCGCCTTCTGGTCGCTTGGTCCACTGTATGCAAACGCCATGAATTTAGAGACATTTCAGCTGACAATGTTTATGAGTGCCACAGTGATGGGCGGCGCCATTTTCCAGCTACCGCTAGGGCGTATGTCCGACCGCCGCGACCGCCGTATCGTCCTGGCCTACACCTCCGCCGCCAGTGCAGTGGTGTCATTGCTGATCGTGGTCCTTCCAGTATTTTGGCCATACGATACCGCGTGGCTGCTATGCGTACTGGCATTTTTCTGGGGAGGCACGGTCATGACGCAGTATGCGATCTGCCTTGCCCATGCCAATGACAGGGCAGCACCGGAGGATTTCGTCATGGTCGGCAGTGGCATGTTATTAATCCTGGGATTCTGTTCCGCGATTGGCGGCCCGCTGGCATCGCTGATGATGGGCCTTATAGGCCCTGGCGGGCTATTTGCCTTTGCCGGCGTATGCCTGCTGCTTTTTTCTATTACTATCGCTGTGCGACGTAAAACCCATGTGTTGGCCGCGGCAGATGTTACCGAACCATTTCGTGCGGTGGCCGATACGATCACACCCACCGTTTACGAAATGGATCCACGCGCCGAAGCTGAAGATCCTCAGGATACATCCGCTTGATCGCTCTGATGAAAAAGCGCCCCTGGAAGAGAAAGCATGCTTGGAGGGAGATCCAGCGCTGACGGAGACTGGATAAAAAAATGTAGGGTCGGCGCCAGCCAGTACGGCATCATGTTATCCTTACGCCTCAGTGACACGGGGATGAAAGAATGGAATGTCCAAAGTGCGATTCACTCTTCGAGACGGTATCGTTTGCAGATGTCGAATTTGAGCGTTGCCTGAATTGTTGCGGACTTTGGTTCGATATGCTTGAAAAAGAAGACCTGGTTAAAATCAAAGGTTCGGAATCGATCGATATCGGTAGCACCCAAATGGGTAAGCAATACCGTGATATGCAAAATGTCGCATGCCCAAACTGTGCCATCAAGATGATTCCAATGATAGACAAAGACCAGTTTCACATAAAGTACGAATCCTGCCCCTCCTGCTACGGTACCTTTTTCGATGCAGGCGAGTTTCGCGATCTGAAAGAGCACACCGTATTGGAGCGTTTTGTTCAAATGCTGAATACGCTACGCAGCAACCTCTGAGCGCGGTTAAACACCATTTATTGATGTCGTATCAGGATGATTAGGAGGGGTTTCAACTCGCGCGACTACGAGAGCCTTGATCTCTTTTAACAGCTCACCTAGCGCGTCGGCACCCGCAATTCGGGGCTGGTCAGTCCAGATCAATACCGCCTCGTAGTCGATGGCACTATCCTAAGCCGGCGAACTGCCGGGAAGCGCCAGCGTATCCACGCGATGGCTGTGCGATAGGGGTAGTCCTAGATGGTCGATTCCATAAACGGCTTGGACGTAGGCATTAAGAGAAAATCTTGGTACTCACTTGTCGATACCCACGTTTGTGCTACTGTACGTGCCCGCGTTTTGCACGTTTGTTATAAGATGCCAATGCATTGCAGTCGACGTTTACCGACCTTCTCGCTTAATTGAGACCTTAGATGTCAAAAAAAATCGCCCTGGGTTGGCGCGAGTGGATCGGTTTCCCGGATCTGGGCATCCCGTTTATCAAAGCCAAAGTGGATACTGGAGCTCGCACCAGTTGCCTACATGCTTTTTGGGTAGAACCTTTTAAAGTTGATGGCGCGCCCTGGGTGAGATTTTCCATGCACCCGGTTCAGGGTAGCAATTCCACTGAGGTAATACGCTGCGAGGCCCCGCTGCTAGACAAGCGCCTGGTAAGAGATTCCGGCGGCCACGAAGAACTGCGCCATGTGATCAACACTACTATTAAGGTTGGCGAAGTACAGATCAAGGCAGACGTCACTTTGACCGACCGCGACTCGATGAAATTTCGGGTGTTGCTCGGGCGCACTGCTATAAGAGGCAATTTCGTTGTCGACCCCGCCCGGTCATATCTTTACAGCAAATCCGGCAAGCGCAAACAAACAAAGGTTCGTCATGGCTAACCGTATTACGGCGAATACCAGCAGGTCAAAGCAGTAGTTCCATTCCGGCCCTGGGCTCATATTTTATCGCACTGGCTGGCCGTTCATCCTTGGTAAAGAAGGGGTAAAATTGTGAAACAAAAATCGATTGATATTGAAATAGGAGGCACAACCGTAAAACCCGGTGAACGCTGCGTTGTTGATATCCCGGTGGCGCGCATGTATACCCATGACGACCTGTCGATCTCCACTCAGGTTGTTAGAGGTAAAGAGCCGGGACCCACCCTGTTCATCAGCGCGGCAATCCATGGCGATGAAATTAATGGGGTGGAAATCATTCGCCGCCTGCTACAGCACAAAGCACTGCGAAACATCAAAGGCACCTTGCTAGCAATTCCCATTGTCAACATCCATGGGTTTCTCAATCACTCCCGTAATCTTCCAGATGGGCGTGATTTGAACCGTTCATTTCCGGGTTCTGCCAAGGGCTCGCTCACAGGAAGAGTAGCCGATACATTCGTGCGGGAGATCGTACAGAAATCTACCCACGGTATTGATTTGCACACAGGTTCACGGCACCGCAGTAATTTCCCGCAGATTCGTGCCAATTTAAGTGATCCCGAGACGCTGGCTATGACCGAAGCTTTTGGCGTGCCGCTAGCCATTGACGCAAAAATACGGGATAGCTCGCTACGTGCCTGCGCCGGAGAGTTGGGAATTCCGGTCATTCTTTATGAAGCGGGCGAGGCTCTGCGATTTGAAGAAATGTACATCAGCGCAGGCATGGAGGGCATCATCAACGTAATGCGCTGCATAGGGATGCTGGGCAAGAGCCGGCGTAAAAAGCCGCTGGCAGCACCCGTGATAAGCGATCAAACAAGTTGGATCCGTTCTCCCGAGAGCGGCCTCCTGCGCACTCTGGTGCCTCTTGGAGCAAAGGTAACCGCAGGACAGGTGATCGCGATGGTGGCAGACCCACTGGGCACCACAGAAACAGAACTGTGCACTCCCAACGCCGGGGTGGTGATCGGCCGCACTAATTTACCTTTGGTATATGAGGGCGACGCCACCTTCCACATCGCTGCCTATGGCCGCCAGGTGGGCACCGTAGAAAAGCAAGTCGAGGAATTTCATGAAGAGTACCAACCAGAATTCACTAACGATCCGGAGCAGGACACCAGCATAGCGCCTATAGCCTGAGCGCTCACTATGCCGGGGCAACAGTCTGGGTCTATCCGCAAGCTCACCGAATTTTTAAGCCGGCAAATTATAATTGCGGCCGGTTATAACGCTTGGCGTTGTTGCGGAACAAAGGAGGCAGTAGCTTATAAAACTTGTCGATTATATTGTTTGTCGCCCTATTTGCCCAGTGGTCACTGTTAAGTAATATCACTGCCAGCATGGTTATCTTTTTCGCGCTCTGTTACCGAGTTGGCAACCGATTGATAGGACTATTTTGTGCTGACCAGGTTAGGTGAGATCGCTTGAGGGCTCTATACTGGTGCCCAGCTCCTGAACCTCAGGGCGACGGCGCCGCCGGGTGCGTGCCGGAATAAGGCTACGCATAGACTCCATCTTACCAAAACAAAGCAGCTTGTCACCTGCTTCCAATACTCGGTCGGCGCGGGGATTGGGGACGACTTTTGCACCACGGTAGAGCGTGAGAGTATTGATGTCACGCTCGAGCAGTTTAGTTTCGGCAATGGTCTGACCGACAAAGTTTGAACCCTCAGGAACAAAAATTTCACTAACGCCGTAACCTTTACTAACCGTCAGTCGCTGACGAACATCGATTTCCGGAAAGTCGACTTGGGCGGCAATGTACTCTATAACCGCGCCCGCAACATCCAGTCCGGTACAGGTTTCGATACCCTCCAGTCCCGGTGATGAATTCACTTCCATTATCTGCGGACCATTCTTGCCTTCAAGCATATCAACACCGGCAACGCTGAGGCCCAAAATCTGGGCGCAACGCACCGCAGTCTCCCGATATTCTTCATCCAACTCTACCGCTTCGGCAATCCCCCCGCGATGCACATTGCTGCGAAACTCCTGACCGTGCGCCACCCGGCGCATGGCAGCAACCACGCGATCTCCGACTACAAAGGCACGGATGTCCTTGCCCTTGCTTTCAGCGACAAACTTCTGGATCAGTACGTTTTGCTTCTGACTTTGTAGCAGCTCGATAATACCTTCCGCCGCTTTCACCGTGTCGGCCAACAGCACGCCGATTCCCTGGGTACCCTCGATCAATTTGATAATCACCGGTGCCCCGCCTACCCGTTCGATCGCGGGCAGTACGTCTTTTTTGTCGCGAACAAAAGTAGTGGCGGGTATACCGACGTGGTGACGGCTAAGTATCTGCAAACTGCGCAGCTTGTCCCGGGAGTTCAATATGCCATGGGCGGTGTTGGCACAGAATACGTCCATCTCCTGAAATTGGCGCACTACGGCCGTACCGTAATAGGTTATTGAGGCCCCGATACGCGGGAGCATCGCATCGTATGGACTAAGCTGCTTCTGCCGATAATAAAGATCGGGTGATCCACGCCGCAGGTCGATAGCAAACTTCAAAGTATTGAGTACGTTGACTTCGTGATCGCGTTCCAGTGCAGCTTCCTTTAAACGACGGGTACTGTAGGAATTGGGTCCGCAAGATAAAATGGCGAGTTTCATGGTGAGCTCCTAAAAAACCTAGAGCAGGTATTGGACAGGCTAGGAAGTACGGCTAACGAGCGCCTGACTAACCTCAACACACGCCGCACGCGAAGACTAACGTAAAGCAGACTGGATAAACAGCAATACCGCAGAGAGCCGTCAACGTCCTTCCATCTCAACCCTATCATCCTACTCCAACAGTTTGTTGATGTAGTAAGGGAGTTGGTGTACACCTGAAGCTGATGTATTACTGCAATTAGATCTGAACTGAGGTGAGCCATGTACGCCGTCATTTTCACAGCCACGTTAAAGCAATTCGACCAGGCGTATTCTGAGACCGCTGAAAAAATGCGCGAGCTCGCTTTCAAGAAATATGGATGCAGGGAATTCACTTCGGTAGCCGAGGGCGATCAGGAGGTAGCTATCTCATACTGGAATTCACAGGAACAAATTCGGGCGTGGAAACAGGACCCTGCTCACCAAGCTGCCCAACAACGTGGACAGGAGCAATGGTACAAGTCTTACAAAGTGCAGGTGGTGAAAGTGGTGCGAGAATACGGTCAATCTACCTGAGGCCAATTTCCAGTGTGTTTTTTTCAGATTTCCCGGTCAAGAATTAACCCAGAGTATTTTCAGCCACAAAGTACTTGGGATCTTCTATCACGTTGACCTCAACCAGATTTCCCGCTTTCGATAGCAACTTGCGGCACTCTGCGCTCAAGTGCACCAGGTGCAGGGTTTTGCCAGAGCTCAGAAACCGTTCTGCCAAGGTATCTATGGCTTCCAGGCCCGAGTGATCGCACACCCGTGAGCGTGCGAAATCCACTATCACATCATCGTTAGCATCGGTGGGATCAAACTGCTCAAGAAACGGTGTCACCGAGCCGAAAAACAACGGGCCAATAACGCCATAAACAGTGGAACCTTTATGGTCTTCCCTGGCCTCTACCCGAATGTGCATGGCGTGATCCCAGGCAAACACCAGCGCCGAAACTATCACTCCAACAATGACGGCGATCGCTAAATCGGTGGCCACTGTGACGGCTGAAACCAACACCAGCACCATCGCGTCGGTGCGCGGCACCTTGCTCATTACCCGAAAGGAACTCCATTCGAAGGTGCCGATGACCACGATAAACATCACGCCAATAAGAGCGGCGAGCGGGATTTGCTCGATCAAGCCAGAAGCTACCAGAATAAACAGTAATAAAAAGAGCGCGGCTGAGATCCCGGACAAACGCCCGCGACCACCAGAATTCACGTTAATCATACTCTGGCCAATCATGGCACAACCGCCCATACCGCCGAACATACCAGTCGCTGTATTGGCGATACCTTGCGCAACACATTCCTTATTACCGCGTCCGCGGGTCTCAGTGATTTCGTCAACCAGACGCAGGGTCAACAGGGATTCGATCAGACCAATGGCCGCCAGTATCACCGCATAGGGGAAAATAATGGTCAGGGTTTCCCAATTGAACGGCACCGACGGAACGTGAAAGCTGGGCAGGCCACCCTTTATGGAAGCAATATCACCGACTACGCGGGTGTTCAGGTCCAGACCCAATACCAGCAGGGTTACGACGACAATAGCCACCAACGAAGAAGGAATTGCAGTGGTGAGCTTGGGTAGGAAATGGATAATCGCCATGGTCAGGCACACCAGGCCGACCAACATATACATTGGGGGACCTTCCAACCAGGCCACATCAACAATACTCCCTTCCATAAAGGTGCCAGCCAGCCAACCCGCTTCACCCGGGGTGCCAAACTGGCTAAGTTGGGCCAAGAAGATAACAATCGCCAGGCCATTTACAAAGCCCAGCATGACCGGGTGGGGCACCATGCGAATAAATTTGCCCAGCCGCAAAGCGCCCGCAGTAATCTGCAGAACCCCCATCAACACAACGGTCGCAAACAGGTACTCAACACCGTGATCGGCGACCAGTGCCACCATCACGACTGCGAGCGCGCCGGTGGCGCCTGAAATCATACCCGGGCGGCCGCCGATAACCGCTGTAATAAGGCCAACCATGAACGCTGCGTACAGACCTACCAGCGGCGCTACACCGGCGACAAAGGCGAAAGCCACTGCTTCAGGCACCAATGCCAAAGCCACCGTCAATCCGGATAGCACATCATTCTTAACCGACGCCGCTTTAATCGGCTGTATTTCAAACATCACTGTCTCTCAGTTGGTTACGGCGCATCAGCCAGTCTAATGGCAGGGGCCGTTCTTAAGATTTTCCGGTCGGCGGGTCGTGTTTTTATGCGACGAGAGGAAGGGCGGAGCATTCTAGACTAGCGCAGACTGGCGAACAATCAATTGGCGGACGGGATAGCGTGTTTAATACCGCCGTCATGGGCTCACACTACTGCTCTCATGAACGCACAGTGAGTCGGGAACACCCCCGTTCAGCCCGTCAGATACTCTGCCAGACGCGCTTCCGCCTGCTCGCCGAACAGAATCTGGCAAGCTTCACGCAGGCCAGGCGCTGCGACAAGGTCCTCCCTGCGCACTACCAGCTCTATCTTGGATCTGCGGCGCATAAAATCTTCCAACTTAACGACCATTTCGCGCCGGGCAGCCAACTCAATTTCGCCCCGGGTGTATTCTGCTTTCTCAATAAGCAGCTCCACCTGACTTTCGTCCTCGCGAATCCGCTCCAGTAGACCAAAGGCCGTCTCTCCGTAGCGACGCCAGAAACGCTCTGACAGTGGCTCCGAGGAACTGGCGTGCGTCATGCTATCCAGGTTCATTAAACGGGCCTGCAACATGAACTGGTCCCGCAGGGTTTTACCGGGCTCGCCATACCAGTGATTGGCCGATTCAGGCACAGCCACGCCCATTTCAGCCACTCGCTCGGCCACTTCATCGCCAACATTAAGGCAATCCGTGAGCTTACCGCCAAAGATGCTCAGGTGACGCTTGTTTTCATCCACTTCAATAACGTGCTTACGCGACAATTGCACCCAGTCAGCCACCCCATCCTCATTCTCTCCAGCGATAGCCAGAGGGCGCACGCCGACGCGCTCGGCAATAATGTCTTCTCGGGTCAGCGGCTTGGCCAAATCCAGCAGCGCATTGCAATTGCTCAATATGAAATCCTTGTCTTCATCGGTAACCCCAACTTCGGGCGTTGCAACCTGAGTGTCAGTCGTACCAATACAGGTTTTGGGCCCCATGGGAATCAGAAAGAACAGTCGACCATCACTGGCGAAAAAGGTCAGTACACGCTTGTTATCAGTAATTTGATCGACAATCAGGTGAACGCCTTTAGAGAACAGATGATGGTATTCAGTATCGATGCCGGTTGAGCCATTGAATTGGTCCGCGTAGGGGCCGCAGGCATTAAGTAAAATGCGCGAACGAATCGTGAGGGTCTCACCAGTCATCGTGTCGCGAGCCTGCGTTGTCCAGCTATTTTGCTCGAAACTGGAACCACAGGATTCGACGTAATTGGCGGCGATACACCCAAAATTGAGGCTTTTGCGGATAAAGTTGAAAACAAAGCGCGCATCATTGTCATACAGATAGCAGTCTGAATACTCAAAGCCGCCGGCTACGTTGCTAGTATTGACCTCGGGTTCATTGCGTTCGATAGTTTTGGCGCTCAAGTAGCGCGGTGGCCGGGTAACACATCGGCCCATCAGCCAATATAGAACACTGCCTAGAAACACAAAGAACGACCAGAAACGAAACCCCTTCTGGATCGTGGTGAAGAAGCGAATTTCCTTTACCGTAGAAGGATAGGCTCGCATTAACTCGTTGCGGGATTTACACAGTTTATTGACCAGCAGATACTCGTGGCTCTCCAAATATTTAATCCCGCCCCAGGCCAGGTTAGAGGAGTTGGAACTGACTCCAGAGGCAAAATCGTCTCGATCAATCAGCGCAACCTTAACGCCTCGGCCTGCCAGCGCGGCAGCGCTTACCGCACCATTAATGCCGCCCCCAACGATTAGTACGTCGAATTCCTGATCCTTCAGTTTTGCCAAATTACTGCTGCGTAAGCTTACCGTCATCGTTTCTTCGTCCAATATTCTCTTCAGTGCCATTTCTCTGCGCACAGGTCAATAAAGTCCTGGGCGCTCTTGCTAAGCTTTTTTCCAGCCTGGTAGTAGAGTCCAACCTGCTTCTCTATTCGGCCAAAGGATACATCGTCCATGATAGTAAAATCCCGACATTGTGGATGTTCACGCAGCAACCGAGCGTCAATGAAGGTTACTCCCATGCCCTCAGCCACCATGTGAATTCGCAGGGACAAACTGCTGACCTCCCAGACTGTGCTGAACTGATCGCGCAGCCGCTGAATCGACGGCCGCATCTCCGGGTTATCAAGCGCCGACGCAATCAGCGGCGTCTGCTTCAACACCCTGGCCTCACCGTCCATCATCTGTTGGTACTGGGGATGGCAAGGACTCACCACCAGATGGCGCGAATCGCTGTAGAGCGGAATCGTATCGAAGGCGGGCATGTGCTTCTGGAACGGTCCCATACCCAGCTCGGCATTGCCAGAGTGCACAGCGTAAATAATACTACGGCTGGGCAGTTCGGCTAGCTTCAATCTGGTGCCTGGGTTACGCTGGTAGTAAGCGCTTATTAACTCGGGCGCGTAGAAACGATTGATAGACGCACTCAGCGCTAGATTAAGGGTTTCCAAACTGCCCTTACGGAGCAACGCAAGATCTTCGAGGGTCTGCTCTTCATCACGCAATACCTCGACCGCATGATCAAATACGCGCCTCCCAGCATCAGTGAGCCCGAGTTTTTTACCCCGCAATACCAGAGGAGTTTCGAGTTTGCTTTCCAGGCCCGCAACGGCCTGGCTGACCGCCGATTGACTGAGGTGCAGCGCCTCAGCAGCCCGCTTGAAGGCTCCCTCCTCGATTACTGCTCGAAAGGCCCTGAGTTCACTATTCTCAAATCTCATATAAGTTTTACTTATTTTTGTATTATCCAGATTAACTCTACTTATGATAACTCATTTTCTATACTGTGAAAAAGCGACCTTACTGAAGGAGTACTGACAGCAATGAGCAGCGACCAAGAAATATTTTCCAAAGACCTTGCAGGTATCGTCGTCGGCGAAACAGCTATCTCTGATGTTCAGGGTGAGCAGGGCATTCTCAGCTACCGCGGCACAGACATTAACGCATTGGTTAATGAGCCCTTCAACCGGGTTGCCTGGCGGGTACTCTTCGGCAATAAGCCCAGTGCCGAGCAGGAGGAACAGTTATCGCAGTTTCAATACCGCCATAGTCACCTCTCAGCAGGCGAGCAAGCTCTGCTTGAGCAGTTACCTGGCAGTCTACATCCGATGCTGATGCTGCAGGGCATGCTGCCACTGACCGATCTTCCGCAGGAGCAAACGCTGGAGCTGGGATTGGACGCGGAGCACGGGCTGTTGCTTGCCGCCAAAATATCCGCGCTCATAGCGGCGCATTATCGACTCGCGAACGGCCAGACAATCTTGGCGCCGACAGAAGGCCTCGAATTTCACCAAAGTTTTCTGACCATGTTTCACGGTAAGCAACCGACGCCAGAGGCCACGCGTATGCTCAACGCCGCTCAGATTCTACAGATGGAACACAGTTTCAATGCGGGCACCTTTGCCGGACGTGTCTGCGCCAGCACACAGGCTCCCATCCAATCCGCAATCTCAGCTTCTATTGGCACCCTCTTTGGCAAACTTCACGGCGGTGCCGACCAGGCCGCTCTGGAAATGGCTATGGCGGTCGGTGGCCCTGACAACGCCGAGGCCTATGTCACCGAAAACCTGGCCAACAAGGTCAAAATTATGGGCATGGGACACCGCGAATATCGCACGGTCGATCCGCGGGCTAAAATCCTCAAGCCGATGGCGGAAGAACTCTGCCAGAACGACGAAAGCAGGGTGTTACTGGAAACCTTGATTGCGATCGAGCAGGCTTGCCAACGGGCGTTCGCACAACAAGGCAAAGAAATCTGGGCGAATGTAGAATTCTACAAGGGCGCAGTATTCCACAGCCTGAGCATTCCCAGCCGTTACTTTACCGCACTGTTCGCTATGGCCCGCGTGTACGGCTATATCGCACACTTCCTGGAGTTCAGTAAAGACAGCCGTCTGATCCGCCCACGGGCGATTTATTGTGCCCCGTCACCCTTCCCAGAGCAGGCTGCGTGAACCACACCCTAGCGGCGGCGCATGCCGCTGCCACCGCTCCGTGAAGATCTGAAGTTACTGTTACGCTGATTACCACGCATGCGGTTGTTACGGCTGCGATTGAGGTCCCTGCTGGAACTACTGTGACTGGGCAGGCTTGCGGGGCGTTTCTCCGGTAAGCTCTGCCGCTTACTTTCGGGCATCTTGGCGAGCCTGTTCTCAGTAATTTTCTCCGAGTTAAATTTTTCCTGCTGCCATCCATCCTTCGTGCGCTTGTCCCAACCATCGCCTCGATCTCGATAGACGTTACCGGCCTTGTCAGCGTAGACATTATTTTTCCGCTGATTGGCTATACGCGCCTGCGGTCGGTCGGCGATAGCTTGGCGTGCCGGCTGAGTTCGCACGCGGTTACGGTCACTTTTGTACAGATTATGGTTGTCGTGAAGACGCCCGGCACTGTAGCCAGCCGCATAGCCATGGTTAAAACCGTGTCGATAACCGTGGTTGTAGCCGTGTCGGTAACCTCGGTGATAACCGTAATAGGGCCCCGGACCCCAAAAACCGCCGCGATACCAGCCACCGCCACCGTAATAAAACGTAAACGGGCCACTGCTGTAGCTAAAGCCGAAGCCCCAACCACTCCAGGGCGTGTAGCGAGCATGAAAGCCCCAGGTAGAATGGCGTGGGTAGTAATGAGTGCCATACCAACCTGGATAGTAGTACCCCGTGCCGTAAACGACAGTAGTGTTGTAGACGTAAGTATTGGTATAACCCGGGGTATAACCGACATAGACCACGTCCGGCTCTGCTTTATAGATGCGAACGAAAGTCACGTGGTAAAGCGAAGATTCAGGCGGGATGGTGTAAATTTCATCGGGTACTTCGCGCGCCACCAGCCACTTACCCGTGGGCTTGTCAGCGACAAACCATATTCCTTCGTCGACAGCGTAATAGCGCCCTTCAGCGCGAATTACCGGCGTAGGCGTGTTTATCGCGTACTCGAGATCCGTACTATCAACATCTTCAAATGTCGGTGAGCCGTCATACTCAACATCTAATGAAGCCTTGGCCGGATCTACAGCGGCAGTCTGTGGTATCTGCGCATCGAGAACAGCCTCGTCCGCAGCCTTGGTCCCCGGTACTGCATAAAGCACTGTGTTGGCCTCGGAGGATTCGGGAATCTCACTGAAATCGGTGGGTAGATCTGCACCCTTGGTATAAGACCAGGGCCCGTCAAGGTCACCACTTTTATACCAGCGCCCCGCCAGCAATACATAGTATTGCTGGCCACCAATCGCCATCAACAAATCACTTTCAGAATTGCTCACATAAAGTAGCTCGGTACCTTCAACGGGCTTGAACTCCGGCTTACCATCAATAACAATTAACTCAGTGGCTTCAGTACTAACGATAATTTTCGGTGCAGGGCCGGGCTCGCCACTCTCTTCCTCGACGTCCTCCGCATTATCCTCAACCGGCGGCGATGGGGGTGCTAGCTTTTTGATAGCAGACGGCACAGACTCTGCGATAGTCCACGGTCCCTCCAATTCTTTGGTGGCGTACCACACGTCCTCATCTGCATAGAGGTAAAACGTTTTACTAGCCTGATCCTGCAGCAGTGTAAACGCCGTATTAATTACCCGTTCTATACCCGTGCCTTCAGCTTCTCTAAACTGAGGCTTACCATCCAGTGGCACAAGAATTGCTGGGGTAGTACTGAATATAATTTGGGGGGGCTTGGTACTGATCTGTTCAGCAGCTTCCGCTCTGGCGTCAACCTGCTCAATGGTGGCCAGCAGGTCATCCATGGATATCTGAATTGCTAATTTGGGTAGCTCTCGTTCCAAAACCGCTGCTAAAGCATCAGTTTTGTCGGCGTCTGCTTCGGGAATACGGACGTTGGTAATATCGACCTGTACGACATAGGCCATACGTTCCGAGCGGTCGATTTCGAGCTCTCCGTTAAACCAAACCGCACCAAAAACCGGTTGATCGCGGCTTTCCAATTCAATCGCAACCGCGGCACGGCCACTTAGCGTGTTGCCCTCCAATTTCTCTGGCTGAGGTTGGTAGAGCACTATCACGCCATCCTTAATAGTGATCTCTCGAGGCCAGGTCGTTATAGCGTCGTCCTGTGCCATCGCGGTCAGTACGAAACAAAATGTGGCTACTGCTACCAGACAGCGCCGCATCAATAACACTCTCATCAGGTCATACTCCATTCTCTTCGCACGCCATTTCGCCGGATGTTCGTCTTACATAACAGCGGGCGACACGCTGTGTAATGGCAGGATCAAAAACCATAGGACAGCGACAGTGTAGGCCCGTGGAAGGATACGTCGAACTCGCTCTCTCGATCCCTGGATTGCTGATAGGTCAGGTCAAATTCGGTGAACTGGTAGCCCAGATTAACGCCGAAGTGGTCACTGAATCGATAGCCCACCCGAGCGAAGAGATAAGCGAAACCACCCTCGTAATCGTCAACATTGGCACTCAACCAGCCCAGATTGAGGGCCAGACCCCAACGGTCGTCCAGCGCATAATAGCCCTGTGCTCTCAAGTTCGGCAGAGGCGCCAGAATTTCACTGGAACCCGTGGCATTGGCTCGCTCCACATTGCCAACGAACGCCTGGCCTTTGATGGAGGCGTCCATATCGAGAATATGAAGGCCACCACCGAGCAAAATCTCAGCACGCTCGGTTCGGTAGACGGAATACGCCACATCCAGGATATAGGTGTCCACCCGCAACGAAGTGTCCAGCGAAGAGCCCGCCTGAAATTCATTACCATCAAAATTAAAATCTCGACTGGTCTGACGTGAACCGTCCTGCTTAAAGGTGTACGCCGTGGCCGATAAGATCCATTTTTCGGCAAATCGCCAGCGGTACTCCAGAGCCCAGCTCATATCCTTATCATCAATCGCCAAATCTTCCAGATCGACACTGACTTCAGGTAGACCGGCAACGCTGGCGCGAAGCTCGGCATCAGCTGTTTGATAGCTGCCGCCTACCAGTATCATATGCTTGGCGTTTAGTGATGGATGAATATTTTCAACATTCTCAGCAAAAGCCATGGGGCTCAACAGACAAGCCGAGAGTATCAGCGCGGATGGATAGAAGTTCATAACGAAATCCCTTTTTTTATTTGGCTTAGTTTGGCAGGCTGTACGTCATCGGTCGAGCGCATACTGTGTTTAAAATGCGCATCCGAACCAGGACGTATCTGCCGCACCAATTCATCGGCGCTATTGCTACGAAAATACCCTTCAGTAATACTAAATTTACTATTGTACAGCTTGATCACATCGCCATGGTGCAGAGGTTGCTTACCTTTCAGCGCATCCCCATTGAGCAGGGTACCTGGGCCAGAGCCCATGTCTTGTCCATAAAGTGTGTTTCGATCTAACGTGAATATAGTGTGGAACGGGGAGATTTTCGGCTGCATCAAGGTGAGGTCGCATTGTTGGTCCTTACCCACCACCACGGATGCATTAACCGCATAGCGCATCCCCGTAGGGGAGTAGATCCTCTATTTTTTACGCTGACAGCCGGGAAAACTGCACAGCATTTCAAAAATCAGATTTGCTGCCAGCAATGATGTATTACCGGTGGTGTCGTAAGGAGGTGACACTTCCACCAGGTCAGCACCCACCAGGTTCAAGCCCCAACAGCCACGAATTATTTCGATTCCCTGAATTGAAGTAAGCCCTCCGGGCTCTGGTGTACCGGTTCCGGGCGCGACCGAAGGATCCAGTCCGTCAATATCAAAACTGAGGTAAGCCGGTGTATCCGGTCCAATTTGTTCACGCACTTCGGCCATCAATGGGGCCAGTGACTTATACCAGCACTCTTCAGCAGGCACCACCCGTGCCCCTCGGTCGCTAGCCCAGTCGAAATCTTCAGCAGCATAGCCAGTAGTGCGCAAGCCTATTTGCACCATTTTGTTCGGGTCCACCAGATTCTCCTCGATGGCGCGCCGAAAGATGGTGCCATGAGTAATGTTCTCACCAAACATGGCGTCATTGGTATCCGAGTGTGCATCCACATGAATCAGCGCTACCGGGCCGTACTTTTTCGCGACCGCTCGCAATATGGGAAGAGCGACGGTGTGATCACCGCCCATGGATACAGTCTTCGCCCCATGAGCCAAAACCTCATCAAAGTAGTTCTCTATGATGTCGATGGATTGCAGCAGGTTGAACGCATTCACTGGTACGTCACCAATATCACCCACCTGAAACGAGTCAAACGGCGCCGCCTGTGTGTACATCCCATACGGACGCACCATCACTGACTCACAGCGAATCTCGCGGGGCCCAAAACGACTACCACCCCGGTTGCTGGTGCCGATATCCAACGGCACACCCACCAATGCGATATCCAGGCCCGCGGCCGTGGTTTGCACAGGCAACCTGAACATAGACGCAAAACCAGCAAAACGGGGCATTTCATTGCCGCTCAGCGGCTGGTTATAGGGTTTTTGAGCCATGATAGTTCTCTCGGTTCAATAGTCAGTGTTAATTCGCACTGCAGCAATAATAGTCAGACCAGGCCCATCATTTTAACGGGATATAGACAAACCTGCCTAGCCAGAGGAAAAAGGTTCCGAGTACCATACCAGCCATCAACACAGTGTTCGCTTTAAATTATCGACTAGGAATTCCATGCTTAAAGACGCATTACACCACCCTCCTTTAATGCCTCACCTGCTGATCGATGGCCTCAATCGCTACGATGATGAGCCCTGCCTATACCTGAGCGATACAGTTGCCAGTTACCGTCAGGTGCGAGAGGCCACCAGCTGTATGGTTCAGGCTTTGACCCGTTGTGGCCTGACTATTGGCAGTCGGGTGGCTGTGCTTTCAGCCAACCGCCCGGAAGTATTGTCCAATATCGCCGCCATGCAACTGACCGGCTGCGTTGGCACTCCACTTCATCCAATGGGCTCACTGGATGATCATTGTTATGTGCTGGAAGCTGCAGAAATTGAGGCGCTGGTGTTCGACCCAATGGTATTTGATGCTCACGCAGCAGCGTTAGCAGAACGGCTACCTAAACTGAAATTACTGTCCCTGGGGGAATCCAGCATAGCTGAAGACTATCTTGCCCTGGCCGCAACATTCGAACCGCAGGCGCTGGTCGCGCCGGATGTTAACCCGGATGACGTCTCATCAGTCACCTTCACCGGCGGCACCACAGGCAAGCCCAAGGGGGTTATGAACACCCATAGGGTCACTGCCTACATGACCCAAATTCAATTGACCGAGTGGGAGTTTCCCACCGATTTACGCATACTCATGGCGACACCCTTATCGCACGCTGCAGCGGCATTTTTTATTCCCGTCCTGCAAAAGGGTGGCGCCTTTTATGTGATGCAAGGTTTCAGCCCTGATGAATTTTTTAACATGGTCGAGCAACACAAAATAACCGCGACCATGCTGGTTCCGGTAATGCTCTACTTTCTGCTGGATTCTCCCAGAGCCGCCAGCGCAGACATGTCGAGTATGGAGACTATTTTCTACGGCGCCTCGCCCATCAACCCGGACCGATTGCGAGAAGGTATTGAAAAATGGGGGCAAGTCTTCTATCAGTTTTTCGGCCAGTCCGAAGCGCCCATGGTGCTGGCTAATATGACACGCGCCCAACACGACCTGAGTAAACCCGAACGCCTGTCATCTTGCGGCAGACCCAGCCCGTGGATTCATATGGCATTGCTCGATGCCGCCGGCGAACCTGTTGTCGCAGGTGCGACTGGAGAAATTTGCGTGCGCGGCCCACTAGTAATGAAAGGCTACAAGGATATGCCCACGGAGACGGCGCAGGCATTTGCCGGTGGCTGGCTTCACACCGGCGATATTGGCCGTCTGGACGATGAAGGTTTTTTATACATTGTAGACCGTAGTAAAGACATGATTGTCAGTGGCGGCTTTAATGTGTTCCCGAGGGAAGTTGAAGATGTGCTTAGTAGTCACAATGCAGTGGCACAAGTTGCCGTTATCGGCGTACCGGACGAACGCTGGGGTGAGGCCGTGAAAGCGGTGGTGGTATTGAAACCTGGATTTAAAGCAGACGACACGCTGGTAACGTCCATGCAAGACTGGGTCACGGCCGCCAAAGGTTCAGTTCAATCCCCCAAGAGCATCGATTTTGTCGAGGGCATACCTCTGACGCAAGTCGGGAAACCCGACAAAAAGGCCATTCGCGCGACCTACTGGGGAAGCAACGCCAGAGGTGTGAGCTAGAATTCGTAGCTCATACCTGATTTCCGTTCCACTTCACAAAACAAGGTAAGTTACCAAGGAGCCGACGAGGATCAGATTTTGAAGACATGAAGCGGAGGGCGAATATGCCCCATAACGGCGCAGTTTTAACAACCGCGCCGCTCTGGACATCCTCAGCCCCAAACTTCAAACTGGGTACCCTAAATCCTGCGGACTCTTTCCTATGCTCCCCGACAGCCCCGAAGTCTATCGCGACCTCAGCTACCCGTTTGGCAGAAAAATCAACCCCGAGGCGGGTGTCCCCCAAAAAATTGCCGATGGCGTCTATTGGGTGCGCTTTGCCATGCCCATGTCACTCGATCATATCAATCTCTGGCTGCTGGAAGACGATGACGGCTGGACGGTGGTCGACACCTGTCTCAATATCCGCAGTGCCCGCGAAACCTGGGAAAAGCTGTTTACCGGTTTCATGGCCAATAAACCGGTTGTCCGCGTTATCTGCACCCACCTGCATCCGGACCACGTAGGGCTGGCGGGTTGGCTCACCGAACGCTTCGACTGTGAGCTGTGGATGTCACGAGAGGAATTCCTTATGTGCCGCGCAATGACGGCAGACACCGGCAGGGAAGCGCCTGACGTCGCCATAAATTTTTATCGCGCCGCCGGCTATAACGAAGAGCAGCTGGAGCGGTACCGCAATCGATTCGGCGGCTTCGGAAAGGCGATCTCGACATTGCCTGATAGTTTTAGGCGCCTTGTTGATCGCGAAACTATTACCGTAGGAGATCGCTATTGGCAGGTCATTGTCGGCAGCGGACACTCGCCTGAGCACGTAGCGCTATATTGTCCCGCCTTGAAGTTGTTTATTTCCGGCGACCAGGTACTCCCCAGAATCACCTCTAATGTCAGCGTTTTCCCCACTGAACCGCAGGGTGACCCGTTGAACGAATGGCTCAGATCCACTGCTAGAATACGCGACATTTTGCCGGAGAATCTGCTGGTGCTGCCCTCTCACGAGGCACCCTTTCGCGGTCTGCACACTCGCCTAACCCAGCTGATCGAAGCCCATGAAGACGACTTGGACAGTTTGTGTGACTTTCTCGAGGAACCGCGCCGAGCGGTCGAGTGCTTTTCGGCGCTCTTCAGCCGCAAAATTGAACAGGACAGTCTGGGTCTGGCGACTGGAGAAACCCTGGCGCACCTGAGCTGCTTACTCGGTAGGCGGCGCATCTCTCGAAGCCGGGATGAGCATGGCGTTGATTGGTATAAGAGAATCCCTCTGGCTGAGGCTATTTAATCTCCTCTGTCGGGACTGGCGAGAGTATGGTGATATTGTGCAAAGCGAAACAGGGCAAGACCCACTCGAACCGCGATACTCAGATGTAGGCTGAAGTGGCACTAATCCTTGACCAATTTTTTTAGGGAATGACGTGTATGAGTCAACTTGTTGATTTAATTATATTTGGTGGAACTGGCGATCTCTCTACCCGCAAACTGCTGCCGGCGCTTTTTCAGCTGCACCGCCACGGCCTGGCGGATAGCCTTCAGCGAATAATCGCCACTGGGCGCGGCACGATGGATACCGAAACTTTTCGCGAGGAGGCGCATGCTAATCTGCAGAAGTTTCTGCCTATCAAGGACTGGAACGAGGCTATCTGGACCAAGTTTCAGGACAGCCTGCATTATGTAAAAATCGACGCCGACCACAACGACGACTATTGTCAGTTGGCAGAAATGCTGTCGGAGAAAGACAGCATAAAGCTCTACTATCTGGCAACCCTGCCCTCACTTTATGGCACCATCTGTCACCATCTGAAATCCGCGGGCGTCACCAATTTAAGCAGTCGCGTTGTGCTGGAAAAGCCACTGGGGCACGATCTGGAATCTTGCCGTGAAATCAACGAACAGGTGGCGGAAGTTTTTAGTGAAGAGTCCACTTTTCGTATAGACCATTACCTCGGTAAGGAGACCGTACAAAACCTGCTTGCCGTGAGGTTCGGCAACCCTCTGCTACACCCCGTATGGAATAACACCTTTGTTGATAACGTTCAGATCACTGTGGCAGAGGAAATAGGGGTAGAGGGTCGTGGCAGCTACTATGCACAGACGGGCGCCCTGCGTGACATGGTGCAAAACCACCTCCTGCAGGTGTTGTCTATCGTCGCCATGGAACCACCCGCAAGTCTCAGGCCACAGGATGTGCGCGACGAAAAGATGAAAGTGCTGCGGTGTCTGCAACCCATAACCAAAGACACAGTAAGAGAAACTACAGTGCGGGGCCGCTATGATGCCGGCGCGGTAGGGGGTCAGGCTGTGTCCGGTTTCCTGGAGGAGGCCGAGTACAAAGATGCCGAATCTACAGAAACCTATGTCGCCGTAAAAGCGACTATAAATAACTGGCGTTGGGCTGGCGTACCGTTCTATCTGCGCACTGGAAAACGACTGACCCGGCGCTATTCAGAAATCGTTATTGAGTTGAAGCGGCTACCCTTTTCGCTGTTTTCCAACGATCCCAACGAGCTTACCAACAAACTGGTAATACGATTGCAGCCCGAGGAAACCATCACCCTTCACACCCTTAACAAAAAACCCGGTCTTACACGCGGGCTGAGATTACAACCCGTTGAGTTACAACTCACCGATGATGCCGATGAAACTGACGATAGTTATGACGCTTATGAACGCCTGCTATTGGATGCCATCAACGGCGACCAGACTCTGTTCATGCGTCGTGACGAAGTGGAAATAGCCTGGCGCTGGATCGATACAATTATCAAGGCCTGGGATGAGGCGGGGATACCTGTCAAATCCTATATATCAGGTACCATGGGACCTAATGCCGCAACAGCACTGGTGGCAGTGGATGGACGTAGTTGGTATGAGTGAATGGCATATTTTCGATAGCGCCAATGCGCTAGATACAGCGCTGCAAGCGGATCTAACCACAGCGCTCAAGCGGGATATACGCGGACGCGGAAGGGCCAGTTTAGCCGTCTCTGGCGGCAGTACGCCGCGCGGACTGTTACAGCAATTGTCCCATGCGCCACTGGACTGGGCAAAGGTCGATGTCACCTTGGTTGACGAGCGTTGGGTAGATCCTGGAAGCCCTGACTCCAACGAGCGCCTGGTTAGGGAGACGCTGCTGTGCAATGAGGCAGAAGCGGCCAACTTTATTGGGCTCAAATCTGCTCCAGCAAATGCTGATGACGGAGTCGCCGAGGCCATTAGTCGAGTGACGAGGATGAGCCAACCTTTTTCGGCGGTGGTGCTGGGCATGGGCGGCGACGGCCACACCGCGTCGTGGTTTCCCCAGGCTGCAAATCTCCAGGAGTTGCTGGACCTTGAAGCCAGCAGTTCGGTGGCGGCCACCGAGCCGGTAACCGCGCCGCACCAGCGTATTACCCTGACCATGCCCGCAGTACTAAACACCAGCAACCTCATTATTCATATTACCGGCAACGAGAAGCGTGAAGTTCTTGAATCCGCGGCAGAACGGGGCTACCCCATCGCTGCAGTATTAAGTCAAACAACAACCCCTGTAAGTATCTGGTGGACCCCCTGATGAGCAAACCTACCCTGAATGAAATCACCGACCGCATTGTCGATCGCAGTCAAAATTCACGCCGCACTTACTTGGATCGCATTAACGAAATGCGCAGGCAGGGACCACTGCGGGGCAGCCTCAGCTGCAGCAATCTGGCACATGGCTTTGCCGCCTCTAACAACGATGACAAGCAGATGCTAAGGCTCACCGAATCTGCCAACATCGGCATCATCAACGCCTACAATGACATGTTGTCCGCACACAAGCCGCTGGAGGAATATCCGCGGTTGATCAAACAGGCCGCCCATGCGGTCGGCAGCACGGCACAGGTAGCCGGGGGCGTGCCGGCGATGTGCGATGGGGTAACACAGGGCACGGCGGGAATGGAGCTAAGCCTGTTCAGTCGGGACATCATTGCCGGGGCCACTGCCATCTCACTGTCTCACAACATGTTTGACGGAGCGCTGTGCCTGGGCGTTTGTGACAAGATCGTGCCCGGTCTAATGATAGGCGCACTCAGCTTTGGTCATCTGCCGGTAATCTTTGCGCCGGCGGGACCAATGACATCGGGGCTGGGGAATAAAGAGAAAGCCGCCATTCGGCAACAGTTTGCCGAAGGCAAAATTGGCCGTGAAGAATTACTGGATGCGGAATCCGCTGCCTATCACGGGGAAGGCACCTGCACCTTTTACGGTACTGCCAACAGCAATCAGATGTTAATGGAAGTCATGGGCTTGCACGTTCCCGGCGCAGCGTTTGAAAACCCGGGGACTCCTTTGCGTGATCAACTGACTATTGCGGCGGCACAGCGCCTCTGCCAGATCACCGCACTCGGTAAAGAATACACACCTATGGCGGAAGTGGTGGATGAGAAGTGCATCGTCAATGCTGTGGTCGCCCTATTGGCAACCGGCGGCTCGACCAACCACAGCATTCACTGGATCGCGATAGCACGCGCAGCTGGAATCCTGCTCGACTGGCAGGATTTTAGCGATCTGTCGGCGATTACGCCCCTGGTATCTCGGGTTTATCCAAATGGCAGCGCGGATGTAAACCACTTCCATGCTGCTGGCGGCACCGCATTTGTTATCCGTACATTGCTGGACCACGGTATGCTGCATGAAGATGTCAGTACTGTCTGGGGTAAAGGCCTTCGCCACTACACTCTGGAGCCACGGCTCAGCGAAGGGAGACTAATCCATGTTCAGGGGCTAGGCGTTAGCGGCGATACCGAAGTAGTGCGACCCGCAGATAAGCCGTTTGACCCGGAAGGCGGTCTGCGACTGCTAGAGGGTAATCTCGGGCGCAGCGTAATAAAAATTTCGGCGGTGGCTCCGGAGCACCATCTCATAGAGGCCCCTGCCAAAATCTTTGAAGATCAAAACAGTCTCAAAGTAGCATTTGAAAACGGTGAGCTGAACGGCGATATGATTGCCGTAGTTCGCTTTCAGGGCCCCAAGGCAAACGGTATGCCGGAACTGCACAAACTGACACCGTATCTGGGTATTTTGCAGGACCGTGGGTTTCGAGTGGCCCTGGTCACGGATGGCCGCATGTCGGGCGCTTCGGGCAAAGTTCCCGCCGCTATCCACGTGACTCCGGAGGCACTTTCGGGCGGCCCCATTTCAAAAGTCAGAGACGGTGACTTATTGCGTTTAAACGCCAGCACCGGTGAACTCACCGCCCTTGTACCGATGGACGAGTGGCGTCAGCGCGAGGTTGCGACTCACGATAATACCAATAATGAATACGGTACAGGACGGGAGCTGTTTGCCCATATGCGTAACGCGGTCAATGGCGCGGAATCAGGTGCCACTATTTTTCAGCCGTAATCCTTGGGCTACGGTTAGGCAGTAATCTGGCTCAGAATGCTAACTGTGCTGCGATAATCCAGCAACCGTGGTACCGCATAACTGTCGCCCTCAGCCATCGCAAGACGGGCCAGGTAGGGATAGTCTTCCGCTTTTATTTTTTCTGAGTGATCTTGAATATGCGCTGCTGTTCGTAGATCACGCACAGCGGCGATGAAGGCACGCGAAAGCTCCTCCTGACTGTCCCCGGGATCTCCAGCACCAATCAATACGGCGAGTTCCGCCAATTCTGTTTGTGACTCCTCGCGACAAAATTCCAGCACTGAAGGTAAAACCAGCGCATTAGCCAAGCCGTGCGGGATACCGTATTTACCGCCTAGCTGATGTGCGATGGCATGAACATTGCCAACATTAACCTGGTTGATAGCAATACCCGCATAATAAGCTGCCATCGACATCGCGTCACGGGCGGCGAGGTTACTGCCGTCATCGCAGGCATCCACCAAATTCTCGAAGACCAGTTTAATTGCCGCCCGTGAGTGTTCTTTCCTGGTGCCTCTTTCCCATACGCCAATATAAGCCTCGATGCCATGAGTCAGTGCGTCCATCCCTGTTGCTGCAGTAATGGCAGCTGGCAATCCCAGAATCAGCGAAGGGTCCAGCGCCGCGGCGGAAGGTAATAAAGTCCCACCTGAAATAACACCCTTCTCATGGGTTTCCGGATCTGAGATCACCGCACCCATCGTCGCCTCTGAGCCGGTGCCCGATGTGGTCGGAATGGCGTAGATTTTAGGTATCTCATGTTTGACTTTGCCAAAGCCGACCCAGTCCCGTGGATTGGTATCATTGGCGTAAGATGCGGCTATAATTTTCGCTGCATCAATCGCAGAGCCGCCGCCCACCGCTAAAACAATGTCACTTTTGTGCTCTCGCATTACTGCAGCGCCCGCCTCAACCTGAGCATAGGTAGGATCTGGCAGCACCCCGTCAAAATAAGCCAGGTCAACATCCGCTTCCAGTAACCCGGAGATGGCCTGATCAACCACGCCCAGCTCCCGCAGCGCTTTATCGGTAACAATCAAAACTCTGGACACACCCATTCGCGCAATAAAATCGCAAAGCTGGCGAGAACTGCCGGCACCGGCAAAAACCGTATAATTGGCGCCAGGTGTCAGTTTCACAAAGAACATCATCAACTTTAAGTACAAGACGTGTTTAATCTTCCTGATGAACATCGGCATGTTTTGCTCCAGATTCTATTAGCAGCGAATTTTAATGTAACGTTCCAAACGTCGTTTTAGCAGGTTTTCGCGAATTCCGCCACGTCATTTACGCCCGAGCATTCAGGCAAAAGCGCACGCACGTCCTGTGGCAGAACAAACCAGCGGAGAGCTTCTATACTGTCAGTCAACAATAAGTCATAGCTTTCCTGGTCACTACGGTCAGCCAGCAATTCAACTTCGCCGCGCTGCAGCAGATCAGGAAGAGAAAACACCGCAGCATCCTCTTGTCCGGTCCGTTTTTCAGTCGCGTT
This sequence comes from Halieaceae bacterium, assembly GCA_047633055.1. Classification (GTDB taxonomy): domain Bacteria; phylum Pseudomonadota; class Gammaproteobacteria; order Pseudomonadales; family Halieaceae; genus CALJFL01. The sequence goes on along the minus strand of JBLIEI010000008.1, from coordinate 19,961 downwards.
GAAGTCCAGCGCAGAGAGTGACACTGGCAACGGCATCTCATTGCCCTGGTAGCACCAAACCCCGCTGCCCGTGTCGAAATGGTAATACGGCAGCAGACGCCAGCCATGTTCAGCGACCTGTTCTATTGCGCCGAGTAGATAGTCGAATTCTTGTTCACTAATAAAGTAATTAAAATTCAACCGTACCCAGCCCGGCCGTAAGATCACCGCACCCTGTTGGATTTTCTTCTCGATAGCACGACTGACCGCCATCGACATGCCCAGCAAACTGTGCCCATAGGGCCCAGCGCAGGAGCATCCACCGCGCACTTGAATACCGAACAGGTCATTGAGTAGCGACACTACAAAACCATAGTGCAAGTCGAGCTCTCCACATTTGACGCGCAGTGAGAGTATCGACAGGCGCGGCGCTTTCAGGTTCCCTAGAATTTCGATCCCGGGACATGCTCGCAAGCGAGACATGGCTCGAGTGATAAAGCTGTGCTCGCGACGCTCAATCTCGTCTATACCGACATCCTGCTGCAACTTAAACACCAGGCCCGCACGAATCGATTCCACAATGGCGGGGGTACCACCCTCCTCCCGCCGCTCATGATCGTGAATAAACAGATGGTCTTGAGGCGTGACATAGACCACCGTGCCACCGCCAACGACCGCCGGTACCGAGTTGTTCAAAATCGAGCGCTTTGCCACCAGCACACCTGGCGTTCCGGGCCCGCCGACAAACTTATGGGGGGAGAGAAAAACTGCATCCAGCGGAACCGAACCATTCATATCAATGCTGACATAAGGCCCCGCCGCAGCGTAGTCCCAAAATGCTAGTGCTCCGTATTGCTTGAGCAACCCGGTAACGGCCTCGACATCACTTTTGATACCAGTAACATTCGAAGCGGCAGAAAAGCTGCCAATAATCAAAGGCCGGTCGGCGTGCGTCGCCAGTTGCTCGGCCAATACGTCAAGATCAATCTGACCTGCTGCGGTGAGCGGTATTGCGAGAACATCAGCAATGCTCTCACGCCAGGGTATCTCGTTAGAGTGATGCTCATAAGGGCCGATTAATACCACCGGGCGTTGCTCAGCCGGTATCTGCGCTTCTAATTCGTATCGCTGTGCGAGATCTCTTGGCAATCTCAGGTTGAGGATATCGATCAGTTTGTTAATGGCCGCCGTTGCACCGGGCCCGCAAAAAATAATTTGATCGTCCTGGCCACCATTCACAGCTTCTCTAATCGTCTGGCGAGCCTGCTCACGCAGCGCCGTAGTTTGAGCCCCGGTCAATGAAGTTTCAGTGTGGGTATTCGCATAGAAAGGCAAAACCTGATCGCGGATCCAGCTCTCTATAAAATTCAGGCTGCGCCCTGATGCCGTGTAATCCGCATAGACCAGAGGCCGACTCCCGAAGGGGGTGTTGATGGCGATTTTATCCCCGACAACACTGCGACGAACTTTTTCAATGAGATCAGACACTATAAACCTCCAATTACAGTAAACGATTGGCGTGATTGTAGTGACAAAAGCCAGAGACATTGTGCCTTTTTTTAGGAAAAAACGTTTATAACCGAATTATTTTTCCGATATTATGTATTTTAATGGTTTTATATCTCGATTATAATGAATCGAGCGCAATAAAAGGTGTACGGCTGATGGATAAATTCGATTTGCGCATCCTCGAAAAGGTTCAGCGCGATGCCTCGCTCTCCGTGGGGGAACTGGCTGATCAGGTGGGGATGTCCAAGTCCGCGTGCTGGCGCCGACTGCAAAAACTCGAAGAGAGTGGCGTAATTCGTCAACGGGTCACGCTGTTAAACCCGGAGAAAGTCGGCCTCACCCTAACCGTATACATTTCGGTGCGCACCAACCAACACAATAAACAATGGGCGAAGAATTTTCGCAGCGTGGTCGAGTCTATTCCCGGCATCCTCGAGGTCTATCGAATGGGTGGCGAGCTGGACTATTTGCTGAAAGCAGTTGTGGTCGATATGCCAGACTATGATCGTCTGTATCAGGACCTCATTCGCGCCGACCTTTTTGATGTCAGCGCCGGCTTTGTAATGGAAGAGATTAAGTACACCACTGCTGTGCCGCTGCCCTCCCAGGATGTCAAGACGAGCAACTAGCCGCTTTTTGGTCCGCCGTTCTCACCGGGCCAGCGAGAACCGGAGATCGTGTCGACAAAAGGCAAGAACCCCTCTGGATCCAATGCGCCGGCCAGTTTGACCTCGCGATCGAGAAAGATCGGCCACCAAAGATGTGCGGATAACTGTTCCAACATCGGCAACTCGGTTGTCAGTGGGTCCCAGGGGCTATCGCGCAAAATCAGTTGTCCCTGAACTTCCTCACGCCATGCCGTCCCGTAGCGACTGCGCACATGAACGACATGCGGCGGAAAATCAAAGCCCGTGGCGGGACCACCGACACTGACTGCTCGTGACGATTTGATCCACCACTCGTGCATATCAAAATCTTCGAGAATTTCGGCAGGCCCGGTAGACACGCCTTTAAACTCGGCAAAGGTGTAGCCATGGTGAGTACACTTGGCCGAAACCTGTGGCCCTAAACGCCAATACTCTACGTCACATGGATATTTAGGCTGGCCGTTGGTCTCCTGGCTAATGAAAATCGCCGACTCCTGATCGATACCGTAGCCAAGGGTGTATTCTCCCTCGATACCGTTATAGTTGGCATCGACCGAGGTAACGACTCCGTACTCCGGTTCAGCGGGTACAGGGAAATTATAAATCGTCACGGTGACGTTAGGATGAGCACCCGGATCAATGCCAGGCGGCAGCAGTGCGGCTATTTTTTCAGGATCAGTGCGATAGACGATCTTCAGCATTGGCCAATTAACGATATCTCCTGGGTTGCCCTGAGGCGCGTTAGTTTGATCTGACATTTTTTATTCCTGTTTTAACGGTTTTAATCTGGTTTATTTACGGTCGTCCTGGATTTTTCGCCTGGCTAAACTATCGGCTACGCGCCTACCGATTCAGGCTTGGGTGTAATGCGACTCAGTATCATTTCGGCACGACGGCGGATCATCTCATCGGTGTCAGGCGTCGTAGCAAGCAACCAAAAAGCGTCCTGCTCCAGGCCTGCTAATGCCATGGCAGCAACCTCATCGGGATGAGTGCTCTGCAACTCGATACCGTATTCGGCCGCCATGCGCTTCATATCCTCGACCGAATTAATGCCCGACTCATTACCCTCAGCGTCCTTCTTCAACGCTTCGGGACGTACCCGGCCGGAGTTAAACAAGCCGGTTTCGACCACATGCGGCCCCGGGAACAGCGCACTGACTTTCACCGGGCTGCCAGCCGCCTGCACCTGATAATGTAGATTCTCGGTAATCGCATGCACCGCAGCCTTGCTGGCGGTATAGATCGGCGCATCGGGGAAGACCATAAACGCGCCATTGCCCGAGCCGGTGACCACGAAATGAGCTTCTTCGCCAGCGGCAATCAGACGCGGCATCAAAGCCCGTATCGAATTAATCACACCCCATACGTTCACATTCAGACACCACTGCCAGTCTTTTTCCGAGTAGTCCCACATGGCACCGGACTCACCAGCTCCTATCCCCGCATTGGCGAACACTAGATGCAAGCCACCAAAGGCCTGTTTGGCTTTGTCACCAAGTGCACCCAGACTGTCCGTAGATGTAACGTCACAGTGCTCCACCACCGCATCAATGCCATCGGCTGCCAGCTCTTCAGCGATCTGAGCCATGGCGGTCTGGTCCACATCACCAATAACGATTTTGGCGCCGCGTGAACCCAGGGCAAAAGCCAGAGACCGCCCCACCCCGCTTGCTCCACCCGTTATCAGTGCAACTTTATTATTGAAATTTTTCATAACTACACACGCTCCTGCGGTTCTTGATCAGTGATGTAAAACTGCCGAACCCATTTACGGAAAGTGACCAGGGTCTCGTCACCCTTGCAAAACAGCGGCCTGCGCCTGTGCACCTTATTGGCCCAAATGGGATAGTCATCACCGAGACCATCGATAATGCCCTGCATCACCGCATCCCCGGCCAATTCCTCGATCTCCTTGCGTACCGTCAATGTCCAACGCATTTTTGTTTCCGTTTTGCTCACCGGCTGCACGCTGTTGTACACCACCATCTCAGCATTGGGGCCATAGGTATTGCGCACCATAGCGAAACCCGGCTGGTAGACAATGGCGTGCAACTGATTTGGTATTTCCGCATTACTGGCATCGGAATGCAGGTGTAGTTGGCGTCCATCATCGTCAATAGTTACCGTTGACGGCGGCACATCGGGCTGCCGGTGCACGTATTGAAAGTGTACCGGGTCACAAGAATTCTCGGCTATATCCTGAACATGCGCGGGCACATCAAACTCCGCATAGCGCGGCTCACTCCACTGCGGATCGCCCAGCTCAACAAGGTCGGGAATTTCCCACTGGGGTTCCGTATTTTCCGGATGAAACCACATATAGATCTCATCGTTCTTCTCGGCCGTCGGCCACACTCTGACCCGCGCCCGAGGGGGAATTTCATCGCAGTAGGGAATTTCGTTACAGGCGCCATCAGTGCCAAATCGCCAGCCGTGAAATGGGCACTGCAACGATTCGCCTTTCACTTTGCCGTTGACCCCCATGTGGGCACCCAAGTGAGGGCAAAACGCATCCTGCACCTGTGCTACCCCCGCGTCGGTCCGATAAACTGCCAGTTCGCGATCAAAGGCTTTTACTGCCATGACCTCGCCCACTGCCAATTCAGGACTGCGCGCTACCGAGAACCAGCCCATGGGGTATTCGGGTGTGGTATTGGTGAGTGACTCACAGGCTTCAACTAGTGCCATTTCATTTCTCCGGTGTGCTCGAGCAGGGCCGAGCTTTTTTTAACATTCCTGACTACGGTGACAACAAGCCGGGCGCGACAGGCGATACCCACTTGCGGTTGCCCCCAGGGGTATTCACAGACAGTAAGCGCGGCATTCAGAGTCCTATCAGCCAGTGGCCAGATCTCCCAGCAGGAAAACGTTCTCAATTGTGTAAACTTGCACATTTGTATACAAAATAGTTTAATGACCGCTTAAATGCAACCCGGATAACAATATTTTTATGGACGTGATCCATGCTCCCGCGGGGCGCCGCGAAAAGCGCAAAATCGAAATTCGAGGAAGGATCGAAGACGCCGCCTATCGCCTTTTTAAAGAGCAGGGCATTGAGGACACGTCGATTGAACAAATCTGCGAGCAGGCAGATGTCGCCCGGCGAACGTTTTATGGCTACTTCCCCAACAAGCATGCGCTATTGGGAGGCCTGGGTGTATCCCGGTTGTATCGACAATCAGAGCCTATGCTTAGGCAATTAATGGACAACTTCAACACCACCCGCAACCGACTCGAGGGGATGGTTGACTACATAGAGTCCAATTACGCCGGCTATGAAGACATAGACCGAAAACTAATCTTGCTGGCACCCTCCTCATTCGCTAACGACACAGAGCAACAGCGAGAAATTGGCAACACCGCAATAGCAAGTTTTAGTCGATTGATCGAAGCGGGCCAAGCAATGGGGGATGCAAAAACGGACTTCTCCCCCGAAATACTGGCCTCGATGATCGTGGGCACGCTCAATACCCTGACTACCAGCTGGGCAATAGACAGCGAATACCCAATCTTCGCCAAGCTCGAAGAGGCCCGCGCAATGTTTGAGCATCTAATCTGCAAACCGCTCGCGTAAACGAGCCTGTCTGGTACCAACTGGGGGTGAAGCTCCATAGGACAATCCTCTATACTGTGCGCTTTACAGCGCCGGAACCTAGCCAAGACTATGAATAATTCTGCAATCCACTCTGAAACGCGTCGCATTGTCGCTATTAATAGCGATGATCAGTCCCTTTCCATTGCACACGAGCCAATCCCCAAGCCGGGCCCTGGAGAAGTTCTTATCAAGGTCCACAGCGCGGGCCTCAATAGAGCCGACCTGATGCAACGTGCAGGGCTGTATCCACCACCGACCGACGCTTCGCCCATCATGGGTCTGGAAGTCTCCGGAGAGATCATTGCCTTGGGTGAAGGCGTGGCAACATGGCAGCCCGGTGACAAGCTATGCGCTTTAACGCACGGTGGCGGCTACGCAGACTACACGATAGCGCCGGTAAGCCAATGCTTGCCAGTGCCTACCGGCTACTCCATGGAAGAGGCTGCCGCACTTCCGGAAGCACTGCTTACTGTGTGGCATAACTTGTTTCAGCGTTGTCAGTTACGTGCCGGCGAAAAGGCCCTCATTCACGGCGGGGCCAGCGGCATCGGTACCCTTGGCATTGCTATCGCCAAGGCAATGGGAGCCGACGTTTACACCACTGCTGGCAACGCTGCAAAGTGTCAAGCCCTGGAGCGCCTCGGGGCAACTCGCGCTATTAATTATCGGGAGGAGGACTTTGAGACAGTCCTCACAGACCTGGGCCTGCGGGACAAGATTAACGTCATTCTCGATATGGTAGGCGGCGACTTTGTGCAGAAGAATCTCAATGTCGCGGCACCGGAAGGTCGTATTGTTTGCATCGCTTTTATCCGAGGGTTTAAAGCCGAACTTAATTTGGTGCCGCTGCTAATGAAGCGACTTACCGTGACCGGATCTACCCTACGCGCTCAAAGCTTTGCGCAAAAGGCGGTTATGGTTAAAGAAATACTGGAGCAGGTATACCCGCATCTTGAAAGCGGCGCAGTCAAGCCAATAATCGACAGTTCTTACCTGCTAGAAAATGTGGCTGGCGCGCAGCAAAAAATGCAGGGCGGCGCCCATATGGGGAAAATTTTGCTGACGATGTGAGCGGACCGTCTATGGTTCGCCGACTTATCTTGTAGCAAAACCCGCTTCACCTAATAATAGCGGCATTGATTCGGTTCATCTTAGCCCAACACCACTAGAGTGAAAAGGAACTAACAACACATGCAAAGCTTAAGAAGATTTACCTTTTTTATACTACTTACCACGGCGTTGATCGCCTGCGGCGATACGGAAGCACCTACGGTCAGAGCAGCAATTGAATCACCGGCCGCCGCCGTCGCCAATAGTGCCGATAAATATCCAGCGGAAGTAACAGAGGAACTGCAGCGCGAAGCCCAGGAGCCACCCCCGGCGCGAGATGACCTGAAATTTGTCACCGCCTGGACAGGCGATCTCGACGGCATGGAGGAACGGCGGATCGTACGCATATTAACGGTATACAGTCCGGGACATTATTTTATTGATGGGGCAGATGAAAAAGGCATTGTGGCAGAGCTGGCAGGGCGGTTTGAGGACGCACTCAACAAGAAGTTTAATCGTGGACACCTGCGGATTCACGTGGTCGTGCTACCGATCGCCAGAGATCAACTTATACCGGCTCTACTCGCTGGTAAGGGCGACATAGTAGCAGCCAGCTTATCGATAACGGCTAACCGGCAGCAACTTGTGGACTTCAGCACGCCCATTTCTAAACCTCTATCCGAAATCCTGGTTACCGGACCGTCGGCCGCCGATTTATCGGGCAAGAGCGACCTGGCTGGTAAAACCGTTTATGTCCGTCAATCCAGCAGTTATATGCAGAGTGTAGAGAAGCTAAACGAGCAATTAGTGGCTGAAGGTAAAGCGCCGGTAAAAATTGAATTAGTATCCGAATTATTGGAAGACGACGATTTAATCGAAATGGTAGATGGTGGACTTATGCCTTGGGCCATCGTTGACGATTATAAAGTACAGACATGGGAAGGCGTTTTTAATTCACTCAAGCCACGCAACGACATCACCTTCCGCGAGGGCGGCCGAATAGCCTGGGCATTTCGAAAGGACAGTCCACAACTGACAGCCGCGGTGAATGAGTTTGTAAAAGCTAATCGTCAGGGAACGCTGATGGGCAACATCCTAATCAATCGCTATGTCAGGGATTTCGATTGGGCAGCCAATGCGTTAAATGAGGAAGACTACGGCCGCTTGAAAAAATTGGAGGGTATCTTTAAAAAGTACGGCGAGAAATACGAAATAGAGTACTTGATGGCGGCTGCGCAGGGTTACCAGGAATCGCGGCTTGATCAAAGTGTGCGCAGTCATGCCGGCGCCGTCGGTGTTATGCAGCTGCTTCCCACCACCGCCAACGACCCCAAAGTTGGTATTCCGAATATCGATGAGGTAGACGCGAATATTGAAGCTGGTATTAAATATATGGCCTATCTGCGCTCACGCTACTTCGACGATCCGGAAATTGACCTGACGAATCAATTTCTGTTGGCGCTGGGAGCCTACAACGCCGGACCCGCGAGGATGATCAGTCTACGCCGAAAGGCCACACAACAAGGTTACGATCCCAATATATGGTTTGATAACGTTGAGATTATCGCCGCTCAGGACATAGGCCGGGAGACAGTCCAGTATGTTGCCAATATCTTCAAGTACTATCAGGCGTACCGCATGTCCATTGCACGCACCCTGGAGCGAGAGGAAGCACGGGAAGAAGTTGGTATGTAACCTTGGGGGCCTATAATACGCGCTTCCTATGTAGGGCCGAAAACAACCCCACACAGGGAACGCCCTGTTTCGCTACCCGTCTCTCAATTAGCCGAAGTTACCCGCCTACTTTTTCGCTGCGACCTATTCCCTGGGTACAGCCATGCGCTTCACAGGTGCCTTTTTCTTCGCAGCAGCTTTTTTCTTGGGCGCGACTTTCTCTTTTGGTGCAGCTTTTTCCTTGGCCGCTACCTTTTTCTTGGGTGCCGCTTTCTTCTTGGCTGCGGGCTTTTTCGCAGCGGATTTTTTACGGGCTTTTTTCGCCTTCGCCTGTGCTTTAGTCTGGCGCTGGGCTGCTTTTTCGACGAGACTTGCCGCGCGATCTGCGGCCTGTGCTTTACGAGCCTCCAGAATTGCATCCGCTCGCATCGGCATTAACTTTTCCGCATACTCATAGGCTGCTTTAGCAATGTCACCGACCGTATCGGCCAGTGCCTGTACCTGCGTCCTCAGCTCTTCGACACGTTTTTGATTATCTGTGGTGGCTTTCTTACGTAGTGATCCTTTAGCCTTTTTCAGGCGAGTGTTAGCAGTGCCGTGTTTTTTCCGCGCAGCAGCGAGATCTCGCTTAGCTCTGGCGTGGCCTTTCTCGGTTTCTGCAAGTATTCGTCCGCGAAGCTTTTCAACTTCCCGACTTGCTCTCTCGGCAAGCTTAGTGGCCTGCGCCAGTTCTTTTTCTAACATAGCTTAAACACTCCGGGTTAAAAAGGGGTACCAGCGATGAAGTGTAGGCTTAATTACTATCGATGTAACGCCTATTTTTTGAGCTACGCTGCGCACGACTGGTGTGCAAGGTGCTAGCCATACGATAGTATGAGTACAAGCACTTTTAATTGATGGGTCAACTGCAGTGATGGCTACAGGCAAAACATCAAAAATTCGAGCGCCACGAATAGTAAGGCAGCGACTTCGTACCGCAGCGATCGCAGCTGTTCGTAGCGACATAATTCACGCAGGCCGCGTGGAAGCCGCATACTCTAGTGAAGATCTGGAGTATCTGGTGGCAGAGAAGGAAAAAGCAATTTGGTCGGGTATTGGCTGGAAGGGCTTCGGCATAGTAACGCTTCTCTTAGGGATCAACATCGGTATTTAATGATGTCTCTTTTCCGCGTTGTAAAGTATTCCTCCCTCCTGTTTTTTCTGGGTAAATATAAAACCAAATTATTTCGGGTAATCGCGGTATTACTTTTTGCTTTAATCACCACGTTGCTTTATCAGGATATCGTGGCCTACTTACAACTAAAGCATCCCGATACCGTGATCTACGCGCTGATCGCAAAAATCATTATCGTCTACAGCTCTCTGGCCTTCGTACTCTGGCAATTCAAACCTGACAAAAAAGCCCAAGCGGTGCCAACTCTGGAAGCTGTCAATCAAAGTGCAGGCGCCAGTGATGTGGCTGCAGACCGACTTACCCGCCTCAACGACATTGACAAAAAAATTGAACTTCGCAACCGCTACCAAACAATTCTCGACGAGAAATAGCCTTCCTAAGCAGATACAAAAAAGGCCACCCGAGGGTGGCCCGCATCTGACAACTTTTGATTTTACTTGGTCAACCCCAGCATGAACTTAGCTGCAGCCAGGCGAGTCGCTTCGTCCAGATGCCCCTGGGGTGGCATCTCGGGATAGTCTGGACGTTTCCTCACCGGGTTTGCCACGTAGTCTGCAATACCTTGAGGATCGTCCATGTAAAGCGCCTGAATGATTTGCGCAGGCGGCCCAATCATGCGTGAGTTGTAGGCATGACAGCCTGCGCAAACGCCATAATAAGCAAGCTTTCCGGTCTGCATATGCTCTTTGGTACGAGCCGGCACTGGTTCCGGCAGTGTGTAGCTGGTCACATTCGAGGTATTGGAAAACTCACAATCGCCATACTTCCCTAACCCAATCGTTCGAAAGCGTTCCGGATTAAGAATACAGCCATCATCCATGCCCACAGTATCGGCTATATCTGGCCCCGTGGCGGACAAGGTTGCAGCCAGAGCGGCCCTCACCATAGGAGCCGGATTATTACCGTTGTTGCGCATGATGTTATTCAGAATTTTCGGCCGATTCGGATTGGGGTCGGCATCGGGATCATTGGAAGCGCTGGATGCCAGTGAGAAATCCGTAAAGGTAATACCCACTGAATCGTTACCCGAGATAATGTTGCCCTCGATCACCACGTCGTCACAAGCCATAACCAGTATACCGGTGCCCGGTGGAATACCGGCAACCAGCGAGCCGGGTATGGCAAAATTCTCGTGGTTATTGTTGACAATAAAATTATTTCGAATCAACACATCACCACATGTTTTGATCGGTAGGCCGGGAGTAATAAACGCCAGGATTCCACCGGTGTTGTTGTAGACATAGTTGCCTTCAACGAGTGCATGACGACTGTTTTCAATTTCGATGCCAGCGACGCTATCGTAAACCTCGTTGTATACAACGTCGACATTGTCAGACATGCCCACATAAATCGCTGCGTCTTCGATACCTGAAATGATATTGTGGGAAACGATGCCATTCTTACCCAGTTGCGGAAAAATGCCGTATACCCCGGTGTCCACTACGATGTTATTGCGGATAATGTAGTTGTTGCCGGCCTGCCCCATAATCGCATTACCTTTGTATTTGGTAATGTAAAGGTTTTCAATAGTGACGCCGTTACCCGAGTACAAAACAGCATCATTGAGCACACCGCCGCCGTCCATCACCGCGTAGCGGCCCTGCTCAATAACCCCCGACAGGGTGATGTTGTCCTTATCGATATAGACCGTTTCTTTATAGGTACCCGGCATCACCTTGATGACCGCACCCGGGGACGCTGCAATAACCGCATCCTGGATAGACTCGCCGTCCTTGACGACCATGACTTCGCCCGATGTCGGCGTTGCCAGAGAGCGAGCCCCGGCGGCAGCGAACCCCGCAAGTTCCCTGGTACCTTCAGAGCTGAATTCCACCTTAGGCGCTTCCGCCACTTTAATAACCGTCGCCTCGGGCCTGCTGCTCTGCCCGAGGAAATAGCCACCGGCAACGATTGCCAGCGCACCGATGATCATCGCGAATTTATTCATTATTATGTTCCTTCTGTTTCTTATAGTTAATACTCACTACCTTGTTGTGGACTGCTTGCATACCGGATGGCAATGCCTCGGGCTCTGCGGGCTTAAAGCTCTGATCCGTTAAAGTTTTCATAAAATCGACCAAACGGTCGAGTTCATTATCGGTAAGTTGGGGTTCCCATATATGCCAGTGAATCAACACTTCCTCGCCTTCGGGAATCGCATGACCTCGCCCGCCAGTGTAAAACTCCGCCGCCTCACGCAAGGTGGCGAACCTGCCAGAATGCATATAGGGCGCAGTGAGCTCAATGTTCCGTAACGAGGGCACCTTGAAGCCACCGCGCTGACTTGGGTCCCCGGTGGGCTTTTGGGCGCCAATGTCATAGGCCATACCCGCAGGCTCGGGTGCACCGATAACGGCTATCTGCCGATTAGTGAACAACGGAGGCGTGTGACATTCCGCGCATCGAGCAACAAACGAGCGAAAAACATTCAGGCCCTCTTTTTCCGGAGCAGTAAGGGCATCAGCATAGCCGTGAGCATACTGATCGTAACGACTATTAAGTGATATCAAAGAAACCTGAAAGGCGGTAATCGCCTGATAGATCTGATCCAATTGAATGTCCGCGTCGGGAGTAACAAAATCTGCCGGAAATGCCTGGGCAAACAGGCCGCGATACTCGCTGATCAGGTTCAGACTGGCCAGCAGTTGCACCGGAGTATTGGCCATCTCATGAGCGCCGTACAAAGGCTCCTGCATCTGTTCTTCCAAAGAGCTAGCACGGCCGTCCCAGAAGAATCGGTCGAGGAACGCTAAATTCCACAAGCCTGGCGCTGAACGGGGCAAGGGCTCGCCATCGACTCCCACGCTCTGCCCAAGACCATCTGCAAAGCCACGATCAGGCTGATGGCAGCTGGCACAAGAGACACTGCCATCGCCAGACAATATGGGATCAAAAAACAAATATCGGCCCAAGTCGGTCTGCTGCGGACTAAAGCCGTCACGATAGCTGGGCAGCCCTGTTTTCAGACCACCTACACCCGCATTTTCCAACGATGGATACATTTGATAAAGACTGCGCAGCTCACAGTGGCCGGTGGTCAATTCAAAACCAGGCGGACATACCGTACTCAACACGATATCGCGAGCGATAACGGCGAGTGATACCCCCGCTGGTACTAAAAACCCAAGGAATACTGTCAATACAGTGCGAGGTTTCAAGAAAATTGCTCTACGGCTCTAAGCTGCGAAGAAATGCTACGACGTCAGCTATCGCTACGTCGTCTGGTAACACCATCGAAATTGCCCGCATTTGCTTGCCTGTTCGATCATCCGCATGGGCTCCGCGCTCCCCGGCACGAAAAGCTCGCAACTGCTCAGCCAGATACCAATCATCGGTGCCTGCCAATCGAGGCGAGTTCAGCGCCAGATTACCTTCTGCACGCGCACCGTGGCAGGCGCCACAGAGTTGATTGTAGAAATCGCCCCCAAGCACAGCATCACCATCGATAGATGCCTTAGAAGGCCCGCCGCTAAGACTCACGATGTAGGTGGAAACATCTGCCATCGCCGCAGCATCAACAAGAGTCGCTGCCATCGGTGCCATTTGTCGGGAAAGAAGGCTGCCGCCGGCGCCGCCACGCTGGCCTGATTTGAATTTTTCAAGCTGACCGGCTAAATAGTCAGGGGCGAGATGATTGAGCCGCGGCGCATTAAGTGCAGAGTTCCCCTGAGCCTGATCACCGTGACAAGCTGCACACACTGTATACGGGTTCTTGCCACGCTCTGAATTGCCGCCTGCCCAGGTCAGAGCTGGCAACAGTGGCATCACAGCAAGAAGTAAAATGTTAGTCAAACGCACCATAAAATCTTTGGTTCTATCAGCGGGAGAATTCGGAGAATAACCCATAATGAGTGCACATAATGCGGCCGCTAAATTAAACCTAGCTTAAAATTCAGGCTTTAGCTTCCAGAAATCGCTATGAAAGTGGTACCAAACAAGACAATCCGCCAACTCTGGGCTAGACTCGCGTTGTCCAACCTCTCGTAAGGGGTAGATCCAGCTGAAAAATAATCATCAGAACGGAGAAAACCGATGGAATACAATCCAGACACTCACAGCATCGAATGTCCGAAGTGCGGACATGGGATGGACGAAATAACCTATGGCCAAGTAGCCATCGACCGCTGTACGAATTGCCAGGGCCTGTGGTTTGATGCCGGCGAAGCCGAGCAGCTGAAAAATCAATGGATGGGTGATGCCCTGGACATGGGTAAAGCTGAGGAAGGCAAGAAGTGGGATGCGGTTGATGATATTGCCTGCCCCCGCTGTGGCACTGACATGGAGAAGAGCTCCGACCCCAATCAGTCGCACATTTGGTATGAAACGTGTGTCAACGATCACGGGGTGTTTATGGACGCCGGGGAATTTACTGACTACAAACACGAAACTCTGGCAGACTGGTTTCGCGGCTTAATCAAAGGAGCCCGGTAAGGCTCCTCGTTTGTTTAGACGGACAGATGGGGCATGCCGGCCACTTTGCCCCATGTTTCCCGTTGTCCTTTACCAAGTGTAGCCGATTCGGAAGCTGTAAGTCTGGTCGAGTTTTTCGATTCCCTCTACCGCGCCGGAGTCATATTCTAGAAGAACTTCCGCCGCTGCTTCGAGATTGAAGAGCAGGGGAAAGGCAAGACCTATCGTGGTATTTAGAATTAGGTCTGTGGTTGCTTCCAGATTCCAGATTCCGACATGAGCCAGATACAGGCGTGAATCGCCACCCAGGTATTGACTGGATCCGTTCACACTCCAGTTAGCACCGGCATAATCCTGATCGGGAGCAGTGAAAAAGTCCTCGTTCACATAAGCCAGACCAAGCTCAGCTTCGAGAAATACCAAGTCCGTGTCGAAAAACTGGTGCCCAACATAGGGGCCCAAATAATACCGTAGATCCAGATCGGCAAACTCATCCTGTTCAGCGGACGCGTTAACACCCACATACCATTCATTCGATTGTAAAAAATAGTCATACTTTCCAGTTACTGACCAGTTGTCGGCTATTTTCTGATCGTTGGCTTCATCTACTTCGCCATTGATCAGTATGGTATATCGGTCGTCGTCACTCAGCCACTGAGTATCCAGTCGGTAGTCCAGTTCGTCGGTCTCGGTATTACCGCGTTCGATAGCCCAGGCAAAATTGGCAAGTCCGGACCACTGGTAGCCAATCCCGAGTTCATACGGTTCAGGATTAACAACGGCCAGATCCGTCAGGGCATAGCTAGCTCCGGAGCCAGCGATTATTTTTTCATCTTCAACAACAAAGGGCTGTTCATCCAGAACCCGGCCATTCGCCAATTGAATTACCGCAGGCGCAGCCATCTGCATGGCAACAATCTGGTCCTGGGCGATTTCCAGAGAGCCGGCAAAATCGGTATCTATGCTGACCACGCCATCACGCGTTGCGGTTACGGTACCGAGAATTGTCGAGCCATTTTTAAGCACGATACGATCGGGTGGCGTCGCAGGTTCAGTGGCTTCTTCCTGGGAGAGGGCTGCTACCGAAAAAAATGTCATTAATAGGGCGCAGACAAAGCTCAGCGCCGAGGGCTTTTTTACTTCCATTTTACAACGTACCTTTGAATCATTCAGGAAGCACAATGCCGCCAGAGAGGATGTTATTTATTAGCGGGCCCATCATACGCAAGTTTTCTGCAGTTAGGAGCGAGCGCAAAGGTAAAAAATCACACAACGAAAGGGCACACACACGAGTATCGACCTGCGGCAATGGCCCTATTTGTCTCAAATAGGGTACGCTAGCCGATTGACTGACACCCCTAGTTCTTCGCACCCGCCACTACTGGTAGAATTACGCCCCCTGAATAATGGAGAACCCCATGAGCGATGTAGATTTTGACCTGTTTGTAATTGGCGCTGGCTCAGGTGGCGTGCGCGCCGCCAGAATGGCAGCTGGTTTTGGCGCCCGTGTGGCTATCGCTGAGGACCGCTATATGGGCGGCACCTGCGTCAACGTCGGCTGCGTACCGAAGAAACTTTACGTTTATGCCTCTGAGTTTGGCAAGGCCTTCAGTGACGCGAAGGAGTTTGGCTGGGAATCAGCGGCCAAAAAATTCGACTGGGCCACCCTGAGAGACAACAAGAAGACAGAAATAACCCGTCTCAACGCCATTTACCGCAATCTGCTAGCGGGCGTGGATGCTGAGCTCATTGATGGCCGGGCACGCATTATCGATGCCAATACGGTCGCGGTGGGAGAGGAACACTATCGAGCCAAAAAAATTCTGATCGCCACCGGCGGCTGGCCCCACATACCTGAATTTCCTGGCAGTGATCTGGCAGTAAGCTCCAACGAAATATTCGATTTGGATTCCTTTCCTCAGCGCATCGTTATCGTAGGTGGCGGTTATATCGCGGTGGAATTTGCCGGAATTTTTAATGGCCTGGGCGCCCAGGTCACTCAACTCTACCGCGGCCCACTTTTCTTGCGTGGATTTGATGCCGACATTCGGGCGCACGCCAGTCAGGAAATTCTCAAATCGGGGGTCGATCTGCGCTTTGAAGTCAATGTAGAAACTATTGAACGGGGCCCGGATGGCCTGCACTTACAGCTCAATGATGGAACGACTCTGGTAGCCGATACAGTACTTTATGCAACTGGCCGAAAGCCCCATCTGGACGGCCTGGGTCTGGAAAACGTTAATGTCGAACTAACCAAAAGTGGCTCGATCGCGGTGGATGAGCACTTCAGCACCACAGAGTCAGGTATTTACGCGCTGGGCGACTGTACGGATACCATGGAACTCACGCCGATTGCACTCGCGGAGGGGATGGCTTTTGCCAGACGGCAATTCGGTCAACTACATCCATCCGTCGACTACGACTTCATTCCTACGGCCGTATTCTGCCAGCCCAATATTGGAACAGTGGGCTTCACCGAGGACGAGGCGAAGGTAGAGTTTGGTGAGATTACGCTCTACAAATCAGTGTTTCGTCCGATGAAGCACACCATCAGCGGCCGCGACGAGAAAACCTTTATGAAACTCATCGTGGAGACGGCAAGTGATCGAGTCGTTGGCGTCCATATGATGGGACCGGATGCTGGAGAAATAATCCAGGGTATTGCCATCGCCCTCAAGGCCGGAGCAACTAAGGCAGTATTTGACAGCACTATTGGGATCCATCCAACGGCTGCCGAAGAATTTGTCACCATGCGAGCGCCCTGGACGGAAGATTAACGTTGCAAATCGAGCTGTGGCAAGCGGTCACTCTGACCGGAGTCGGTGTTCTTGCCGGCTTCCTGAATGTTATGGCTGGAGGTGGCTCGCTGATTACTCTGCCGGTAATGCTTTTTATGGGCCTGCCTGGCCCGGTGGCGAATGGCACCAATCGGATAGCTATCCTCGCCCAAAACCTAAGTGCAATAACCGCTTTTTTTCGCCGCGGATTTGCAGAATTCCGACTAAGCATTAGCCTCGCTGCCTGCGCAATCCCAGGCGCCATAGTCGGCTCGATGTTGGGCGTCAATCTGGAGGGAGAATGGTTTAACCGCCTGCTGGCTCTGGTAATGATTGCGGTAATGCTAATCATTCATTTCGATCGCAATCGAGGCCCTGATAATCCCAGTAGCGAACCCACACGACAGCAACTGATACGGGGCCATTTACTGATGGTGGCCGTTGGCTTTTGGGGCGGATTTATTCAGGTAGGGGTCGGCTTTATTATTATGCCCGTACTCAACAGGATCATGGGGCTGGACCTGGTCCGCACTAATATGCATAAAGTATTTATCATTGCAGTTTATACTGCGGTGGCACTGGCGGTTTTTGCCAGCCAGGTAGAACTCCTCTGGGTATTCGGCGCAGCACTGGCACTGGGCAACGTTATAGGAGGCTATTTAGGCGCGCATTTTGCCGTTAGCAAGGGAGAACGCCTGATCAAATTGATACTCAATCTGGTATTAATAGCGTTTATAGTCAAGTTGCTATTCTTCTCCTGATGGCGGCACCCACCACCAGATGCGTTAAATGATGATTGAAGTTCAAAATTTGACCCGGCGCTACGGCAAAGTATCTGCAGTAAAAAACGTGACCTTTAAAATCGCGCACCATGAGGTTGTGGGTCTACTGGGACACAATGGCGCTGGCAAATCTACTATCATGAAAATGCTCAGCGGCTATCTCGAACCGACCGCGGGTTCAATTCATATCGACGGACATGAACTGGCAAACAATGCCAGGCGAGTACAACGACAACTGGGATACCTGCCGGAAAGTTCACCGGTGTACCCCGATATGATAGTGGCGGATTACCTGGATTACGGTGCAACGCTCAAGGGCATCGCAAAAGTGGATAGGCCGATAGCGATCAGGGCCGCTATTGCCGCCACCGACCTGCATGAGCGCGCGCTTGATCAAATTTCAACCCTTAGCCGTGGCCTCAAACAGCGGGTAGGCGTGGCTCAGGCCCTGCTGGGCAAACCAAGTTTACTCATACTCGACGAACCTACCAACGGACTAGACCCGCAGCAAACTGCATCAATGCGAGCACTTATCGACGCACTCTCAAAGCAGGCCACGATCATATTGTCGACACATATTATGCAAGAGGTCGATGCAGTCTGCGATCGAGTACTGGTATTGAACCACGGCAAGTTAGTGCTGGATGAGTCCCTGGCAGATCTGCGCTGTAGCAATTGCTTCCAGCTTTGTACGGACGACAATATCAGTGGCTTGGGGGCCTTGTTGCGCCATCTACCACAGATATCGACAGTCTCCATGGTCGAGTCAGTGGGACAGGGCCGCTGCCAATATACTCTGGATTTACACGACACGGCCAATATCGATCTCGCCGCTAATAATATTGGGCAGGCAGTCATAAACTCCGGCGCAAAGCTTTACAGCTTGCAGCCTCTGGTACCTGATCTGGAAACCATTTTTCGTGAGGCAACCAGTACCGGCGGGGTCAAAGATGGCCAATAGTGCCGCCATGCGCAGAGTCGCCAGTAAAGAAATTGGCCTCTTTTTTGCCTCGCCGGTAGCCTGGCTATTCCTGGTGGCATTTGCAGGAGTCACCTTATTCATCTTTTTCTGGGTTGAGACATTTTTTGCGCGCAATATCGCTGACGTTCGCCCCATGTTTGAATGGATGCCGTTGCTCTTACTGTTTCTGTGTTCTGCACTGACCATGCGAATGTGGAGCGAGGAGCGCCGCAGCGGCACCCTGGAGCACGTGCTGACACAACCTGTCAGCCTGTGGGAATTCGCACTAGGCAAACTCATTGCCTGTTTTACGCTGCTGGTGCTGGCGCTGCTAACGACTGTGCCGATCCCTATAACCGTTGCTCTGCTTGCCAATCTTGACTGGGGGCCGGTTGTGGGCGCCTATCTTGCTACTCTCCTCCTTGGTGTCGCCTACCTTAGCGTCGGACTATGCGTATCTGCGCGCACCAGTAATCCCATCGTCAGCCTGATTGTCAGTGTGGCTCTCTGTAGTGCGCTCTATTTATTGGGCAGCACCGTGGTGATTGATTTGTTTGATAACAGAGTCGCGGTAGTACTGAGTAAGCTTGGTACAGGCTCTCGATTTGATAGCATTACCCGCGGTGTTCTAGACGTGCGCGACCTCTATTACTACCTGAGTCTGGCCGCCGTCTTCATCACACTCAATGTTTTCCTGCTGGAAAAAGAACGCTGGACGAGTGGCGTAAAAACCGTACGCCATCGCCGTTGGCGCAGAGTAACCCTACTACTGGTCCTCAATTTTCTGTTGGCTAATGTGTGGCTGGACAGAATTACTGGACTGCGAGTGGACCTTTCTGAAGGAGAACTTTACTCGCTTTCTACACCCTCCCTCGCGCTTTTGAGCGAACTGCAGGAACCCCTGCTAATTCGCGGCTACTTCAGCGCTAAAACTCATCCACTATTAGCACCACTGGTACCTCAGCTCAGTGACCTGCTGCGCGAATACGAAATGGCTGGCAAGGGGCGAATCCGGGTTGAAATTGTCGATCCCGCAATGCGACCCGAGCTCGAACAGGAGGCAAACGAGCGCTACAACATCAATGCCACTCCCTTTCAAATATCGGATCGCTACCAGTCTGCGCTGGTCAACTCATATTTTAATCTATTAATAGAGTACGGCGACGAATATGAAACTTTAGGCTTCTCGGATCTTATTGAGGTGTACACAACACCAAATTCGGCGCCTGAGGTTTTCCTCCGTAATGGTGAATCTGACATCAGTCGTGCTATCAGGAATGTGTTGCACAGCTATCAGGCCGGCGGTGATTTGTTCGCTAGCATCGGCGAGCCCCTGGAATTTGTTGCCTACATCTCCAGCGATGATCTTTTACCGGAAGTACTGCTCAAATATCGCGACG
>JBLIEI010000007.1:0-81389 GCA_047633055.1 Halieaceae bacterium | reverse complement strand
TGGGACCGTTGGGTTACGAGGGTTTGCAGCAATTTCTGCGTACCCGTCTTGGTCATCAGATGGTAGCCCAGCGCAAGACAGCGAGCGATGGACTGGATGATAGTCCATTGTTTACCCTCGAAAATTTAAAGGACATGATGTATCTCAATCGGGTCTATGGCGCTGATCTGGTGCTGGATGACGTCCTTGAGGTGTGTGCTACCGAAGCCGCTGTCGATGTTCAATCGGCGTGCGAGGTATTGGTTGACTGGGACAGAAAGGCTGACCTGGACAGTCGTGGTATGCAGGTATTTACAGAGTTCTGGCGTGTCATCCGCGAAGAATTTGCTGGCTTTCAAGGCGTCGTCGAAAGTGATGAGTTCTGGTTGGTAGATTTCAATCGTGATGATCCGGTGAATACACCGGCTGGTATCGATCTGGAAATCGCCGCCAATCATGGCAGGGTGATATCTGGATTAAACGACGCGATCGAAAGATTGGCCACAGCCGGCGTATCTCTGGATGCACCCTGGGGCGAGGTACAGTATCTGCAACGCAACGTAGAAAATGTGCCGATTCACGGTGGCGATGGCGACGCAGGAGTTTATGGTGCTATTGGTGTCAGTCTGTCGGAGGGCGGTTATATCAACCCGAACGGCGGTAACTCTTATATACAAGCGGTAACCTGGGATGAAACTGTATGCCCAATCGCCGACGTTATTCTGGTCCCCTCCCAGTCGACCGACCCCGAGTCCCCGCACTTTGCGGACCAGACCAGGCTCTACTCGAGTAAGGAGTGGATTCGTTTCCCTTTCTGTGAAGATGAAATTGTGACAAATCAGATTGGCGAAACTCTGGTGCTTGAGGAATAATGCTGCCTTGGTTTTTTGACCTGCTGGCGTAGTTAAAGTCTCGACTGTGCTGTTGCCACTTGCTGGAGTAATGATTGACTGACAATAGTGTACTTTTCCAACCGTTTACCTTGGGCAACTTAAGTTTGGCCAATCGTATCGTGATGGCACCCATGACCCGCAGTCTGTCGCCTAACAATGTGCCCGGCGACGATGTTGCTGAATACTACCGTCGCCGGGCCGCTGGCGGCACCGGGCTGATTATCACTGAGGGCACCTGTATCGATCATATCGCCGCCAGCGGCTACCCCGATGTACCCTATTTTCACGGTGAGGAACGTCTTGAGGGTTGGCGCAAGGTGGTAGAAGTCGTTCATGCGGAGGGCGGTAAGATTGCCCCGCAACTTTGGCATTGCGGCGGTATGCGTCGTGCGGGCACTCCGCCTGAGGGAGAGGTGAACGGCTACACGCCTTCTGGCATGAATATGCCCGGTAAGGTAAATCGTCACATTATGTCCAAGCAGGATATCGATGAGGTGGTTCAGGCGTTTGCCGATGGTGCTACCCATGCCAAGGACCTGGGCTTTGACGCGGTTGAAATACACGGTGCCCACGGCTACCTTGTCGACCAATTTCTCTGGGAATGTACCAATCAGCGCGATGATGAATACGGTGGCAGCATCGAGAATCGTAACCGCTTTGCTGTTGAGGTAATCACAGCGGTACGCGAGTCGGTAGGGCCTGACTTTACCATTTTGCTACGTTACTCGCAGTGGAAGCAGCAGGACTATGACGCTCGCCTGGCGCAAACTCCCGAGGAGCTTGAGCGCATTCTGCTGCCTCTCAGTGAGGCGGGTGTCGATATCTTCCACTGCTCAGCTCGCCGCTTCTGGGAACCCGAGTTTGAAGGAAGTGATTTGAATCTTGCGGGCTGGACGCAAAAAATCACCGGCAAGCCAGCTATTACCGTCGGTAGTGTAGGGCTCAGTGCTGATTTTATCCCAGCGCCCGGGGAAACTACTTTCAAAGAGGCGGAGCCTGCTGGCCTCGATGAATTACTGCGCCGCATGGATGCGGGTGAGTTTGATCTGGTTGCATTAGGTCGGGCGATTATAGCCAACCCGGACTGGGCCGATGCGGTGCAAACGGGGCGCTCCTCGGAACTTCTGCCCTTTGAGAAGGAAATGCTAGGCACTTTGGCCTAACGCTTGGGGTTAATAGTCTGTCATCGGGTAACGCTACTCGTAGGCGATATTATTCGCCTCAAATACAGTCCTGAGCTCGCCGAGCCAGGGCTCGTAGTGACGCCATCTGTCTATCGCGCGGGTATACATTTTTTCTCTGACCTGGACTGAACTGGCGGTGGCTACCGGGGCGGTATTGCTGTGAAACTCCAGGCATTGGGCTTCCCACGGTAAGCTGCAGTGCGCGAGTGATTTTCGGGTCTGCTTGTCCGGCTCAGCCACCACAGATTCGTAATGGACCTGAAAGAAGTTACTCCCTAGAGTTGCAGCGTAGTGATCCATCAACTGGTGAAATTGAACATAAAAATCTGCCGTATTTTTCAGGCTATAGGCATAGTTGTAATAAGAGAAACTGGTTGAAAATAACTGACGATAATTACTCAGGCAGGTGTCCATAGGGTTGCGGCGCAGGCAGATAATTTTTGCCTTGGGCAGCGCTTTGGCGATCAATGGGACATACATAAAGTTCAGCGGCATCTTGTCGATAAAATGTGCGCTGCCGCCGGTAAGGTGGCGGGTGGACTCGATGTAGTCATTGCCTAGTTTGGTGAAGTCCAGGCGCGGAGAAACCTCGATCGTTTCTGCATCCAGAACCCAGTTCGATGCCGTTTGCAGTTGCCGCTTTACCAACAGGGAGAAGTTCGCCAGCTCCCCCGCAGATTCCACCCATGAATGGCTGGACAGTATTCGTTCAACCAGAGTTGTTCCTGTTCGCGGCATGCCGACGATGAAAATCGGCTCAGCGGATTCGCAATTGGATTGCGATGCGTTTTCCAACTTTGCAGGGAGCTCATGCAGACGCGCGAACAGGCGGCGATTGCTTGCCGATTGGTCTTCCATTTTCTCGAGTTTCTTAGCTTTAGCTTGTTGCAGATACTCGAACGACAGCCCATAGTCTGCCAGGTCTTCGTGCTCCTTGGCCAGCGCATGGCCTACGTGCAGGCGTGCATCAGCATCGTCCTTCAGGCTTGGCCAGAGCTCGTTCAAACGCTCGATATGATTATCGCCCTCCGTCATCTTGCGCAGCTGTGAAAGCGAAGAATGGCTGCGATAGTGATCAGGGGCGAGCCTAATCGCATTCTCATACGCTGTTTCAGCCGCGCCAAATTGTCCTGAAAACTGCAGGCAAGATGCCAGGTTGTAACGGTAGCTGACCGAATCCGGTTCCAGTTCGCAGGTCAACGTGAACCGGGGCAGGGCACTCGCGTGTTGTCCCAGTCGGGAATGCAGGACACCCAGTGTGTCGTTTTGATGGGCTGTTTTGAGTTTTTTATCCCTGAGTCCAGCTACGACTGCCTTGGCTTTCTCTTGCTGATTAAGTTCCAGCAGGCATTGGGCCTGCAACAACAGGTAGTCTGTATTGTTTGCGTCGAACCCCAATGCTCGCTGGACAATAGCCTCGGCCTTGGCAATATTTTGATGCCGATAGCTGATCAGAGCCATGATGAAATAAGCGTCTGCGAAGGTCGGGTCATGTTTCAGTACAGACATAGCGAGACTGTGCGCTCGCTGATAGTCCTCACGTGTTAGCGCGCTGTGCGCGTCTCGTATGACTTGCTGTGGAGTCGCTGGACTCTGCATACCTTGAATATCCAATGATCTGCTTATCTGAAAATTATCCCAGTTTCGGACACCTACGCCCAGCCAAAAAAAAGGGATGCCAAAGCATCCCTTTCACTGCACCGACCTGACAGCTACATATCGAAACGATAAGTTGCTCTTAGGCCAATAGTGCGGGGCCGCAACACGTTTTGGCCGTAGCTGCGAACCGCGACGTCGTCGCCGTTAATGTCAGCAGCAGTCTGCAGAAAGTTGGTGTCACTGCGGACGCCGGTAACTGCATACTTGTCTAACAAATTGTCGGCATAGAGGGTAACGTCCCAGGAGTCGGTGGCAACAATTGCCGAAAAGTTGTGTACCGCATAGCCCGGTAAAGCCTCACCGCCGGCTCTGCCACCGGCTTTGGTCAATACATCTCCAACTGCGCTGATACCATAGTTAACGGTAAGATCTATGTTTTTCATCGGGTAGATGTAGGTAGCAAAGATACTGCCTTGCTGTTCTGGTGAACCGGGCAGACGGTCACCGTCTTCACCATCGACAAATACGTTGGCGAAGCCTGTGCCTGTGTCAGGCACCGTCCGCAGGAGTCCCCTGGCTTGGTCTGTGAGCTCGGCTCTAGAGTAAGAGTAATTACCGCGCAATGCGAAGTTATCAGACATCTGCCAACTGAAGGAGGCTTCGATACCGGTTGATTCCGCCCCTTTACCATTAACAGTAATAGGCTGAGAGCCCGCAACGGTGGCAGACTGAAGCTGCGGATCCGACCACTCAATGAAGTAGATTGCGCCGTTAACCGTCAGGCTCTGATCCAGCCAGGTCGTTCGCAAGCCAATTTCATAATTCTGAGTTTCGTCCGGCGTATACTCGAACTCGTCTGAGTTCGCGCAAACTGTCTGAGAGCCATCATCGTCTGGAGCGCATAAACCCAGCCCGTTGCCTGCGCCCAAGCGGAAACCCTCGGAATACGTTAAATAGCCCATGACATCGTCGCTGAAGTCATAAGAGGTATTAAACTTAAACAGGCTGCCGTCGTCGTCCTGCACGGCGGTGTTGAAATCAAGAATTACTGCGTCAACAGGCTGACGGCCTCCAAATACAGTTTCGGCGATAGGGAAGTCGGTCGCCGAGCTGAATTCATAATCATAATCGTAGTAACGACCGCCTAGGGTTACATCCCAGCGATCAGTAAACTCATAGGTGATTTCACCGAAGAAGGCCCACTCGGTCGTGTCCTCACGCACCACATTGATATATTCCAGAGCGTCAGGGCGGAGCTGAACACCTGCGCCAATATCCACCAGGAACTGATCATATCCAGGAGTGAACTCGCGCGAGACAGCCTCGTCAACCTCATACTGATTATAAAAGCCACCCGCAATCCAACGGAGTGGTCCATCGCCAGTGGAGACGAGACGTACTTCCTGGTTAAACCGCTCTTCGTCGACGTCTTCCTGAGTGAAGGCACTGAACTCGGGAAACGCCTCATAGCTATATTCGAGGGTGATTAGCAGGTCTGTCTGATCGCGGCTTCCGCTTTCCTCATACTGTGAAAAACCAGTCGCTGAGGTGAGTTCTGCAAAGCCCAGGTCTATGGTCATCTCCAGTGCGATCAACTCGTTTTTACGATCACTGGGCTCTACAAAACGCAGGCCAGATTCATAATTGCCGATATTCAGTGCGTCAGTAGATGTTAGCGTTCGGCCCCCAGATTCCTGATCCTGCAGGTAATAGGTGAGTGTTCCGTCAAAGGTGTCGTTGGGTGCCCAACGCAATGCAGCTCGGGCAGACAGTGTTTCTTCCGTATTGACGTCTTCTACAGAGCGCAAATTGGCATTCACGTCGTCGCGGTCACTGAAATCTGGATCCGGGTTGGAAACGCCAGCCTCACGCACTGTGTAGATATAATCGACAAAGCCGGAGTCGTCGACATAGTCCATGTTCATGCGGAACGCTAAAGAGTCGCTTATCGGCAAATTCAAGGTGAAGCCCACATCCGAGCTCAGGTCATCTGCTTCTGAAATCTGGTAAGCATTGCCGCGCACCTCAACTTCGGTAGTCTCGAACTGCGGCTTGTTGGGGATATAGCGAATCGCGCCGGCAAGAGTACCCGCGCCATAGAGTGTGCCCTGGGGCCCCAATAGAACTTCAACGCGCGCCATATCATTGAGTTTAAGGTCGGCGTAAACAGGAATTTCCCCGACGTAAGTGGCCACGGTGCCGCCACCGTCGTTGCCCAATGCTTCAGAAGAGCTGATGGGGTTAGCGCTCAGGCCCCGAACAATAATCTGGTCCGCTGCACGTGAGCCCTGGTCAATAATGTGAATTCCTGGCACCCACTGCATCGCTTCAGCGAGGTTTGACAGTCCCTGCGACTTAATCGTGTTCTCGCCCAGTGCCGCAATATTCAGCGGAATATCCTGAATACTCTCGGCGCGACGGGTGGCCGTCACAATGACCTCTTCGAGTGCGCTTTGCGCCTGTACATGCACGGGTATCAGCGTGGATGCCACTGCTGCCGACATAGTGCTAAGTTTGAAAATGCGGTTTCTACTCATCGTACTTACTACCTTTTACTTATTCGCTGTAAAGAACAATCAGGCGCTGACCTCTGGATGCTAGCTGCGTCTCGATTGCCGAAATAATCACCTGACGACCATACCACCAGGGCCGCCGCCCCTAACATGCCTACCTTAGGCAATATTACCGTCCACCTTACCATGAGAGATGAAAAAAAGGCAGTGAATACATGAGCTTATAGTTTTTTTGGAAGTGTTCCGTTGTCTCGAATCGGGGGGTAGAAAGTTTTCAAAAGCAGTCAGTACTTATCGGGCAGGTTGCCTGAATTGGTGTAGTTTAAAAGCCACTTATGGGCTCACCCGGCGACTTTTCTGGTAGCGGCATATCTTCGAACTTTCACTCATCGTAACGTGGGTCTTTCCGCATGCTTAACCGGGTGATAGAGCCTGCTGTGCGCATAGGGTTAGGTTCTGCCTCACGTTTTGCGCACGTAGGCGATAAACGTTGGAAATTTATTGGGATTAGTATTGACCAAGAAGAGAATGCGGCCATCAGCAGACACTGAGCCAAAACTGTCACTGGTCTTTAATTCACCGGTAGCCTTTACCAGCATAAAATCCTGCCTCAGAGAGTAATTCCGCCCGCCAAGCGAGTCGCGAAGTACTACCTCAGAAGTCTGGCCCTGATTGTCCAGTACTATTTCAGACACCGCCGATATTGGTTGGGTGCTGAACCATGCCCCATAGTAGCCACCGGCCACGCTGGCCACGGTTTTATTGGCGAGTGAGCGCAGGCACATTGCTGAGCCTTGTAGTCTCGCTGAAACCTGAGTCGCAGCCAAAACACTGCCATCTGCCGAGAGACTGCCGGCGAGGCGCATGCCCAGGTAGTCGAAGGTGGTGGTACCGTTCTCAGCCACGTTGTAGCTGATAGCGGTTTGTCCTGAGCGACCTTGACGGTCTTCCAGAATAAATGCAGTACCGCCGCCGCTGCCATTTATCTGTGCACGGAAAAAGGTAGCTCGACCGTCAGACATGACATGTCCGCAGAAATAGTTGCCATTTAAATCGCTTTCCCGAGCACTCGACCGCTGTGGCTGCAAATAAGTGACTGAAACGTCATTGTCGCTGCTGTCACTGTCTACCAGTGCCAGAAAGTCACCGTTGGAGGTGGCTCCACCGGCGGCTACCAGCGCGTCGAGTGTGGGTCCGGCGCCCAACAAACCATCGGGCTGGCGCTCGAAATACTCTGGGTTGCGATCAAAAAATTGACGGGTGGTGGCCTGGGCAATGGTGAAACGATAGCTGCCATCTTCGAAGAACAGTGCATCCAGCAGGGCAGCGAAACCAAAGTTGCTCTGGGCACCGAAGCGAGCAGCGGTATAAGTCGTGCCGCGCGGGGCCTCGTTATCCTCGATAAAAACTGCGGTTAGTGCCGGTACCGGCAGGCCGGGAAAATTGCCATCCCAAAAATTTACCTGACCCTGGTTATAGTTTTGCTGGCAGTCCTGTTCCGGCGAATCTTTCACACACACGCCTTCCCAGTGTGAGAAGCGCCAACCGGGTCGCGCCAGAGCGCGGTAAACTGCAGTTTCGGTCACCAGCACATCGTTGTCGGTACAGCGGGTCCATGCAGCACTGAATTCTTCCCAGGCACAGCCTCTCATGCCAGATTCAAGCTCGATAATATCGCCCTCGCCGACGATCGCCAGAGGCTGCTTGCACCCGGCAATGAGACTAAAGGAGGCGACTAAAACAATCAGAACAGTATTTCGCATCTGGTCTTGAACGGCATCAATAATGGCAACGGGGATCGTCTGCTTCTTCATCATAGCTTATCGCTTTCAAAAATAGTCGCTTGCTGGTGGTTTTAGTCCACCATGTTGGAGGATAAAAAGCGGGCTGATCGGTACGTAAGCCGCTGCAATTGGTGGCTGGATTCCCGCGTTTATTGCCGCCGAGGCGCACAATATTGCCAGCTACCCGATGCAAAGCTCTTTTGGCGCACACAAGTCAGAACCCGGGCGCTTACAGGTAACACCCAGGGTGGCACCTGAGGTGCGCGAAAAGTTGAGGGAAATGGGCTACTCTGTTGAAACCATTGACCGCACTTACAGCCCCATTACTGCTATCTACTTTGACTGGGTCAATGGCACCATGTGGGGGGTGCCAGCGACTTCGGCGACGACTACGGGGTCGCTTGGTAAGCGCGACCTGATAAAAATATAGGATAAGAGAATGATATTACATCACTACGACGGCTCGCCATTCTCGGAGAAAATCAGGGCGTTGCTAGGCTATAAAAACCTGGCCTGGCAGTCGGTCGACATTCCGGTCATTATGCCCCGACCTGACTTGATGCCACTTTCCGGGGGTTATCGGAGAACACCGATATTTCAGACTGGCGCAGACGTTTACTGCGACACGGCACTGATCGCACGCGTGATTGATCGCCTGGCGCCGGACAATACGATTTATCCAGAGCAATCTCTGGCAGCCAGTACCGCGGTGGCCGCGTGGATGGACTCAAATTTATTTCGGCTCGCTGTCTCTATGGTGTTTCAGCCGAAGGCCCTGGCCACCAGTGAGTTATTTAATAATCCGACCATGGCGGCCGCGTTCATGAAAGATAGAGCCAAGTTGACCGAGGGAGCGGGATCTTTAGCCATTGATCAGGCCGTCGCCATACCTGCCTTTTTCTCCCAGTTGCGCCAGCTCGATCAGCAACTTGCCCACGCCCCGTTTCTTTTTGGTAGTGAGCCCACTATTGCTGACTTTTCCACCTACCACTGCTGCTGGTTTGTGTATCAGGTTGAGGTGTTACAACAAGACTTTGGGCCCTATCCCAATGTACTTGAGTGGTTAGCACGCATGCGCGCCTTTGGTCATGGTCAGCCTACCGAAATGAGTGGAGCGCAGGCGCAGGATACGGCACTTGAAGCCTCTCCAGAGGATTTACAAAGGACCACACTGACCTATATTGATGGACTATCAGTAGGCGATGAAGTGAGCGTAATCCCTACCGACTATGGTTTTCAACCGGTAACTGGCAGCTTGCAGGTGTCCTCGCTGGAGGAAATTGTAGTCCTGCGCAGCGACGAGCGTGTCGGCGAAGTAGCGGTTCATTTTCCGCGGCAGGGTTTTCAGGTAACCAAAGTAAGTTAATGTAGATTGGCCGTGTACTCGCGGCTCCTTTCGAAAAGCAGGGGCAGTCATGAAAAGTAGACGTTTAGGTAATAGCGGTATCGTAGTCTCGGAGATTTGCATGGGTACCATGACCTTTGGTAATCAGGCGGATGAGAAGACATCCTTCGAGATTCTCGATCGTGCTTATGATGCCGGCATCGATTTTTACGATACCGCGGAAATGTACCCGGTACCCCCAGACTTGAAATACGCGGGGCTCACCGAGGAAATTTTTGGTCGGTGGATGAAGACCAAGGACCGCGATTCACTTATTGTGGCAACAAAAGTGTCCGGGCCCAGTCATATATGGCTCAAGTCGGTTCAGCGTGCCGGTAAAACCGGACTGGATCGACACCATATCATTCGGGCAGTTGAGGGCAGCCTCAAGCGCCTGCAAACCGATTACGTTGATCTGTACCAGACGCACTGGCCGGACCCTGACATGCAGCATGAGGAAACTATGTTTGCACTGGATGAGTTGGTGCAGTCTGGCAAGGTGCGCTTGCTCGGATGTAGTAATGAGTCCACCTGGGGGTTGATGAAAAGCCTGGCGGCCTCGGAATCACATGGTCTCGCGCGCTATGAAACGATTCAGAACAACTTCAGCCTGAATAACCGCCGCTTCGAAGATGAGCTGGCCCAGGCGTGTCGTAAAGAAAGGATCAGCCTGATTCCCTATTCGCCGTTGGCTGGGGGAGTGCTTTCGGGCAAATACAACGATGGGCAATTGCCTGAGGGTGCGCGCTTTAGCCACTATTTAGGTAGAGGAGAAAAGCGGCAAAAGGTCATGGCCGCCCGCTTCGTTAATGACCGTAGCATCGCCTCTACCCAAAAATTTCAGCAGATTGCCAATGAGGCCGGTATGTCAGTCATCACCTTGGCCACCGCGTGGAGTAAGCAGCATGATTTTGTCGCCTCTACAATAGTTGGGGCAACCACGGTGGGTCAACTGGACGATATACTGGCTGCGGCAGATCTCGACCTCAACGCGGAAACGATGCGAAAAATCAATGCGGTCAGCCGCGAGATAATGTACCCGATGGGGTAGCGCACGGTAGACGTTGTCAGCGTGTATCGATAATCCGACTATTAGCGTATATCGGTAGTTTCCCGGACTGTGAATTATAGTCGCCCATCGGTCGGACTATGATCCATAATAAGGTTATGGATCTACGACAGGATAAATTCTTGCAAATGAATAAACTCGAAAAGGACAGTTCACTGGTTCTTTATCAGGATGTAATCTGGGGCGACGCGGACGCCTTCGGTCACGTTAACAATACGGTGTATTTTCGCTACTTCGAAGATGTGCGAATAGCCTATTTTGTAAAAACGGGCGTGTTGGAAACGAAGGAGACGCTAAATCTGGGTCCTATTCTGGCCACAACCCAATGCGATTTTAAATTACCACTGACTTATCCAGACCGAATTCATATCGGCTGCAAAGCCATGATTACCGGACCTAAAAAAGTGTTGATGGAATATACGATTTTCAGCGAACGGTTTAATGAGGTCGCAGCAACCGGCAGTAGCCTGGTCATTTTCTACGATTATAACAACTCGTGCAGTTGCGAAATCCCGGAGCAGGTCTCAACAGCAATCAAGACTTACGCTCATTCGTAAACAATCTGAACGTTAATATTCTGGCCGTCATAGCTGACACTATTAATAGTGTCCTTGATCAGGACGACATAAGGATGAGGTGGAATGTCTGCGCGCATTGGGTTGGTCATCTGAGCCGACCAGTTGTTCGAGATGTCTGAGCGGAAGGACGCACTCGCGGCGTTCTGACGGTCAAAGTTCAGCGCGTCAATACTGGGGTTGTGAAGTAATATCTGGCGCGTTAGCGGGTCGAAGTCAAGGCCCCCCGAAATTTGCACCCATCCCATCTCGCTCACTGCGATACCCTGATCCGGACGATGATCGTAGGCTTGGAACCTCGCCTTCAACGCCAATCGCTCACGGTCAATAAAAACCACCTCAGGCTCGGTCACCAGCAGATTGCCCGTTGTAAGTTCGAGCGCTGCCGGAAACAGTTTACTGACGATACTGGTAGCGAGTCGCTCAGAGATGGGCACTACTGAATCAATGGCAGCCCCCGCGGGGTTACGAAGGACAGTACTGGCGATCGCAGCCGCAATAACCAGGACCGATAGCGAGAGTATTTGTTTCATGCGGCAGTTCTCAGCGAGCCAATGGCCGCGGTTAGCGTAAGCGTTATTGTGAATTATTTATGACAATTTGGTTGCAAGATAGCGCCGGGGTGACGCCTCTGGTTACTATAATCAAAGACTTACAGCGCAAATGTTGCAGCTTTGTGACAGAAACTTGTTTCTTGGCTTCTAAAACCAACACGATTGTACGTCAGAAAATGACCCCAAGGAGATGAAATTATGAAATTAAAAACAAGTCTGGTGGCAGGTTTGGGATTGCTGCTAATGGCCCTCAATGCAATGGCGGGAAGCACCCAGGATTGCATCGTAGAGGGTACGGTTAAAGGCAAGAGCGATGTCGAGAACGGGACCAGTGTCTATATTGACTTTCATTCCGCCAAAGATGCAGCTGGCCCGGAAAGTTGTAAACTCAACAAACGCAGCAAAATGGCTTTTAAAGAGCCCAAAAATGCGCTGATAGAAAATGTTCCCGCCGGTAGTAAAGTTCGATATCACTACCAGCAACCGGATACGGGAAAACCACAGTGGCAGCTAATGGACGTGAGTTACTGAGGAGGCCAGTTGCCTCGCCGGATTTAGAGCGCCTGTGTGTTAAGACGACCTGCGTCCACAGACATCAAATCTCTCGATGAGAATCGATAGCCGGTTCCGCGTACTGTCTGGATGAGATGGCTGTAGTCTAAAGTAGATGTTTTCAGGGCCATCCGCAGGCGTCGGATATGTACATCCACGGTGCGCTCCTCTACATACACGTTAACCCCCCAAACGCTGTCTAAAAGGTTGGCTCTTGAATAGGCTCGCTCAGGATGAGACATAAAAAAGCGTAATAACCGATACTCGGTAGGGCCCGCTTCCACGACGTCCTCACCTAGAAATATTCTGTGGCTTTCCTGATCGAGTACGAGCTCCGCCATCTGGAGGCGCTGGGCATTTTCCCCGACCGCACTGCGTCGCAGCAGTGATTTGATTCTAGCGACCAATTCCCTGGGCGCAAAAGGCTTCGTGATGTAGTCATCTGCGCCTACATCCAGACCCTGGACGATATTGTCTTCAGAGGTTTTGGCCGTCAGCATGATAACGGGCAAATCCCGAGTATGCTCGTCCCTCTTCAGGCGGCGTAATAGCTCTATGCCACTGCCACCGGGTAACATCCAGTCCAATAATATAATATCCGGCTTGTCTTCCAGCACTCGCACATGGGCATCCTGAATATTCTCAGCTTCGGTGAAACCGAACCCGGCAATATCCAGCACCATGCGCAGCATGTCGCGGATGGCGGATTCGTCGTCGACGACTAGTACCGTATGTTCGTTCATCTCCCTGCAACTCTTAAAACCAATCCAAAGGTTATTAAATAACCAGAATGTGACAGTTAAATTACAGTTGTAAAAAAAACGGCAGGGAACGTTGGAAAAATGGTGTGGGGCAGGTCCGAAAAATCGGGCTCCGGACTCGGAGCATTGCCTTAGTCGGAGCTAATCGGGATTCATGTCCCGATGCTGATCAGTTCAGTTTGCTGTTGCTCACTGTTACTGCGATAACGGTATTTTACTTCACTGCCATCGGGCGCATCTTGCAGTCGCGGGTCATCGGGTAATTTAAATTCTATTTTCTTGTCACGACGAATTCTGCAATTGGAATCTTCAGCGTACTTGCCTATCGAATGAAATTTAACCTCAGTATTACCTGACTCTCCGTCACTGCCCTTCTGCACGGTGCCCTGTAGTAAGCAGTCGCGGTCTGCTTCGGCCATAACGTGAGGCACCACTACCGTCATGAGCAGCGCCAAAGCACTGATGTGCGTATAAAACCTAGCCATGAGTCGTCTCCCATCTCTGTCTGGATGTTATTATCCCCCTCTTTCACTCAATTTCATATAACGGTAACAAAAATGTCATTTATGACGTGAGGCCATGCCAGGACACATTGTAGGGACCTTTTTACACGCACTTATTCATGATTGAAATATTCCTGTCATATTTTTGTAAAGAAGCTTTGCTACCTTCGCATTCTTATCGATTGATAGATGCACTGGCACCGCTGAGTCCAGTTTAGAAAATTTATGAAAATATCATTCAAAAGCGCGTTAGGTCTGGCACTACTCATGAGTAGTGCGCCGCTGTGGGCGCTGTCGCTGGCACCTGAAGAATTTCAGGCATCGCGGCAGATGGCCTGCGTTCTTGCTGAACAATCCCTTGGCTACCTATCTGAGGACGACTACGGCGTCCGTACCCATAATGTTCTGGAGGGGTTTGCGGAGGATGAACGCGGTAATATCCTTTCGAAGGCGCTGGGCTACTACGATGGTCTGATGTTCGAAATTCCCGACAACGATACGGCTGCCGTAAATCGACGCCTGGAGAAATTTGTTGCTAGCTCATCATGCGCAAACGGCTACCGTTCAGTGACCCACACACTTTAATTCTGACGCTCTACCCCCAGCGATTCAATCATAGCCCGATGCCAATGCACTGGTATTTCAAGGGTTAGACCTGTTTCATCCTGGCAGATTCTATCTGCCGATATCCACCGTTAAACTACGAAACAACATAGCGACTCAACGTCCGCTAATTTAACAATTCTGCAACATTTGCGTCATTTAAGTGTCATCTCCGGTCAGTAGGATGCCCCCAATAGAGTGATCTTGCGGTTTGCCTGCGCGATTTTTTTTGGCGCGGCGGCCTTCACTAAAAATATATGTGCTAATTTTTTAGGGTGGTTTGATTCGACCTATGAAGAAATTTTTTATTCCAATGGGAGCGGTACTTTCGCTGTTTTCATTTCAGGCGCTGGCAGGAGATCTCTACCTTCGCGCATTCTACAACGATGCGCCACTGACGGGGATTACGGTCAAGCTTGATAAGCTTGCTCTTGGCGTAACTGACGGCCAAGGTGGTCTGAGTGCAAATGTTGACGCCGGCTCTCACACGCTTTTTTTGGGAAGCGGCGAACAGTCCCTGGCTGTCGAGTTCTCCGCCGCTGCCAATGAAGAAGTAGAGGTCAGCGTCACGTTCACTGACTTGGAAAGCGCTGAAGCGGAGGTCACCGTTTATAATTTTGGGCCGGAAACGCCTTCGACTAACGGCTATATAACAGGCCGCGTAACTGGGTCTGATGGCGTCCCTATAGCCAATGCTTCGGTTAACTTACTTGGCACCGCTATCTCGACGCAAACCAATGCGAAAGGTATCTACGAGTTACGTGTGCCGCGCGGCCTGTATGACGTTGAGGTCAGTGAGCCGTCGCTGAGATCTGCGACTGCCTCGGACGTTAGAGTGATGGCGGACCTGGGTGTCACCGCAACCTTTACACTGCTGGACATCAACGCTGAGCAGGACTTCAGTGGCACTCAGATCGAAGAAGTGTTTGTGCTTGGTGTTTTTAACCCCATTGAGGATTCTGCGAGCATAGAGCGTTACGCGACGTCCATCGTCAACGCCATTGATGTTGCGCAGTTGGAGAGATTTGGCGATGGAGATGTTGCCGGTGCGCTGAATCGTGTTGCCGGGGTCGCTGTGACTGACAATAGATACGCCACCGTTCGGGGTCTGGACGGGCGCTACATTTCCAGCACACTTAATGGTTTGTTGATGCCCAGTACCGACCCTCAGCGGCGGGATGTGCAATTGGACCTGTTCCCAACCTCCATTCTTGGCGGTATCGAGATCCAGAAGTCGTACACCCCGGATCAACTTGCGACGACCACCGGCGGCTCGATTAAAATTGAGACCAAGGGTTTACCCGATGATCGTATTTTTGAAATTTCGGGTTCGCTTGCGGTAAATGCCGATTTTACCGGTGACGACATCATCAAGTATGGCGGCAGCAATGATGACTGGTTGGGCTTTGATAGCGGTTTACGTGATCTGCCTCGCAATGTCGTCAACGCAACCAATGGCGGTCGATCCCTGACGATTTGCGACCCGGCCATCGATCCGATTCGTTGTACGTCTGAACTCGATGCGGCAAGGCTGGGTGTACAGTTTCAGGATGACTACAACATCTCAAACAAGGCTGCCCTACCCGATGGCTCCGCTACTATCGTGTTTGGCGACCGCCTGCTTTTAGGCGACAACGAGTGGGGCTACTACGCAGCTGCCAGCTATGACCGCAGTACGCGAGATCGTGGCGAGGCCGAGCTGACTAATGCGCTGGAGACCACCGGCACCTACAGGCGTTCTCAGGAAATAACCTCGCTGACAGGCTATCTTATGGCAGGATACGAATACGGTGCGGCGAACGAAATTTTGAGTAAGACGACTATCCTGCGTAGCTCCGATGACACCACCAGACAAGAGACTGGTATAGAGCAGCGAGAAGGCAATAGCATCGACCGTGCTATCCTTGAATGGGTAGAAAGAGAGTTTATTTCCCAGTCCCTGACCGGTCATAATGAATTTGATATCGGTAGCAATCCGCACTTACTGGATTGGCGCATTGCCTATTCACGCACTGATCGCTACGAGCCGGACCGGCGTCAATACACCTACTTCAATGACAATCTGTCCACCTCGGCATTCGAGCGACGCTGGTCAGACCTTGCAGAGGACAGTGTCGACTTTGGCGCTGACTATGCCATTCCCTTTGACTGGGGCAGCAACAACCTCACTGAAGTTAAGGTTGGCATCCTTTGGTCGGACAAGGAGCGCCAGGTAGAGCAGTATCGTTTTGGTGTTCGTCTTGGCGACGTACGCGACATTTCCCTGGGCATCGATCAGGATTTGGAGGAGGACGTATTACCTTATTCCAACTTCGCGCTCAATCGCATACGCCTGGCTGCAAATACTACCGATACTGATTCCTATGATTCCACGGAGGAAATTCAAGCCTATTATCTGACGACTAACACAGAGTTGGGTGATGACTGGAGCGTTTCGTTGGGCGCCAGATTTGAGGACTTTAGTCAGGAGCTCACGTATCCCAATGAGGTAAGTGCTGCTAATTTACTGGAACATGACGACTGGTACCCTGCGTTAAATGTTACCTGGCGCTTCTCGGAAGAGTTGCAGTTCCGTGCAGGCTACAGCGAAACCGTATCCTACCCGGGCCTGATCGAGCGATCAGAGTCACAGTCCTTCGATCCAGATTGGGATGACCCGATTTTCGGTAATCCGGACCTACTGGTTTCGGCAATAGAGAATTTTGATGTGCGCGCTGAATATTACTTCTCTGACTCCGAGAGTATCTCCGTGGCCTTCTTTCTGAAAGATATCGATCAGCCTATAGAGCGCGCCGTTCCGGATGCCTCCGGATCCGCGGCGCGCGGCATCACCTTTCTTAATCAGGACAGTGCCGATCTAATGGGTGTTGAAATCGACGTCAATAAGAATTTGCTCGATAAGGACAACTACTTACTGTTTGTGGGTGGCAACCTGTCGTATATCGACTCTGAGGTCGAGTTGTCTGAAGACTCTTTGCGCCTCGAAGGGCAGGCAGCTAATGGCCGAGTCCTGCAGGGCCAGTCTGAGTGGTTAGCTAATTTTCAGCTTGGTTTCGATCATTATCCGACCGAGCAGAAATTCACCCTTTTGGTTAATTATTTTGACGACCGGATCTTTCGCATTAGCCGTGGCGAAGCCATTGGACCAGAGGTAGAGGTTGGGCGCGTTATTGTCGATCTTACGTACGAGAAGCTCTTTGGTGAATCATTCACCTTCGAGGCTTCGGTGAAGAATCTGTTCAACGAGAACGTTGAGTTCTCACAGAACGGCGGCGCAATCGAGAGTTTTCAGACGGGCACCTTAATTGGTGTGGGTTTGAAATATGAGTTTTAACAATAGTATTAACACGGCAGTTTAGACGCCGGGAGTGAGAGCGCAATGCTCGGCACTGGCAACGATACTTAATCGATCAGGAAGCAAATCATGTTAAAGAAAGAGCTTATCGTTACGTTCCTTCTCTCTATAGCTTTTATCACTGGCTGTAGCAGTGGTAGTGAGGGAGACGATGTCACCATCAATATTGAAGCCCCGGATGGTGGAGACGGCGGCGATCCGGTTAATCCGCCGGACCCTGGCCCAGGCGACGGTGATTGTGATCTCGTTGAAGAGGCCGGTTTCGTCAGTTTTAATGATGATTGCTCGGTAGGTAATCTGGAAGGCAGTGTCGATCAGGACTACACCTTGATCAACACCGTTGAATGGCGCTTGAACGGAATGGTAACCGTGGGCGATGGCAATCAGACCGTCGACACAATAGCCGATGTCGACGCGGCTAAAGCCGCAGGCGTAGTCCTCACCGTAGAGCCCGGCACCGACGTGCGCGCTTTTGATACTGGCGCTTTGCTGGTAACAAGGGGCTCACGGATGATTGCCAACGGCACAGCTAACTCTCCCATCACTTTCAGTAGCCTCGACGA
The DNA here is from genome assembly GCA_047633055.1 of Halieaceae bacterium. Lineage (GTDB taxonomy): Bacteria > Pseudomonadota > Gammaproteobacteria > Pseudomonadales > Halieaceae > CALJFL01. The sequence continues at coordinate 63,518 of JBLIEI010000007.1, read as the reverse complement.
TAACTTCGACGGCCTTGGAGAGTGGGGTGGTTTGATCGTTCAGGGGTTCGCTCCGCAGTATGGTCAGGGCGGCACAGGTGCCTGCTTCGGTAATGGCGAAATCTGTAATGTAGAGGGCGAGGGCGGTACTGACATTTCAGTTTACGGCGGTAATGATCCGGCAGACGATAGCGGCGTTTTCCGCTACGTACGCATCGCAGAGGGTGGTTTGGTCGCTGGTCCGAACAATGAAATCAATGGTTTGACGCTGCAGGGTGTTGGCCACGGGACGATCATCGAATATGTGCAGGTGCACAATAATCTGGACGACGGTGTTGAGTGGTTTGGCGGTACTGTCGATGCACGCTACCTGGTGCTGACCGGTAACGACGACGACGACATAGATTATGACGAAGGCTATCGGGGCAACATCCAATACGCGATTATCCAGAAGGCCAAAGACAAGGACACTCCCACCGGCAGTAATGACCCCAGAGGCATTGAGGCAAACTCCAGTGACGACGAATATGTACCCGAAACCGAGGCTGTAATCGCTAACGTCAGCATCATTGGTAGTGCCTTAGTGAACAATGAAGGGTCCGATAGCGGGCGCCAACCTGGCATGCGCTTGCGAGGAGCAGTGACTACTAGCATATACAACAGCGCAGTCGGCGGTTTTGACAGTGGCTGTGTGCGCATTGATGATGCAGATGTGAACGGTGATGATTCACTGATCATTTCTTCTGACATTACTCTGGTAAACATTCTTGGTGACTGTGAGGATGGTTTCTACGCCAAGCGCGAAGCCGATTCTGAGGACAACGTCAGCTCCCAAACCATCACCTATGATGCGATGTTGGCAATCAATGAAGCTGCCGCGCTGCTCGATTCAGCGCCAGTGATCAATGCCGTCAACAATGGCTCTGGTTTCGTCTTTGACCAAACCGACTTTATCGGTGCGGTAGATCCACAGGGCGACGCCTGGTGGCAGGGCTGGACCTTGCCTGGCACTGTCGGTGGCTCAGAAGCCGTTGCCGAGGCCAGCTTCGTGTCCTGCAACACCGATTCGTCCGTTTGCACCATCAGCGGCACCGTTGATGAAGACTATACATTGGTCAGCGGCGTAGAGTGGCGCCTGGACGGCGAGGTGCTGGTGGGCGACGGTAATAAGACGGTAGACAATGACGCAGACGTGCAGGCCATCCGCGATGCGGGTGTGACCCTGACCGTTCGCGCCGGAGTTAATGTTCGTGCGTTTGATACTGGCTCGCTGCTGGTTACTCGTGGTTCAAAACTGATGGCGGTAGGTTCGGCGGCCAGTCCAATCACGTTTAGCAGTGTCACTGACGATGATCTTGACGGCGAAGGTGAGTGGGGCGGTATCATCATCCAGGGGTTCGCTCCGCAGTATGGCCAGGGTGGCACCGGCGCCTGTTTCGGCAGCGGAACAGTCTGTAACGTTGTGGGTGAGGGCGGTACGGTTGTTGGTAACTACGGCGGTAATGATCCTGCCGATAACAGCGGCATGCTGCGCTATGTGCGCATCGCAGAAGGCGGCCTGGTTGCGGGACCCAATAATGAAATCAACGGGCTCACCATGCAAGGCGTCGGCCACGGTACTACCGTTGAGTACATTCAGGTTCACGGTAACCTCGACGACGGTATTGAATGGTTTGGTGGCACGGTAAACGTTCGCTACGCAGTGCTCACCAACAACGACGATGATGACATCGACTTCGATGAGGGCTATATGGGGAACATCCAGTACGCCATCGTTCGTAAAAACCCGAACAAATCTGTCCCTACGGGCAGTAACGATCCGCGCGGTATTGAGGCGAACTCTAGCGACGATGAGTATGTGCCGGAAACAACGGCCGTGCTTGCCAACGTGCTGATACTGGGCAGTGATGTAAACAATGCCGTAGATAGCAGCAGTGGCGCTCAGCCTGGTATGCGATTGCGTGGTGCACTAACCACTGCAATCTATAACTCAGCGGTGCGTGATTTTGATACCGGCTGTATTCGTATCGATGATGCGGACGTTAACGGCGACGATTCGCTGATAATCAGCTCTGATGTCACCCTGGTGAATGTACTGGGCGATTGTGTTGACGGCTTCTATGACAAGCGTGACGCCGACACTGACATCAATTCTGGTGCAAATGCGGTAACGATCGATGACGCTTATGCGCTTACCGACGGGGCTGCCAATGTCGTTGCACCGGAAATTATAGCGATCGACAATGGATCAGGCTTTGTTTTTGACCAGACTGATTATGTTGGTGCGGTAGAGCCGGGTACTTCAGCGCAGGACGCCTGGTGGGCAGGATGGATTGTTGAAGGTTCACTCGACTAGTTCAGGTCAGGTCTCAGGGAAGGGATCTTTGATAGGCCGCGCTATGCGCGGCTTTTTTTTTGTTCCGATTTCCAGCTTGGTGCGCGCAAATCTTCATCGACTACTAGCGGTTAGTTTAAGTCCACATTAGTCCAGAACTTGGTGCCTTGCAGCGTTGCCTGTAAGGCCAGCCCAGCGGCTGTCAGCTGGTAGATAATAGTGCCCGGTACCATGGTAACAGCGGCCTCGGTTCCCACGCCCTTGCCGTCAGATTCGGCACTGGCATCCGCTTTTGCGGCGAAGTCCCAGCCCTCGGTTTGGAAATCCTGGAGCGCTTTCTCAGTAGTAAAAATAAATACAGCGCTGAAGTCCTTCACGCCCATGCCGATACCACCGCCGGCGGAAAACATCTTCATATATGTATCTTTGCCGCTGCTATGGTCGCGCAATATGCCGTCGCCACGCTCTGTTGACACCAGAAAGACGTTAATCCCTACGCTGGAGAATACGGCATACCCTTTGGCGGTCTTAATCTCATTTTTGGCAGAGGGCTTCTCAGCGTAGAGCTTTGCCAGTATGTCTGAGCGCATCTCCTGAATTTTCTCGCGCTCTTTGTCCGGGTCTTTATCGCCACCAAACAAGGCGAAACTGGTAAGCGGTGCTGTCAGCAGGACTGCCGCGCATGTGGCAACTAAAAAGCTCTTCATATGATGCTCCGTTGATAATTCGGTTCTGAACCAGAAATTGCACAGATAGTGAAACCTGCGTCGGATAATACAGCAAAGCGGCCGAATTCTGTGTGAGGCCGCGGCCGCTTTTCTCTTTCTCTCTCTCGTTTCGAAGCAAAATAGTGATTGCTTATAATTATTTGTTGTTAGAATAATTTGCGTAATTTCTAGCAACAACTCACTTTATAAAGCGCAGCAACGTTAGGGTAGCGCTGCGCGGAACATAGTTTACTAACAATAAAAAGGATATTAACGATGACAGTTAAACTGATTAACGCAGCATTATTGCTACTTGCGCCTGTATGTTTGAGCACTAATGCACTCGCACAGGATACTGATGAAGCACCCAACGTGGGTGCGGTGGAGCTTTACACGTGCAATTATGCTGACCATCTGACCTCACGAGGTTCCAACGCTGCTCTTTGGGTTTTCCTGCCTGCGTTTGGTGCCGCTGATGTCGACGGCCATTACAAACCTGTCTCGGGATATGAGAGCTATGAAGAGTGGGGTAATGATCACAGCGACTATACCAACGGTGGGGGTTGGATGAAAAGCCGGGAGCTGATGGCAGATGTGCTAGCGTGTGATACCCCAAGGGTCTATGGCACTACGCTGGTCCGTAATGGCGGTGTTAGCGCTAATTAACAGGGCAGTAAACGCTCAGTCTGGTGTGACCCGGGCTGAGCGACATATCTCCTGTATTCAATCCGCGACTGCTCAATCTGAGCGAGCGTTATACACTCTATTCGCTTCGCTAAGCACATATTGGCGAATGCCTTCCGCGTCTTGAGCGCTTAAGTATTGATCAAAACTCACCATGCCACTGGGCGACAATATGCCGTCAATCAGTATGCCCTGCCAGAGTTCATGGATAGCGGCAGTTGAGCGGCGTAAGTCTGGTACCAGACCCGAGCTGCGCAGACCATCGCCGTGGCAGAAGGAGCAGTGGCGTTGATATAAGACTTGTCCTGCAAGGACCTGCTTGGCGTCAGCTGTCACCGCTTCGGGTTTTATCATAGGCCGTTCTGCTGTTTCCACCAGGGCAGGCAGGCTGTGCTCGCCACCCAGTTTGAAGACCAGTACCCGGGAACGGTTCTTGGCCTTCCAGCCATGCGATATGGCCCCCGCTTCTGCGCCTATGCCACCGCCAAAACCGACAGCAATGGCGATATATTGCTGTCCGTCGATGGCGTAGGTGGCGGGAGAGCCGCCTCCTATTGTCTGCGTTGGGTTTGACCATAATTTGTCGCCGGTGACAGCGCTGTACGCAGCCAATTCATCTTCCACCAACTGGAAGACGAGATTACCGGCGGTAGACAGGGTACCGCCGCCCGCAGGGCGACCGGGTAGTTGCGCCCATGCCTCTTTCTGTTTCACGGGGTCCCATGCAAGCAGTTTGCCGGTAAACTGGGTTTCTAATATCGCATCGATGTCAGGGTGGTCTTCCGGTACCAACGCCATGCGATCAAAGCCGGTATTGTAAGTACCCTGTTTGGGCAGGCGATCGATATCACGAGTGGGTGCCAGAAAGTTACCCGGAAACACCATAGTGGGAATATAGACCAGCCCGGTGCCCGGATTGTATGACATAGGTGGCCAGTTATGCCCGCCGCCGTTGCTGGGGATATGGATGTTTTTGCCGTCGAACAGGCGTGCAGTTTTAGTTTCCACGGGTCTGCCTGTGGCCATATCGACGTGAGAGGCCCAGGTGGCGATGGTGAATTTCTCTGCCGACAGCAGCTCACCTGTGACTCGGTCAAGCACATAGAAGAATCCGTTCTTGGGTGCCTGCATCAATACTTGCCGATCTCTGCCATCGATTTTAAGGTCGGCGAGCATGATGTGTTGAGTGGCCGTGTAATCCCAGGTCTCGCCTGGAGTGGTCTGATAGTGCCACACGTATTCGCCAGTCTTAGCGTTCAGCGCCACGATGGAGGCTAAAAATAGATTGTCGCCGCCTCCGGGGCTTCGCAGCGTCTGGTTCCAGGGTGAGCCATTACCCACGCCAACATAAAAAAGATTCAGTTCAGAGTCGTAGGCCATCGAATCCCAGGCGGTTCCGCCCCCGCCCCACTCCCACCATTCTCCGTTCCAGGTCTCGGCAGCCATCTCCAAAGCGTCACTTTCGAAGCCATCTGCGGGGTTACCGGGAATGGTATAGAAACGCCAGCTTTGTTCGCCGTTATTGATATCATAGGCCGTCACATAGCCACGTACCCCGAGCTCGGCGCCGCCGTTGCCGATGATAATATTATTGCCCGCAATCCGCGGTGCGCCGGTAATAGTGTAAGGCTGGCTTTGATCCACGGTTAAGGTGTCCCACACCACTTCACCGCTAGCGGCATTCAATGCCACCAGTCGCCCGTCGTAAGTGCCTACAAATACTTTGCCTTCGGTGTAGGCAACTCCGCGGTTAACGGCATCGCAGCAACCCTTGGCGAGCGTGGCACGAGGAACCTTGGGATCGTAAAACCATTTGAGTTCGCCGGTCACCGCGTCCAGCGCATAAACCATAGACCAGCTGCCTGAGACGTATAGCGTGTCGTCCACCATTAACGGCGTGGCCTGGACGCCCCGCCGGGTATACATGTCAAAAGACCAGCTCAATCCCAGTTCGCCGACGTTTTCCTGAGTAATCTGGTTCAACGGTGAGAAGCGCTGTTCGCTGTCCGTCAGGCCATGCTTGGTCCAGTTCACGGATGCCGCTGTGACGGTGGCCTCTGTCATGGCAGCGGGTTCGCCAAGAGCGGAAGCTGCGTCCTGTTCATTGCAGGCGGTTACTACCATTACCATTAGTGCTACGACAATAAAGCGCATGGGTGGTACCTCGAGAGGGTGTTTTTATAATTTTAGTCGCTAAGTTAGCGTATCTATAGGCAAGGCGTCCACATCCCGTGTCCAAATAATATTGATCCTGCGGGTTTTCTTGTCAGCGCAGAACGGTCTGCCTAAGATGGGCGGTATGCCAGAGACCCAAACTATCCGTGATGATTGCGCCAAACCCCCCAATGACTGAACACTGCCCCTGCGGGACCACTAAGCCCTATGAAGAATGTTGCGGTCCGTTGCATGCTGAGGACGCGTTTGCGGAATCCGCTGAACAGCTAATGCGTAGTCGCTATTGTGGCTTTGTCGTGCGAAACGAAGCTTATCTGCTTGCAACCTGGCACCCAGATACTCGACCTTCCAGGGTGCGCCTGAACGATAAGCAACGTTGGCTGGGACTACACATCAAAGGAACAGAAGCGGGGCAGGTGCAGGATACCGAAGGGAAGGTAGAGTTTGTTGCCCGCTTCAAGGTTGATGGGCGAGGGCACAGGCTGCATGAAGTCAGCCGCTTCGAGAAGATTGACGGTCGCTGGCTTTACCTGGATGGCGAACATTTGCAGTAATCGCCAAACGAGAGAACGGAGCGAGCGTATCGCATCGCCTCAGGCGTTTTTCAGAAACGCCATAAGACGATCAGTTTCGCCATCTTTTTCAATGGTCTTCTTCATCAGGTGTACCGGTCTGGCTTCGCGATCAAGAAACAACTTGCCGTGAGCCATTCCAGCTTCTTTGGCCATGGCCATCCAGACGATAGTGTCGGCCCCTTCTAACGATGAGCGCAACACACTGCGGGTAACGGCGCGAAATTCTGGCAGCGCTGTTTGTACCCCTGGAGTATCTGCCCAACCAGGATGCATCGCGTTAACGGCAATGTCCTGTTCAGCCCATTCCTGAGCCCATTCCTGAGTGAGCGCCATTAGCGCTCGCTTTTGTCTGGCGTACGCTATGCTGCCGGAATAGCCATTGCCATCTTCGTTGTGGAGTGCGCCCAGGCTGAGTCGCTGGCTGTACAGACCACCCGAGACTACATTGATCACCCGTGACTGCCCCGCCTTAACAAGCAGCGGCTTCAGGCCCAAGGTCAGGCGATAGGGGCTGAGGAGTAAAAGGGCGTGGCTCTGCTCGATATTTTCACCCGTTTTGGTCCAATCGTTAAAAAGTGCACCGGCATTATTAATCAACACATCAATAGCCTTCCCTTTTTTCCGCAGACGCGCAACCAAGCTGTCTACTTCCGCCATGAGACTCAGATCGGCTAATTCGTAGTGAATGGCGCTGTTTCCCGTTTCTTGATGCAATTTGGCAAGGGTTGCCTTTGCTTTTTTTTCGTTGCGCATAACGAGGGTTAGTTTTGCACCGCGCCGCCCTAGCTCACAGGCAGTGGCATAGCCCAAACCGGTATTCGCTCCGGTGATGACGATGTGCTTGTTCCGCACCGAAGCTGACATGGGAGAAAACCGTTTCATGGTGCGGCGATAGCCCAGGCGCGTGAACAATGGCAGTTCTGTGGCCATATTTGCGCAGGCCTTTTGGTCCTTGAGGATCAGGGGGAAGTCATCGTTCAGCGCTCGGCCCAGTGAGGCGACTGACTCTCGGCCCATATTGTCGAGACTTTTTTGAGCAGCTCCGCTGACAGCACGCATGAGCGGCTTGAAAAAAAACTCTGCACGGTATGTGATTCTCGTGCCGGACCCCGTAGCCGTAAAAGTAATTCTATCTTCGATATCGAAGAACCTACTCTTGCCACTGAGAACGAACAGCTTGTTTTCCTGCAACTCTTCAACCCGATAGATGATTTTGACACTGCCCACCGGCAGCGCGCAAATGACTTCAAACTGAGTGCCAACCTTTATAGGCCCCGGAGTGATTTTGGTAGCCTTCTTGGCTGTCGAGTCCCATTCAACCGTTGTCGTGAAGTCGCTAACGTAGTCAAATGCTTCAGCGATTGGCCGAGTTACTTCAGCTGATTCTTGTAATACCGTCATGGACGATCCTCACGCAGTTTAATTCGGTGTAAAAAATAGTTAGGTTTAGTTTTGGCTTTGCTGGTCCAGATCGCTAAGTGGCAGTTTGTTGCTATAGCGATACAATATATCGACGTTCAATGATTTGCCTTCGTCCCCTTTAATATTACTGGTGCCGCTAAAGCGAAGCAGTCGTTTGTTCTGTAATGAATAGGACAGCTCGATTGGAGCGACTAGCAATCTCAAAAACCAGGAATCCAGATTGACCTCCAGGCAGAGCTCCATATCGGTACAAGTGTCCGATTCTGTGCGCAATGCCGTCATGCCGATAGGGTCGTCAAAGCCGACAACGAGAAAAGGAAATTTGACCTCTGTGCCGGCTTCCAGTTGAGACCATACGCTGCGCACAAAGTTGTCAAAGCCCGCATCTACCACAAGGTCACTTCTGTCGCCGGTAGCAATCTCCACCGTTGAGTCGTTGCGATAGTCAGTGAGTACCACTGAAGGTGCCTGCAAGCTAGCGCTGTAGTCGATCTCTTTTTTGGCGAACGTTGTACCCTGTTCATCGCGATATTCTACGGTACATTGCTGGCTCTGTGCTTCGCAGTGATGGTTCTCCGTGTATAACAGATTTCCTTTCTTGCGATCATAGGCGTCGCCGATGATATCGAACGAGGCTTCTGTTTCAGCCACCGTCGCCGGTGCCAGGGACAGGGTCAGTAGAAATATCAGGAATGAAATCAATTTAAACAGCATCATGTTGAACTTCACGCAATGAAATCCATCGTGCCGCAGCCAACAACGCAGGAAAGCCGATAGCCCATATCAACGCAATAGTCATTGGTCCAATAATAGGGTCGCCGAAAGTAATGTCCGACAATCGGGTCCCCGCGACATAAGAAGCTGTGCCACCTATAGCGCCTACAATGGACGCCAGTAGTAATCGCTGCTGCAGCCCGCTGAAGGCGTGCATAAAGGTTGTGGCCATCACAGGCCAAAGGCAGCTCACCCACCAAGGCGAAACTGCGGGTACGCCGGCTACAGTAAAAGTGCCAGCTGCAAACATAAAGTTGTCAATTAGCAGCCCCGCCAGCGTGACGCCCATAATAAAGAAGACTTCATTTCGTCGTGCGCCAAAAATCGTAAAGTGTATAAGCAGATGCACGGCCGCAACGATGGGTGCCAGCGTATTCGAATGCGTGGCAACAATCGCGAGCCAGCTGATATTAAATAGCATGCCATTGATCACTGCGCGGGCGACGGGATGTTGTGGGGCGAGTGAATTAACCATGGTGGCCGTTTTGTCTCCTTGTCAAACCTAGTGTACGCGCAAAGGCGCGAACGGATCACCGCAGCCGAATATTCTCGGGCAGATCCGCCGCAAAACATTGACCGTATCTATATTACAACTTGTTTTGGACTTAATATGCGGAAATTTTTCACCTTATGCATGTCACTGGCCGTGGCGACAGGGTGCTCATCAGTGACTGTCGATGATTATCGTGATAGCCGACCGGAGCTGCGCCCGGATGTATTCTTTACGGGCTACTTGACCGCGCATGGGGTGGTGAAAAACCGGGCTGGACGCGTGATTCGGACTTTTAATGCCGACATTGACGCGTCCTGGGACGAAGGTGTTGGAACGCTGGTGGAAGATTTCATTTTTGATGATGGCGAAAATCAGCAACGTATCTGGACTCTCTCTCCCGATGGACAAGGCGGCTATATAGGAACAGCCGGCGACGTTATCGGTGACGGCACTTTGCGTTTTGCGGGCAATGGCGTCTTCCTGGCTTATGTTCTTAGAATTCCTTACGGAGGCTCGAATGTGGACGTAAAGGTAGATGATCGGATGTATCTGGTTTCGCCCGACGTTTTGATCAATGAATCCATACTCACCAAGTTTGGCCTCAGAGTTGGGAGTCTACTGCTGACTATACTCAGACAGGATGGCAAGCGTGCTGGCGGCACAGTGAGCCAATAGCGTTTGTCTACCCGCGGGTAAGAATCCTTGACTGACGCGAGGGGAAATCGTATATGATGTGACGCAGCCACAACACGGTGGCATATGTTATTTGAAATTGGAGAGACTGGATGTTCAGCCACATCATGATCGGTGCAAACGATATTGAAGAATCTAAGAAATTTTATGACGCGGTGTTAGGCACCATGGGCCATGACCCCGGAGCCGTCGATGACAAGGGCCGTTGTTTCTGGTTTACCGAGAAGGGCATATTTTCGATCAGCATACCGATTGATGGCGAATCAGCCTCTTCCGGGAATGGTACTACCGTCGGATTTGCGGCTCGCGATCCCGCAGTAGCCGATGCATGGCACGCTGCCGGCATGGCTAATGGTGGGACAACGTGTGAGGACCTGCCCGGGGTTCGCGAGGGCGGCGGCGGTAAGATGTACCTGGCTTATTTGCGTGACCCGGCTGGCAACAAAATCTGTGCGCTACATCGCATGGCTTAAACTTTGACTGAGCAGTTGGTGAGGCGTTTTTTCGTCTCATCACTGCCCAACTCACTTTCGCAGGTTGCCAAACTCTTGGCCGCTGGACCTGCCGCAAATTGACAGAAACACGGCGGTAGAAATACCGGCAGCGGCAAACACCATGCACATCACCATAATTTGATAGCGCGCCGCGATCAGTGGGCTCACGCCGGCCAGTATTTGCCCTGTCATCATCCCTGGCAGCGATACCAGCCCAACCGCAAACAACGAATTGATCACCGGAATCATCGCCGCTTGATAGGCTACCTTGCGCGCCTGCTGCCAGCTGTCCCCATGAGCCAGTTCGGCGAACAGGCGTTCTGCCGCGAGGCTGACCGCAGTCATGGCGCTGGCGAAAGCCATGCCAGCCAGCGGTATCATATAGCGCGGTAGGTACCAGGGGTCCAGGCGCAGTACCCCTTGCGTGACTAACGCCAGCGTAATACCGCCACCAACAGTGACACCCAGCAACGATGCCAGCAGTAATTTACTGCGCTGTTTCGGCACAGTGCGCAGGGCGATCCAGCCCGATGCGGCCAGCATTATCACCAGAACGAGTAATATCAGCCAGCCTGACGTGGCGCCGAATATCCAGGCCAGCACATAGCCAATCAATAGCAGTTGTACCAGCATACGGCCTAATGCGTAAAGCGCATTGCCCGGCCCCATAGACCATCGCCAAAGTATGACCAATGTGATTGCCACGGGTAAGAAGGCTACCGCCAGTTGAGGCAGGCTTAAGAGGATTACCTGTTCGGGCATGTCAGGCATCGGCGAAATTCAATTTAATAGCGTCCAAGATGCCTCTAGTATCATCTATACCCAGCGGATTCGAGCGCTTATTCAGGACTACGGCAACGTTCTACATCGTCCACAGAAATCCCCAATTCTTCAGCGATTACCGAAGCGTCATCGGCGGTGGCTTCTGCATCGTAGATGCCTTTGGTGATGTCGCTAAGATCGGCTAAACCGAATCTGCTGGCGGTGCGGGCCAGTGAGCCCATAAGCCGGCCGAAGCCTTTAGTCTGCTTCTCCTGCTCTTGCTTCTTTACTGCTTGTTGCGCTGCGGCCTGCAGGCAGGCTTGTTGTTCATCGGCCAGGCCGGCATCGGCAGATATGGCCGTTGCTGCAGGTTGTGTGTCCGCAGAACCCTGAGCGGGTGCATTTTCAGGCATGGTTGCCTGTGCCCCGTCCGTGACCATCGTCATTAAATCCCCGATGTTGCCCAGGCCTCCCATGCTCAATGGTTTGAGGCCAGGAGGCAGTTCAAAGTACTTTGGGTCCTGTGGGCGCAAATTGAGCTCAGTGAACTGCATGCTGATGGTCTGCCCCTGAAACTTGCTATTGGCGTAGGTCATATCCATTTTCATCGGTACTCCGGAGTCAGTAATCCACATGACACCTGCGCCCGAGCCTTCGTTGTCCTCAAATTCGGTATTGAATTTGGTGGACGGGTGACCGTTTATCGTTTCAGGTCCTACCTTCTCAATCTTATTGAATTTCATACCGTTGGAGGCCTGCAACAACCCGCCTTCCAGCGTTTCCTCCTTGTAGAGGCCCATCGACGGTATCAGGATGTAGCTCTTTTTTAGGTCTTCGCGCAGAATAACGCCCGTTGTCGTGCCTTCCAGTTTAACCTCGGAATACATTTTTCCCGGCGCTCGGCGTTCAGTCGCAGTGAATTCGTTCCCCAGGAGGTCCATCAGGCGGGTGCCATCGTAGGACACTTCCAGGTCGATGCCGAATTCTTCGGCCCACTGTTCGTAGGGGTGTACTTCAGCCGTCGCGTAAAAAGACAGACCTAGGTGCACAGTGAAGATTACACTCAACAGGCGTTTAATCCGCTTTGAGCCTAACCGTGCGCTGAGAGTAGCGTTACCTCCAGTGACTGCTGCCATGATGAAGTCCCTTTTCCGTGTTTAATGACTGTTACATTACTGGTATCACACCTGCCCCAATACTGACGGAGGTCAGACTAGGCGAACTCTTCGTCGCATGCAGCAAAGTATAGACTAGATATCCTGTTTTTGGCGCGAGCTAACGTACTCAGTATGCAACTTCAGTCGCCACTAACTCTCCATCCGAATATTGGTTAGACTGTTCGCTGCGGACTAAGAGAATAAAAGCGGTCATGACTCAACACGAATACGTTTTCGTAGCGATATCTATTATTCTCGGACTCGCCATTACCCGCGCTCTGCACACGGTGGCGATGCTGACCCGCGTTCACCGGCAGGTTACATTTCACTGGTCTACTGCGCTGTGGGCAATCTGTGTGATGACCTACAGTCTGCAGTTTTGGTGGGTAGGTTGGGGTTTCCGTCATTTTGATGACTGGACGTTTAGTGATTTCGGTATTCTCACCGTGGGTGCGATCTGTGTATATGGGGCGACGGAAATGGCGCTACCGGTGCCAGAAGGAGATGTCGACCTGGACTTTCTGGAACACAGTCAAGGACTAGGACGCCTGTCGGCACTGTCCATGCTAATCTATTTTTTAATTGGCCCCTACGTGAATATCTTCATGCTGGGCAATGAGATCCTGCCGTCGTTAGTAGTGCCATTTGTGGGTGCCGTCCTCATGGGTTCGATTATTGGCGTACCGCGGGCGTTTGCCCCTCTATCCGCCATATTCGGGATTTTCACCGTTTTTATCCTTATCAATACAGCCTGAAGGAATCGGTACGGTGGCGTCACCTCTAGCTTTTAGCCTCGAGACGCGTTGGTCCCATTAATAAACCGCGAGGCCCCCGCGGAATCACACCACTGATGGGTCTTAAACCCAGTTTGGCGATGAGCGAATTAGTTCAAGAAAAAAACCAGCGCCTGTCATACAAACCGCTGCTCAAGCACACCAACCTCCAAGCAATACGCAGGCCAGATAATGAACGAACCTATTAAATGGATTACCAGGTACGCAGTGCTGATACTGCTGGGCGCAGTGCTTGTCGCTTGTGGCGGCGGTGGTGGGGGCGGCAGTAGTGCGCCGCCACCAGCGCCGCCGCCGGGTGAAGAGCCACCGACGCCGGTGCCACCGGTCGAACCGGATCCGTTAACGCCTATGGCCGCTGCCCGATTCCTGAGTCAGGCAAGCTTCGGCCCAGACTTAACGTCAATAGACGCGTTAGTTGACTCTGGCCTTGAGTCCTGGCTCACCGCGCAGTTAGCAATGCCGGCGACGTTGCACCTGCAGGATGTACTGGCCCGATTCCCGGCGGACGGTATTTTTCTGGATGAGCAGGGTAATCCGCTACCCGAAGTGGTGTTTGCCGCCTCGGACTCGTTCTGGGAAAAGGCAATCACAGCCGATGACCAGTTGCGGCAGCGTATGGCGTTTGCCTTGTCGCAAGTTCTGGTGGTGTCCAGCCAGAGTGACCTGGTGCGCACGCCCCAGATGATAGCCGCCTATATGGATGTGCTGACGGAGGGGGCTTTTGGCAATTTTCGTGACTTGATAGAGGACGTGACCTATTCGCCGGCCATGGCAGTGTTTCTCACCTATTTACGCAACGAGAAAGCTGACCCGACTACGGGACGTGTTCCAGATGAAAATTACGCCCGTGAGTTGCTCCAGCTGTTCACTCTCGGACTGGTTGAACTGCAGGCAGACGGTAGCCCGGTTCCGGGTGCGGATGGTCTGCCGATAGAGCTCTTTGATAACAGTGATATTACGGGTCTTGCCAAAGTGTTTACCGGTCTCAGTTTTGGCGGTACTGGTTTTCAAACACCGCTGCGGTCGCTGCCTAACGAGGCTTACTATCAGCCGCTGCAGATGTTCGATGAGTTTCATTCAAGTGAGGAAAAAACGTTTCTTAATACCACTATTGCAGCGAATACCGGGGGTGAGGAAACTATCGATCTGGCGTTGGATACCATCTTTGCTAATGCCAATATGGGGCCATTTTTAGCGAGGCAATTGATCCAACGTTTTGTGACCAGCCACCCAGGTTCGGAGTATGTGGGTCGAGTGAGTCAAGCTTTTGATTCAGGGGATTTTCTACTTCCCTCAGGGGCGTCGGTCGGATCCGGTAATCGGGGTGACCTGGCTGCCACGGTTGCGGCTGTGCTGTTCGATGATGATGCCACAATGGATCGCACGGCTGATTCAACATTTGGCAAGCTGCGCGAACCGGTACTTCGTTTCACCCACTGGGCGCGAGCGTTTCAGATTGACAGCCCGGTCGTCAGCAACGAGCGCCTGTTGCGCGATACCAGCAGTTCTGAGCTGCTAGGCCAGCACCCTTATCGTTCGCCCTCGGTATTTAATTTTTATCGCCCGGGTTATATCGCGCCGGGTACTGAAACCGGCGCGGCACAACTGACCGCACCGGAATTGCAGATTGCCAATGCTTCGACGGTCATCGGCTATATCAATTTTATGACCATCTATGCTCTGGGCCGCTCGCCCCAGGTCGACCCGGCAGCGCCTTCCTCGTTCGTTGCAGATTATAGCGAGGAGCTTGTGTTGGCGGCTGATCCCGCGGCACTGCTCGATCATCTCGACCTGTTGCTGACCCATGGAGCGCTGGAGGATGAAACACGGGCACGTATTACCGACGCGCTGTTGGAGATCGATGTCCAATCCGACGCTGAACTATTAATCCGCGCGCAATTAGCCAGCATTATGGTGATGACCGCACCCGAATACCTGGTGTTGCGCTAGGTCACAGAAACAGGACGACAATATGCAAACTCGACGCAACCTTCTCAAACTCTCTGCCGCTAGTTCGCTGGCATTGTCCGGTGGCTCCCTGCTTGGAACGCTGTCGTCTATGAATGCACAGGCCATTGATACCGGTGGCTATCGGGCACTGGTTTGCATTTTCCTGTTCGGTGGCATGGACTGCCACGATACCGTGCTCCCCTATGACTCGGCTTCTTACGACCAGTACGCGAGCATAAGGTCGAGTTTGTTGCAGGCTTATGCGGGCTTGCCTGGCGGGTCCAGCCGAACGCAGCAGGCACTTTTACCGCTGGAGCCTGCAAGCGCCAACTTCGGCGGTAGGCAGTTCGCCCTGCCACCACAGATGAGTGCCATGCACAGCCTCTTTGCTCAGGGCAATGCGGCTATTGTGGGCAATGTCGGTCCTATACTGCAGCCGACTGACCGCGCGGGTTTCCTCGGTGGTGCAGCCCTGCCCAAGCGACTGTTTTCGCACAATGACCAGCAGTCCACCTGGATGTCGTTTGCACCTGAGGGCTCGCAACTGGGTTGGGGAGGGCGCTTTGGTGATGCCGCCGCAACTGCGAATGCCAATGTTGAAAATATCTTTTCGCAAATTTCTTTGGCCGGTAATTCGGTCTTTTTGTCCGGTGATTTGGTGTCGCCATACCAGATAGGCGTCGGCGGAGTCCCCTCCCTCTTTTTACTCGATCGTGCCGGCGGCGTACCGGCGACGCTTGAATCTATTTTGCAGAATCACTTCACTTCCGCCGGTGCAGACCGCAGCAACTTGTTCGAGCGGGACGTGATTAACCTTAGTCAATCGTCATTTGCAGCCAACGATTTACTGGAGGCCGCCCTGCGAAGCGCGCCGGATATTGACACAGCCTTTCCTGCAAGCCCGTTGGGTGCACAGTTAAGTGCAGTCGCCAGAACCATGGCGGTGCGTGATGTGTTGGGGGCTTCCCGTCAGGTTTTTTTCGTTGGCCTGGGAGGCTTTGATACGCACTCGGCGCAGGCGAATACTCTGCCGGCATTGCAACAGGATATCAGTGACTCGATGGCCGCTCTTTACAATGCCACGGTTGAACTGGATATCGCACAGGAGGTGACAAGCTTCACTGCCGCGGACTTCGGCCGCACCCTCACGGTTAATGGTGACGGTACGGACCACGGCTGGGGCGGTCATCATTTTGTGGTGGGTGGTGCTGTCAAGGGGGGTGATATTTACGGCGATATGCCGGTGGCAGAATTGGGTCACGGGCAGGATTCCGGTAATGGCCGCCTGATTCCCTCGGTGTCGGTTGAGCAATTCGCGGCGCCCATGGGCGCATGGTACGGGCTCAACCCGACTGAGATGAATGTGGCTCTGCCCGGGCTAGCGAATTTCCCCGGGGGCGGGCTTGGCTTTCTTTGATACAACGTATCTGGACGAGCTCACTCGGGGTTACAATTGTACATCGGACGCTGTCGGGAGACCTTCGCTGCCATCATTGATTCAGGGGTTGGAGGCATATCATCAGGACAGCTGGGGCTGGGCGCTCGCCTGTTGTAACTGGCAGCACAGCCTGGCCGACGACATTCTGCAGGAGTCGTATTTACGGGTGCTAGACGGCAGGGCACGCTTTGGCGGGCGCGCCACGCAGAAAACCTGGTTCTTTGGCGTGATCAAACGGGTGGCTCTGGAGCTGTCCCGCAAGCAACAAACACTGGGGTGGCGCTTATTCGATTCGCTTGCCCCGAATGATGAAGGCCATGTTGCAGATGCAGGTTTTGACGCAACAGACCATGCTGAAGTGAGTCAGCAACTTCGCCTGGCCCTGCAGCAGATGCCCCAACGTCAACGGGAAGTACTGCATCTGGTGTTCTACGCGGAACTCACTCTGGAAGAAGCGGCACACAGCCTGGGCATAGGTCTGGGCTCTGTGCGTACCCACTATCATCGCGGCAAGTCCCGCCTGGCTCAGCTGCTGGAGATAAACGATGCATGACAATATCAAGGGCAAGGGTGACGCAGAGCTCGACGTCGAACTCGCTAACCGTTTCGCCCAATTACGACGCCAGGAATCGGCCGCAGCCCCGGCCTACCGTGAACCAGCGCGCCGCAGGGTGGAGCAGTCTTCGGCTACCCGCCGCTGGACGGGTGCCTGGTCACTACCACGCGCTGCTGCAGCGGTGGCCGTGGCAGCTATCGCAGTAAGCCTATTCTATGTTTCGCCCGAAGATGATCCTGCCCGATTATATGCGGGAATTATGCAGCACCAATCGTTGCAAACAGACGCTCTGCTGATTGTGTCCGACAGCGTGTTGCCCGCGATGAATTCCCTGCCTCAGATGTACGATATTGAAGAAGCTCTGGATGCTGACTTCAATACCAGCCGAAACCCCGCTCCGGAGAAACCACTATGAAAATCGCATCCCGATTTCTGACCTGCCTACTGGTGTGCTGGATACCATTAGCGGCTGCGCAAAACTCTGCAAACGCCGATACCGATAATCGTGACGTACTGCGTATGGGCCTATATCCCCCCGACATTCTGATGCGTCAGCAACAAAGCCTGAATATCTCCGGCGAGCAGCGAACGGCTATTGCCGAACTGGTGCGTGAGTTTCAAGGCGACGTTACCGAGCTGCAGTGGGCTATGCCTAACGAACAGCAAAAACTACGCAAGATGCTGACTGAAGACAGCATCGACGCCAAACCTGCACTGGAGCAGGCCGCCAAGGTGCTGGAAATGGAGACGACATTTAAAATGGCTCACTTTGATATGTTGATAGCGATCAAGAACGAACTCACGGAGGAGCAAATCAGAACGCTAAATACGGCGATCCGCAGACGACTGCCACAGTTAGAAAAAAACATATAAAGGCCGGTCGAAACCGGCTATTGAGCAGACTGTTTCAGGCCATCACATTTTGATGACTAGCCCTGCTGCCGGTGAAATCGAGCCAGCACACACCAGGGGATAAACCTCGCTTAACGCTGGCAACCCTTGCCGATCATCAACCGACATCCATTCAAACGTCGCTGTTGCCGCAGCGGCGACAAAGGCGGTCGATTGCCTGTCGAACTCTGCTGGCCCCCAGTCCTTCAGGCGCTTTAGAATATAGCTTGGCGCGAAGAACATCTCGTGGTTCGAAGTGGGTCCTGTTTGGCTGAAGGCAAGCTCGTCGCCCATGTCTTCCCAGTGCGTTAATCCGACACTGACATAGTGTTTCAGCTTGTCGCCAAGCCTGTCCTGCAGCGCTGCCCGTACCGAAGCATTGCCCGCCATGTCGACAACCACAGTGGCTCGTTCGCCCACATCGGCAGCGACAGCCGGATAGGCCGTGATCTGGTCGTATAAACTCAGGCTACTCACAAAGGGTACGTTTGCGGGTGAGGTTAAACCGATCACCGGTGGCGATGCGCTGTCGTTGCTTAACCCATGGGCAAGGCCGAGGCTGGTTTTGGAGGAAGCGCTGACGATAACGACTTGTTCTGCGCCATACCATTGCTGATCCCGAAGCAGGTCGTAGAGGCAAAAAGAGGTCACGTGCAACGGCGCCAACAGGATGCGCGCTGCGTCTGTGGCTGGGTTGTAGTTCGGTTCGGCCAGCACTCGGCTGTAGCGGTTATACAGCGGTGGTAAGGCCTGTCGATGCGCCGCACCGTCTATCAGATTGTGAGCGCTCACGTGCTGTGGTTTCATGGTTAGCAGGGTCGCCGGCGGAAAGTAGCCGTAGAGGCGATCTCCCACGGGCAGGTCTGCGCAGTTCGATTCAACCACGTCGGCGAATGCCCATACCGGAAGAATTCCCCAGCTGCCGTCGTCATTGTCAGCCGGCGGGAAAAACTGCCAATAGCCGAGAGTATCGCCGGTGGCGCCATAGGTAAGATTGTTAGCAGTAAATGCGAACTGATCAATCTTCAGTCGGACTTCGCCGTCCTGGAGCGGCGCAATATCACTCTGCACGGTACGGTGCTGCGCAAGATCGCTTTTCTTTACCTGAAATTCAGTGTTCATGTTCAACTCCATTCGCGGCTCAATGTTAGACCTTCTTGTAACTCAAAAAGCTTGGCGGCCGCCAGGGGTGCGTTCTTCCGCAGCTTCTTAATAACGTCCTGCTTGTCAATATCGTCTCGAGAAACTTTGCTGATCAGGCTGCTGGCGCCATCAAGTCGGTTGCCCGCCATCCATTGCTGCAACGCCTTGTCCTGAGACCACTGATACTGATTTATCATTGCAACCGCCGTGAAAAAGATGAAGTCGGTGTCTGCGTTGGGTAACGGTACGGGGCCACTGAGACGGTTCTTTTCTTCTTCATTCTCGTAGTTAAGTTCCAGGTGGGCGATGAGCGCAGCGCTGAATACGGGCTGGTATGGGCGGATCATTTGTGGGGTGATCAGCGTGTCTTGAAACACCGGTTTACTCCCGTGGTCGATCAATGCACTCGCAGAGCAATCAACGTGAATAGTATCGGGTGTGGTGGGTATCGATCCCTTCACTAATTTAATGTCATGCGTTCCAATAGACTCAACATGACCCAGGCGAACTACGTTTTTGATACGTCGCAATTCTTCGATTTCACGTTTGGATACGGTCGCTGCATGAAACATTTGTGGGGTGACGTTCTCATCAATACGCAGGAAGTAGCCGCATTTTTCCAGTCGCTCAAACAGGTCCTCGGGTGATGTCGATTCCGCCACATTTTCGAACATCGCTGCCTGTGTGCCAATCGTGTCGAAGAAGAATTCTTCGGACATTTGCGTGTTTTTGCGATCCAGAAGCCAGGCTTCGCGGGAGACAATCCAGGTGATTTTGTCAGCATCAACATTTTGTTCAAGCAGCCATAAGCAGGCGTCTATACCTGTCTTGCCTGCTCCAATGACCACGTAACCGTCTGGCGCTTCAGTCACCTTGGGCAGGTCATTGAGCGGCATAAAACGGACGCCAGCGTCTATCCCAAAATTCGGTGTATGGGTTGAAGGCACGATGGTGTTGAGGAAGGTAGCATCCACCGTCTTGCGCTTGGCCGTGGCGTGGTACTCCTTGCCATTGGTCTTGGATACAAAGCGGCCGTCGCCTCGGTAATCGCACATCGGGAAATATTGCACCCGCCCGGACGGCAAAAACTGGTGGCGCATGACATCGTCAAAATAGGCGCTAACCTCAGCGCCACTGGAAAGCTCACCCAGGCCTGCATTGAGACCTGTTTGCTCGATGCGCCCACCACTGAGTTCCTTGGAACTGACGCCGTAATACGCGGCGGGTTGGTGAAGTTGCACGAAAGGGTAGGCAACATTCCAATGCCCGCCGGGCTTGGCGAAGCGGTCTATGATGATCATGGTTGCGTCGGATTCTGTTACCAGAATATCGGCGAAGGCCATGCCAATGGCGCCGCTGCCAACGATGATGTAGTCGGCACTGAGTTCTTCTATCACAAAACTGCTCCTTCGAATCGTAGGGTGCGGCGTTTTCCGGCGGCAATAAAAACCGACCTGTATCGCCTTGGCTATAACAGTGTTATATCCTAGTATAACGCCGTTATATTTGTCAACAGAGAACTCCGCTATGGCGTCCAATAAGTCGAAGATTCTACAAGCTGCATCTGAGTTATTACTGGAAAAGGGCCCGAGCGGCTTAAATGTGCGTGCCATTGCCAGCCTGGCGGGGGTCTCTACCATTGGAATCTACAGCCATTTTAAAGGTAAGCAAGGTGTCCTTGATGCGTTGTATGTAGAGGGCTTTGACCGGGTTTCCGCGGCGATGTCATCGGCCTGTGAGATTGATGAGCCAAAAACGGCAGTACTTCAGGGGGTGAAAAACTATCGGCAGGTGGCTGGCGCTCATGAGGCAACCTACAGGCTGATCTTTGGGGAGACCAATGCCGACTACGCGCCTGGCCCCGAAGCCCGGGCCGCAGGATTAAAAGCGTTTGGGGGGCTGGTCGAGCTCGCCTCCAAGCTGTTGCCGGCTGACGCCCGTAAGACCGCCAAGCAGCGTGCCGCGCTTCGTATCTGGGCATTGGTCCACGGCTTTTTAAGTCTCCAGCATCACGCGGTGCAGGGCGTAGTAGGGTTCGATGACTGGGGTGATCAGACCCAGGTTGCTGTTGAATGTATTGTCGACAATATCCTCGCCGAGGGTGTTTAGGCGTTGAGCAGTAGCGCGGTTACCGGTTTGGCTACGCGCGGGAATACACATGCTATGCTGCGCGGATTTTGTGACTAAGTTAAAGAGGTTTTAAAACGCGATATGCTGTCAACGCCATTACCCACTGTAGAAATAAACCCTGACAAAGAGGCTGTTGCCGTTGTTATCTGGCTCCATGGCCTTGGCGCTGACGGCCACGATTTTGAACCCATAGTCCCACAGCTTCAGCTACCTGCTGACTTACCCGTGCGTTTCGTGTTTCCGCACGCGCCAGAACTGGCGGTTACCGCGTTTGGCGGGCAGCGCGCGCGGGCCTGGTTTGATTTCAGTACGAGCGGTACCGCCGATTTTCCGGGCATGAAGAAATCCGTGTCTCAGATTAATGATCTTATCCAAAACGAGATTGACAGCGGCACGCCGGCTGAACGTATATTACTGGCGGGCTTTTCCCAAGGTGGCGTAATGGCCTTTCATACCGCGCTTCATTATCCCAAGCGCCTCGCAGGTATTCTTGCCTTGTCTACGTTTCTTGCTGATGCGGAGGGCCTGGGCACAGACAAGGCTAAAGCGAACGCTGACATACCCATTTTACTGTGCCATGGCCAGCAGGACGCCGTGTTACCGATTGCGATGGGTAAATCGGCTCTCGAGAATCTGACGACTGCCGGGTACCCGGTTGAATGGCGCGAGTACACCATGGGGCATGAGGTATGCCGGGAGGAGATTCAGGAAATCAGCCGTTGGTTACGGCAGGTGCTGGCGTAACAAGCGGGGGGTCTAAGCGGGGGCAAGTCTTGCCTTTTGCCTGAACCTTGAGAAGCGCTTTGGAATTTTGTGGGCGACCGTTTCATTGCGGTCCCGATCCGGGCAATACTGGCGTACACTCTTTGCAGTGTAAAAATTGTTTACCAAGGAACAAGATATGCGAGCAATGAAATTGAACAAGCCCTGTGGACTGGAAAATCTGCAGTTGGTGGAAATAGAGCCGACAGAGCCACAGTCCGGGGAGATTCGCGTGCGCAATCACGCCAGTTCACTCAACTTCCATGACTATGTAGTGGCCGTTGGCCTCATCGAGACTGCTGACGGAATAATACCGATGTCTGATGGCGCGGGTGTAGTGGAAGCCATTGGCCCGGGGGTGAGTGAGTTTAAAGTGGGCGATAAAGTGATGAGCTGCTTCTTCCCCAACTGGGATGATGGCCGCGCTACCGACCCGATCAAGCTCGCTGGGGTGCCGGGCGATAACGTAGACGGCTTTGCCGCAGAGACTGTGACCATGTCTTGCTCGGCGTTCACGCTCATGCCCGAAGACTATTCCTTCGAGCAGGCCGCAACCTTGCCGTGTGCCGCAGCGACTGCCTGGCGAGCGCTGATGGTAGAGGCGCGGGTGAAAGCCGGTGACACCGTACTGGTGCAAGGCAGCGGCGGAGTCTCTGTTTTTGCGCTGCAGTTTGCCAAGGCCGCCGGTTGCAATGTTATCGCCACCTCCTCCTCTGACGCCAAGCTCGAAAAACTGAAAGCCCTTGGCGCCGACCAACTGATCAACTATAAAGAACATGAGAAGTGGGGAAGCCGAACCCAGGAAATCACCGGGGGCAGAGGGGTAGATGTTATCGTTGAAGTCGGCGGTTCCGGCACATTACCGCAATCTGTGCGCGCAATCGCTTTTGGCGGCCATATCTCGATGATTGGTGTACTCACCGGCGTTCAGGGTGAGGTGCCCACTGCAGAGTTATTTCAAAAGAACGCCGTGATAAACGGTATTACCGTGGGTTCAAGAACGCATCAAAAAGACATGGTACGGGCGATCAACACTAATGGCATCAAGCCTGTCATCGACCGCACATTCGACCTTGCCGAGCTGGCAGAGGCCTTTCGTTTGCAGGAGTCACAGGGGCACTTCGGCAAGATTTGTCTCGGGTTCTAGCGACTGAAGGGGGTCCGCCTGAAGGGGGTCAAATTTTTCAACGCTCTGTCGGGTGACTCGGCCGTATTGGATGCTGTGCCGTCGAATAATCAAGCTAAGCTGTTGAAATTGATAGACTTATAACAGCATGGGCTTGGTTGCAATGTGTGCATCATTCATATCTATCTCATCGTCGTAGATATGCTCCGGCAGTGGTAAGCCCGCGAGTTCCGAATTCCCCAGGGCCCCGTCTGGATCGATCCCGAAATTCTCAACCGTCGCTTGTAATTGTCTGCAGTGTTGAGCGGCGTGCCAGGCGGTGCGTTCCAATACGCTGAGCATTGCTCGCTCTCCGTAGTAAGTGCTCACTTTTTCTGGAAGATCCTGTTTCTGTGCATCCCACCACTGTAATAGCGCCTCCCTGACTTCCTCGCCCGCTTGGGCTACCTGAGTGCCGTGGGTCACGCCTTCTGGCGCTTTTCTGAGGAAGGCTTCCATTTCCAGTGAACCCCCTTCCACACACTCAAGGAAACCCTGTACGACCATATAGATGTGGTAGGCGAGGTCCCTGTAGGGTCTGTCGCGCCCAGGGAAATGCTTGGCGAGTTGGTCTTCCGATAGCTGTTTTACAAAACGCGTCGCGGCCTGCAGTATGCAATCGATTCTGTTGATAAAGTCCTGACCGGACAGTTCTGATTTGGCCAGTGAAACGCCGACGAAATCAGCAACGTCCTGTAAATCCTGGCAGAACACCGCATCATCGCCACGCCTGACCACCGGCACACTGCGAAAGCCAATGCGTGTCAGGTCGTTCAGTGCTTCAGGATTCTCGACGATATTGATCGACTCGAACGCAAGCCCGTGACCGCTCAGGAATTCCTTGGTACGTAGGCAACTTGAGCAACCTGGGGCCCAGTACACCTGGAGTTCTTTGGACATATCGTTATCCCATACGGATGTTGGGTGTGTGGTTTGCCGGGGCCTATGTTGCGGCCCGTGGCTCATGCCGAGTTTAGCGCATGGGGTTTGGTTGTAAACAGAGTTCCGAGAAACTGCAGCGCTTACTCAATTCACAGCGATCACTTTTCAGTTTTATCACGCCACTTGCACAACCATTCAGCCAGTTGCTTTTCAGAGAATTCATTAATCATCAGTTGCTCGAAGACCAGAACTGTTTCAACTTCAGGCGCAACTCACACAATTTCTGCTGGAGTTAAAAGGCGATAACTCTCTTTACAGCTGTTGCGGTAACTTCCTCGAGCAGGTCTCCCTCCTCAAGAAAATCGTCAGAATCACTGCCAAGGTTTGTGGGTTTCATCATGAGTGTCTCAATTTCCCAAGCCTGAAAAAGCTCGCTGGGTATTGAAATCGGAGACATTGAGCCCGGCCAACCTCTGTAGTGGATTACTCAGATGATGGCACGCATAGGGTCACACTAATTAATGACATTCTTGATCTTTCCAGAATTGAATGCTGAGAGCATTGAGGTACCGTGCGAACCTGTGCCGCTTGATGGCCTGATGCGCAGCAGCTTGACCCTGGTACAAACTGTAGCCTGAAAATGGTTCGGCAAGAGTCGCTGTAAGAGAATCAGCTGATCACCGCATTCGAATCAGCTTTTGTCACCGGACGTTTTCCCCTTTCGAACAGCCCGCCGAACCGACGACTTATGTCCTGCCTATCGGTCTTGGAACCGTAGACGCACCACTGGGCTGTCCTGGCCTCGATACGGTGCAGTATGCGCTGGATTTCGCCTTGCCGGTAATCGACCTGGGCATAGTCCTTGAAAACGCGGATTTGGGGGAAATTAGGTATTGGTTTCACGTTCTCTCAGATATCTCAAAAAGTGATTACTTTCCCGTGATACAAGCTGTATCGGCTTCGGATGAATAAACAGCCTGTGCATGGCGAATTAGTAATTCATGCCAGGAATCAATAAATCGGGCTTCCGGCGGAAATAGTAACAATCAACGCGATGTACTCGGCGAACCCGAATCCAAGTCATAACCAGTAGGCGCGTGCCGTGCCGAACGGGCGATCCCAGAGTGTTTTCCCGCTGCGCAGATCGATGGCGCGGATCGTCGCGCGGAAACCAGCCGAGCCGGTTGGTGTGGGAAAGTCCACGAGTGTGGCTTGCGAGCCCAGATCGTAATCCCACGCGTCCCTGTGTACGGCCTGGTAGCTCCAGACTGGCTTGCCGGTCGTCACGTCGAGCGTCACCAGCGAACTCGCGCATCGAGTGCAATCAGGATATTTCGTGCCGGACACAAATACACTGTGGTGTCTATTTTCAGTGGCGTCGTCTCGACACCCCATCGCTCCGACGGAAGATCGCCGCTGCGGTACTCCCACGCGCGCGCCAGCTGACCGACATTGTCACGATTGATCTGCGTCAGCGACGAAAAACGCTGCGCGCCGAAAGTGCCGCCGTACACCGTTGAGCGACCGGCGTTCACCAGCAGCAACAGGATCGACAGGCCAAAGAAGATCCGGGGCACCAGCGCCCAGCCATCAAGGGCCGACTTCGTACAGGCTCCAGAGCACGGTCACGACGAAGAATACGCCATGCACCACCGATCAGCATCGGCAAGCCGAACAAGATGAAGAATAAACCGAGCGCGAACACTGCCCATGCGCCGACCTTGCACTGGGCGCCGCTGTGCAGTTCATTGGGATGAGCGGGAGTTGTTACGGGAATAAAGACTCCGGTGCAATCGCGTTGAGTTAAGTCGATGACAAGGTTGTCACGTCGATCTGGCAGTGTCTGTGCGCTGCGGGTGCGCGACTCAAGCGGACTGGGCGGCTTTGCTCTGGGCATTAATATCAACCCCGGCCAGACGCGCCATTCGTAAGGTCGCGTGCCAATTTCGCTACGATCATCGAGCTGTCGCGAATATTTCAGGTCAGGCCTTTCAATGTACGGTGGCGCACAGAAAAACAGCGGAACTTTGGCCATACTTAATCCATTGAGCACTGTTGTGTTATTCACCTTTCTTACCCACAAGATCAAAAGGAAAACTAGATATGACAACCAAAGATAAATACGTTGCGAAGATGAAATCCGAAATCGACGATATGGATGCACAGCTCGACAAACTGGCGGCTAAATCCAAGAGTGCCAAGAAAGACATGGAAGCCAAGTACAAACAGGACATGGCTGATCTGCGGGCACAGTCAAGCAAGGCGAGCGCCCAGCTGGATGAACTGAAGGCAGCTGGAGAGGATACATGGGAAAGTATGGTCGCCGAAATGGACAAAATGGGTGATGCTTTCAAGCATTCCTACAACTACTTCAAGACACAGTTGTAATCTTTCTCACCCAAACTCCTGCTTCGTGCTTGCGGCACCGCTGATCGATTTGTCGGCATCTCCGGAACGCACTAGCTGGGCTGTCCGTCCTGCCGCAAGCCGGTAGAGACGGCGAATACGACTAAATCAAAGAAAGGGAGTAGCGCAGCATGAATGACTCAAGGGCAGGTAACGCGGGCAAGTGCCCGGTGATGGGCGGATCTCGCATGACGGCCGCGAGCGCATCCAACCAGCACTGGTGGCCGGATCAGTTGAACCTGAAAGTCCTCCACCAGAATCCACCCTTGGCCAATCCCATGGGCGCGAAGTTTAATTACGCCGAGGAATTCAAAAAACTCGACTTTAAGGCCCTGAAAAAAGACCTCCACGCCCTGATGACAAATTCGCAGGAGTGGTGGCCGGCGGACTGGGGCCACTATGGGCCGTTTTTCATTCGGATGGCCTGGCACAGCGCGGGCACCTATCGCATCAGCGACGGCCGCGGTGGTGCGGGTTCTGGCTCGCAACGCTTTGCACCCCTCAACAGTTGGCCCGACAACGTGAGCCTCGACAAGGCCCGCCGCCTACTCTGGCCGATCAAGCAGAAATATGGCCGCAAAATTTCCTGGGCCGACCTGATGGTGCTCGCCGGTACCTGCGCTATCGAATCGATGGGGCTGAAACTGTTCGGCTTCGGCGGTGGCCGCGAAGACATCTGGGAACCGGAGGAGGGCGTCTACTGGGGCTCCGAGAAAACCTGGCTGGGGGACGAGCGCTACAGCGGCGACCATGAACTGGAGGATCCGCTGGCCGCGGTGCAGATGGGCCTGATTTACGTCAATCCCGAGGGACCCAACGGCAACCCGGACCCGCTGGGCTCAGCCAGGGACATCCGCGAGACCTTTGCCCGCATGGCCATGGACGATTACGAAACGGTTGCTCTCGCTGCCGGCGGCCACACCTTTGGCAAATGCCATGGAGCTGCCGATCCGGACGAGTACGTCGGCCCGGCGCCCGAGAGCGCTCCCATCGAGCAGCAGGGCCTGGGCTGGGCCAGCAGCTTTGGCAGCGGCAATGGCGGTGACGCAATCAGCAGCGGCCTGGAGGGCGCCTGGACCAACAACCCGATCCAGTGGGACAACGGCTACTTCGACAACCTGCTCAACCTGGAGTGGGAGCTCACGAAGAGCCCCGCGGGTGCGCACCAGTGGGTGCCCAAGGATCCGGCGGCGCGCGTGGTGCCGGATGCCCACGATCCGTTGAAGAAAAACATGCCGATGATGAGTACGGCGGACATGGCTTTCAAGGTCGACCCGATCTACGCCAAAATCTCCAAGCACTTCCACGACCACCCGGACGAGTTAGCCGATGCCTTTTCCCGGGCGTGGTTCAAGCTGACCCATCGCGACATGGGACCGGTCTCGCGCTACCTAGGCCCGGACGTGCCTGAGGATGAATTGCTGTGGCAGGACCCCGTGCCCGCGGTAACCCATAAATTGATAGGCAAAAAAGATATCGCCAAACTCAAGGGCACCATCCTAGCTTCAGGCTTGCCCATCTGCCAACTGGTTTCCACCGCTTGGGCTTCGGCTGCAACGTTTCGCGGCAGCGACAAGCGCGGCGGGGCCAACGGTGCGCGTATTCACCTCGCACCCCAAAAACGCTGGAAGATCAATCAGCCGGCCAAACTGGCGAAAGTGCTGAAGACGCTGGAAGCGACGCAACAGGATTTCAACCAGTCGCAGTCCGGCAAGACACGGGTCTCGCTCGCCGACCTGATCGTGCTGGGTGGTTGCGCAGCCATCGAGCTCGCGGCGAATAATGCCGGGGTCAAGGTAAAAGTGCCGTTCTCACCGGGCCGCACCGACGCGTCGCAGGCGCAAACCGACGTGGACGCATTCGCCGTGCTTGAACCCAAGGCCGACGGCTTCCGCAACTACCTCAGCCAAGGACTGACGCAGCCGGTGGAGGAGCTGCTGGTGGATCGGGCCAACCTGCTGACCCTGACCGCGCCCGAAATGACGGTTCTGGTCGGTGGTATGCGGGTCCTGAATGCCAACACGGGGCAGTCCAGACTCGGCGTGTTCACCAAGCGCCCCGAGACCCTGACCAACGATTTCTTCGTCAACCTGCTCGACATGAACACAACCTGGCAGGCGTCCGCCAAGACGCCGGGGGTATACGAGGGGAGCAATCGCAAAACGGGCAAGCTCAAGTGGACCGGCAGCCGTGTTGACCTCCTCTTCGGTTCTAACTCGCAGTTGCGGGCGATCGCAGAGGTCTACGCTAGTGACGATGTGCAGAAGCGGTTTGTGCACGACTTTGTAGCGGCCTGGTGCAAGGTGATGAATCTCGATCGCTTCGATCTGGCATAACGCCTCAACCGAGCACAAGCACGTCGTAATCGCGCAGGATGCGTCGCGGCAGGCCAATCTGCATCGCCTCGCTTGTCGCCCAAGCGCTGCACCAGAGGTATTGACATGTAAACTTGCAGAGCGCGATATCACCGTCAGCCATTAGTGCATCAGACTGTGGTGTGTCAAATTTGGCCCGAAATATGCCAGGCACTTGACACTACAACACCTAGGCTACTGCGACACTTCCTTCATTGACGAGGTTTTCGTAAGTATCAATGGTAAGCAGTACTATCGCTTGATAGAGAATCCCGTCTCTGGCTGCGCGCAAACAGGAGTAAGTAAATATGTCTGAACCAACCTCACAAAGCGACGTGAAAGACCCCGTCTGCGGGATGTTGGTCGACCGGCACAATGCCAAACACCGGTTCGGGTATCAGGGTGAAACCTGGTACTTCTGCTCATCTCGTTGCCGGGAAAAGTTCGAGGCCGAGCCCCCAAAATACCTGGGCGGGAAAGTGCTCGCGCCGGTCGCGCCTGCCGGCACCTTATACACGTGCCCTATGCACCCTGAGGTCCATCAGGAGGGGCCTGGTGACTGTCCAATTTGCGGGATGGCCCTTGAGCCCGAAGATGTTTCAATTGATACCGGGCCGTCGGCAGAGCTTACAGGCATGACCCGTCGCTTTTGGGTGGGCCTCGCGCTGACACTCCCGGTGTTTATACTGGAAATGGGCGGCCATCTGCTGTCGCTCGATCAACTGGTTTCGCCGCAGGTATCCAATTGGGTCCAGTTAGTGCTGGCCAGTCCGGTTGTATGCTGGGCGGGTTGGCCGTTCTTTGTTAGGGGCTGGCGCTCTCTGGTGCAACGCAGTCTCAACATGTTTACGCTGATCGCTATCGGCACCGGGGTCGCTTGGAGCTACAGTATTGTCGCGACGCTTTCACCCGGGGTATTCCCCGCAGCTTTTCGTCAGCCTGATGGCTCGGTCGCCGTCTATTTTTCAGCCGCGGCGGTGATTATCGTACTGGTCTTGTTGGGTCAAGTGCTGGAATTGCGCGCCCGGGAGAAAACCTCGGGGGCGATTCGCGCGCTGCTGGACCTGGCCCCTGCTACGGCACGACGGCTTGACGACCAGGGTGATGAGGCGGATGTCGCCCTGGACCAGGTCAGAGTCGGCGATCGCCTGCGCGTACGCCCCGGCGACAAGGTGCCACTGGATGGCAAGGTGCTGGACGGTCACTCAAATATCGATGAGTCGATGATAAGCGGCGAACCGTTGGCGGTAAGCAAGCAGGTGGGGGATACGGTTATCGGTGGCAGCATCAACGGTCAGGGCTCCTTTGTAATGCGGGCTGACAAGATTGGTCGCGATACCATGCTTTCACGGATCGTACAGATGGTTGCCAATGCGCAGCGCAGTCGCGCTCCCATCCAGGGACTGGCAGATACTGTTGCAGGTTACTTTGTGCCGGTAGTATTACTTGTGGCCATCATAGCCTTTATCGCCTGGTCGACGTGGGGCCCGGCACCACAGATGGCCTATGGCCTAATAGCAGCAGTGAGCGTACTGATCATCGCCTGCCCCTGTGCTCTTGGCTTGGCCACGCCGACGTCCATGATGGTCGGCATCGGGCGTGGTGCGCAAGCCGGTGTTCTGATCCGCGATGCTGGAGCGCTGGAGCGACTGGAGAAGGTGGACACAGTGGTCATCGACAAGACCGGTACCCTGACGGAGGGTAAGCCGCGGGTCACGGCTATTCAGCCGGCGGAAGGTTTCGATGAGGACCTGCTGTTGCGACTGGCCGCGGGGCTGGAGCGGGGCAGTGAGCACCCTCTTGCCAGCGCCATTATGGACAAGGCAAGGGAGCTGAAGCTGGATCTCCCGGAGACAACTGATTTCGAATCGCCCAACGGTAAGGGCGTGGTCGGCCAGGTAGAGGGGCGGCGGGTAGCGCTGGGTAATCGCCTGTTAATGGACGGCGAGCAGGTGGACCTTTCCTCTCACGCCGATGAAGCCGAGTCGCTCCGCCAAGATGGTGCCACCGTGATTTTCGCAGCGGTGGAGGGCCGTATTGCCGGGCTCATTGCCATTGCCGACCCGGTCAAGGCGAACACCGCCGCCGCTATCAGAGGTCTGCAGGAAGAGGGTATCCGGGTCGTTATGCTGACCGGGGATAACCGTACGTCTGCCGAGGCGGTGGCCCGTCTTTTAAATATTGACGAGGTGGAGGCGGAAGTCCTTCCGGAGGACAAAGGCAAGCTAGTGCAGCGTCTACGTGACGAGGGTCGGATTGTTGTTATGGCCGGTGACGGTGTCAATGATGCGCCGGCGCTGGCCTTGGCGGACGTGGGAATTGCCATGGGCACCGGGACCGATGTCGCGATTGAAAGTGCCGGTGTGACCCTGCTGCGCGGTGACCTGACGGGCATTCTTGAGGCCAGGCGGCTGTCCCGAGCCACCATGCGCAATATTCGACAAAATCTCTTTTTCGCATTTGCCTACAACGCCGCCGGTGTACCCATTGCAGCGGGTGTACTCTACCCATTCACTGGCTTGCTGCTCTCGCCGATTATAGCCGCAGCGGCGATGAGCTTAAGCTCGGTATCGGTGATTACCAATGCCCTGCGGTTGCGGCACATCAGCTTATAGCAGGCTCACGCATGCTCAGCAGGCTGATTTTCTGATACCCGGGATGTCACTTGTCAGAACCTTGGAGGCCGTCTGACGATGCAAGCCGATAAACATCTACAGTAAATGAATACAGAGGGGACACCGTGGTTAATGACGCTTACGTAGAACACAACAAAATGAAACGACAGGCATGGTTGACACTACCACTGGCTTTGATAGTGATCGGGCTCATAGTGCTTTTTGGTGATTACGACCGTGGCAAACTAGCCCAACCTGAGGTTCTTGCAAGCTCGCCGCAGGGTAGGGTGCTTGAATTACCGGTCTTTTCGTCCACCCCCGAGGTGAACTGGCAAACGGAGTGGGCGCCTGGTTCGGACGGGGGACGACGGCAAGTATTGCAGTCGCTCAGTGAATACGCCGCTAATTTCAAACAATTACGAACGCTGCTGGAAGTCTGGGCGGAGCCGGGATCGGGTGAACGGGAAAAGTTGGCTCAGCGTTTAGGTAGTGCATTGGCGCACTATAATCTTGGCCGAGTGAATCAAGCGGTTATTCCGCCTGCTGCCCTCGCTGTGCTTGATAGCGGCGCGCTGCTGGTCTGTGCTGAAGAGGATCTCGAACTTGCCATGCGCATGCTGGCAGCGCTTACCCCATACCTGGGTGGTAAAGTCACCGTGCGCTTTACCCCAGAGCTCGCCGCGCAGTCCATGCATCTGTATCTGTTTGGCACACCTTATTTCAGTGATCTGGGCCAGGCGAAGTTTGCCGATGGATCTATGTAATATGTGACCGAGCGCTTTGCGTATCTGCTGGGTGGATGAAGGCTGTGGTTGCGTGTTGGAGCCCGGAAGCATGAAGGGAATTTTCGTCAATTCCAGCGACCCCATTACCGCCTATAACAGTGCGCAGGGAGAGGGACGGATTCGTCGGGTCGGTGCTGACTTCCATGGAGCATATCCCCGCTGCCCGCAAGCTGATGGGATGTGCCCGTTTTCTCGCCCCGGGTAGGCTGGCCGTTGGCGTCCGGCCGTTCACCCAATATCGATAGTTTGCATCTTCACGACAGTGGACTGACTCATCGACACTGCAATGCGGGAACAGCCCGGTTTTCCTGGTGGGGGACGCCAATCGCCAAGTTACCTTCCTCCACGAAGCGGCTAATGAGGGCAGGATTGCCGGAGATAATGCGGGCCGCTATCGGCAGGTGATGTCTATCGAAAAGCAAATACCTTTTTCCGTCGTCTTCAGCAATCCGCAGATTACCGCGGTTGGCGTCCCGGTTAGTCGAATGTCCGCAGCCGAAAGTAAGAACTATGTTGCGGGGATAAGGATCCGTTCCAGAAGCCCGCATATGACGACAAGCTGGCCGCCGCGATCCCCGATGCGCAGCTGGTGTGGATTAAGGACGTCGGCCATTGGCTGATCGAGGAAGAGCTGGAGGTAATCGGTGATCGCATAAAGCGGTTTCTCGACTGACGCAACTTGGTTCAACTGGAGGTACTATAGAAAATGCAGCAAACCCAACTCGGGACGAGCCGCTGGCCTTTTCCTGGTTCGAGATGGGGCCTAACTGGATCGTCGCCTTCAGCCACCTTATGTTCGGCGCGGTCATTGGCCTGGCCTACATCGGTTATATGATTCCTCCACAACCCGATGCGGGATGGATCGGCGAAATCGGGCCAGGGCCTTCCTTGCCTGGAACCTGATGCACACCGCCAATATGCTTAAGCAATTCGGGGTGCTGCCGACCTACGGCAATAGTCGGCGCGCATGGATCGACGGTGCGCGGTTTGACCACCCTAATCCCGAGTATCGCTAAGCCACTCGCTCCCACCATTGAATGGACATCATCTATAAACGTTTCGCGAAACTGACTGGTGCGCCGAAAGAGGAGGCCTACAAAAAGTATGTGTACGGTATTGCACTGGGCCGGGCTGAGACACCCGAGGATGTGGCCGCTTTTGTTTCGTATCTGGCGGGTTTGGATTCGGACTATATGACCGGCCAGACTCCGATGATTGATCGTGGGATCGTTTATCGCTGATGCAACTTCCTCCATTACTAACGCTATATTGCCAGTGCCAACCCTGATGACAGCGACCAAAAACAGTGCTGCTATTGGAATGTTAGAGCATCTTCTGTATTGTGAACTAGATGATGAAATAGAAGAATCTATTGTCACTTCAATCGCAATTTATTGTCAGTGAGGACATAGAGGCTAATTAGCGACAGAGAAATTACAACAGCAGAATTTAAATAATGTAAGAAATCTGCGTGGAGGATATTTATTGGCGCAAGATCATCAGTGGAAAGAATGAAAACTAGGTGCCTCAAGAGATTGTCATGTTAAATCCCAAACTTGATTGGTTACTTAATGAGGCCGAAGAAAAAGGCTCAACCGATGTAGATACCTTTCTGTCAAATTCCACTCTGGAAGGCCCAAAGGATATTCATGTTGCCAATAAAAAAATTAGCGGTCCTTATGGTGAAATACCGATAAGAATTTATCAAGGCGATATTAAGAAACCCAGTCCTTGTTTTATTTATTTGCATGCCGGCGGATGGAACTTTGGGAGCATTGAACAATGTGATTCATTTTGTCGCTTTTGTGCTGCGGGCAATCAAATCACGGTTATTTCTATTGACTATAGGCTCGCGCCAGAATTCAAGTTTCCAACTCAAATTGATGAAGTTATTGCTATATATCATTGGTTGCTGGAAAAAGGCCCTGAGCTTTTAATCAATCCAAATCATATGGGTATTGGCGGGAAAAGTGCTGGCGCCAATATTGCTATTAGTACTTGCTTGGCATTGGCTGATGAAATCCGACAGCCTATCCGTTACCTGATGCTAGATTCACCGGCTTTAGATTTTAAAATGAACTCCACTTCCTATAAAACTTTAGCTAATGATTATGCATTAACAAAAAAAGATATGGCGGACGCCTGGAGTGATTATTTATCCAACTATCTTCCTGAAAGCTTGCTGCAAGTTGCCTCTCCATTATATTCAAAGCAACTAGGCAGACTTCCACCCTGTGATATGTACATTATGGAGTATGACCCTCTTCGTGATGAAGCCATAACTTTTTACCATTTACTTTTGGAAAATAACGTGCCGGTTACCATGGAATTGTGTGAGGGTTTAATTCATGGTTCATCCTCATTAACAAAATTATTGCCTGAGGCTAAAACAATACAAGATAAAATAATAAACACTATTATTAAGACACTTCTAAAAACCTCACCCCCTTAGCAAGTCACTAAAAGGCAAAAACCGGCAGTCGGCTTCAGCTATCATGGCCGCAATGATGTATACCTCCCCTGGAATAGCGGGATGCTGACAACACGCTGCCGCGTATCAAAAGGCTTACAGCTGTGACCAGTCTGAATTGTCTAGGACCTCCGAACAAGCCATACAATAAGAGCAATGACAAGAATGGTTTTAATAGTGCCGCCGCCGAGGTACATAATAATCTTCTTTGAAAGGTGTTCGATGATTACTCATGCATGACTGGTGTGAGCTGTCTGGGCGCTACCGTGCATAACCAGACGCTTTGGCGCATAAAGATGCGGAAGCTTCGATCATCAGTGTCAAATTCGTTACCGACCCATGACGTGCTATCCCGATGGTCGTGCATCCACCCGAGCGCCTCGGTGCCATCGATGTGGACGTCGGTGTTGAATTGAATGTTCATTGGCTTCTCCTGCGGGGCCTTGGGATTGCGGTTTCGCCTTTGCCGCTACCTGACTTATCGGCCGTCGCGCGTGACGCAGTAGCTAGCCGGCGGTGGCGGTGTCAGTTTGTGGCGGCGTCTCCAGTGCGCTGAGCACGTCGGCGGGACGGATCGGAATATGCCGCAGGCGTGCGCCGACGGCGGCGAAGATCGCATTGCCAATCGCCGGCCCGACCACGGTCGTGGCCGGCTCGCCGAGACCAACCGCTGTCTCTGTGCTCGGCAGGCATTCAATCTCGAGTTCGGGTACGTCGGCCATGCGCAGCGGCGTATAGGTATCGAGGTTGGTATCCCTGATCTGCCCATTGGTGAATTCGGTACCCTCGTGTAAAGCCATGCTGGCGCCCCACAGGGCCGCACCCTCGATCTGCGCCAGCGCGCCATCCGGATGCACGATCGTCCCGGCATCAACCACGATCGTGAGTTTTTCCAGACGAACCACACCGGATTTTCGGTCGACGTGGACCTGGGCCACGCAGGCGATCCATGTCGGCATGTCGCGTTCCTGGCCGAACGTAGTGGCGAAGCCGACGCCAGTATCGGCCGGCAGGTCCAGCTTGCCCCAATTTGCCTTTTCTTTCAGGCGCTTGACCACCGCGGCCTGGCGCGTCGCGCCGCCAACTGCGTTCGGCGCACTGCCGGCGTTGCGGCCGGTGCCGTCGAGCAGTCGCAGGCGGAATTTGACCGGATCGATGCCGAGCTTGTGCGCGGCTTCGTCGATGAAACATTCCGCTGCCCAGTTGGTCCAGCCCGGGCCGACCGAGCGCAGCCAGCCTGGTCGGAACGCGCGGTTGGCCATGTCATTGGAAATGGCGCGCACGCGCTGCGCGCCAACGGTGTACCAGCTGTCCGCTCCGGAAATCGAGAACGGGTCGTAGGGCTGATCGTTGAGACCCTTAGGCATGAACGACGGAACCATGACCTGAGTCGGCCAGCCGGCGGCGGCATCGTGCTGCATCGCAACGACTTCCCCACCCTTGTCGAAAGCCATGCGCACGCGCTGGATTGATGGCGAGCGGAACGAGTCAAAATGGACGTCGTCGGCGCGGGTGCAGACCATTTTGACGGGCCTCCCGAGCGCCTTCGAGGCTAGCGCCGCAGGGACCGCGTAATCGCCGTTGAGGCGGCGACCGAAGCCTCCGCCCAGGCGATAGGTGCGCATGATGATCTTGCCCTCATCGACGCCGAGCGCCTTGGCCAGGACCGGCAGGATCAGCGTCTGCCACTGGTTGCCGGTGTGGATCTCCCAGATGCCATCCTTCTCAAAGACCAGTGCATTGATAGGCTCCAGAGTGAAATGCAGCACGCTGGCAGTCGTATAGGTTTGTTCGAGCGTCGAATCCGCGGATGAGAAAGCCGCGTCGACGCCTTCATCGTTGAAGAGCATAGCGCCGGTACCGGCATCGGCGATCAGTTTTGCGCCGTGGTCGATGATGTCTTTCTCGGAAATGCCGGCCGTGTCGTCGTTGCTCCACTTGACCTCAACCTGCTCGACGGCGCGATTGGCCGTATCGACCGAGTCGGCGAAAACCATGACCCAGCCCGGAACGGTCCCGGACGGATCGTCGAGCACACGATGCCCAATGTAACCTTTGAGTTTCTCTGCCGCCGAATCGTCCACCGAGACCACCTTCGAGCCGTTGCGTGTCGGCGGAATCTTGGGGCGCGCATGGACCATGCCGTTGACTCTGGCATCGATCCCATAGATCGCGGTGCCATCCGTCTTGTCGGGGATGTCGATGGCCTGCGTCTCATACCCGATCAAGCGGCGGTGGTCGGGCGCCTTGACTGGCATTGCCTTCAGTTCATCGGCCGAGTAGCTGCGCGTGAGCCTGCCGCGCTGGACGATGTCGGCATACGAGATCGATCGGGAACCAGCACTGACCGTGCTGTTGCGTGCAGTGCAGGCCGAGACGGCGACACCCAGCAAGCGTGCGCCTTCCTCGGTGAGGGCCATGCGCGCTGCGGCACCGGCCTGGCTCAGCGGCCTGAAGCTCTGCCATACCGACCAGCTGCCGCCGGTTACCATCGTGCCCCACTTCGGGTCGGAATCGACGTGCTCGATGCGTACGCTGTCCCAGTCGGCCTCAAGTTCGTCGGCAAGTATGCGCGCGAGCGCGGTGCCGACATGCTGACCCATCTCGGCGCGGATGATATTGACAGTGATTGCTCCATCGGGAGCGATGCGGCACCAGAGATCGGGCTCGTAAGCGCCCTCGGTGATCGCCTTGTCCGGATCGGTCGCGGCCAGGGCGTTGCGCGCAAAGGCCAGCGTGAATCCGGCGCCGGCGGCACCGATCAGAAACCCCCTGCGCGACATTGCAAACGTGGATTTTTCATTGACATAGCGACCGAGCCTACTCATGACCGGCCTTCGTGCCCATGCGGGCAGAGGCCAGCTTGATCGCTGCGCGGATGCGTCGATAGGCCATGCAGCGACAGAGATTACCGTTCATAACCGAATCGATATCCTTGTCTGTCGGTTGTGGGAAGTCCTTGAGCAGCGTTGCCGCCTGCATGATCTGGCCGGACTGGCAATAACCGCACTGGGGCGCCTGGGTTTCGATCCACGCCTGTTGCAGGGGATGCGCGCCATTCGGGTCGAGGCCTTCGATGGTCGTGATCGCGGCGCCATCGGCAGCAGCGACCGGGGTGATACATGAACGGATCGCCCGGCCATTCAGATGCACTGTGCAGGCTCCGCACAGGCCAATGCCGCAGCCGAACTTGGTACCGGTCAGGCCGAGTTCGTCGCGAATTATCCAGAGCAGTGGAGTTTGTGGATCGACGTCGAAGGATACGTCGCGGCCGTTAAGTATCAGGGCGGTCATGATGAGGTGATTCCCGTAGTGCGTTCAATGCCGAACGGCGGCATCATCGCTGCGGGAATCCCCTCGGCGACACCGACGCCATGTATCACGACACGGATGAAATTGGTCGGGTTGGCGCCGTTATCGGCGCCGCGGTTCCATTCCTCGTCTTTGCCGGGCACTGACGTGAAGCGAGCCTTGTCGAGGAACAGCAGTTTCCAGCCCGCCTGCAGGGCCCGGATATTCAGAGGAAACGGCAATTTGTTTGCTTTATCCGGGGCGCTGACCGCGGGCTGGCTTATCAGATAGGCATACGGTGCGCCGACTTCCTCAGCACTCAATTTGGTGAAATGATCGATTCGATACGACGGGAACAGCTCGGAACCCTCGCGCGAAATGCCTTCGCGCGAGGCGCGTGCGAATGCCGGTTCCGACCAGTTGCCAATGCCGGTGGCGCAATAGCCGGCGCTGGCAAGAACTTCGCCGTGTTGTACCTGGCCGGCATCAAAGGCATCCGCCGTGGGTGGCTTGATCGGATTGTAGGCCGGGTGCCAGGCCAGAACGAAGACACCGGCGACGCCGACGGCCATCAAGGCCCGTAGGAAGAAAATCACGCGCCAGAACATGGACGGCTCCAGCGTGGTTTCAACGTCGTTGGTTCAGGGTTGGCAGACACAATAATTCGCCGCGAAATTCGCATTCGACCGCCGATCAGTTCGCCGGGCGATGTGACCGGACAGTTGGGTCGCATCGCGAGCAGTTACTTCAGCTGGGCGCGGATTTCGCCGCCTGGGTGTGCAGCGCTATGCACGTTGATATACATGCCGCCCGCCTTAAGCTCTGTAATCTGCGCAGCAGTTAACTTGGCATCCGCCGGCACTATCCACTCGTTGTCGCCCTTCATCGTCAGCGGAACCACAACCGGTCCGTTCTTTCCTGCAGCGCCCGCGTGAATGTGCGCGGCGGTTGCACTGATATCTTGAGTTTCGACACTGCCCGACAGAGACATATCGTCGTCTACCATGAACTGTGCTGTGCCGGCAGCCATAGTTGTAACCGGCGGCACTTCCTGGTCGCCGCTGAGCGTGACGTTCATCTCCGCTGCCGAGACGCCAAACGATGCCACCCCCATTATCATTGCGAGGAGGTATGCGCGAGGAAACTGCATTGATGAGCGGCTAGGTGTGTGCATGATTGACCCCTTTTGTGTGGACAGCGCCGAGCCTCGGCGAGTTTATCGATCTTACCGACGGGTGTGCGCAGTGTCTGTGCGTTAACCCACACACTGAGTTGCGTCGGAACTCTCCTGGTGCGGGTAGAAGAACTATGTTGATGGAAAGGGCTGGCAGATCGGCGTGAGCCGCAAGGGAATTACTAGGATACTCAGCCCACCAGACTTATGGAATCGTTCTAACGCCGGTACCACGTGTAACTGCACCGACTAATGTCAGGCTATCTTTACGATAATGCTGTGTCCTATCTTCGTTTTGATTTATAAGACCACCTTATTCAATATTATCTTCAATCGGCGCTAGTTGTCCTGGTTACGCATAACGACTGAACCAATTAGCGTCGATTTTTGGCGTCTAATCACGTGACGCATCTTGTTTCTTTGCAGCAAAAAATCGAAGATACAATGCTCCGATGACCGCAGAAATTAATGAAGCGACCAGAATTGATGATTTTGCACTCTGGAGATGATCTGGTTGGGCGTCAAAGCCCAGCGTGGCTATAAATGTGGACATGGTAAATCCTATGCCGGCTATAAATGAGACGCCAATGACATGTTGAAAATTGACGCCCTCGGGTAAACAACCAATTTTGTAGCGTAGACCCAGCCAGCACGCACCGGAAATGCCGATAAATTTTCCGAGGACGAGTCCACTGATAATTCCCAATCCGATTGGATGTTGAAGGCTTTCCATAAAGGAGTTCAAACTGAAGAGTACACCGGCATTGGCCAGCACAAACAGGGGTAAGACAATTAGTGCCACCGGTGACTCCAGTGTATCTTCCCAGCGACGCAGAGGTGTGCTGGCGCGTTCTGCAGAATCACGCACCTCCATCACATGTTCATGATCCGCACGACTGCCGAGTACGTCGATGGGTTTTTCCTCTTTCTGCATGGAGCGAATTATTGTCTTCGCTCTACCCAGTTGCTTTTTCGAGGTTTGCTCAGTACGTGCTGGTATAGTGAAGGCAATGGCAACGCCGGCAAGTGTGGGGTGAACGCCAGATTTTAGCATCATCCACCAGGCTGCAATGCCTACAAAAATATAGAAATATCGCTGGCGTACGCCTGCGTAATTACCTATTGCCAGAAATGCAATGAATGTAAAGGAGATCAATAGAAACATTATGGACACATCCTGAGCGTAAAATATTGCTATGACCAATATTGCCCCGATGTCATCTACGATAGCCAGGCCGACGAGAAAGGCCAATAGACTGCTTGGAATGTGTTTTCTCACGATGGTGAGTACACCCAGAGCAAACGCGGTATCAGTAGCTATAGGAATGCCCCATCCAATATCAGAATCAAGAGACCAGTTGAACGCCAGATAGATCGCCGCCGGACAGACCATTCCACCGGCGGCGCAGAGAAGCAGCATGTGTCGATTTTCTTTACGAGCGAGATCGCCAGCAATGACTTCTCGTTTTATTTCAATTCCGAGAAGGAGGAAAAATATGACCATCAATCCATCATTGATGACGTGTTTGAGAGAAGCCTGCAGGCTAAAATCACCCAGAAAAAATCCAACCGGTGTTTGGGTCAGATCCTGATAGGTAGAAGCATAATCTGAGTTAGCCCACCACAGGGCCAGAACTGTAGCTAGTAAAAGAAACCAGCTGGTTGTTGTCTGCGCTTGGATGAAACTTGAAAAAGGATCCTGGATACTTTCAAGTCCACGTTGCAGCGCATTCTTTGAGTTAGCAGGCATTCTGTTCAGCTTATGCACAAGGCCAGGCAGCACCAGGCGATTCTGGTTCTATCTAACATTGATTATCCTGCCATTCAATCTTACCTAATATTGTGTTTGCAGTGTAGTAATGCGGCCTGCACCGAGAACTCCACCATGAAGACGGTGTCCAGCGTGATTGCGATGAATTCGCTGATGAAGTCGATATTTTTAGTGTTCGACGGCACCGGCAATGGCTGGTCGCCTGACGCGTGCGCCGTGAACAATCTGTTGCTGAAGGGGATGCCGCCGCTGCCGACGAAGTAGGTCTGAGTGTTGATGCCATGATGTCTGCCTCCTCGTGATCGCTACGCTCGATGCCGGTGACTCACGACAGAGCGGATGATGGTCGAGAGTCGGCTTGCTTAATCGTAACATCCATCGCTCAATGAATCAGGGGAGCGTTGGACTACAGCGTCTAAGATAGGTGAAGTTCCCGCCGCGGTCGGTGCGGTAGGTAACATACCGGCCCCATCAGCTTCATGCCGTCCGGAAGATATGCTGCTTCGGGAAAAGGGCCTGGTGAATGGTCTATCCTGCAGCGGCACGCTGGCATGATCATCAGAGGCGCGCCTCACGGCGGCGACACTGGCGCTGAGCGAGTTTCGAAGCTAATACACCGACGCGTCTCGCCGTCAACCACATAATGCGGGCTGGGAGCCTGCGTTGTCTTCGTCCGATCCTGCAGATCTTCGTCATGCGCCAGACCGCCCGGACGCATGGTTGATGGGCCGGATGCTCCGTAATGGACGTTACGCGCTAGCGCTCAGCGATTGGCCGCGATGCTACCCGACAGTGCTGATATCGCCGCGGTCTGTTCGGTAGCGAATGGTGGTGAAGTCGGTAGGGGATAATATCTGACTGCTGTAATAGTTTCGAATCCTCGAAAAATACAGTCGGATCGTTCATTTAAGTAGAGAAAAACAGGTCATGTTATACATTATTGCTGCTGTACTTTCGATTCTTTGGGCTCTTGGTTTGGCAACCGCATTCACCGGAGGAGGCTTCATCCACGCCTTGCTTGTGATCGCACTCATCATCGTAGTTTACCAGGTCTTTAGCGGCCGCAGGGTTGGCTGAGGATTCGCGCCGCCGCGCTGACCCTCCACACCGTATTGCCGACGTCGTCGGCCACCAGCAGCGCGCCACCCTTGTCCAGCGCCACGCCTACCGGGCGACCGTAGGCCTGGTCCTCGTGCAGGAAGCCGGTTACCACGTCCACCGGCTGCCCCGATGGATTTGTGCCGTCGAAGGGCACGAATACCACCTTGTACCCACTGCGTGGCCTGCGGTTCCACGAGCCGTGCTGGCCGATGAACATACCGTGCGCATAGCGGGGCGCCAGTGACTGTCCGTCGGAGGAGACGAGGCCCAGCGAGGCGGTATGCGAGCCCAGCGCGTAGTCGGGTACCAGGGCGCTGGCGACCAGCGCGGGCTGCTGCGGCTGGACGCGGTCATCCACATGCTGGCCGCAGTAGCTGTACGGCCAGCCGTAGAAGCCGCCGTCACGCACCGACGTCAGGTAGTCGGGCACCAGGTCACCGCCGAGTTCGTCGCGTTCGTTGACCACCGTCCACAGCACCTTGGAGTCCGCTTTCCAGGCCATGCCGTTGGGGTTGCGCAGGCCGGTTGCGAATTCGCGGTGTCCACTACCGTCGCTGTTGACTTCCCAAATGGCCGCACGGCCCTGTTCGGCGGCCATGCCGTTTTCACCGATGTTGCTGTTGGAACCGACCGTGACATACAGCTTCGAGCCGTCGGCGTTGGCGATGATGTTCTTGGTCCAGTGGTGGTTGATCGGCCCGCCGGGCAACGCCACCAGTTGCTGCGGCGGTGCGTCGATGCGCGTGGCGCCTGCCGAGTAAGGAAACACCAGCACGGCGTCGGTCGCGGCAACATACAGGTGCTGCCCCACCAGCACCATGCCGAACGGCGAGTTCAACTGGTCTATAAACACCTTGCGCACGTCGGCCACACCATCGGCGTCGGTGTCCCGCAGCAGCGTGATGCGGTTGGCGCTGGGGTGGTCTGATCCGGCCTTCTGCATCACCAGGCCCCTGACCCAGCCGCGCAGCCCCTTGCTGTCTTCGGGCTTTGGAGGTGCATCGGTCTCCGCGACCAGTATGTCGCCGTTGGGCAGCGTGTAGAGCCAGCGCGGGTGATCCAGGTCGCTGGCAAACGCCTTGATCTGCAGGCCACTGGATACCTGCGGCGTCTGCCCCGCCGGCCAGCCATGTGCATCGGCAATATATACCGTGGGGATTAACGCTTGCTGCGGCGCGGGCAGCGTCGGGTTGGGGCCATAACCGGCATCGATCGGCAGCGATGCGTTGTTGCTGCACGCGGCCAGCGCGAGTGCGGTGACCAACAGGGGCAAGGTCGCTGGCCTGCGGTATGACCTGCGAAAGCGCGGCTTGAGCGTCGCAGATCCAGTAGCGGGGATGGTATGGGTCTTTGTCATGGCTATAATTCCTTGGTAGGGCCTCACTTTTTCGCCGGCCGGCCGGGGTGTGGTGGGGCCGGCCTCGATTTCATGGCGCACCTGCGCATAGGCCATCATCGCGAACAACACGCTGCCGCCGATGATATTGGGCAGCAACGCGGGAACTGCGATCATAGAAGTGCGACCCCAACAGTGCACGAATCCACTTTTGAGGATGGTAGGGTACTTAGTGCGCCGATTCCGTTCGTTAACGAACAGACAGGCGCTTCGACGAGATCCGTCAGGAGTTCCAGGCCTAGAGCTCCGGATCAACCTTGCCTGAGTAGCACCGCGGCCTTGCCTCAAACCGCCGCGGGCATCCGTTGGTAACGTCGATCCGGCGTGGAAGCAGGTCTGAAGTTGTATGTGCTGCGATAGACCTACCTTAATTTATAGCGTGTAGTAACCTTTTCTTCCCCTGCCTATGCGGACATAACGATGTTCGGCCAGGTGGCACTTCGGCTGCTCACAATGATGGGCCACAGTGATATGGTGCCAGGTGCGATTCTGGCAGAAGATGTTCAGGTGGTCCTGGATCGACTTGAGTCCGCGATTGCTGCCGAAACGTCGCCAACCGAGCCGGAACTGTCTGAGGACTGAGATGACGAAGAATCGGCCATCAGTCTTTCGCACCGAGCACTGCCTTTGATCGAATTACTCCGCGCAGCGGTCAGGGAAGAGTGTAATGTGATGTGGGACAGCACTTAGCCCCGCGTCGATCAGCCGCCTGGCACCGCCGGATATTTTTTGGAAAGTCCTTGAGGGCAACCGCTCCAAAATCGCATCTAACTGGATAAAGTTGTAAATGGCAGCCGCAGTCCAATTATGATCTCCGAGATTGCGAAAGACGTCGAATTGGAAACTAGCCGAATTTTACTAACCTAGCTGGTTTACTATGACCGAATTGGTGATTACGAGACCGTTGGCACTCCCGCCAATAAATCGGCAAGTTCATCGGCATGTTGCTCTTCAACCGCCAGGATTTCTTTTAGCAACTCACTCGTCGTTGGATCTTGATCGCCGAGGTATTGAATCATTTCGCAATAGATATCGATGGCGATACGTTCCGCCACCAGATCCTCCTTGATCATCTCAACCAGTGACTTGCCTGCCACGTATTCCGCATGACTGCGGCTAGCAAGATTATCTGACGCAAAATCAGGCTCGCCACCCAGTTGCACAATGCGTCCGGCAATTTGGTCAGCATGCCCCTGTTCCTGATCGGAATGAACAAGAAACTCATTAACGATACTTTTTGCATGAATACCCCGAGCCATGAAGTGATGGCGGCGATAGCGCAGCGCACAAACAATTTCTGTGGCGAGTGCTTCGTTGAGTAACTTCAGCACTTCTGTTCGATCTGCAGGGTAACCGGCGGTAACCGCTCCTTTCTCGATATGCTTACGTGCATAGCTGCGCAATGTTTTGATATCGGTCATTACGATTTTCTGGGTCGCTGTGGTCTCCTCCCCTAACAGCAAAACATATTCTCACCCGGCAGCCATATCTGTGCGCTGCCGCACTTGAACAGTGTGATGTGGCGAAGATGTTCATCCACCTTTGTGTGATGACGAACAGACGATTATCGGCT
Organism: Halieaceae bacterium; assembly: GCA_047633055.1. GTDB lineage: Bacteria > Pseudomonadota > Gammaproteobacteria > Pseudomonadales > Halieaceae > CALJFL01. The sequence continues at coordinate 18,621 of JBLIEI010000007.1, read as the reverse complement.
TGTCGTGCTACCTTCTATAACGTTCAAGAAACGGGCAAGAACATGGCGCCAAACCGCGCAATCTGGTGGTGAGCGGTGGCTTGTCAAAGTATTAAACCATGTACAAGGAACAATCAATGGCTTTTGAATTACCTGAACTACCTTATTCTAGGGAATCTCTCGCGCCCCATATCTCGAAAGAGACGTTGGATTACCACTACGGCAAGCACCACCAGAGCTATTTGAAGAAGCTCAATGGCCTAATTGAGGGCACGCATAACGAGGGCAAGTCGCTGGAGGAAATTATCAGGACGGCGGAGGGCGGATTGTTCAACAACGCCGCGCAGGTGTGGAACCATACATTTTATTGGAACTGCCTGAGCCCTGAAGGTGGCGGGGCTGCGGTCGGCCCCATTGCCTCTGCCATCGAGGACTCCTTCGGCTCCTTCGATGAATTCAGGGAAGCGTTCAGCAAGTCCGCCGCAGGCAACTTTGGCTCCGGCTGGACCTGGCTGGTAAAGAACAATGATGGCAGTCTGGCGATACTTAATACCAGCAACGCCGCCAACCCCCTGACTGATTCAGCGGTCACGCCGTTACTGACAGTGGACGTATGGGAGCACGCCTACTACATAGACTACCGCAATGCCCGCCCCAAGTATCTGGACGCGTTCTGGGCACTGGTAAACTGGGGTTTCGTGAATAACAACTATTCATAACAGAAAAGTGAATTTCTCCATCCGCTGTTATCAGGTTAACCTCGATTCAACCTGCTAACGGCCCTTGTTGGAAGGAGCGCTGTATAACGATCATTGGAGGTGTATTATAGAAACCAGCGTAGGTATTTTCGCCCTGACAGTCCTGGCACTGGATATCTGGGCAATAGTTAAAATTAGTTCCAGCGGCGCGACCACTGGCAAGAAAGTTCTCTAGTTTCTACTGATCCTCATCCTCCCGATACTGGCGCTGATCACTTGGGCTCTCGCAGGACCCAGCAGCGGTTCGCCGGGATTTGACTACCAGCAGCAGTGGTCTGGTATGCTGCCACTAAACCATGCGCTCGAAGCTCGCGCTGTGTATATACACGGCGACGAGCTCGTCACGTTACCATCTTGTTGTCAGTCAATCACGATAGCTCCTTGGGATTTTCCTCAGAATAGCTCTTCAGAAGGGTCCTGAAATTACAAATCATGCTTGGACTCGCCTGTTGATACAGTCATCCAAAAGCGAACGGGTGACGTGGAGGTTCGTTCGTAGGTAGCAATGTCGGTAACGGCGTTGTTTTCAAGGATAGGTCTGAAATTCAACGTCGTACGATGATTCTTGCACGTCATATGTATCAATCACTTCGTTTGGCAATTCGCTCGCTTGAATCGAAGAGCAACGAACCGTGTAGGTATCGAAGCGCTCAACGATCTAAGATCGGGCTTCTGCCTGGGTTGAGAAGCCAAAAGAAAGTGCGGTCAGAGCGTAGAGGGTCATCAGTTTTTGAGCGTTCATACACATTCCTATTACTATAAGTTACTTGGTCCTGTAGTGCGGGTCGGGTGGTTAACGTCCGAACGAAGAGTGGTATCTGCGGTTTCTATATCTCTGGATTAGTGCCGTCAGTACGTGCCGCTGGAAAAGCCATTGTCATGGTCTGCTTGAACTACCGATGGTGGCTTGAATTAGGGTTTCCCCATGGACCGGCTTATAGTGAGGGTATGTAAGTTAAGTCTATTGCAACGGAGAGGAATTATGCCAATCGATAATCTAAAAGCCCTTATCAGTGATTTGCATGAGAGTTTTGGTGATGATGAAACCAGCCCGCAACAACAGCAGTTGATGCAGCAACTGCAAATTTACGTGCACGATATTGAAATAGCTGAACCGGTTCCGCCCGGCCTTATAGAATCCGCAGAAATTCTGTTAGATGAAGTGGAAGAGGATTACCCCCAAACAGCGGCCATCATCAGACAGGTCATCAACGCACTCGGTAATATGGGCATTTGAAAAACCTCGCGGTGTGCCGCAATAAAGCGGGTTTGAAAAATGGCGAAATGAGAACCTTACCACCAGTCTGAACCGATCTGAAAAACGCTAACCTACCGGTTCCGGCAATGATCGCCTAAACTCAGGGCCAGCCCGCACAAAAAAATATTAACGCCGAGTCAATAGATAGCTCCACCTGCGACCTCTAGAATACATCGTGCTCCGGGCCCTATCTGTGCTCCGGTATCGCTGCCGCATGAAGGGACGAGGCAGGCACACTACGTGCGCTACCGTCCAGACGACCAGCAGATTTCACTCCAGACTGTTACGTTCCGGCATCGGGGCATAGTGTGCCCCGGGTTGGCTTTCGAGATCAGGATTGTACTGCCGGCTTTCGGTGTACCGACGGACGGAATTTCACGCTGCAGGAGAGTCCATGTGCCAATCATCAAGCACGCCCAGGCCAACAATCGTCTGCTTGCCGCTTTGCCGGCCCTGGACCGTAGGCGAATTCTGGCAAACTGTGAGCCGGTCGAACTGGCGTTTGCCGAAATCCTGACCGAGCCCGGCGAGCGAATTCGTCATGTCTACTTCCCTACGGAAAGCTTCATCTCGCTGGTAACGCGGATTGATAGCAGTGCCTGCCTGGAGGCAGGTCTGATTGGCAACGAGGGCATGCTCGGAGTTTCCCTCGTTCTCGGGGTGGATATATCGCCGCTACACGCCGTGGTACAAGGGGAAGGAACGGCACTGCGTATGAATGTGGCGCCGTTTTGCCGCGAACTCGCTCATAGCACCGCCTTGACCCTGCAACTCAAGCGATACCTCTATGTGATAATAAGACAACTTGCGCAAACCGCCGCTTGCACCCGCTTTCACCTCGTGGAAGCGCGTCTCGCCCGTTGGCTCCTGATGACCCAGGACCGGGCGCACTCAGATGACTTTCGCGTCACACACGTATTCCTCGCTCATATGTTGGGCGTGCGTCGTGTTGGTGTCACCAAAGCCGCCACAGCGCTGCGAAATCGCAATTTGATCCGCTACAGCCGTGGAGATGTCACGATTGTGGACCGCGACGGACTAGAGGCCGCCGCTTGCGGATGCTACGTGGCTGACAATGCAAATTATCACGGGATCATGAGCTAAAAGTCAGTGAGCCTACAGTAGTCGCAGTGTATCGAATATTCCAGGTCGGGCCTGTCAATGTACGGTGGCGCACAGAAAGGCGGCGGCTCTGCTGAATACCCACGTGGACGCTTTCGCCACGCTGGAGACTTTGGAGATGGGCAAGCGCATTGACGAACGCTTTGCGAAACTGACTGGTGCGTCGAAAGGGGAGACCTACAAAAAATATGTGGAGGGGATTGCACTGGCTCGCGCTGAAACGCCGGACGATGTGGCCGCTTTCGTCTCTTATCTCGCGGGTCCAGATTCAGATTATATGACCGGGTAGGCGCCAATGATCGATGATGGGATCGTTTACTGCTGATGCGGTCCCGGTGTTGACGCTGCTATTCCGACGATGCCTCTGCGAACCAGATCAGCCTATCCACCGTGTCGGTCGTTACTTTTGCTCCTTTGCATGTAGTTTTGATACCAGTGTCAGCAAGTCTCTAGGATTTTGTCGACCAATGCACCGAGGTCGGGCGCGGAGAAATCCGGAACCGCCACGTTCTCAGCCGGGAGTATTGCGTTACGAGCCGCATGCCCGTCTCAAGACCGCGAATATTGGACTAAACAATGTAGTTCCTCTGTTCGCTGTCGAACAGACGATAGATGAAGAAACTGCATACAATCAGAGCTTGTGAAACATCAATTTTCGCGATAAGCAAAAACCGATTCGATATGACCTCAAACTTTACTAAGGAAAAAACAGATGGCAACAGGTAACGGTCCCAAGAATAAACGTGGAACCGAAAAACAACCACCTGATTTAGATGGAATCGTACAGAAATTGCTACAGACACTAAAACCATTGTTGTCGGGTGGCAGTCCGAGGTCGTTTATTCTTATTGCATTGCTGGCACTGATTGCGATTGGTGTTTGGACTGCGTACTACACCGTACCCAGTGATTCCGTTGCCGTAGTGCAACGTTTTGGCAAATATTTGAAAGAAGTTCCTGCTGGTCTGCATTTCAAATTTCCCCTTGGAATAGACTCTGCGATCGTTGTTCCTGTGAAACGTCAACTTAAACAAGAGTTCGGTTTTGCAACACCCGGTGCCAGGGACCCCTATCAAACGCCTATTATTCGCGATGAAAAACGAGAAACTCAAATGGTAACCGGGGACATGAACGCAGCGTTAATCGAGTGGGTGGTGCAATATCGAATTTCGGATCCCTTGAAATACTTATTTGAGGTTAGAGAGCCTAAGGAAACACTGCGATACGTATCCGAATCGGTAATGCGAGAAGTAGTAGGAGACAGAACGGTAGACGAGGTGATCACTATCGGTCGCCAGGATATCGAGATAGATGCGCTGTCAAAAATGCAAGCTCTCGCAACAAAATACACCATGGGAATCAGCATTGACCAAGTACAGCTTAAAAATATTAACCCGCCAAAACCGGTGCAAGAATCCTTTAACGAGGTGAATCAGGCCCAGCAGGAAAAAGAAAAGTTAATCAACGAGGCTCGGCGCGATTACAACAAAGTTATTCCACTTGCTGAGGGCGAAAAGGATCAACGAATTCGCGAAGCAGACGGCTATAGATTAAAACGCATTAACGAGGCGGAGGGCGACGCTACGCGCTTTAATGCGTTATTTATTGAATACCTCAGGGCCCCAGAAGTGACGCTGCGGCGAATATATATAGAAACCATGGAGGTAGTTATGCCGCAGATAAAAACAAAAATCATACTGGATCAAGACGCAAAAGGCATTTTGCCCTTACTAAATTTGGATGATGCCAAGGGTAAATTATAGTGACCAATTTTAAAGTGATCGCTGTAGGTATCTTGCTGCTATTGGGTATTTTGGTTCTTTCGAGTTCACTCTATACCGTGGATGAGGTGGAGCAAGTCATTATTACGCAATTTGGTAAACCGGTGGGAGAACCCATCCTAAGTTCTGGCCTGAAATTGAAAGCGCCGTTTATTCAAGACGTAAACCCCATCGAAAAACGCATTCTAGAGTGGGACGGCGAGCCATCAGATATGCCCACAAAGGATAAGCTCTATATCTCAGTAGATCTATTTGCTCGCTGGCGCATTACGGACCCGCTGCAGTACTTCCTGCGTTTACGCGATGAACGCAGCGCGCAATCTCGCCTCGATGACATCCTGGGCAGTGAGACACGCAATGCCGTCGCCAAACACGAACTCATAGAAATCATCCGAACCACCAAGGATCGAAAGCCTCAGCGAGATGAATTGCTCACCGATGCCGAGCGCAAGCAAGATATGGGCGCATTGGTCCCTATCAAAAAAGGCCGACTTTTAGTGGAGCAGGAAATATTTCGCGCTGCCGCAGAAAAAGTCCGTATTTTCGGTATAGAGTTATTGGATATTCGTTTTAAGCGCATCAATTACAACGAAAGTGTCCGACCAAAAATATACGGTAGAATGATCAGCGAGCGACGCCAAATTGCTGAGCGATTCCTTTCTGAGGGCAATGGGGAGGCAGCCAGAATTCGCGGCGACAGGGTGCGAGACCTCAATAAAATTCAGTCTGAGGCCTATCGGCAAGTGGAAGAGATTCGTGGTGAAGCGGACGCCAAAGCCACCGAAATTTACGCTAAAGCCTACAACCAGAGTAAAGAGGCGGTGAGCTTCTACGAGTTTACGCGGTCTATGGCGGCGCTGAAGTCAATAGTTGACAGTGAGACAACGTTAATACTGTCTACTGATAGCGATCTTTTCAAATATTTAAAGGGCACCTCAGATACACAAAAATCAGTACGCAAAAATTAGCCATCGCAGCGAAGAATTCAATGACTTTATCCAGTGGGTTTTCTTTTTCAATCGGGCAAGATTCAGGTAATGACACCAAACATAAAGTGGATAGCCCAACCAATCATCGGAATGTCAGGTGCACTTGTCATCCCTGATGTCATTGGCGGGGCTCGGCGCCGCGTCTATCCGGTAGCGTACAGACGATCTCACTTCGACCACGGACAATGTCTTTGTGAAATTCCGTTCCTATTGGAAGAACCCACGTGTCCACAATTAGCCGAAACTATCGATCACTCATTGCTGAAGCATTCTTTGCGTTAACGATGGCAATGATGCTGACCGTTCATGCGGAGAATCGACCAGGAGTGACAACGCCCTGGCCGCACTACAGGACCAGGTAACTTATAGTAATAGGAATGTATATGAACGCTCAAAAACTGATGACCCTCTACGCTCTGACCGCACTTTCTTTTGGCGTCTCAACCCAGGCAGAAGCCCGATCTTACATCGTTGAGCGCTTCGATACCTACACGGTTCGTTGCTCTTCGATTCAAGCGAGCGAATTGCCAAACAAAGTAATTGATACATATGATGTGCGCGAACCATCGGACGACACGGGTATCATCTCCTGCGTGTTGCAGGAAGAAGATGCTGACCATGTCATGCCTAACATTGAAGGGTCATTCACAGGATACCTGCAGAATCTCATCGGTCATCGTACGACGTTGAATTTCAGACCTGTTCTTGAAAACAACGCCGTTACCTACATTGCGACCTACGAACGAACCTCCACGTCACCCGTTCGGTTTTGGATGACTGTATCAACAGGTGAGTCCAAGCATGAGTTTGAGTTTCAGGACTCCTCTGAATAGTTATTCTGAAGAAAGTCCAAAGGGGCTATCGTGATTGGCTGACAACAAGACGGTAATCACGGTGGTAGAGTGCGGGGTCGCCGCCGTGTACATACTCGGCACGAGCTTCGAAGACACCGCTGCAATCGGCCAGCCCAACGCCGATAACAGCCCACCCGTATCCTTCAGCATGCGTGCCATGTGGTGCAAGTTCCAGGTCATTATCGTTGTATTGCGTTGTGTGAATTCGTTATCGAAACCAATTGGACTATCATCGGATTCGTCGCCGTACGAAGGGCCAGGTCCGGCTTCGCCAATCCATCCGCAATCAGCCTGCGGCGGAATCGTATATCCAAGGTGTTGCAGCGCATAGAGAATGGTCATGGATGAGTGCTTGATGCCATCTTCATTTCCGTTGACGATCGCTTCACCAGCCTTTTTATAACAGAAGCTCTGGCCTTTATCATTGAGCATGCCGGACATGGCATAGAGGCGCACATAAGCAAGCGGGTGTGGGAACTGGCTCCGTCTTTCTTCAACGACGTGTTGACAAAAACGGCGGTGAGGTCGGAATAGTCCGCTTCAGGATTTTTGCTGGTCATTTGTTTTTCTGCATTAGTGGGCAACGTCTCGTTTGCTTGGTCCATGTTCGACCCAGAGTTCTTTGATTTTCCCCATGGCAAGGCCGCCATCGCCACAAAAGGTGATCACCTGCCGGTCGCGATCCAGCGCATCATTGCCCTCACGTCTGTCCTTGGGCGCACTTAGTGAGCGACGTTTGAGTTGTATACAGAAAACGATGATGAGCAAGACAGGACAAGGCTGGTTCCGTAGGCGTTGCGCGGCGCAAGTCGAATCTGTGCGCCCTAGGGTCGAAAAGCAGTATTCTTTTAAACTGAGCCCCGCACTCAATCAAACAGCCTTCGCTTTAAACGCTCGCTCCCGGCACGGATTGCCACGTAAAACACTGGCGTGAAGATCAGCGGCACAACACCCAAAATAAACGCGAAAGATGTCATGGCGATTGGGCGAAGTCGCAACCGGGCCGCTTCTACGGACGCTTCCAGGCTTGACAAACCGCGCTCTTCGGCCTGGCGTGCGAACGCCACGATCAAGATCGCATTCCTGGCCGCAAGCCCGATCAATACAACGAAGCCTATCTGCACCAGGATGTTCATATCCGAACCTCGCGCCATAACAGCGGTCAGTGAGGCTAGCAGCGACATGGGAACAATCAGGATTACCGCCAGCAACAGGAACACGAATATTACCGCCAACGAAAATGCGATGACTGCCGTACCTGAGGCCATACGTTCCTGTAATGCAAGGTCGGTCCACTCGAAGTTTACCCCTCGAGGTAACTCACGGGCGGCAAGCGCCTCGACCTCGTCCAGGGCATTGCCCGTGGAGAATCCGCTGATAACATCGCCCTGCATGGTGGCCGCCGGGTAGAGGTTGTATCGAGCGACGCGGTTCGCGCCAGTTACATCTCTAAACGTGGCCACCGTGCCTATGGGTACCATATTGCCTTACCTATTGCGCGTACGCAGCCGCGCAATATCGGTGGCGGATTTGCGGTAATACTCCTCGGCCTGGGCAGCGACTCGAAAGCCGCGTCCAAACGCGCTGAAGTCGTTGACGTAGGTCGAGCCCAGATAGACTTCCAGCGTCGAGAATATGTCTTCGACGTTGACACCGAGTTGGTCGGCTTTGACTCGGTCGATGTCGGTGAAAAGGCGCGGCGTGCTCGATGTGCTCTAGCGCGAGGCCGTCGGTGATGACTCGATCCAGGAACGCCGTTGGAATAAACACCGCAAGCAGCACCAGCGCGATAGAAATCAATGCACCACCATACCGATGGCCAGTACCAGCCCAAACAGGGACAGGTTGTTTAGTGAAAAACCGAACAGCCGCATCACCGCGAAGGTACCTACCAACGATATAGGTATGGTCAGAACGGGGATCAGCGAGGCACGCAAGGTTTGTAAAAAGACGAAGACGACCAGCGCGACAAGAATGATGGCCTCGAGTATGGTTTACTCCACTTCGGCAATGGACTCGGCGACAATCCCCGTGGGGTTATAGATAACCCTGTACGCGAGCCCCGCGGGAAATTTCTCTGACATATCTTCAACCGTCGCGCGAATACGATCTGCGGTTTCGAGTGCATTGGATCCCGGCTGTTGTTTTATCAGTAAGGCGAGCGCAGGAAACTGGTCCAGTTTGGCGCTGGCGCTGTAGTTCCCGGAACCGAGCTCAACGCCGGCGACATCACGCAGCCGCACCTGATGGCCAAGGTCACCAGCTTTTACGACAATCTTCTCGAAATCTTCTGGATCTGTGAAGCGACCGGAGTTTTGTATGCTGATTTCGAATGCGCCCTACGCCTCGCTGGGCGGAGCGTCCAGTACGCCAGCCGTCACCTCGACGTTGTTGCTACACAGTGCATTGACGATATCGGTACCGGTCAGGTCTAGCATCGCCCCAATATCCGGGTCGATCCACACGCGCATGGAATACTCGCGAAAGCCGAAGGCTTGAATCTGCCCTACCCCTTGTAATCGCTGTAGGCGATCACGCATTTGCAAGCGTACGTAGTTGGAAATGTAGAGTTGGTCACGGCTCGCATCGGGCGAATACATGTGTACCACCATCAGCGCATCCGGGTTCGACTGTACCGTCGAGATACCCAGGCGGCGCACTGGCGCGGGCAGGCGCGGCTCGGCTAGAGCAACACCGTTGATTTCTTCCTCAATAGCAGCGGCGACCGTGCCACTGATGGTTTCAGTCGACGCGCCAGGATAAGCGGCGCTTATCTGGATCGTGGGTGGAGCAATGTCCGGGTATTGGCCCACCGGCAGGCTCTGGTAGGCAATGGCACCGCCAGCACCACCAATACCCAGATCACGCTGGCAAAAATGGGCCTGCTGATGAAAAAATGTGTGAAACGCATTACATGACTCGAGACCATCGTCTGATTCAGCGGTGGGTGAGCTTTTCCAAAGGCACGGCGGATTGTGGAACAATGGGAGTGTTATCGCATATGAATTGTGTGCCGGCGACGATATTTCAAATACTCAGCTTCACTGGCTGTAAACTCGAGATAGATCGGGTCAATAGAGACCACGGTGGTTAACAGCGTTCCACCGGCGGCACCACCGGCGAGCGGGTTGCCAACACTGACGAAAGTGTCGGAAACCCGCCCGGTATACTCATCCCATTCAACAATGCGTTCAAGCGTTGGGCTGATTACCGCCACCACCTGGCCGCTGGGGGCCGCGGCAGTCTCAGTATCGGCAGCAGTCACATTGGAATGTGTGGCGACCAGAAAGGCTATGGCGATAAAATGCGCAACACACATAAGGGCGGCTTGTCAGATGCAGTTGTTCGATAACTGCATGCTCGATTTTTCTCGCGCTTCAATTGCTGAAATTTTCCGTTGGCTTTTCCGCCAATAAATCGGCTAGTTCATCGGCATGTTGCTCTTCAACCGCCAAGATTACTTTCAGCATGTCGCTGGTCGTTGTATCTTGATCGCCGAGATATTGAATCATTTCGCGATAGCTATCGATGGCTATACGTTCTGCTACCAGATCCTCCTTGATCATTTCAACCAATGTGTTTCCTGCCACGTATTCCGCATGACTGCGACTGGTAAGAGTATCCGGCGCGAAATCGGGCTCGCCACCCAGTTGCACAATGCGCTCGGCAATCTGGTCTGCATGCCCCTGCTCTTGGTTGGAATGAACAAGGAACTCATTGGCGATACCTTTTGCATGAATGCCTCGGGCCATGAAGTGATGGCGCCGGTAGCGCAGAACACAAACAGTTTCGGTAGCGAGTGCTTCGTTAAGTAACTTCAGCACTTGTGTCCGATCTGCGGTGTAACCAGCGGTAACTGCTCCTTGCTCGATATGCTTACGTGCATGGCTGCGCAATGTTTTGATATCGGTCATTACGGTTTTCTTCGACATAAGGGCTCCTTCTCCAATTTTTTTTAGTTTGTTCCCAATCAGTAGCCAAGTCGGTGCGCTGCCGCACTTAAGGCTCATCTGCAAGCTTACGTGCGGTATCAAACAGACGACACGCGCTCGATATGACGTAATAGAAAAGTCCTGTGATCTCTGATTCGATGGAGCAGAGCAGAGCAGACTTAACAATTCTTCAGGAGAACAGCATGAGCAACCACGTCTACAAAACTATCGAACTCACTGGGTCCTCGACCGAGAGCATAGAGGATGCCGTGAGTACCGCTATTACCAAGGCTTCCACATCGGTGCGAAATATCGACTGGTTCCAGGTCGTGGAGACACGCGGTCACGTGGAAAACGGGAAAGTGGCCCACTGGCAGGTGACCATCAAAATGGGCTTCACGCTGGAAGACTGATCTTGATGCTACATCGATCCGCGTACAATGCCCACGAACAGGGTGGCAACACCAGAGAGCTGCGTTTCAGTGCCCGGAAGAAATGACAACGAACCTCATGGTGGGCAAAACATGAAACTCGATGCCACTAAATTCGGTTTGGCCTGGGCCATCACCTTTGCTTCCATACCCACTGGCGGCGAATGCATGCAGCGGCGGGCACTCAGATGATGACCAGGGCTGACGAATAAACGAGCGCTCAGCCGAGTACAGCAAGGGCAGTCTCAACCTGCTGGGTACGATCGCGATGGGCGCCGGCGTGATGATCGGAGCCGGCATTTTCGCGCCCACGGGGCAGGTTGCGGAGCTCGCTGCTGGCCGCTTCGCCTTTGCAGCGCATGTTGTAGGCGCCTCTGGGATCAGTCCACAGACGAGCATCGTTCCCCCAGCGGGAACCCTTCTGTCGGAAACTTTCTCGGTGGTGTTGCGCTACCGACCATGTGATGGCGATTTCGGAAACCCTCAACGCCCGTCGCACCGGATGTCGCTTTTTGCTACTACCCACTGATCGTTGGAGTAGAAGCGGGAGCAATCTGTGTGCGCTATCGTACACTGGGTCAGCTTTAAGCGTATACTAGTGACCAACACGACCCGCTTAGTACGATCGGGACGTCGGTAAAAAGCTCTCAAGCTTGGCGTATTCTATGACCATCCCACACAGCCCGCAGCAAAACCAACTACTCGCCGCGCTTCCTGCAGACGAGTTAAAACGGATCGCGCCGCATCTGGAACTGATTACGTTGAAGCTCGGCAAAGTGCTCTACGAGTCAGGCGGTCAACTCAAAAACGTTTACTTCCCTACTGACTCCATCGTGTCGTTGCTGTATGTCATGGAAGATGGCGGCTCTGCCGAAATCGCTGTGGTCGGCAATGAGGGAGTACTCGGTATATCGTTGTTTATGGGCGGGGAGACCACGCCGAGTCGCGCCGTCGTGCAGAGCGCGGGTTTTGGCTACCGCTTGCCGTCAAAATACATCAAGCGAGAATTCAAGCGCGGCGGACCGATGATGCATCTGTTACTGCGTTACACACAGGCGCTTATCACGCAGATGTCACAGACCGCGGTGTGCAACCGGCATCACTCTGTCGATCAGCAGCTTTGCCGCTGGCTACTCCTGAGTCTGAACCGGTTGTCCTCCAACGAATTGACCATGACCCAGGAACTGATCGCCAACATGCTCGGCGTTCGGCGCGAAGGGGTCACGTTGGCCGCCGGGAAGTTGCGCGACGCCGGAATCATCGAATACAGCCGCGGACACATCAAAGTGCTGGACCGAATCAAGTTGGAGGAGCGCGTCTGCGAGTGTTACGCCGTGGTCAAGAAGGAGTTCGATCGTCTGCTTTCGGATGTCCCACCGGGCAGAGCGTACAATTCACTTGTGTAGTTGCGCGCCTGAAATGGCGACCCCCGCAGCTTCGAAAAACGAAGGCGATTCACCACTTTTTGCCCTATGTTCGCTGTTGCACAGACAGACCGGTCAGAATGCGGACAATCAGGTTTATGCTGAACAATCGTTTGCTGGCCAAGCTTCCACGCAAAGACCAAGATCGTCTGCTCGCCGCTTGCGACGAGGTCGAATTATGCAATGGAGACATACTCTGGGAGCCACAGACGCGCATCCGGCATGTCTATTTTCCGCTCGATGGTTTCATTTCCCAAATGGTGCCTGTCGAGTCGAAAGAAAACCTGGATCTGGCGCTGGTCGGCAACGAGGGCATGCTCGGTACGTCGCTGGTACTCGGCGTAAACTCCTCGAGCTTACAAGCGCTGGTGCAAGGTGCGGGTCCCGCATTACGTATGAGCGCAGCGTCGTTTCGTCGTGAACTCGAATATCTTCCTGCGCTTCGGTATTATTTAAACCGCTATATTTATGTGTTGCAGTCGCAGCTTGCGTTGACAGCGGCCTGTATTAACTTCCACTCACTCGACCTGCGACTCGCCCGCTGGTTACTCATGGCACATGATCGGGCAGGCCTCGGCAGCTTTCATCTCACTCACAAGTTCCTGGCGCAAATGTTAGGTGTACGTCGTGTGGGCGTAACCAATGCTGCCGGATTCCTGCAGAAGCAAAAAATCCTGAGATATAGCCGGGGCGAGATCACGATACTGAATCGTGCCGGTCTGGAAAATGCGTCTTGCTGTTGCTATCACAATTCAGAGGAAATGTATGAGCGAGTTTTTCGGTAATGTTCGGAGTTAGCATGCGCCGAACGAGACCGGAATTGCTTTGCGATGACGGCCTTGTCCACTGTACCAGTGAGAATGAAGCGAAACGCCTGCTGAAAGATATTAAGCAACGTTTTGAGACCTGTGGCCTAACGCTTCATCCTGATAAAACCAAAATAATATACTGTAAATATCCTAACCGAAAAGGCGAGTATGAAAATGCAGCTTTTGTTTTTCAGATTATACATTCAGGACATGGCTTAGCAAAACAGGCAATGGAAACAAGATTTTTTGTAGTGTCTCCCCTGCGGTGAGTAAAGTCGCTTTGAAGTCCATGAGAGTAAGATCAGAGAGCTTGGTGTAGGTTACCGTACAGATTTAAGTTTGATTGAAATACCCGCTTGGTTGAATCCCTATATACGGGGTTGGTGACAGTGCTATGGCTCCTCATATAAACACTTTGTGCTTTGGCGTACAGACGAGACAGCAAGTGTTCATTTAGAATCGTTTTCCTACATGGGCGTGATGCAAATGACGATGCACCACAAGGACAATGGAAAAAATACTGTTATGTTAAGAAGCCTGAATGAAATTATTAGTTACCACTTGCATGGCATAGATGAGGAAATTGGTCGATGTAAGGATTGTCTTTTTGATGACAGAAGCTGGGTAGTGCGCTATATGCTTGCCGACACCAATAAATGGTTGCCTGGGGGCGCAAGGTGCTTATCGCGCCCGATTGGCTAGAGTCGGTAAGTTGGGCAGGTCGAACGGTATCAGTTAATCTAACCGCACAACAGATAAAAGATAGCCCTTTATATAGTTCCGAAAAATATATTGATCCAGACTATCAAAATTTACTCGATAACTTTTATGGTGTTCCCAAAGATCGACAATGATATAGGCATGATCATCCTGGTTTTAAGCAAGCTGTAAAATTTAGTGAAGAAGTAATACGTCAACACGGCAAGAGTGAAGATGGGCGTTTCTTACCAATGGGCGCTGCGTTAACCAGGTCTTTGATAAAATGGGCCGACATGTGTGTTGTACATTATTGAACGAGCATGCAATAGAATGGGACGTTAGCCTAGCGTTGCGAAACTATCATTGCTACGTTTCACGATAGGGTGGACAGTATTCCTCCTCATGTTGCTGCAGGACATTTTTTTATTGAAGCTACCACCAAGACATTTTTTCTCCTGGTGGTAATGATCTATATAATTGCGCTGGTTCGTGCGTCGCTAGATATTGAGAGGAGTTCAAGATTATCTGGCGGGGAAAAATCTTTTCCCTTGGACCGGACACCTCTGTCTCCATTGTTCCGTCTTGGCTGGCCAGGGTGGCAAGCGTCAGCCATTTTTCACTACGGAGAACGAAGTCGATTCTCCGCCATCCTACGTTCTTAAAACGGAATATCGTCTTCTTCTATTCCCGGCCCATCGAAATTGGGTGGGGGCGAAAATTCATCGTCCATAGCCGCTGTGTTCCCTTCTTGACTGGCGATTTTCCACCCCTGAAGGTTATTAAAATATCGTCCGTTGTATTCACGACCGCGGATATCAAAAGTCACGGTAACTTCCTGTCCCGGGTTTAGGGCATCAAGCAAATTGATCTTATCCTGGACAAATTCGATGTTGATTTCCTGTGGATACTTGCCATCCTCAACGATCACCACCATTTCCCGTTTGGTGAAGCCGCTTTCGAATTTCATTGCTTCCTGAATTAGTTTTATCTTTCCCGTTAGTTCATACGCCATATTGTGGTCCACTTTTTTGTAAAAACTGCCTGATGAGCGGAAAGTGTATTGTAGAATGCGAAAATAATCTATTTCTGCTCAATTAGCCCGCAATACCCCAACGCTATTGCTTCCCACTAAGACCGCGCCGTTGGCGACGCCATGTGATCAATCAAAGGAACAGGGCTCAGAGCGCTTTACCGTTATAGCGATAGTGTTGCTGTAGCCCTAATACCTAACGGTTCACTCGCTAGTCATTGCCCTTGGGCCGGAAACCGTGGTCTGTCCCTCATTTTACATTTCCTGCTAATCCTCGATAAAGCTGTTTATTCGGCTTTTTACCAAGATCATGATCGTCGTGGGCACGGTCTTTCTGTAAGCAGGACCATCGATCAAAGCGACCGCACCGGGAAGAGTGACCGCGGTTGCTATCGCGGCACTGCCAAGCCAGGCGACGGCGCCGCCAGCCGCTCCGTAACCTCCTACGCCGAATAAAGCGATTTTCACTCCCGCCATCCATCCCACAGTTTGCAGTAATATGAGCCAGCCCAATTGCCCAATTACTGAGATGCCGACTGCGCCAAGTGCGCCTCCAGCCGACAATTTAGCTAACCCAACGACTAGCCCGGTCTGTATTAACTGCTCAATGGCTTGCTGCTGCAAAAAGGGGGTGATGCCTTTTTTGACAGGGTCAGTCACGCGTTCGTCGGCGCGTAGTAAGGAATTGATTCCATCGACGAATTCTATTCGCTTTTCGTTTCTTAGCTTGTTCCACCACTGCCGCGCTTGTTGTTCAAAAAGATCCAATATGACTCGCTCGATCTCCTCTTCTTGATGATCGTCTTTCAGTTGGAATTTAGTCCAGCTTAGCGGTGTAATTCCGATGCTGAGTTTGTCTGCTACATCAATCAGCAATTGCTTATAAGGAAATTTGTGAGGGGCGCGGGTCAGGTTAATTGTAGAAGAGCCTGCTGCAGAGCGAAGTTCAGCACTACAGAGCGTTACAAGGTCAGCATGCTTGACACCCTGCAGCTTTTTTTCAGGCATCCGTAGGCCTTTTACAAGAATGGGTTTCAGATCCTCTGTGGCGAGGCCCTGGAGTCTTCGGAATAACAGGTCGCTAGACAAATACACCTCCTTGAAGTGCAGCTGGGGATTACGGGCACAGTTTACCTAATTCACTGCGATCACTTCTCAGTTTCATCAATCATTTTCAGAAACTGGCGGGCTGGAACTTATAAAGCGGAGGTCCGGGCCAGGGTGCCCTGTCGGGTAAATTATCCCCAAAGTTCTACTAGGTAAACCATCCACCAATATTCCACTCGTGTGTTATGCGGTGAGCTCCATTGAGTCGTTGGGCCGAGCTATACTCGCTGTCAATGGCGCTGCCGATTCATTTGAAGAGCTCTGCGATACAGCTTGAGGCGCCCTGGCCATCGAACGGCAATCTCGACAGGATCACAACACTCACGAATTCACCACACAGGAGCAAAGCGCATGACCTACAGAGTTGTCACATGGGGTACGGGAAACGTGGGGAGCTATGCCGTAAGAGCGGTGATGAATCACCCGGAACTTGAGCTGGTAGGTCACATTGTCTCTTCACCCGACAAGTCCGGGCGCGACGTGGCGGAGCTTGTTGAGCTTGGGCAGTCGACGGGTGTCGTGGCTACCGACGATATCGACGCAGCGCTGGCCAGCAAGCCTGATTGCGTGATTTACACCGCCCATTCGGAAACCCGAATGATGGAAGCGGGCGAGGACCTGGCGCGATGCCTGCGAGCGGGTATCAATGTTGTTTCCAGTTCGTTGTTCATGTTGCAGTATCCACTGAATCCGAATGTCGCGTTTCTGGCTGACCCCCTCGTTGCAGCATGTGCCGAAGGGGGCACTACGTGCTTCAACAATGGCATTGACCCGGGATTTGCCAACGATACGATGCCGCTTGTCTTTACCGGTCTGTCTGAGTATTGGAGCAGCATACGTATGCGCGAGGTGATCAACTACGCCCTGTACGAGCAAGAACATACGATCCGTGAGGTGATGGGTTTTGGCTACCCTGTGGATCATGACTGCATGATGTTCCAGGAAGGGATGTTGTCGCTGGGGTGGGGCGGCGCAGTGTACTCGGTAGCCGCAGGGCTGGGGGTAACCCTGGAAAAGGTCTACGAGGTGCATGAGCGTTTACCGCTAGAGCATGATTTGGAAATTGGCATGGGCCTGTTCAAGGCTGGCACCACCGGCGCCATGCGGTTTGAGGTGCGCGGTGTCGTCGATGGTCGAGAGGCTATCGTACTTGAGCATGTGACACGCCTCACGGACGACATAGCGCCAGATTGGCCCCAGGGTAAAGGTTACCGCGTTATTATCGAAGGCGAGCCGCGCATGGAGATCACCATGGATATGGAGGACCGCAACGGCAACCACGCTGTTGCAGGGGTGATACAGACCGCCACAGCCATCGTCAATGCAGTACCTGCTGTCGTTGAACAAGCCCCCGGGCTGGTGGCCGCCCTGGACTTGCCCAAGATTACAGGTAAAGGTCTGTACCGGCCTGGGTAGCGCGGGTTCGGGCCAGATGCCGTACTCGGTAAACTGGCCCTGAATTTTCGACGGTGTCTCCAACAACCCCGATGGAGAGTTCACCAGCAAACACCCGATGTCGTAAAACGGCAAAAGGGAGGACTTTACACGGCAAGGTTTTTGGAAACTGCCTCGCGTTTTAATATTCCGGCCAGCCGCGCGTATAAAAAGTAGGCGGACATTGCACCGCTTGTACTAAGGGGAAATAGTGATCCGGATGTTAGTAGAGGTCATTAACGTAGGCTTGCTCTATTACAGCCTCGATTTCTTTAACGGCCTCGTCTCCTTCCATTTTCATTTCTTTGGCGACACTCAAAGAGATAAGCGAATCTTTGTGCGTGACCCACGCATTTGGCTTCCACGTATTTGAACGTATCATGGCTTTTCCGCAATGGAAAAAGCATTCCTCAACTTTGACATGAGTGCACATCAAGGCAGGTTGTCCTTCAGCGCCCAGTTTTTTCAGGATCGCAGGGTCTCGTGTGATGGTTGCCGTTCCTTTGACTCGAAAGGTCTCTCTCATGGTGGGTACGATAAAGAGCACGCCAACCTTGCTGTTGGTCAGTAAATTTCTAAACCCAAATACCAGTTTGTTGCCGGGCCGATCGGGAATCAGTAAGTTACCTTCTTCATCAACTTGCACAAATCCTGGGGCGTCGCCTTTTGGGGATACATCCGGGTGTCCGTTCTTGTCGATTGTAGACAAGCATATTAGTGGCGAGCGACGAATAAATTCTTTCATATTATCGGACAGTGAGTCGCTACACTTATTCTTTACCATCGGATGAGGCTCGCCAAAAATAGTATCGAGTTCACCTTCACTTTTAACAGTAAAATCGTCATTCATTGAGCTCTCTCCTTCCTTTTAATAACACCGCGTTTATCCGGTTCAATACGTGTTGATAGCGGATTACGGGGCAGGGTCACATTTGAATCGAAGCGTAGCCGAGGCGCACCGAACCGCGGTGATGCCACCTATCATCTCGTTTGATACCTCCACTGGCACCTCTTT
>JBLIEI010000006.1:0-82642 GCA_047633055.1 Halieaceae bacterium | reverse complement strand
CACGGCCCTCGTCAAGCAACTTGCGGAACATCTCAACGCCCGTGCAGGTCGTCTTCAATGTGTCCTTGATGCCGATAATTTCAATCTCTTCGCCGATCTTCACAATACCACGCTCAACACGGCCAGTTACAACCGTTCCGCGACCTGAGATTGAGAAAACGTCCTCTACTGGCATCAGAAACGGCTGATCAATCGCTCGCTCTGGCTGGGGAATGTAGCTATCGAGAGTCTCAATCAGAGTTCTCACTGCAGTAGTACCCAGCTCGCCCTCATCTCTGCCTTCCAGTGCCATCAGCGCTGAACCACAGATGATCGGAGTGTCGTCACCCGGGAAGTCGTATTGATCCAGCAGCTCACGCAGCTCCATCTCTACCAGCTCTTTCATCTCTTCGTATTCTTCTGAATCCGCGCCACCGCAATCTTCTGCCAGCAGGTCTGCCTTGTTCAGGAAGACGACAATGTAGGGAACACCGACCTGACGAGACAGCAAAATGTGCTCGCGGGTCTGAGGCATGGGGCCGTCAGTCGCGCCACAAACCAGGATAGCGCCGTCCATCTGCGCCGCACCGGTAATCATATTCTTCACATAGTCAGCGTGTCCGGGGCAATCAACGTGAGCGTAGTGACGTTCGGGAGAGTCGTACTCAACGTGCGACGTTGCAATGGTAATACCACGCTCTTTCTCTTCGGGGGCGTTGTCGATGCCGTCAAACGCCACCATTTCACCACCCCATACTTCCGAACATACACGCGTCAGCGCCGCTGTTAGCGTCGTCTTACCGTGGTCAACGTGCCCTATGGTTCCCACATTGAGGTGGGGCTTCGTGCGTTCAAATGCTTTCTTTGCCATTACGACGGTCTCCTATATACACCGGCTGTAGCTGTGCTATACAGCGCCTGCTGATAACTTAAAACTGTGTCTACTTCACCCAGTCCACTTTGCGTACACCCCACTCGCTCTTTACTAAGCAGCGAATGGAGCTCATAACCGGATTTGAACCGGTGACCTCTTCCTTACCAAGGAAGTGCTCTACCGACTGAGCTATATGAGCTTTACGGCTTACAAACTGGAGCGGGTAGCGGGGATCGAACCCGCATCATCAGCTTGGAAGGCTGAGGTTCTACCATTGAACTACACCCGCTACTCTCTGGGCCAAACCCTTCCTTGCTTGTCTAACCAGGCAACCTGTTACGGCCCTGGCCCTGTATCTGTGCTGTACCACCAGGATCTTGCGACCCTGTAAAACCCTTTACTTTTCTGGTGGAGGGGGGTGGATTCGAACCACCGAAGCTTTCGCGTCAGATTTACAGTCTGATCCCTTTGGCCACTCGGGAACCCCTCCGAAAGGCGGCATATTGTCCAGACGGCCAACCTCTTTGTCAACCGATACTTTCCAATAAAATTATCAACTTACAGTCGTCTTCCCCCTGTAGAACCCCGCAACTGAACATTCCCCTTGAAAACGATGGTTTACGCTTCAAATATGTTCAATTTTTGATCGTTTTCGGGTCTATTTCAAGGCAGAAATGGAGCTGGCGAGAGGAATCGAACCCCCGACCGGCTGATTACAAATCAGCTGCTCTACCTACTGAGCTACGCCAGCCTTACTAAATCGACCATCCAAACGAACTAGCCATGCGGCCGGCTCATTCGAAGGCGGGTGATTCTAGACAAAGAGTTGGGGGGATGCAATAGGGGAAGGGTCGCTCTTTTCGCTATTCCATGCCCCATCAATGAAAAAGCGCACCAGAAGGCGGGCTCATTCTTACCTGCAGTTTATTCTCTCCAGATTATTTCCGCTTTGCTGACTTCCGTAAGCGACGATTGACCACGAACATCATGCCTAATATCGTCAGCACAAGGCCATCCGCAGGTCATCCCGGTTGCCGGCGCCGGAGGCCCTTAAGAGCCCCTTTTCTTTCAATTCCCTGTATTAACCCTGGGCATGCTTCCGGCAAATCCCAGCAACCGATAGCAGGAACAAGCCCATTGCCGTTATGACCAACCCATAGGCCGACATTGTCGGGACCGGTATCGCTGCTCGCGTTGGGATAGCATCAACCACGGCGATTGCTTCACTGACCGCATTCGCGGGCTCCCACGTGCTATCACCCCCTTGGCTGGCTGAGACGCCTCAATATGACATTCGCCGAGCGCAACCATAGTGATCGTAGTCCCGCCTATGGAACAGACGGCCGGGGTCAGTGCGGTGTAGGCTAATAACAGGCCTGAGCTGGCGAGTATCGCGAAAAAAGCCAATAGTAGAATCGGAGCACGCCTAAACAACATTTTTGACCAGCAACCCTTTGAATTGTGCCGGAAAAATCTAGCCGTTTGGAAGGGTAATTACAAGATCGTCGAGGTGGCTCCACAGGCATTTGTGTTCCGTTGGATCCCACCCTATACAAGTCCAAATTTTGGAACGAAGAGTGGGAGAAGCAGCAACCCAAAATACGCACCCTGGGACCATTTTACAGCCTTTCTAAATCGACCATCCTAACGAACTGGCGGTATAGACGGCTCGTTCGAAGGCGGAGGATCCTAGGGAAAGAGCTGCGGGGGACGCAATCACCTGCTGGACGAAAACGGGATATACCTGCTTGTTTCTTGGTCAAAGCAGGACCTGTGTTCAAGAAAGCCCTCTCACAAGATTCACTAAACCGGCTTACAGACATAATACATGTAACTTGTTAAAGCCTTGCCCGTGTTGAAATTAGCATCCCGTTGCACAAGTTCCACACCCTCATCTCTTAAAAGAGCAATCACCTCGTTCTGAGGACAAGCGTGAATTTCCATAATTCCGGAAGGGCCACCGTATATCACCTTGCGAATACGATTCAAATTTTTATAACCTAGTAGTCTAAATACCCAACCCTGCCATGACCGATAGTTAGGTCCCGAGGGTGTTTGAAACACCGCTGTGCCACCTCCTGCTAGAATTCGAAAAAATTCACTCAGAAATATCAGCTGCCTCTCTTTAGGCATATGCTGCAATACTATATTGCTGTAAATAAAATCAACGCTGTTGTCAGCACACAGTGCTAGGTTTTGGTCCGTATTTTGGAGAAATTTGATATTGGCTTTGGTTGCGTTAGCTCTTCGGGCCTCATCGAGCATTGAACTGGATATATCTACACCCAAAACCTGCGTAAAGTACTCTGACAGGGCTTGCGTCAATCGTCCCACGCCACAGCCAAAATCTAGTGCTCGCTTCCGATTTATATTGAGACCAAGTGACTTCATCCGCCCCATCAGGGCCGCTATCTCGCACTCTCCAGTATGAAAAAATTCAGCACTTTCCCACTTTCCTCCACGCTTTGAATGATCACTCAGAACCGCCCAGTACGGGTCCAGCTTACCTAGGCACTCCCATTGCTGGCGGTATTTATCCTTCATATCCTGCCGCTCCCTACTTACTATGGTCACTCGTTAAGACCTATTCCAAAAAATCAAACAGGCCCGAGCAAAACCCTGCAATTGCGTGATTGTATATCAGATCCATCCATCTGGAATCAAGAAGTCAGACCGAGCTTCACTCTGACCACTTGCACCAGTGACGACCTATTTAGAAAACTGTTATGAGCGTTTATTCCAATACTTGCTGTTAACCAAGTCATGAGTTAAGCGTTGTAATGCAGGATAAATTTTTAACCTATGCCAGCTGTAACTCGTATCTTTAAGAGTTGATAAGCGTCCTCAAAGGCAAGCCATACCGCTTGTTCGTCGCCTTCTATACGTGCCGGATCGGGGGTACTCCAGTGCAGCCGCTTATAGCGACTGTCCACAATAGGGCAGGACTCCGCGGCGGCTTCGTCGCAGACGGTAATCACGAGATCGAAGTGGGCATCTACAAACTCATCCCAGGGTTTACTGCGAGGCTGCTTAACAGGTATGCCGTGACGTCGCAGCGCTGCTAATGCACCAGGATGCACATAACCCGCGGGGAAACTTCCGGCACTCACCGCCGTAAAATAGTCACCCGCGAGATGATTAATCAGAGCCTCTGCCATAATTGAGCGACAGGAATTGCCTGTGCAAAGTACCAGAATATTTTTCATTGGTCTGAGCCTGCCCTCTTCCCCACAGCAGCATCGCGGTCCTGTGACATTAGCTGCAGGCCTTCAAAGACCAGGTCTGGAGCAAAATTATTGTTGCGGCCAAATAACTCCGCCAAAGCCTCGGCACCGCCCCCACAAAAAAACACTTCTGGGGCCTCGCCAAAGCCTGGCGTGTTCTGTGCTTCGTCCACGGCAACCCTAACGGCACCTACCTGTGCCAGGGCGATACCGTGGCGCACCGCCTCTGCAGTTGAACAACCGGGAGTCAGTGCGTACTCAGCATCTTCCTCAAACCTTACCCGATCTGTATCCAATAGCAGTGAACGTTCCATCAAGGCCGGACCGGGAATAATATAGCCACCTTCGTGGTGACCAGAGGCCGCAATGAAATCGATCGTTAATGCCGAACCGGCATCCACCACGCATACACGACGCTGACTGCGTTTTCTAGCGCCCAGCATGGCCAACCAGCGGTCGACGCCCATACGAGCGGGATCGGCATAGCTGTTAACCAGGTCTCCGGTCTGCTTTTGGCTGCGTGCAAACCAGGGTTTAAGCCCCAAGTGTTTTTCCAGCAAATTGGAGAAATCGGTTTCGGTATCGGTGCTAGCGACACTGGCCACCCAAATTTTGCTGCATTCGCCGCTGCAACTCAGCAGCTCATTGCGCGAAGCTTCCTCGCCGGGAAGATAGCGGCCGCGCGTAACAATATCGCCGCCTTGCGACAACAGACGCCATTTCGCACTACTGTTACCAAAGTCGATTTGCAGGCAGCGGCCAGACGACATCAGATGTCCTTGCGCAGTGAAATTTCACCGCCGAATATTGATTGGATACCAGTGCTTGTTTCGAGTTGCAGCGCCCCGCGCCCATCAACGCCCCGGCAGATCCCGCGCTGCAGTTTTTCTCCGCTGTGTATAACCACCGGCAGACCGGCATAAGCGTCCAGATCTGACCACGCCTGATGCAATGGACCAAAACCTTCAGACTCAAAACCCGCGACCATCGGCAACATTTCATTGATCAGTGCCGCCACTACGATGCTGCGTAATGGCACAGCCCCGGTACAAATCCTGTCCAGATCAACCCAGCTTTGATCAATCGAGACAGCCGCAGACCGTGACATTGATACATTGATACCCACACCCACCACCACCTGACACACACCCGAAGCGTCTCCTGCCATTTCCAACAACACACCACCGAGCTTGGCGCCGTCGTGCAAGATATCGTTAGGCCATTTCAGTTTCACGCCCTCAACACCAAGGGATTCGAGAGCCCTTACGACAGCGACGCCAACCCCCAGACTAAGCCCCTCAAGGGCAGCAGCGCCCTGCGAGAACTCCCACATGAGAGAAAGATAAACGTTGCCCGCGAAAGGACTTACCCAAGTCCGGCCCAACCTCCCTCGACCTGCAGTTTGTTGTTCTGCAGTACACACCAGGCCAGAACCAGCGCCGACGGACCTTTTCCGCATCAGCTCTGCGTTAGTTGAATCGATTACCGTAAACAACAGTAAGTCATTCATCAAGGCAGCCGCGTCAGGGGCAAGCTCCCCTCTTATCTTCGCCTCACTCAGAAAATCGACACCTCTCGGAATGCGATACCCTCGACCCTTCACCGATTCTAGCTCGAGGCCCAGATCAGCCAGTTTATTGAGCTGCTTCCAAACTGCTGTGCGACTCACGCCAAGGGCATTGGCAAGATCCTGCCCCGAACGAAATTCTCCGTCGGCAAGCATAGTTAAGAGGGTGGTGATGTCCATTGAACTCGAGGTGCCTTTTCATTAGCGTGGTATCGCGTGGATAGATAATAGCAAATGCTGGCGAAATTCTCCGTGCGTGAAGTGACATAATTTCATCTCAATCGGGAGACAGTAGCTCGAGAAGCTGTGCTACATTGCAGACATGGTCGAGAATAATATCCAACGACAGCGGAACATCGCAGCGACGCTGATTACTATCATCGGCTGCAGTCATATTGCCGAGCTTTGGTTTACCGAGTTGTCTCGAGAGACTTTACTGCTGGCGCTTCTGGGAGCCATTTATCTGTTCATTGGAATTGGCCTGTTCGGCATGTCCCGCTTTACTTTATTCCTGGCAATGGCCGTAACTGCAGCCGGCATCGCACTGGCGCTGCAGCTGGACCCAATAGAGTCCATGAGTGCGGTGGCACTACTGCGAGTCACCGCCAGTCTGCTGGTCATAGCACTATCGACCACCGTACTGTGGGCTGTTCGTAACAATCCAAGTATATAAGCAATGCTGCAGCAGAGAATTAACGCATGATTGACCCACTCATTATTTTGGTAGCCCTCCTGTGCGGTATGTTGAGCCGGGCGCTAGGCTTGCCCGCCTTGATAGGTTATCTGGCCGCGGGTTTTGTTCTGCATGAAATAAATGTAGATGGGGGAGAATTGCTGCAGCAGCTCTCGGAGATAGGCATTACCCTGCTGCTTTTTACCATTGGCTTAAAGCTACAGCCTAAAGACCTCCTGCAAACCAAGGTCTGGGGGACCACCTTAATCCATATGACTGCTATGCAACTGTTCTTTATGGGCGTTCTCTACGCTGCCGGAACACTGGCTCCAGGCCTGCTACTGGACCTTACCGGGATTGTAGTCATCGCGTTTGCACTCACCTTTTCGAGTACAGTTTTTGTCATTCAGATTATGCAGGAGCGAGGAGAGATGGCTTCTCGCCATGCGAACCTGGCAATCAGCATACTGATCATCCAGGATTTGGCTGCAGTCGCATTCCTGGCGTCCACCAGCGGCAAGGTTCCAGACCTTTCCGCGCTGGCTCTATTGCTTCTATTCCCGTTACGCCCGGTTATTCTCCGTTTGCTGACCCTCGCTGGGCATGGCGAATTATTTACCCTGTGTGGACTGGCGCTGGCGCTGGGAGGCGGAGCTCTGTTTGAACTGGTCGACATTAAGGGCGATCTTGGCGTGCTCATTATCGGTGCGGCCCTGGCCAATAGCCAAAAGGCAAAAGAGTTATCGCGTAATCTACTGCAATTCAAGGATCTCTTTCTGGTGGGATTTTTTCTATCTATCGGCCTGGGGGGCTTTCCGCAAACTGAAATTATGGTGTTGGCAGTTTTGATCGGCCTGCTTTCTCTGGTCAAGCCTCTGCTCTATTTCCCTTTGATGACGATTTTTCATACCACTCCACGAACCGCCACACTAACGTCTGCCACGCTGACTAATTACAGTGAATTTGGCCTGATTGTGATCGCCGTTGCTGCCAGTGCGGGCTGGGTGGATAATCAGTGGATTGCCGGTATATCGCTGGCCATTGCAGTTAGTTTCCTGATCGCTTCACCCATGAACAAATACTCCCATCAATTTTATCACCGCTATCGCAGTCGATTACAAGCCTTTGAGTCTCGCCAGGTTCGCGGGACCTATCCCGACACCAGCGGTGTAAAAGTCATCGTGCTGGGCATGGGCAATATCGGTACGGGCGCCTACGACTCCATCGCCGAGCATTATGGAGGCGAGGTACTTGGGGTGGACGACAATGACAGGAAGCTTGAGCGCCACCGAAAAGAACACCGCAGAGTAGCTGCCGCTGACGCCAGCGACCCTGATTTTTGGTTCCGCCTGGACCTAAAAAGTATAGAGCTAATTATGCTGGCGCTAACCAATCATCAGGAGAATATTCTGGTGGCAACGTTGTTAGAAGACCTGAAGTATCAGGGCAAAACTGCGGCAGTCGTACGTTTTTCTGAGGAATCAACCGAACTCGAGCTTCTGGGGATTTCTGTTTTCAACTTGTACGCACAAGCCGGCGCCGGATTTGCCGCTCATGCGGCAGAAATCATCGCTCCGCCTGCCGAAAGAGAGAACTAAGTTTCTCAGGCCGCTGAAGGCAACTCGCCCTTTGCCGCACTACGGCCGAGTCGAAATAGTCCCGCTATATTGGCCAGACCGTAAGCTAATCCAGCGACCAAAAGCTGCGTATTAAAGTCGGCAGCAACACCTGAAATCAAAAGTATACCAAGACTTCCAAGGCGCACTGTTTCCCAAAATCTCAAGCGGATATTGTCACAATCCTCCAGCCAAGATGCGGTTGTGACAGTGGTAGCAAGGACAAGTGCCCAGAGCGCAACACCCGCAAAATACCCTAACTGCATAGACTCCATGACACTGAGCAGAGCTGCTGCTGCAAGCAACTGAAAAAATGCATAGTATTTCACCGCTGCGGACGCCGCCGGATCGTACTTTTCAAAGGAAGACAGATCGTGTTTTGGCCTCGGGTAGCGTTCTTCAACATCCGCCGGACGCCATCCAGTTCGGGCAACCCATACCCTGAGTTTGTCCCGCCAGTTGTTGGCATACCAGCTGTCCTTCGCTATATCCACATAGATATGGGTTATTGCCTTTACCGGATTCAAGCTGCGCAAGGGTCCCCGTATACCGTACACACAGGGTGCCTCATCCAACTCCTCCTGAAAGCTGCCAAACAGCCTGTCCCAAATAACAAACACACCGCCATAGTTACGGTCCATGTAGATATCATTCTGAGCGTGGTGTACCCGATGATTTGACGGCGTAACAAAAAACCACTCATACCAACCGAGTTTCGGAATATGTTCAGAGTGCACCCAGAACTGGTAGATAAGGTTCAACGAACCAACGATCACCACAACCTCAGCAGGAATTCCCAGCAAATACATTGGAATGTAGAACAGCCAGCTGAACAACCAGCCCGTGCTGGTCTGACGCAACGCGGTACTCAGGTTGTAGTCTTCACTCTGATGATGGGCAACATGAGACGCCCACAAAATAATTCGCTCGTGGCCCAGTCGGTGCAGCCAGTAATAACAAAAATCATACAACACAAACGCCAACACCCAGGTAACCCAATAAGACGATGCCATAAGTGACAGGGAAAAATAGCCTGTAAGCAGGAAATAGATATAGCCGCCAATGCCCAGAGTGACAAATCTCCGCGCCTGGCTGAGTATGCCGAGAAACAGACTGCTGACGCTATCGTTCAAGCGATAAGTGTTGCGCTGTTTCCAGTGACCATAAGCCAACTCGACCAAAATGGCGAAGAGGAAAAACGGCACTGCGTAGATAATCAGGTTCATCACTAATATTCCAAAGGCATAACAATATCCCGCCAAAGTTGCGGGCACGGGTACTATTCTGGCAACGGCAACTTAAAGCAAGCTGAAAGGACCTTTCTGCCCAAACTACCTGTGGGCCCTTAAAGGGCCGATTTTGGCTAGTCGCCAACGCCCGCCGTCTCTATAGTGTGCCTATGGATGAACACAACAACAACGCCACAACAGAGTTGGACCGAGAAATCTGCAGACAGGCTCGCCTGTCCCGAGATCGCAGATTTGACGGCG
Source organism: Halieaceae bacterium (assembly GCA_047633055.1). GTDB lineage: Bacteria > Pseudomonadota > Gammaproteobacteria > Pseudomonadales > Halieaceae > CALJFL01. Next base: position 73,219 of record JBLIEI010000006.1, on the reverse strand, counting down.
AATTTTTTCTCGCCGTCAGCACTACCGGTATTTACTGTCGACCTATCTGCCCGGCGCGCCAGCCAGCAGAGCGCAATGTAGTGTATTTTCGGCACGCAGCGCAGGCAGCGCAAGCCGGCTTTCGCCCCTGCCTACGATGCCGGCCGGAAACCACGCCCAACAGCCCAGCCTGGCTGGGAACCCATACCACCGTGAGTAGAGCGCTCGATTTAATTCGCGCAGGAGCGCTAAATGGCGAAGGTTCATTGGATACGCTAGCGGCTCGCATGGGTATCGGCGAGCGTTACTTACGTAAGCTTTTTCAGCGGGATCTGGGCCTCTCGCCGCTGGAGGTGGCGCAGAATCAGCGCCTGTTACTGGCCAAGCAATTGCTTGCCGAAAGCACGCTACCACTGACAAACGTGGCTTTCGCGGCGGGGTTTAACAGCGTACGGCGATTCAACTCGGCAGTGCGCAGCGCATTTAACAAAACACCGGGAGAGTTACGCAAGAACCCTGCCCGGGTCGGTGCACCCATCGAACTCGAATTACACTATCGCCCACCCTATGACTGGCAAGGTGTCATGGGCTTTTTTTACCGCCACGCTGTCCCCGGTGTGGAACAGGCAGAACCGAACAGCTACCAACGGAACATTCGGATTAATGGCCAAACAGGGCACTTTTCAGTGACACCCATCAAAGATAAATCAGCCTTGAAGCTGTCTCTGAGCCTGCCCGCTTTGCAGCCGTTGATGCCCTTGATAGCGCGAGTCCGGCGCATGTTCGACCTTGACGCAAACCCCGAGGCCATTAACGCAGCACTCTCAACATCCCCGATTCTTGCGAAGCTGCTGGCAGAGCGACCGGGAATACGCGTACCCGGAGCATGGTCAGCTGAGGAATCTGCGGTTAGAGCGGTAATTGGCCAGCAGGTCAGCACGGCAGCAGCGTGCAGTATCAGCGCGCGTTTTGCCCGCGCCTGTACCCGCAGCGACTCCGCGCTGACCTACCCCCGCGCCAGGGATATCGCCAAACTCGGTGATGATCAATTTCCGATGCCGGGGAGCCGCCGCGATACACTGCGCCGTCTCGGGGAACTGCAGTCAGGCGATTCAGAGGAGATTGAGCTGGACGAACTGGCGGCGCTTCGTGGTGTTGGCCCATGGACCACGAACATGACCGCTATGCGCGGTCTGGGCGAACCTGATGTATTTCCTGCGGCAGATCTGGGCCTGATCAATGCCTGGCAGCAATTGGGTCGGAATAAGGTAGAACTAAAAGATAGCCAAAATAACTGGCGACCTTGGCGATCCTATGCTGCCAATCTACTCTGGAGAAGCCTAAGCCCATGAATAGTCTAAAGATCAACACCCCTGTGGGTAACTTACAGCTGCTAGCCGAGGCGGGTTACCTGGTAAGAATTGCCTTTCCAGGTGAGCATCTTACGGGGACCCAAAAAGATCAATCAGACCCGCTCCTGACGGCATGCGCAACCCAATTGAGCGAGTACTTTGACGGCAAGCGGCAGACATTCGATATGCCACTTGAGCCGACTGGTACTGAATTCCAGCAGGAAGTTTGGTGTGCGCTAAAACGCATACCTTTTGGCAAGCTAAGAAGCTATGGTGAAATCGCCCGCGAGATTGGTAGACCCAGCGCCGTGCGTGCAGTCGGTGCCGCCAACGGGCGCAATCCATTGCCGATTATCGTGCCGTGCCACCGAGTAATAGGGAGCGACGGCTCACTCACTGGTTTCGCCGGAGGCTTGGCCATGAAGAAGCAACTGCTGACGCTGGAAGGTGCGCTATTACCAACGGCCTAGCTCTAAATCGGGCGCTCAGGCGTTCAAATCCGGGATTATTTCATCCTTGAGTCGTTCGATATCATCTTTTAGGCGAAGCTTCTCTTTCTTGAGTCGCTGCAGAAGAATCTGATTTTGATAGGGAAACTCATAGAGCTCGGTAATTTTGCTATCCAAAGCCCGATGTCTGCTCTGCAGTTCCATCAACCGCATGGCGGGTGTAAGGACTTCATTAGCCGCTTCTTCGGGCCCATGGACGGGTGGCTGTTGGTTCATAGATGTAGGGTATCGACCGCCGAATTAACTATCTCAGCGTGCAACTCTAACCCCACAACGATTACCGATACAAGCACCAAAGTTCAGCACGTGACTTCTGCCGGTATCTGCTGCCACAAAGGGTTATCGGGCTGTGCGATTGCCAAAAAATTAGGGCTGAGTAAGGTATCACGAATATTATAGCGTAGTGGTTCTCCGTCCATACCAATCACTGCGCCGCCGGCGGCTTCGACCAGCGCCTGACCGGCGGCTACGTCCCACTCGCTGCAGGGGGAAAATCTTGGATAGAAGTCACCCTGGCCAACCGCCATCTGACAAAATTTCAGCGCGCTGCCGCTGTTATCGCGCTCGAAATCGCCACATTGCTGACGCAGCCATGTCAGGCAACGCTCAATCCTGGGGCCGGTGTGCCGACGGCTCGCCAGCACCACCAGCGGGCTGTTAGACCGGATGGCGCGGGTTGTTATCGATTTTTCGTGCCAACTGCCACCCTCCTGCCACTGGTACCGCCACGCACCTAGGCCCGGAATTCCAATGTAAGCTTGGCGCTCCAGTGGCACATAGAGCAAGCCCAGCACGGGTCGAGAGTCCTCAATTAGCGCTATATTTATAGTGAACTCACCCGTGCCGCCGATAAATTCTTTGGTGCCATCAAGAGGATCTACCATCCAGAATCGTGCCCAGCTTCGCCTGTCTGCCAACTCCTGTGCTGAGCACTCTTCAGAGAGCACCGGCATCGAGTCGGCCAGGCCCCACAAACCATTGAGTAAAATGCGGTGGGAGTCCAGATCTGCCTGAGTCACCGGTGAACGGTCACCCTTGGCGGTAAACGCAGTATCACCCGGTTGCTGATAGTGGCCGCAGATCACCTGCCCTGCGCGATCGCACAGCTCAAGAAGAGGGGGAATTAAAGCCTGTAAATCTGACACATCGTTATCCTGTAGTTCGTCCCTGATTGTAACATCCCGAAGCCTTAGACTCAGCGCCTAAAATTATTAGCTACACGACGAAAAACCGACAAATCATGCATGTAGACAGAAAAGCGGGCATAATTTGAGTCAAACCAATACCGAGGGCGATACAAAGCCGTGCTTCTTTGGAAAGACATCGACACCGTGCTCCTGGATATGGACGGCACCCTGCTGGACCTGCATTTTGACAACTATTTCTGGCTGGAACACCTGCCCAAGGTGTATGCAGAGGACAGGAACATTGCCAAACAAGAAGCGATAGATATTCTCCACACTCGTTTTGGCGGCAGTCAAGGTACCCTTGACTGGTACTCTCTGGATTACTGGTCGGCCCAGCTACAGCTCGACATTCCGGCCCTGAAGCGAGAGCTCAGCCACATGATCAAACTCAGACCGTTCGCCATAGAGTTTTTGAAGCAGTTACACGCCAGTCATCATGAGGTATTACTGGTGACCAACGCGCATCGCAAGACTCTGGACATTAAAATGGACCAGATCGACATAACCGGCTGGTTTGATCGCCTGGTAGTTTCTCACGACCTGGACGCTCCCAAGGAAGAACAGCACTTTTGGCATCAACTGCAATTGCTACACCCTTTTAACCCGGCGCGTACATTGCTGATAGATGATAACGAGCGTGTTCTTGATAGCGCGAGTGAATACGGGATCGCCCATCTGCTGACGTTGCTGCAACCAGACAGCAGCCTCCAGAAGCGCCTCGATACCCGGTTTCCAGGTATTCATCACTTTGACGAAATAATGCCCGGGCTGGCGGTGCCATGAGTGACCCCGGTAACGACAACAAGCTCCGCATCGACAAATGGCTGTGGGCCGCACGTTTTTTTAAAACCCGCAGCCTGGCAAAAGCGGCCATTGACGGCGGAAAAGTTCAGCTGGACGGCAAAAGGGTGAAGGTCTCCAAAGAAATTACAGTGGGCGCATGCCTAAGGATTCGTCAGGGCTGGGATGAGAAAGACATTGAGGTTGTAGCGCTGTCAAATCAGCGCAGAGGGGCTCCGGAAGCAGAGATGCTTTATCAAGAAAGTGCTGATAGCATTCAACGTAGAGAGCAGGAAGCAGCTGCCCGCAAAGCCGCCGGTGGCATGATTGATCGGCCCTTGCACCGGCCCACCAAGAAACAGCGTCGCCAGATTCACCGTTTCAAAGAAGATTCTTTTGATTGAAGCCTGCGCCTCCGCAGATCGCTATCGTATTCCGGCCTGCGTCCTTGGCCTTGTAAAGACAGTCGTCGACTTGCTGAATCAGCTCTTCGGGTGCGGTATCAGCATCGGCGCGGACAGTGACTACGCCCTGACTCACCGTAATATAGTCAGCAACTTTTGAGGTTCCATGCGGAATACCCTCTTCAGTGATCAACGCCTTGAGCCGATTGGCGGTTCTTACCGCAGAATGCTCGGAGGCTCCTGGTAAGATCAAAAGAAATTCCTCCCCGCCGTAACGTGCTACGACTTCACCCGCTCGCGAAGTGGCGCGCTGCATGAGATCGGCCAGCCTTTTCAGCACTGCATCACCGGCGGGGTGGCCATAAGTATCGTTATAATTTTTAAATTGGTCTACGTCCAGCATAATCAGCGACAGCTCGCTGCCAGCTCGACGCGCTCTGTTGACTTCTACCTGCAGGACGTTGTTGATCAGCCTTCGATTTCCCAATCCAGTCAGTTCATCCATACTCGCCAAATCAGTCAGTTGCTGACGGGCCTCCTGGAGTTGCCGGTTGCGATCACGCAATGACCCGGTCAGTTCACCCAACTCTTTGGAAATCGCCTCACGCTCCCAATTCAAAGAAATCATGGCGTGAAAAGACTGGTAGATCCAGTTACTGACTGCCACTAGTAGACTGCAAACTCCCAGGAGCACGAGACCAACAAGGAGGTTGAACGGCTCCTGCCAGTAATGAACAAGGCACCACCACGAAATCGGCCACAAGGCAGTAAACATGTAGGTCAGAAAATATTCTCGAACCACGACAGTCACACCCACTGAAATCGCCGTGATAATGACTACCAGCATCACAAACGTGTACTGAGATTCAATCGGCACCTTATCAGCCCAATAAATAAAAGCGCTGGACCACACCAGACCAGTGATCCCGGATCCTATTATCAAGTTCCAATAAACCTGTTTAGGGTGACTTTGGAAACGCCGTTCCACCAACGCATTACTCATGTAGAGCGAGCGCGACAACAGCATAATCAAGACGCCACAGGCCCAAAGTAGCAGGTAGACGAAATCGACAAACGACCAAAACAGGGCCACTGTGGCCAGCACACCAACCATGTTGGCGCCGATAGTCGCCACTCGCCCGTGCTGCATCAGCAGCTCCAACTGGGCTGCAAACAGCTCTTCGCGGGGAATATGTTGTTGGTAGATCATGACGTAATCGTACACCGATGGCTGTTTTGGGGTAAGTCCAGCTGCCAAAGGTGCGAACCCCGTCACACCCTGCAATAGCAACGGATTGCCACCATCGTTCAAATCGGCCAAAATCAGTGAATCTTACTTTGGGGCAACCAATGTATTCCTGGACCACCATTCGAAGCATTTGCACCATATTGCTGCTAATACCCGTCGTACACCTGACTTACCTGGTGTCCAGAGAGACGTTAGCAGTAATGGACTCATCCCCAGAAGCCTGGGCCGATGAACTCGAGGCGTTCGGAAAAACTGACCGCGCTAGTCACATACCGCAGAACCCGGTTTTGGTCGTGGGCGGACGCAGAGTCAAGCTCTGGCGAGGACTGGAAGATACTCTAGACTCCCAAGAGGTGCTGATGCGAGGCCTCGGTGATGCGACGGTTAACGACATTGTGTACAACTATGACAGGCTCATCGGGTTCTACCGCCCGGAGTCGCTGGTATTTTTGCCCAGCAACAGCGAGTTTCACCTGCGAGACAATAAGCTCTCCGAGGACTTTGTGCGTGGCGTAAAAGAACTCGCAAAACTGGATCAGGCCCACGCCGTAACCCAGCATCTCTACTTGATTTCGCCCTTGAAAACGCCATTGTACAAAGCGGATTACGCTAAAATGGACGAAATATCCAAGAACCTTGCTGCCTGGGCCATGCAGCAGCCAAGAATCTCCTACCTGGATGCCAATGCTCTCCTGGGTACAAACTCTGGAGGACCCAACCCCCGCTACTTTCGAAATGATGGCGTCAATCTGAACAACGAAGGATACGTGCGACTGTCACTACTACTTAGGTCCGCCATGGATGCCCCGACCCCCAGCGACACCAATAACATCTGAGCATAATCGCGCAACACATCTGGCCGTGAATAGGCTAGAATTGCTCTGATGTTATCCGAGATTCCAACACTGAAGCCAATCACACCGCTGCTCGACGCGGTGGACCACCGTATGTCGACGTTACGTGACCTCTCAAAAGATCAACTGATGACCCTGTGTGATGAACTGAGAGCCTTTCTGCTTTACAGCGTGGGCCAGACTGGCGGTCATTTTGGCGCTGGGCTTGGCGTTGTCGAGCTCACTATTGCTCTTCACCATATCTACAACACACCCTTTGACCGGATCGTATGGGATGTAGGTCACCAGACCTACCCCCACAAAATCCTGACCGGCCGCATGCAACAAATGCACACTATGCGCCAGGCAGGCGGACTCTCGGGTTTCCCCAATCGCAGTGAGAGCGAGTTCGACACTTTTGGTGTCGGCCACTCCTCCACGAGCATTTCAGCCGCAATGGGTATGGCACTGGCGGCCAAACACCAGGGAATCCAACGCAAAGTCATCGCAGTGATCGGCGATGGCGCCATGACCGCTGGCATGGCCTTTGAGGCACTCGCGCACGCAGGCCATGAGCGTCCGAATATGCTGGTAATACTGAACGACAATCAGATGTCGATTGGTCATAACAAAGGCGGTCTGGCGACCTACTTTGCTAAAATTTGGGCCAGTAAAACCTATATTGCAATGCGTGAGGGCTCCAAGCGGGTGCTTGAGAAAATGAAGCCTGCCTGGGAGCTGGCCAAGCGCACTGAAGAGCATATGAAGGGAATGGTCGCCCCCGGGACTCTGTTTGAGGAAATGGGATTTAACTATATTGGCCCGCTGGATGGCCACGATCTGCCAGGGTTAATCCAGACTCTGGAAAACATGAAAGACCTTGAAGGGCCTCAACTTCTGCATATTCGCACCATGAAGGGTAAAGGCTTTGCTCCGGCTGAAGCCGATCCGGTGGGCTATCACGCAATTAACAAGATTGAAGCCAAACCCAAAGGGCCCCAACCTACAGATCTTCCCGTGAAACCAACGCCGCCTAAATACCAGGATGTGTTTGGGCAGTGGCTTTGCGATATGGCAGAGCAGGACGAGCGCCTGATTGGGATTACCCCTGCTATGTGCGAGGGGTCGGGCATGGTTGAGTTTGCCGAGCGGTTCCCCGAACGATACTACGACGTGGCTATCGCTGAGCAACACGCACTTACCCTGGCAGCGGGGATGGCCTGCGACGGGGTGAAGCCAGTAGTGGCCATTTACTCCACTTTTTTGCAAAGAGGCTACGACCAGCTAATTCACGATATCGCCCTGCAAAATCTTGATGTGACCTTTGCCATCGATAGAGCGGGGCTGGTCGGGCAGGACGGGCCTACCCACCATGGAGTTTTTGATCTCAGCTATTTGAGGTGTATCCCGAATATGGTGATTGGGGCCCCTTCTGATGAAAATGAATGTCGGCAGATGTTGTATACAGCGTATCAGTATGACGGGCCGGCAGCGATTCGGTATCCCAGGGGGACTGGGCCAGGGGTTGAGGTGAACGCTACAATGTTGCGTCTGGAAATTGGCAGAGCGGTGCAACTGTTAAACGGTACAACGATCGCAATATTAAATTTTGGGGCCCAATTGGCCGAAGCTCGGGAAGCTGCGGAGACGTTGGGAGCGACGTTAGTGGATATGCGCTGGGTTAAGCCTCTCGATGAAGCGCTTCTGGAGTCCATTGCGGAATCGCATGACTTATTGGTAACCGTAGAAGATGGATCCGTGGCATCTGGCGCGGGGTCTGCAGTTATGGAAACCTTGTCCGCCAAAGCCTTGGCAATCAGAGTGATGACCCTCGGTATACCCGATAAATTTATAGAGCATGGTCCCCAAGCAGATCAGCTCCAATGGACCGGTATAAACGCGAACAGCATCATTGCTGCGGTTCAATCCAGGTTTCCGCAAGTGCAACAAAAGGCGGAACTTGGCGCGGGATAGTCACAGAACCGGGCTCGCCCTTTCCCAGACATGAATAAACCTAGCGTCATTCTCATAGCGCGCAATTATCCACCCTTGATAGGCGGCATCGAGAATATGATGGCTGCCACGCTAGACATACTGGCTCAGGACTACAAGGTGACACTGGTCGGCCCCAATGGATGCCTGAAATTTGCTCCCAACGTATCGTTTTGCTATCAACTGCCACAACACCCGGCACTGTTTCTGCTGCTCGGCCTGCTCATCACTCCGCTATTGGTTTTGCGTCACCGCCCGATAGCAGCAATTGGCTCCAATGGCGTGATGGCGCCTATGATCTGGCTCTGCGCAAGGCTGGCAGCAGGAAAGTCTTTCCTGTTTCTCCACGGGCGAGATATCGTTTCATATTCCCGCATCTATCGTCTGTTCATGTGGCCGTTCTGCAAACGCATGGATGCGATTAGCGTGAATTCCAGAAATACCGAGAAACTGGCTGTCGAAGCGGGAATATCGGAACAAGTAATTTTCATCAATTATCCCTGTATCCGGAGGCCCACTCCTTTGCCGGACAGCCCTCACCGGCGCAACCTGAAGAACAGCCTCGGTGACTACCTACTTTATGCTGGGAGGATCGTGCCGAGAAAAGGGCTTCTCCCCTTCCTTGAAAACTGTGGCGGGTGGCTAAAAAGCTCCGGGCTGAAGCTGATTATCGTTGGAGACCTGCCCATAGGCCAGGCGGGTGGCATTGACCGCAGTTACCTGGATAAAGTTCGGGGCTTACTTGGCGCACAAGAACTGGAACAAAACGTTCAATTGGTTGGTCAGGTAAGCGACGAAGAGATGGCCTCATATATGCAACTCGCGCGAGTGCATATCATGCCGCTGATCGAAGAGCCTGGAGATGTTGAAGGTTTTGGTATGGTGGCTGTTGAGGCCGCCAGCTATGGCACTGCGACTGTGGCGTTTAACTGCGGAGGCGTCTCTGATGCAGTGCTAAATACCGGTCTGCTTGTGCAGGCCGAAAACTACCCCAACTTCCTCCAAGCGGTTGAGACAGAACTGTCCTCACCAAGCTCCACAGCGTCCGAGTTAATCCAATGGTCACATCGGTTTTTTGAAGACCAGTATGCGCAAACGCTGAAACAAGCGCTCAGTAATACGCTTTAACCGCATGGAGAATTCACCATGGCAATGCTTATGGCAAGGCGGCTCGACTAAGTGGCGATGAAAGTGTTGATGGCTTCTCTGGACTTCCCCCCCTGCGCTCGAGGTGGAGAGGGCCTGATGGCAATTCAGGTTGCACGCGGACTGGCCGAACTTGGCATCGATCTCGAGGTAATAGCACCCGCAACGCCAGAATGTAGTGCGTTTGACGCGAACGAAGCCTTTTCTGTTCATCGGGTCAAAGTTCTGGGATCTACATTTCTAACGCGGGTACCCAGTTTCTACATTGCAGCCGCCGCAAAAATCAAGAGTAGCAAGGTTGATTTGATCTATTCATTGCGCCCGGTGCCAGTAAGACACGACATACCTCATGTGCATCACTTTCATACGTTGAGGCGTGGTGAAGCAATTGGTTGCTGGGGATCCGGGGCCTATCTTTCAGCTGTGCTAAACTTTTTATATGCACCGTGGGACTCGCACATGGCAAGGTCGGCCGAACAGATAGTGGCTCTCACGGAGAGAATGGCAGCCTCAGTAGCAAATTTTTCCCATCTTGAGGACAAGTGTGTAGTGGTCGGAAACGGAATCGACCCTGAGCGGTTTCCAGCCAACCAGCACCGCCAATATAAGACACAGAAATTGTTGTATGTTGGCCGTTTGGATGCCCGTAAAGGGATACTTGATCTCATTGAAGCTTTTGCCACGCTTTCAATCAAATACCCCGAACTGAGTCTTACAGTTGTCGGCGATGGGCCACTTGCCGCAAAGGTAAAACAACGCCTCGTAGATCTGGGTATCGAGCACAGAGTGTCACTAATGACGAAGGTCGATCAGACTGAACTTAGCTCTATTTACCATCACCACGACATTCTGGTCGTGCCGTCACTGTATGAGGCCTTTGGTCTGGTAACGCTGGAGGGAATGTCGGCTGGAATTCCGGTGCTGTCCTCCGATCAATGCGCCGATGTGGGCCAAGTAATGTACCCTACTGGCGATATAGCCGAACTGAAAAGCAAAATAGACCAGCTCCTTTCTGATCCGAAAAATCGCCATACACTTTCTAACGCGGGTATTGAGAAAGCCGCTCCAGAAACGTCAGAAAGAATGCTATTAAAGCTATATCAGCTTTTTGATAAGCTAACTTCACAACATAATGAAACGAGTCGGTGCCGTGACTAGAAAACCGTATATTTCTATAATCATCTCCACACTCAACTGCGCCCACTCGATTGAAAAGTGCCTAGCCAGTATTAGCACGCAGACCTATGACAACTTCGAAACGATAATCGTGGATGGCGGGTCGACCGATAGGACAGTGGAACTGCTAAGCAAACATTCCGCAGAGCTGAGCTGGTGGTCCTCCGAGCCAGATACAGGGATTTATGACGCATGGAATAAAGGAATAGCGCAGAGTCGTGGCGAGTGGCTTTGTTTTTTGGGGGCGGATGATTTATTAGCGGCTGAAAATGTATTGGATCTAATGAAGCCCGAGCTTGAGAAAGCCGAGAAGACCCCAAGCCGATTCGTATACTCGCCTATAGAGTTAGTAGATGATGAGGGGGAGCATGTGGGATTTCGGGGTAAAAATAGCGCATATGTAAAATGGCAGTTAAATCACGGAATGCCTAAGGACATCCCTCACACGGGGATGTTCCATCGACGGTCTATCTTCGAAGACCATGGTGTCTTTGACCCAGCCTTTGCAATCGCAGGAGACTATGAGCTCATAATCCGAGAGTTCGTCGTTAACAAGGATTTACTTTATTTCGCAAGCGGCGCCATTATTGCGCGAAAGGGAGTTGGCGGGGTATCCGATACCAACCGAGCACAATGTATTAAAGAATTTCTTTCGGCGAGACGCCAAAACGGTCTACGGGGATTCACAATTCCGTGGTGTTTGGTGTACATAAGAGCTCTATTGAGATGAATTAAGGTAGGTGTCAATTGGAGTTGTGAGAGCGTGCAGATAAACCGGTATAACGGCTTGCCCTTAACTATTCTAATTATGAGAGATGAAAGCAGCCAGGAACAAAAAAGAAAATCGAATCTCTGGCCCGCAAGGCGGCCAAGGTCCCTAAAACGCCAGCTGACGTCACCAAGCGTCTCAGCACACTCTGGAAGGTGTTACTCGAAACCATACTGGAAGCCGAGAAAGGTACTCTATCCGTTTACCTAATTTTAAGTAGGCGCTGAATGTTTCCGGGTATCTCAGCACCCTGAAATCTCCTGCGATGGACTCTCACCTTTCGGGAAAGTACGACTGCCCCTCTGTAAAGAACTAGAGCGACTTTCGACAAGGGCGGCGGCAATCGGGTGAAAGCCAGTATAATACCGGAGTAACTCAGGCTTGAGTCGAATATCAACTCAGAATCCGATTGATCTGACGATGATGAAGAAAGACTGATTGATTTAAGTGCAAGCCATTCCAGGGATATCCTGTAAGCATCACTAATTATCGCTATCAGCTGGGCTTTACGGTCGTCCGGAATATCCAAATTCATGCACCGATTCAATGTGACCAACATTTGCGCCCGAACAGCTTTAGCATCCTTCCCCCGCAACCCCGTCGTAGCAGTGTAGCCCTCCTCATGCTGAATCCACACAGCGCCATAGTTATCGAGATACGAAAAAGGGAAAGCGCCTGCGGCCATTGTTACATACAAAGCATCATCTCCAGAGGCATCGAATGGGCCGACAGCATCACGAAGTTTTTTTGAAAATAGAACCCCGGTGGACGTAAAGTGTGAATCTGACATGCGTCTAACCACCTCTTTCGAAGGTGAGAACACGCCCGCCTTCCAATCGGATTCTCGCAACATGACACGTCCGGCAACATCGTCTATTACCATTGTTTTCAAGCAGACAAAGCCAAGACTCGTGTTTTTCTCTACCTCCTGCATCGCATCAGCGTAAAAGTTCTCAAGCAGGATGTCATCATCACTCAATATGGAGTAGTAGTCCGTCTCAACAGCCTCTACGCCTTTATAAAAGTTGGCGATACACCCGATATTTTCGTCATTCTTTACATAGGATATTCTGTGATCCTGTTGCATTAATTCTCGGACGACAGATTCAGTTTCATCACCGGACGCATTATCATAAACGCAGATAGAAATATTATCGAAGCGCTGTCTCATTGCACTTTCGATGGCCCTTTTCAATAACAGTGGCCGCCTGAATGTCGGGATGACGGTTGTAATTTTTGGCTTGTGCACTTTCCCTCAACTAACCTTTTTCAAATAACCGTCAGGGGCCACAGAAATTTGCAATTTGCTATCTATGGTTTTATCTATCTCGAATTCACTGTGTGTTTTGAGGTATTCCCTCAATGCCGTTTTAGGGTTGTTGCCCGGCCCCCAGGGTCGATCCGGATACATATCAGAAGGCAAGTCATCCACGATAGTGTCAAAGACAACGCAATAACTACCAATACTCGTCAACGGCGCATAGGCTTCTAGTTCATTCAGTACATGGTCATGAGTGTGATTACTATCTAAGCAAACCAGTACGGTTGAATAATTTTCTACGATAGCATTCACCTGACTAATTATGGCGGAATCAATACTAGAGCCCTCTATCATCTCAATGCGACTCGCCATGGGATGGGCTTCAATCGCACGACGATTATGAGACCTGATATCTATGTCTATGCCGAGAACCTTGCGCTGAGATACCGCAGGATTGAAGTCAGTCCCCATCTCAATAGCGTCACACATATCCAACATGGCAAGCATAGATGCACTAAAAATAAGCGAGCCACCGTGGGCTATACCTGTCTCAATAATCAAATCTGGTCTTACAGTCCAGATTAGCTCCTGCATGGCAATAATATCCTGGGGATACTGAATAATCGGCCGTCCTTGCCACGTAAAGTTGTAGCAATATTTAGGCTCTGTAGATGCACGCATAAATTCTGCTGCACTTTGGGACAGCACTGGGTTATTCCCTAGGGCGTTTATTCGTTCTGAAACTTCGTTCTGAAAATCATCCATGTCATTTCTCTAAAAGATCTATGGGATACCAACAACAAAAGGGGGATCGAAGGGACTGTCGGCGCGAGCACCAAAATCAAGTAAGTCCCGACGACCATATTCGTCCGCAATTTTTTCAGCCAACTCCCGTACTGTCACAGCGTAGCCCGAGCAGATATTGACAGCACCTTTAGAGCCACCCAAAGCCACATCCACAATCATTCCCGCAGCAATGCAAACATCCAGAAAATCTCGTACTTGCGTGCCGCTACCTAATTCGGCTATTTGCCCGGCTGACAATTGATTACGAATATAAGGCACCAGACGTCTGCAATCCTCCCCTTCGCCATGCAGATAAAAAAGTCGACACCACGAAAACTCGATTCCCGATTGTTCGAACCATGATCGCAGCACCATATACAATGCCGTCTTTGATCCTGCATAGACAGTTAGTGGATTCAAGGGAGTATCAACCGATAAATCTCCGTGAGAAAGGTCATATTCAAAGCACGTACCAATACCGATAAAGCGCCTGACGCCGGCTTTTGCGACGCCCTGGGCTAAAGCCAGAGTACCACTGAGGCAGTGCATATTTTTTGCTGAATCCAGATACTTCCCAGGTTCAACACTCCAGGCAAGGTGAATTACGGTATCCACATTGGCACAAGTTTCCGCCCACCACTGTTCAGTTTCGTTGAACAAATCATTCGTACCGACTATCGACTCTAAACTGCACTGATCTGCCATCTCAGCCACCTTGCTGCGGCGAACCACCGCCCGCACCGCCTGACCGCGTTCAAGCAAAGTATGTAGTACTTGTCGACCAACGAAGCCTGTTGCACCGGTTAGCAATACAACACCGGTCATAGAATTTCCAGCCGCGGTATAGCAGTAACGAACCGGGTACCCAGGTCGGAAAGTGCTTCATTTTGCTTTTTAACTTCAGCTGCCAGGTTCCACGGCAAAATCAGGACATAATCGGGCCGACTCTCGGCAAGGACTGAAGGTGCAAAAATCGGGATATGGCTACCGGGCATAAATTTCCCCTGCTTAGCCAAAGCCGCATCGCAGACAAAGGGCAATAAATCCGTTTTTACTCCGGCATAATTCAGCAGCGTATTGCCCTTGGCCGCGGCGCCATAGCCAGCCACTTGCTTACCTATTCGCTTCTGCTCTAGCAAAAAACCCAGCAGATCATCCTTGAGCTTGTCCGCCCTGGACTGAAATCCCCGGTATGTTCCAATGTCCCGAAGACCAAAGTCTGTTTCCTCTGTCAACAATCGGTCTACCGCCAGCTCCGTTTCACGCTCATCCTCTCTATGACAGCCGTAAACTCGCAGACTTCCGCCGTGTGTAGAAAGCGTTTCGACATCCTGAATCCGCAAACCAGCCCGCTCAAATATGTGCCTCACCACATACAATGACAGGTATGAAAAATGCTCATGGTAAACCGTATCAAACTGAGTATTCCGAATGAGCTCCATCAAATGAGGAAACTCAAGCGTTACAGTCCCCCCTGGCTTAAGCACGGTTTTTAAACCCCGCGCAAAATCAATAATATCCGGGACATGCGCGAACACATTGTTTCCCACAACCAGATCGGCCTGCTGTCCATTCTCAGCTAAATGACAGGCCAGCTCTTCGCCGAAGAAACCCCTTATGACTTCAATGCCGTGTTTCTCAGCAGCGGATGCCGTACTTGCCGTCGGCTCGATTCCAAGACAGGGCACGCCGGCGGTAACAAAGTTTTTCAGGAGGTAACCATCATTCGCCGCTACCTCGATAACAAAACTATCGCCTGACAAACCCAGACGCTGCGTTATCTTTTTCGAAAAGTTCGCGGCGTGAGTCAACCAGCTAAGCGAGGTGCTGGAGAAATACGCGTAATCTGCGTCAAATAGCAGACTTGCTTCCGCATAATCTTCCGTTTGAGCCAGCCAGCATTTATCGCAGATTTTCACTCTCAGTGGAAAGTATTTTTCTGGTCGGTTGAGTTTTTCGACAGTCAAGTATGCATTTGATGGAGGCGCAAAGCCCAGATCCAAGAATGTGTGAACCAGCTCACTATCGCAACATCTGCACTTCATAGGGCAGTGAACCCTACAAATGACTGATCAATAAGGGGGTGATTTTTATCACGATGTGACAGCTCGCATATATCCATTGGCCACTTGATATTCAGACGTGGATCGACTGGACTCAATCCAGCCTCCGCGCTCCGATTGTAGACGGCAGAGTGACAATAGAGTAGCTCCACGTCATCCGTCATCGTTTGGAATCCATGGGCAAATCCCTCAGGAACCAGCATGGCTCGACCATTGCCCTTGGAAAGTAGCTCTGCATGCCAATGTAGATAGGTTGTAGATTCTTCACGCAAGTCAACGGCAAGGTCCCATACTTCACCGCAAAGAACAGTTACGAGCTTAATTTCACTGTAAGGAGGGCGCTGGAAGTGAAGACCGCGCACGGTGCCCTTCTTTTTGGTGTAGGTGTGGTTAATCTGGGAGATGGGTTTATCCCAGCCGATACTCCGAAGAGTTTCAGCACAAAAAATTCTGGAAAAAAATCCTCGATCATCTCCTGAACGCTGTCTTTTCAAGAGAGTAAGCCCCGTGAGAGGCAAACACGTTTGCGTAAATCGACTCATTTCTCGTTCTCAAAATCAGCAATATCGGCCATGCATAGGTCTCGAGCCTCCGCACCACCGTGCTGTGCAAGATACCAGTTTAATGTTCGCTTAACACTCGCGGAAACAGTCCAACGCTGTATTACGTCCAGTTCCAGTGCAGCCTTTTCAGGCTCCAGCATCAGTAAGCCTGCCTCGTGGGGACCACTTTTACTTGCCACATACCTGACTCGGGCCGAATCATAGGCAGCCCGCGCCAATTCAATAACATCTTTAACACTTGCAGCAGCATCTGGACGCGGACCAAAATTGTAGGCCCCCGCCAGGGCTGGCATCATCCATAAACGCTCAGCGAGTATAAGATATCCCGCCAATGGATCCAGCACGTGCTGCCAGGGCCGAACCGCGTCGGGACTGCGGATCTCAAGTTCAGAGCCCCCTTGCCATGCACGAACTGCATCAGGAATTAACCTGTCTTCAGACCAGTCGCCACCCCCAATGACATTACCGGCACGTGCGGAAGCAACGGCTACGCCTTGCTCCCGCAGGAAAGCATCGCGATAACTACCGATTATAATCTCACTCGCGGCCTTGCTGGCACTATAGGGGTCATGTCCCCCAAGCGGGTCATCCTCTCGAAACGCCCTGCCGTGTTCAAGGTTCCTGTACACTTTATCCGTGGTAACCATCACGGCAACCCTGGCATTTTCCCGGCCTCGCAACGCATCAAGAACATGCGCAGTCCCCATAATATTTGTTGTAAAGGTATCCAGCGGTTTTCTATAACCAGGCCTCACCAGCGACTGGGCAGCTAAGTGGAAAGTCACCTCTGGGTCAAATGCCTCAACCACGCTCGCCATCTCATTTGCTTCTCTGATGTCGCAAAAATGGCTCTGACAAACCTCATGAATGCGGCCCAGTGCAAATAGATTCGGCGCGCTATCCGGCGGCAGACTAACACCACAGACATCAGCGCCTAGTCGATGCAGCCACAATGAAAGCCACGCGCCCTTGAAGCCGCTGTGTCCGGTGAGTAGTACACGTTTTCCCTGCCAGAATGACCGCTGCGGCATACTCACCAGACTTTCCAGGGCGCCTTATCTGACATCCACAGATCTTCAAGCATATTCTTGTCGCGCAGCGTATCCATGGCGTGCCAAAAGCCATGGTGCTCAAATGCCATCATTTCTCCCATAGCCGAAAGCGACTTAAGCGGTTTGTCCTCCCAGCTGGTCGAATCACCGGAGATAAGGTCAAGGCACTTGGGTGACAACACAAAAAATCCTCCGTTTATCAGGCCACCATCGCCACGAGGCTTTTCGATAAACCCTGTCACCTGACTGCCTGAACATTCCAGCGCACCGTAGCGCCCGGGTGGCAGTACTGCAGTGACCGTGGCAAGTTTCCCGTGTTGTAGGTGGCACCGCACCAGCGCTCCAATATCGACATCGCTAACGCCGTCGCCATAAGTGAAACAAAAAGCCTCTTCCTGCTCTATGTACTGTGATACTCGCTTGAGCCGACCTCCCGTCAAAGTATCATCTCCCGTATCAACTAAGGTCACCCTCCAGGGTTCTGCATTCTGGTGATGTACCTGCATTTTATTGTTCGCCATATCAAAAGTAACATCGGACATATGCAAAAAATAGTTAGCGAAGTACTCTTTGATGACATAGCCCTTATAGCCACAACAGATAATAAAGTCGTTAATACCGTGTGCAGAGTACATTTTTAAAATGTGCCATAGAATAGGCTTTCCGCCAATCTCAATCATAGGTTTAGGCCTATTGACAGTCTCTTCGCTTAAACGTGTACCAATGCCTCCGGCAAGGATGACGGCTTTCATAGATTCTCCCTAATTAAAGCTAACAAAATCCTAAAAAAAAACTTGGGGTTTAAAGCGTTATCAATTAATAACAGACAGGGTTTTTTATCATATTGGTAGAACCACTCGCTAAAAATGCTGTATCGTTTAATGATATTCCGTCCCTACATACTGCGTGTTTCAAATACCTTTCGCAGGCTTTTACACAGGTACGTTCTATTGCAACTTCGGCGCCAATTTCAGACCCAATGATGGAGTCTGCAGCAGAACTCCCCACTGTTTTTTTGATCAGCTAACTCAATTGTAAGCATCACGACGTCTTATCAACTTAACAATCAGACGTTTAATTTTACTTGCAACCCGTAGTGGTAAAACAGGGCGTAATCGCTGATAAAAGTTTTTTATCCGTGTTTCAGCTAGTGTTGTTATTTGAGTATGGCTTGGGAATCTTGTAATGCGTGAACCATTGATTACGGTACTGTAGATCCTACTTTTGATGCAATTTTCCCCAGTACCATCATGCCCAATATTTTCAACCAGGGTCGAAGTAGGCTGCAAGCAAATACCCTGGTGTTGGAAAAGTGTTGCGTACCAGAATACCGCCCATGTGTTGATAACTTGTGATTGGTTGAGCGTAATTTGTCGCCAAAAATCACATGTGCCATCCAAATTGAATTGATGAATTTTTTCTTCATCCCAGCTATTGATTAGTGCTACAGGGTCTTTTTCAAAATGCTCCCAGCGATCACTCCATGTGGCCCAGCCCCAGCAATTCATCCCGCGCCAGAAAAAAGCCTCATCGAGCCCATCTGTCGATATGGGAGGTGTCCATCCACCGATATGCCAGACGCTTTTTTGTTTTTCGTAATGGTTTAAAGCTTTATTCATATAATCCAGGAAGTAGCGTGAAGTGACGATGTCGTCCTCTATGACAATGACTTTCCCATAGCGATTAACTATGTCTGTAACGCCATGAATAATAGAATTGGCCAAACCTTGGTTTTCTTTTTGGTGGATAATGTCGATCGATTTAAAGCCGCTAACTCTGCCGAGATAATCGCGAACCTGACTCACGGCCCTCTCATCCTGATGATTTCGTGCTGCATCGCTGTAGATAAAAATGTCGCTCAGCTTTGCGGGGGCGTTTTTTTCCAATGCCTCAATAGTTTTCCTCACATGATCTACGCGGTTATAAGCAAAGAGTACAATAGGGGCAGTGCTATAGGATTGAGGCATGATGAATTTAATCACAGATTTTATAGTTCAACATATAGAATATCATTTTTCACGATAATTATATTCATGAACGCAAGAAAGTGGGGTTTTGCCCGTCATTATACTGAATACGGCGCTCTCTTTTTGTGACATTCTTTTTCCCATAACTAAGTGATTAATTCTGGCCATCCAGTTTCAGCTGCTACCAGGTTGAACGAGTATCGGCGTTGCGTAAGTCAAGTTCGTCGTGGGTCATTTGCACGTTTACCCTGAGTGGGCTTACTTGCGCACCAAATTCTATAATATATTGAGGCTTAACGGTCGGCGACTATCGTGGTTGCTAGATCAGGACAACCGAGAGCTTTAGTCAGATTGGGTAAATACCTCTTCACCGAAAAATCCGTTCCTGGATGTAGTCGGGCAAGAATATTGATCAGCAATATTTTCACATTTATACCACGGCGAGATAAAATCTTGGGGCTGTCGATGTACCCACAGCGCCTAGGAGTTCGGCGGCCTAACCGCCACATCAAATATTAATCTTGTCAGTAATATCGGCTTTGCGGAGAATACTATCCATACCTGAAAGAGTAGAAGTTAAGCGAAAATGTACACCCTAGGTTTCGTCTCCCACACACCGGAAATAGCCTTGGATAAAAAGCTGACAGCTATAGCTTTTAAAAATATTCCAGTGGTAGAGATCTAAGGATGCGCTGGAAGCTATCGGTCGCGAGCCACAGGGCTGGACTTTCATACGTACGAAAAATTCTCCCCACCCAGGGAGCAAGACCGCTAAATGCCTACTTGCGTTGTTATACATCTGCAATTCCTAGGCTCTGCACACGTCTGATTTGGGCGCAAAGCTCGAATCAGGTCACACCCGACCTGCAGGCGCAACTCTACTGCGGGAATTTACCTAGCCTATCGTTTTTGAAACCTTAGGGGCCACTTAGTAGGGAGTAATTTTTGAAATTCGAGCATATATTCGCATAAGTTGGAACCATACCATTCATATCTGAACGGAACGCACAGTATTTGTCCGATTTGGTTCTAGAAGAAAAGCGCTCCAACATATTTGAGCTTGGCATAGCTCAGGGCACAGCTACCTGCATAATAGCGACTGCCCTTGACGAACTGGGACATGGAAAGGTTACATCAGTTGATCTCACCGGTACCAGATACACCTATCATCCATCTGCAGAGGACCAGGTACTAGATTTAGGATTGTCAAAGTACGTTGAAATTGTAAGACTGCAAACTGGCTATATCTGGTTTTTGAACGATGAAATTGCGAGAAAATCTGGCGGCGATAATTGTGATACTGTCTTTGATCTGTGCATTGTTGATGGGCCTAAGAATTAGACTATCGATAGCTCGGCGTTTTTCCTGGTTGATAAGCTCTTGGATCGTGACGGTAAAATAATCTTTGATGATTACAATTGGACATATGATTCGGCAGATCAGATTAGATTAGAGATACTACTGACGGTATTACGCATAGACACCTGTCTCAAGAAGCGAGGGTTTCATCCCATGTTAAAGAGATATTGGAGCTCCTAGTAAAGCAGCATCCGAATTATGGCCTATTCGAGAATATCGATGATGGAGATTGGGTAATAGCGACCAAAACAAGGTGCGACCCGAAAATATATACTTTGGTTTACCGAGAGACGACAGCCGACATTGGAGCAAAAATATTTCGCAAGCTAAATTCCATGACTCAGAAAATTTGGAGCTAGTTTACTTTTTTAGTGCGAGGTTTAGTCAGCGCCGAAACTTGTACCCATTTAAAAAAACCTGGGCTAGGAAAACTTAACCTATGCTGGGCTCCTGAAGATTTACTAGACACCTTTCAGCCTTGCATGGAATTCCCACCGCCGATTAGACAATTCTCGGCCATTCTTAGCTGATAGAAAATAGCGCTCTAGAAAGAGTACCTATAAAACAAGAGATTTAGCGGACTGGACAGTGTTAGCGCAAGGCCGTTTGAGTCCACCTCCAAATGAGGCTGTGAAACGTCATGTATACCGCGGGAAGTCCAATGAGCTACTGCCCCCCCTCTGCAGTGGTTGCCCGGAAGTTAAATCACCGCTGCACCCATCGACAAATGATCATCGTCTCTCGGACACCAGCTTCAGGGCTACCAAGTGAGAGGAGTTACTAAAATCATGGCATTAAGACGGTCATCGAGCTTGGTTGTGGTAATAAGTTAACCTTGTCAAATTATAGTTCATACCTATGTTTTGATGTTGGCGAGAAGGCAATCGAACTCTGCCACAATATGCTGACACGTGACTGATCAAAAAAATTCAGGTCGCTAGGCGCTTATAGGGAAGAGAAAGCTGGCCTGAAAATTTCATTAGATGTTACATATCATCTTACCGAGTATTCCGTATATTTCAGCTACATGGATACGCTTTTTGAGAGCTCCAGCAAGCTTGTCATTATGTTTTTGTCTCACTCGGATAGAAAAAAATCGGCAATCATCAACATATTAAGAATGATAACGAGCATAGTACATGCTCGGAGTTTTACATCTTTTTGCACCCGGAAAAGGATGACATTTCCAGATGAGATCCACTTGCTTACATCTACTATTTGGCACGAAATTACGCCTTTCATGAGCGAACTTATGCCTCGTCAAAAAAATATTCTTTCCGCGTTTATCGAGAGACCCGAAACAGACTGGAAGTCAGCATAATACCGACACTTCTTGCACTAAAGGTCTCACTTTTCTTCCATTTCCGCCGGTCTGATAATCCATTTTTGCGATGATCTTCTATTATTTAAAAAAATAATTCCAACGCTCGAGAGGTATGCCGATTGTTATATCGTCACAGCAGATGATGACATTTATTACGGAGCGTCATGGCTGAAGAACCTCGTTGATAGCAGCTCCTCAAATCCACGAGATGTCATCTGCCAGCGAGCACACAGAATTCGATTGGGACTCAATCGCGTTCCTTTACCATATGATAAATGGATATCCGATCCGCTGGAATTTCACGCTACTCCACTAACCTTCCAAACTAGCGTTGGTGGTGTTTTGTATCCTCCGAAAATATTTCATAGTGATGTCCTGAATATCGATTTGTTTACTGAGCTCTGCTTTAGTGCCGATGATATTCGGTTATTCTGGATGATGCGCATGAATAGCGCATTCGCGAGGCGCGCTTCGGTGAATTTTCGAGTACATTGTTGGCCAGGAATCCAGCAACCCGCACTTTGGCGACACAATGTGGTGCGATATAATAATGATGTACAAATCGGGAACATGATAAAAACATTATGGCACTGCCATCTTCGAGGATATTTATGATTAGCCAGAACCCTATAACTCGCTTCGACTATAATTGATTTGCTTGTCAAATTTCCGACTTTACCCTGAAAAAATTTACTCCTCTACACAAAAGTAACCCCTACGATTTAGGATCGAGCGAATCTTCTTACAAAGATTTATTTTTACAGCGCGGTGATTCATACACTGCGATGGACCGGAGTGGTTACCACCACGAGACCAAGGTCAATGTAAACTCTTATTTTAAAAAGCGATTACCTATAAAATCAAACGTTGACGGCAGTTTGTGCCAATGTTTTTCATGGCCAACTTTGTACGAACCAAAAACCATACTCAATAAATTAATCCGCATCCTGACGCCTGATGGACTCATCATGTCGCAGGTGCCAATGCCATACTGGATATACGACGCGCCGTATGCCTTTTTCCGTTTTACCCCACCTTCTCTTAAGCGCTTACTTAGCAAGGTTGCCTTTGTAGATCTAGGCATAGAGCCGCTGTGTGGGTTTTTCAGCATGTGGCTATTGAAGTTCAATTATTACAGTGAGCGCTTTAGTCGTAGCCCCATGCGACTGAACTTGGCAATCAAGGCACTGTTGCTGCAATTTTTGTGTTTGAATCAGAAGGCTACTCAGTGACCTCCAATAAAGAATGAGTCTAAAGCATAAGACTTTTTCTGCGGTGCGCTGGACTTCAGCGGCTGCCGGTGCTCGTGCGCTGATGCAACTGGCTCAACTGGCTGTGTTGGCTCGCCTGCTCGCCCCATCAGACTGCGGGTTGATGGCCATAGTGACCGTGGTGCCAGGCTTTGCGAACATGTTTGCAGACATGGGCGTTAACAGGGCATATATACAACGGCAAAATGTCACCGAATTGGAACGGTCGAGTTTTTTTCGGCTGACTGTAGGCACAAGCGCGGTGCTGAGCCTACTGGTGCTCGCGTTCAGCTCCACACTGGCGTATTGGTTTGGCGACGAGAGACTGACGCCGCTGCTCATGCTTGCAGCCTTCACCCTTGTCATCAACGCTTTGGGGCAGCAAATACGAATCAATGCTGAAAAAGCCCTACACTTTCGCCCCCTCGTGTTGTCGGAAATAGTCGCCACGCTGCTTGGCTTTACAGCCGCCATCACAGCCGCATGGGCGGGGTGGGGCGTCTATGCATTACTCGCCGGCTCGATGATTAGTGCACTTGGTGGCACCTTCTTAGCATGGGTATTTTTGGCCGACGGGTGGCGGCCGCGGTGGCAGTTTCGGTTGGCAGAAGTGCGCAGCTACCTTGGCTTCGGAAGCTCACTCGTTGCAAATGATCTAGTTAACGAATTTAATCGGAATATCGATCTAGTACTCGGTGGACGCATAGTGGATACAGCGGCGCTCGGACTGTATAGCCTACCAAGGCAAATCGTGTTTCAAATACAAGGAATGGTTAACCCGATTGTCACGCGACCAGGCTTCCCTCTGATGGCGAAAGTGCAGACGGATGTGACCAGCGTGCGTGAGATTTATCTGAAATCTTTGAATATGGTCGCTTCGACCAATGCGCCGCTGTATGTGGGCCTGGCTTTTTTTGCACCCGAGGTGGTACAAATATAGACGGTACCGAAGGCTATACGTCCTCGCTGATCAAGTCCCTGCTTAAAAACAGGGTTTATAGCTGTGCTTTACCCCAGCAGACGCAGAGACCCGCAAAGGGAGTTTTTGACATTG
Source organism: Halieaceae bacterium (assembly GCA_047633055.1). GTDB lineage: Bacteria > Pseudomonadota > Gammaproteobacteria > Pseudomonadales > Halieaceae > CALJFL01. Next base: position 49,164 of record JBLIEI010000006.1, on the reverse strand, counting down.
ATGAGCAAGGAATTGATGCATATGACTTTGACTCAGCAGATGGGCAGTTCGATGGAGCACTCATTAATGAGAGTTTGGTACACGGAGAAAATTTTGAGCGGGTAGATTCTTTTGCACCTCATCCAAATTAGCGCGGCTATGGTAAATTCGATAAAGAGCGAGACTGCCTGCGGAATTCCAAACATATCTTTGGGTTATTCCCAGTTTAGATTGCAGTGAAACACCGATTCAGAATTTGTCACTAGCTGCTTGGCCTTCCACTTTTAACTGCGGTTAAAAATGGAGATTACAGGACTCTCCCGCTAGGCAGTATCTCCGATGGACGTGCTAGAGTTTGGAATACATCTGCACTTTTCGAAGTAGCAACGAGTTACTTTGTTCCCCTAGGGTCAGTCGCAGCACTTCAACTAGCCAATATCGCTCCAGCCAGTCTGGCGCTTTGACGCAAATAAACTTCCTGCGACCACCTCCACGAGACACTGGGCCTTGTATACTTCCTAAAATCTCCTCAGACATCAAAAAGTACTCAAATGCCAAAAAAGCACGTAAAGCCTAATACCCCGAATACGCTGGAATCCTCAATAGTAAGGCTCGAGTCCATCATCGCCAACCTCGAGGGCCAGGACCAAAGTCTCGACGACTCCCTTGCAGGCTTCGAAGAGGGCATCAAACTCTTGCGAGAATCGCAGGATCTACTGTCGGCGGCCGAGCAGCGGGTCAGCGTACTTGTAGAGCGCGGCGGGCAGGTTGTGTCTACCAATCTGGCGGAGTCAGAGAGCGGTGGTGACTGATCGCCGCGAGTTCTTGGAGGTGAACCGTGCGCGCGTTGATCTTGCACTGCGATCGCTGACCCGCCCGCCGTCGACACCCGTTAGAACTCATTTAGACCTGACCGAGGCTCACAACTACGCATTGTCGGTGGGCGGAAAGCACATTAGGCCGCTACTGCTCCACGCTGCCTCGTTAATCGTCAACGAAGATACGCCTCCAACAGCTCTTAATTATCTTTATGGCGCCATAGAACTAATCCACACCTACTCCCTAATCCACGACGACCTCCCCGCCATGGATGACGACGACTTTCGTCGTGGCAAACCGAGTCTCCACAAGGCTTTCGACGAGGCCACGGCCATTTTAGTGGGCGACGGACTACAGGCGAGGGCTTTTGAACTTATTGCCGATGCACCGGATCTCTCGGATGGCCAGAAGGTCAAAATGATCAAAGCTCTGTCGGCGGCAGCCGGCTTTGAGGGCATGGTAGGTGGCCAGCACATCGACATTCAGGCCACCGACTCTGACATGACCCTCGAAGAGTTGCAGGCAATGCACTCAATGAAAACGGGAGCCTTGATTCGGGCATCCCTTGCGCTGGGAGGCATCGCTGCCAACGCGAGCGACTCACAATTGGCTGCGCTGAACGAGTTTGGCACTCATATCGGCTTGGCATTCCAAGTGGTGGACGACATTTTGGATGTGGAAGGCGATTCTAAGACCCTCGGCAAGACCCAGGGCAAGGATGCAGAGGCAAATAAGCCGACGTACGTTAAATTGATGGGCTTGGAGGGCGCCAAAGCCGAGGCTCAGCGCCTGTTAGAAGCAGCACTCACGTCGCTTGTCGGCTTCGGTGAATCAGCCAATCACCTGCAGGACATCGCACGGTATATCGTTGAGCGAGACCACTAGCAGCTGCCTTCACCCCGCTAGGCCGCACCCATCACCGAATTATCTGCACGGGCATCTCACCAATCCCTGGACAGGGACAAAATTCCCCCACTTTCCCGCATTTCCACGTGCCTTAAGTAACTCATACCCAGCAGCACAATGGTAGGGTAGTCGCCGTCAATCACGGTGGCCTCGACATTTTCCACCTTGATACCGCCTACCTCTACGGATCTCAACTTAATAAGCCAGGCGTCGTTAAGGCCACCGGCAGTCTCCACCGCGGACTCCACCCCTGCCTCATAATCAATCCCAATACGGACGGCATGCTCAGCGCTCATCGCCACCAGGTTTGCGCCTGTGTCTACCAGCACGTCCATGGATACACCGTTGAGATTCGCTTTTGTTAGGTACTGCAACCGGTCGTCACGCCTGATAGTGACCTCTCGCTTCTCAGGTGCACTAAAATGACTACCAATGTGCTGGGAAACCCCAAGGGCATGACGGGTGCCATCGATCTCGAAAATTGCCTGGCGGGAATCGGCAGATATCAATTTGACCCCGGCCTCAGTATCGCCCGCGCGCAGGGTGTACTGTCGACCATCAATTTTTACGACGGCTGTATTTGGCAGCAGCGCCTGCACCTGTAAGCCAGCTCCCTGAGCAACCAGCTGGCCAGAAATTATCATCAGTAGCGCACAACACCAATACTTCACTGCACTCTCCTTAACGCCAAATGCCTTGATTTCCGTTTCCCTGAGTGTCCCTGCGCTTTGCTCTCTACGCCCCAACCAACCTGATCGCCAGGTGCAGCACGCCACACGCCAAAATCCCTGCAACCACATCGTCGATCATAATTCCTAGCCCGCCGTGAACGTTCTTATCCAGTGAGCTAATGGGCCAGGGCTTAGCGATATCCAGTATCCGAAATACGATAAAGCCAATGACCACCCAAGTTGCTGTAGGCGGTACTGCCCACATGGTAATCCAGAAGCCGACGAATTCATCCCAAACGATCCCGGGGTGGTCGTGCACTCCCAACGTTCGGCTTGCCGCGCCACACAGGTAGATTCCAATGCCAAAAGCAATCAGCACCAGAGCAGTGTAAGTCACTAGGTTCAGGTCGCTGAGCAGGAGATAGAGCGGAACTGCAACCAAAGTACCAGCGGTTCCGGGTCCTTTGGGAGACAGACCGCTGCCAAAGCCAAACGCGAGAAACTGGATCGGGTCTCTAAATACGCGCGGTGAAGCCGCGCCGGCGAGCTCTAGCGGTTCATCTTGCGTTGGGTCCGAATTCATCCCGACTCCGCGACTGTTACAAACTACGAGTGTAGAGGTAAAGGACCTGGATGTAAGCAACCCATGACCAGATTTTGGTTAAACATCAAAATGTCGATATCCGGCAGTCTCTCCCGGGCTGCGGTCGCAACTGACCCCTTCACCGGCGATAACGTTCCCAATACGGGTGACGCCAGCAGGCGCCGCCACCCCGGGTGGTAGACAAAAACATAGCTCATAATCATCCCCACCTGTCAGCGCCCAAGCCAGCGCTTTTTCAGGGTCGGGGCAGGATTTGAGTGCATCAGAAAGCGGTATCGCGGCAGAGTCCACGACGATCTGCACCCCGCTAGCAGCCGCCATATGGCCCGCATCGGCGAGTAAACCGTCTGAGATATCAATAGCCGCTGTCGCAATATCCGCTAACTTCAAACCCAAGGATAATGGGGGCTGCGGTCGATAAAATCGTTGTAAAAGATACTCGCCATGCACAGCCGTCGCGGGCTGCAATCGGTCCTGAAGAATAGCCAAACCGGCTGCAGCATCACCCAGGGTTCCCGAGACGTATACGCTGTCTCCAGGACTAGCGCCGCTGCGCAGCAATGCCGTATCCAGAGCCAGCGCACCCAATACCTGAACGGTAATGGTGAGTGGCCCGCAGGTGGTATCACCCCCGACTAACGGCAGGGAAAATCCAGACACCGCCGCACTCACCCCTTCACTGAAGGCGTGCAACCAGAATTCATCAGGTTCGGGCAGCGTTAAGGCCAGGGTCATACCAATTGGCCTGGCGCCCATAGCCGCCAGATCACTGACCGCCACTGCCACTGCTCGAAAACCAATATCTTCAGGAAATGCTTCAGCGGGAAAATGAACACCCTCTACCATCGTGTCCACAGAGGTAGCTAGCCGTTCGCCAGCGTTGAGCCTCAGCAAGGCACAGTCGTCGCCTACGCCCAGATCAACGGCCTCGCCGCGGCCCAATGCCGAGAAATATCGGTAGATTAGAGCAAATTCATCCACGGCTTTCAGGACGCTGCTTCGATTTCGACCTTACGCAATTCTCGGGCGACCTTGTCGAGCACGCCGTTCACATATTTATGGCTGTCGGTGGCGCCAAATTTCTTGGCCAGCGCTATGGCCTCATTAATCACCACTTTGTAGGGTACGTCCAACCGCTCGGCAAGCTCCCAGCAGCCCATACGCAGCAGAGTCCGCTCGATGGGATCAAGGTCATCCAGACGGCGATCCAACAATGGGCTGAGGCGGGCTTCCAGCTGATCTACGCAGCCGGGGATTTCGTGCAGCAACGCTTGGAAATATTCCAGGTCGACGTGCGCAAAATCATAGTCATCGCGAAATTCCGTCTCAATCACCGACAGCGAGGCGCCGGCCATGTGCCACTGATACAGCGCCTGCATACCGTAATGCCGCGCCTTGCGGCGTTCGGCAGCGAGAGTATTGTGTTGGACTTTTGCCACTCTAGTCACTTTCAGCCTATCTTGCCCAGCAGGCTAACCATTTCGAGGGCAGACAGGGCGGCTTCTTCACCCTTATTACCCGCCTTGGAGCCAGAACGCTCAATCGCCTGCTCTATGGTATCGACTGTCAGCACACCGAAAGCCACAGGCAGCTCGTAATCCATTCCCACCTGATAGATGCCTTTGGTGCACTCACCCGACACGTACTCAAAATGGGGCGTACCGCCGCGAATAACGGCGCCCAATGCGATGATTGCATCGACACCGCCCTTGGCAGCCACTTTTTTACACACCAGCGGAATCTCAAACGCCCCGGGCGCCCGAACCACTGTCACTTGCTCATCAGTGACACCATGACGGCGCAGCGTATCCAGAGCGCCGTCCAGCAAGTGCTCAACGACGAAACTGTTCCATCGACCCACCACGATGGCATAGTTGCCATTACCGCTGGTGAAATCTCCTTCAATTATTTTTACGCTCATGTTTATTTTCCTTTTTTCTACGTCCGGCCTGACTACTGGCCCGGATTTAAAAATTCCAGCACTTCCAGGTCAAAACCGGAAATCGCATTGTACTTGATTGGCGCACCCATCAGGTGGATTTTACCGACGCCGATATCGCGCAGTATTTGTGAGCCCAAGCCCACTTTTGTGTAGGTATCCGGGGCGAACTCACCACCAGCTGACTGCTCACCCAGAGCCAAATCGATACTGGCCAGAATTTGGTCTGCGCCCTCATTTCCAGCCAGCAAAACAATAACGCCCAGGCCGCGCTTAGCCACCTCCTTCATGCAGCTATCCATGCTCCAGGATGCCTGCCCGTCAAGCTCCGAGCGGACCAGGTCGCGCAAGGTCGCGCCGACATGAACCCGAACCGGAGTAGGTTGTTCTGCAGAAATGGTTCCCATCGACAACGCCAGATGAACCTCTCCCGCCGTTTGATCACGATAGGCGGTGAGCTGGAACTCGCCATACGCAGTTTGGACTTTACCCTCTCTGACACGACGAATAGTGCGCTCGTTAAGTACCCGAAAATGAATCAGGTCAGCAATGGTGCCCATTTTCAATTTATACCGAGTCGCAAACTCCACCAACGCGGGGCCGTCAGCAACTTCACCGTCGGGAGTAAGAATATCGGTGATAACCGCAGCGGGCAGCAGGCCGGCGAGCCTGGCATAGTCAGAAGCAGCCTCGGTATGGCCCGCTCGCATCAGTACGCCGCCGGGTAGCGCCGTCAGTGGAAATATATGACCCGGCTGGACAATATCTGCCGGTACCGCGTGAGGTGCTACCGCAGCTTGCACGGTCAAAGCCCTATCCACTGCTGAAATGCCGGTATCGATTCCCACCATCGCCTCGATCGACAGGGTAAAATTGGATTTTTCACCCCGAGCATCCTCCACCATCGGTGGCAGGTCCAGTTGACGGCAGCGCTCCTCGGTCAGCGCCAGGCACACCAGACCTCTGGCCTGCCTGGCCATAAAATTGATGTGATTGGCATCGCAATGCTCGGCGGCAACCATCACCACACCTTCGTTATTGCTGTCGGCGTCATCGTCAAGCAACACCACCATTCGACCCTGGCGGATATCACTGATCAGTTCGTCGACTGTATTCAGATCCATAAATAATTTCCAAAATTCCTGTCGTTAAAACCCATAACTGAGACTCGTAGTTAAGACTACTAGTAAGTCTATCGTCCTAAAAATCCATTTTCAGCCAACAACGCCATTGAAACACCTCGGGACTCCGGATCTGCCGCCGCATCACCCAAAATAAGGCGCTCCAGATAACGGGCAATGACATCGACCTCAAGGTTAATTTTACTGCCGGCGCTGTAGCTGCCAAAAACGGTCTCAGCCATCGTCTGCGGAATAATATTGAGCTCGAACTCGGCACCGCTGACTGCATTTACTGTGAGGCTAGTGCCATCTATGCAGATACTGCCCTTGTGGGCGATATATTTAGCCAGTGCGTCGGGCGCCCGGATCACGAACCGCCAGGACCGGGCATCCTCTACCAGGCTGACAACTTCACCAACGCCATCTATGTGGCCGCTAACAATATGTCCGCCTAATCGACTGGCTGGCGTCATCGCTTTCTCGAGATTTACGGCGCTGCCGGGCTTGAGCTCTGTCAGCGTAGTGAAATTCATGGTTTCGACAGATACATCGGCCCAATAGCCATCCCCTGGCAATTCAATTACCGTGAGGCAGACCCCATTGGTGGCAATGCTGTCGCCAATGCCCACATCGTCCAAACTAAGTTTGCCGGTTCGTACCCGCAGGCGTATGTCGCCGCCGCTGGGCTGCAAGGCGGCGATTTCGCCTACTGCCTGAATAATACCTGTAAACATCTTTGCTTCCGTCTCTGTTCTAGTTCTCGGGTTTGGCCGTTATGCGCCAGTCCTCGCCCACTTTTCGAATGTCGACGATGTGCAGCGCGACTTTCTCGCCCATTGTATCTATGGGCAATGCCAATAACGGCTGGGCTCTATCACCCATCAGAGTTGGGGCCATATAGACGATTAATTCGTCCAGCAGTCCCGCCTGCAACAGGGCGCCCGCCAAACGGGGCCCAGATTCTACCAGAATTTCGTTGCATTGCCGCTCTGCCAATAACGCCATTAGTGCGACAAGATCCAGACCGGCCGAACCCCGTGCTAATGAACTTAGCGCTGTATTGCCAACTTTTAAATGTTCGGGAACGACGGCGCCCTCGCTGTGAAGCATCAAGGTTGGCGCATCTGGCGACAAAATGCGGGCGCCCTCTGTGGTTCGCAAACTTGAGTCCAGCACCACGCGCAACGGAGGCTGTGGCGGCGCACCAGCAACCTCAGGATCACTCAGCAAGACATCATCATACCTCACCGTCAAAGCACAATCATCGGCCAAAACGGTGCCCACGCCAGTTATGATCGCGCAGCTTTCCGCTCTCAGGCGCTGCACGTCTCTGCGGGCAGCAGGGCCGGTAATCCATTGGCTTTCACCGGACGCCATTGCTGTTCGACCATCCAAGGACATAGCCAGTTTGGCCCGTACCCGGCCACGCCCGCGGCTCATTCGGGATATAAAACCGGGGATAAGCGCCCTGGCTTCGGTTTCGAGCAAACCGCATGTCACATCTAATGCGGCTGCCTGGCAAAAGGCAAGACCTGACCCCGCGACCCTGGGATTGGGGTCCTCTGTGGCAGCCACTACCCTGCTAACGCCCGCTGCTACCAAAGCCTCGGCACAAGGCCCTGTTTTGCCCTGATGGCTACAGGGCTCGAGTGTCACGTAGGCAGTTGCACCGCGGGCATCACCCGCCTGATTCAGGGCTTCAACCTCAGCGTGATTGCCCCCCGCTAACTGAGTGAAGCCCTCGCCGATAACCGTTCCTTCGCGCACCAACACACAGCCGACATGCGGGTTCGGCTTGGCCCAGTAGCGACCACGGCGCGCCAGTTGCAGGGCTCGCGTCATCATTCGGGTGTCTAGGGAAGTGTCCACAGTTGCGGCTAAGGTCTCAGAAATTAAAATTCAGCAGTAAGGTCAGGCCGACTCGCCTTCCTTGTTCTTTACGCCGTCAGGCTGTGGTTCCGCCTCGAGCCGCTCAATAGCCTGACGAAATTCGGCAATATCCTCAAAACTGCGGTAGACGGACGCAAATCGGACATAGGCGACCTGATCCAACCGCTTGAGCTTGTCCATCACCAACTCACCCAGCACCAGCGATTTAATCTCTCGCTCACCGGTTACCCTCAGTACGTGCTTAATCTGATTGATGACAGCCTCTATATCCTCAATGGACACAGGGCGCTTTTCCAGGGCCCGCAAGAAGCCAGCCCTAAGCTTTTCTTCATTGAAAGGCTCGCGACTACCGTTTTGCTTTATCACTCGGGGCATCACCAGTTCTGCAACTTCGTAGGTGGTGTAGCGCTCCTTACACGTCATGCATTCGCGGCGGCGGCGTACCTGATCTCCGCCGGCAACCAAGCGGGAGTCAATAACCTTAGTGTCATCTGCGGCACAAAATGGGCAATGCATGGACTTTCCTTCAAGCTAAGTGACTGAAGATTAACATATTATTCTTCGATAAACCCGATATGAGCCGCGCTGAGATACTCGGGCGACCCTCTTTAATACGGCGAAGAAGCGGCTTTTATCTCACAGGTAATACATCAAGTTACGGCCCCGGGTCGCCAGTCAGCGACCCGATATGCGCAGGAATGCCGACATATTGACCAAGCCCTAGATACCCTCTGCCCTGAAAGGTGTAAATAGACTGCGTTGGGTACTCCCAATGTGGCCCGTTTTCCTGTACCTTTGCGCCCTATTTTTAAGCCACATTCAAAATGTTAGAGAAATACCATGACTGATTTATCGCTGTACAGGAATATCGGCATCTTTGCCCACGTTGATGCGGGAAAAACCACCACCACCGAACGCATTCTAAAGCTGACTGGCAAAATTCACAAAACCGGTGAAGTGCACGATGGTGCAGCAACCACGGACTTTATGGAGCAGGAGCAGGAGCGCGGAATTACCATTCAATCTGCAGCCACGACTTGTTTCTGGAAGGATCATCGCTTGAACATCATCGATACTCCCGGCCACGTGGACTTCACCATTGAAGTTTACCGCTCGCTGAAAGTACTGGATGGCGGCGTAGGTGTTTTCTGCGGCTCGGGTGGCGTTGAGCCACAGTCTGAGACCAACTGGCGATACGCCAATGAATCTGAAGTCGCACGTATCATCTTTGTTAACAAACTCGATCGAATAGGTGCCGATTTTCTGAATGTGGTTGGGCAAGTTGAGAAGGTTCTGGGCGCCAATCCGCTGGTGATGGTATTGCCAATAGGCCGCGAAGAAGATTTTATCGGCGTCGTTGACCTTTTGAGCCGCAAAGCACACGTTTGGCCGGACCCAGGTAACCCGGAGAAATTCGATATTTCCGATGTACCAGAAAACATGGTGGATGAGGTTGAAGAGTGGCGCGAAAAACTGATTGAGACGGCCGTTGAGCAAGACGATGAGGCCTTGGAGTTGTATCTAGACGGCACCGAGCCTGAAATGGACGTTATCAAGCATTGCATCCGCGAAGGTACTCGCAAGCTGGACTTCTTCCCCACTTACTGTGGCTCAGCCTTCAAAGACAAGGGCGTACAGCTGATTCTGGACGCCGTTGTTGATTACCTGCCGTCACCGACAGAAGTTGATCCTCAGCCGCTAACCGACGAGGAAGGTGAGCCCAACGGTGAGGTGGCACTGGTTTCTATCGACGAGCCTTTTCGAGCCCTCGCCTTCAAAATTATGGATGACCGTTTCGGTGCGCTGACCTTCGTGCGTGTTTATTCAGGGGTATTAAACCGAGGCGACTCCATTCTCAATTCGTACACCGGTAAAACCGAGCGTATTGGCCGTATGGTGGAGATGCACGCGAACGACCGCGCTGAACTGGAAAAAGCACAGGCCGGTGACATTATTGCCATTGTCGGCATGAAGAATGTTCAAACGGGTCACACATTGTGTGATCCCAAGCACCCCTGCACGCTGGAACCCATGGTCTTCCCGGAGCCAGTAATCTCCATTGCCGTTGCGCCAAAGGATAAAGGTGGTGCTGAGAAAATGGGTATCGCGATCGGCAAAATGATCGCTGAAGATCCCTCGTTCCGCGTTGAAACTGACATAGATTCTGGCGAGACCATCCTCAAGGGCATGGGCGAGCTTCATCTGGATGTAAAAGTCGACATATTGAAGCGCACCTACGGTGTTGAACTAACAGTAGGCGAGCCGCAGGTTGCCTACCGTGAAACCATTACTGAGGAAATTGATGATTCTTATACGCACAAAAAACAGTCTGGTGGTTCTGGTCAGTTTGGTAAAATCGACTATCGCATCAAGCCTGGCGCGCCAGGAACCGGATTCGTGTTTTCATCCTCGGTGGTGGGCGGTAACGTGCCCAAGGAATTCTTCCCCGCTGTGGAGAAAGGCTTTAAGAGCTTGATGAATGAAGGTACGGTTGCGGGCTTCCCGGTTCTGGACGTTGAAATCGAGCTGTACGACGGTGGCTTCCACGCGGTTGACTCCTCGGCAATTGCGTTTGAGCTCGCGGCACGTGGGGCCTTCCGTCAGACCATGCCTAAGGCCGGCGCGCAGTTGATCGAACCCATCATGAAAGTTGACGTATTCACGCCAGACGATCATGTCGGCGATGTCATTGGTGACCTCAACCGTCGCCGTGGCATGATCAAGGATCAGGATGCAGGTACAACAGGCGTTAGGATTAAGGCTGACGTACCTCTTTCAGAGATGTTTGGTTATATCGGCCAACTGCGCACCATGACCTCTGGTCGTGGTCAGTTCTCGATGGAGTTCTCACACTACCTGCCTTGCCCAAAGAATGTGGCAGAAAAGGTTGTTGCTGAGGTTAAAGAGCGTAAAGCTAACGCTTAAACGTTCTGGCAATAAAAAAACCGGCTTCACGCCGGTTTTTTTATACCTGAGACCTTCTGATAAATTTAACGATAAACAGGGAAGCGACTGCAGATTTCGAGCACTTTCCCTTTTACCTCGACAATCACCTCTTCCGAATGTCCGCTCTCAAGTGACTCCAGGACGTCACACATCCATCCCGTCAACTCCACGATTTCTGCCTCGCCAAAACCGCGAGTAGTAATAGCCGGTGTACCGACCCGCAGGCCGGATGTAATAAACGGCGAACGCGGATCTCCAGGAACCGCATTCTTGTTAACCGTAATATTGGCTGCGCCCAGTGCCGCGTCAGCATCTTTACCGGTATAGGGTTTATCGATAAGGTCTACCAGCATCAGGTGGTTATCCGTCCCACCGGAGACAATATTGATACCGCGGTCTATAAAGGTCTTCGCCATAGCACGCGCATTGGTCACGACCTGTTTCTGGTAGGTCACAAATTCCTCGCTCTGGGCCTCCAGAAAACTGACGGCCTTGGCGGCAATGACATGCATCAGTGGCCCGCCCTGACCACCGGGGAATACCGCAGAATTGAATTTCTTTTCCAGATCTGCATTGGCCTTTGCCAGAATCACGCCCCCACGGGGACCCCGCAGAGTTTTGTGGGTAGTAGACGTCACTACATCGGCATACGGCACAGGGTTGGGATAGATACCCGCAGCGACCAGGCCCGCAACATGGGCCATATCAACCAGAAGATAGGCACCGACCTTGTCCGCAATCTCGCGGAAACGTGCCCAATCCATCACTCGGCTATAGGCCGAAAAACCGGCAATTATCATCTTGGGTTTGTGCTCCAACGCCAGTGCTTCAACCTGCGCGTAATCCACCTCACAGGTGTCACTGTCCAGGCCGTACTGAATCGCGTTGTACTGCTTGCCGGAGAAACTGGGCTTGGCACCGTGTGTCAGATGGCCACCGTCTGCCAAGCTCATTCCCAGGATAGTATCGCCTGGCTGCAACAGCGCGAGAAAAACGGCTGAATTTGCCTGCGAACCCGAATGTGGCTGAACATTCGCATAATCGGCACCAAACAACGCCTTAACCCGCTCTATGGCGAGCACCTCGGCCTTGTCCACGAACTCGCAGCCGCCGTAATAACGTTTGCCAGGGTAGCCTTCTGCGTATTTGTTGGTCAGAACTGAGCCCTGAGCCTGCATCACCCTGGGACTGGCATAGTTCTCGGATGCAATAAGCTCAATATGCTCTTCTTGGCGCTGCTCTTCCTCTTGAATCGCACCAAAAATGGCGTCGTCAAACCCCTCAATCGTCATATCGCTGTCAAACATAGAAATTCCCTGTGCGAGCGGGAGGTCGATGGCATACCACCCCCCGTATAGAAGCCGCGGATTCTACCTCATAACCCGGCCTCTAGATAAGGGTTAGCGGCACTTTGGCGATTACTGTTTTATTTTGATCACCCTTCGTCCTTATATTAATGACATTCTCGAGAGATCAAAACTAAACAGAAGGCTTTAACCTCAATAAATGTAGGTATTTTTGGGTGCGGCTATGTCGGTCTGGTTCAGGCTGCGGTATTTGCAGATGTAGGCCACAAAGTTACCTGTGTAGACGTCGATCCTGATCGGGTCAGCCAACTCAACGAGGGTCTGGTGCCTTTTTACGAACCGGGACTTAGCCAGTTGATCATAGATGGGATTCACAGTGGGCTTCTATCTTTTACCACCTCAGCAGGGGACGCCATCGAGCAAAGCACTTATTTGTTTATCTGCGTGGGGACGCCACCCAAAAGCGATGGCGGCACAGACCTCAGTCAGGTCATGGCAGTAGCCGATACCATTGCAGAGCATTGCTGGACCGGAAGGTGGCAAGTACCCAGTCAACGGTGCCTGTGGGCACCACGGGCAGGGTAAAGGAACGTATCCAGCAGGCACTTGAGCGTGACGGGCGCAACATAACGATCGAAACAACTTCAAATCCAGAATTTTTAAAAGAGGGATCCGCCGTCTCAGACGGTCAGGGTCCGGACCGGACCGGATCATCATTGGCACCGACAACCCGCAGGTACTTGAAGAATTGAGGCGCATGTACCAGGCCTTTAACCGCAATCGCGAAAAAATTATGGCGTGTGATACCCGCAGACCAAAAGAGACAGCAGACGCCTTGGTCATCTGTACCGGGTGGAAATCTTTCTGGTATCGGCAGGGGACGCTCCCTCGCCCGTTAGTATTAATAAACCGAGCTCAGCGCTATTCCTCCACTGGACCTGACCCAGCGCTTTAATTACTGCTAGACTTCGTCCTCAATTATTGCAGCTGAGAGCACCATGGCCCAGTACGTCTACACCATGAATCGGGTTGGTAAGATCGTGCCACCCAAGAAGAAAATTCTCGAGGACATTTCCCTGTCATTTTTCCCGGGTGCCAAAATTGGTGTCCTGGGCCTGAACGGCTCGGGAAAATCGACCTTGCTGCGCATTATGGCCGGGCTGGACACGGATATACTTGGCGAAGCCAGGCCTCAGGCCGGCATCAACATCGGCTACTTGCCGCAGGAACCACAGCTCAATACGGACAAAGATGTGCGCGGCAATGTTGAGGAGGGTGTTCAAGAGGCCATTGACGCGCTAAGCGGATTGGACAAGATTTACGCTGATTACGCTGAACCCGACGCCGATTTTGATGCTCTGGCGAAAGAGCAGGCGCGCCTGGAAGATATCATTCAGGCCACCGACGCTCACAATTTGGACCACAAGCTGGAGGTGGCAGCGGATGCCTTGCGCTTACCCCCCTGGGGGGCCGATGTCAGCACCCTATCCGGCGGCGAGATGCGGCGGGTGGCATTGTGTCGCCTGTTGCTGTCCAACCCGGACATGCTGTTGCTTGACGAACCCACCAACCATCTGGACGCTGAAAGTGTAGGCTGGCTTGAACGCTTTCTGCACGATTTTCCTGGCACCGTGGTCGCTATCACCCACGATCGCTACTTCCTCGATAACGCAGCCGGTTGGATTCTAGAGCTCGACCGCGGCCGCGGCATACCCTATGAGGGCAACTATTCCGACTGGCTGAATGCCAAAGAAGCACGACTGGGACAGGAAAAACGCCAGGAAGCTTCTCATCAGAAGGCGATCAAAGCCGAACTGGACTGGGTTCGCTCCAACCCCAAGGGCCGACAGGCAAAGAGTAAGGCGAGACTGCAGCGTTTTGAAGAACTGCAATCTCAAGACTTTCAAAGTCGCAATGAGACCAATGAAATTTATATACCACCAGGACCCCGACTGGGTGATAACGTGCTCGAGGTCGATAATCTGAAAAAGACGTTTGGCGACAGATTGCTTTTTGACGACGTCAGCTTTGTGGTGCCGCCCGGAAGTATCGTCGGCATCATCGGCGCCAACGGCATGGGCAAGTCCACGCTGTTCAAAATCATTACCGGAGAGGAGACGCCCGATGGCGGCACCGTAAAAGTTGGAGAGAGCGTAAAACTCGCTTATGTCGACCAGTCCCGGGATGACCTCAATGGCGACAAGACGGTGTGGGAGGAGTTATCTGAAGGCCAGGACATACTGCGCATTGGTAATTACGAGGTAGGCTCGCGCAATTATGCGGGGCGATTTAACTTCAAGGGCGCGGACCAGCAGAAGTTCGTCAAGGACCTGTCGGGCGGCGAGCGCAATCGACTCCATCTGGCCAAACTTCTCAAACAGGGCGCCAACGTACTGCTGCTGGACGAGCCAACCAATGATCTTGATGTGGAAACTTTGCGGGCGCTGGAAGAAGCCCTGCTGGCATTTCCGGGAGCGGCAATGGTCATCTCCCACGATCGCTGGTTTCTCGACCGCATCGCCACCCATATCCTCGCCTACGAGGATGACGACAATGTGGTATTCCACGAGGGTAACTTCAGTGAGTACGAAGAAGACCGCAGAAGCCGTGTCGGTGCCGCAGCAGATCAGCCACAGCGCGTTCGTTACAGAAAGCTTAAATAGGCCCGAGCACAATCTCGCAATGCCGCTGCGGCAGCGTTATAGTTAACGGGTGTTTAAAATATGAAGAGCATCGTCATGAGTGATCATAAACCCGAACTGCGACGCTTCTCCCGAGTTGCTCCGGACTTGCCGGTAGAAATCCATCAGGGCGGTAGCGTTTGGCATCAGCGCTTGCTAGACCTGTCTCTGTCTGGCGCCACTACCGATCAACCCGACCTCTGGGATGCCCAGTACAACCAGCCCTTCACTTTGCTAATCCACATTGACGACGAGCAGACCCTGGAACTCTACGCCTACCTGCAACACGTGGAATCCGGTCGGCTTGGGTTTGCGGTGGAACATGTGGACAAGGAGAACATCTGTCATCTGAGAGACCTGCTTGCCGCCCATATGGAAGACCCTGCCCTGCTCGACGAAGAAATGGGCAGACTGGAATAATTTAGCTTACAGCAGTAGAAGGGCCGCAGCGGCGGCCACCAAACCCACTGCCGTAATTGCCAGCACCAGCCAATTCCAACTGACGGTGTTACTTTGTTTGACCTCAGGTCTGAGGTGTTCGCCAGAACGTAGACGCACTTCTTCCATCACATCAATTTTCATCATCTCGGTGGTACCCGGCCGTTTCTTCATCTCGGTACCAATGGGCTGATTCAAGTGCGTATCGTCCAGTAACTCGGGCAATCCCTCGTACTTACCGGTTTCTGGGTCAAAACTCCAGACTGTGCTGGGCCGTTTGCCGGTACTTATCATCGAAACATCAGCACCCAGCAGGGCAACCGTAACGTTATCTCGACCGCCAGCTGCCAACGCAGCCTGAATAAGGCCCTCGCATTTTTCTGCCAGCGATGACTTCAGGGAGAGGACCGCGGATATCTGCAAATTTTCCAAAATATCGTTCAACCCATCAGTACACAGCAGCAGGGTCTCTCCAGGGGCCAGTGCTCCCGAATTACGACCCACTTTTAAATCACCATCTTTATGCAAACCAATAGCTTGTACGATAACGTTCTTACGAGGGTGGTTGCGTGCTTCCTCCAGCGTTATCTTGCCCATCTCCAGTTGTGCAGCGACGAAGGAATGATCGCGAGTCAGCAAATGTAGCGATCCATCCCAGAGATAAGTGCGACTGTCTCCGACCCAGGCGATATCAAACTTCGGCCCTTCCATGTGAGCTGCAACCACAGTGGACGCCATGCCTTCCTGGCCTACTCCGGTCGCAACGCCAGCCATAACTTGCTGATTGGCAAATCTTACCGCCTGCTCCAGATCTCCGCTGCGCAGCATTTCTTCCTGAATGGCCTCACCCGTCATTCGACTGGCGACCTCCCCGGCATTGTGTCCGCCTACACCATCAGCAATCACCACCACGGAGGTGTCGGGTCCCACCAAAAAAGCGTCTTCGTTGTGCTTGCGCTGCGCGACATGAGTCCGAACACAGACGTGAATGCCCGGAGAGAATTCCATATCGGTGGAGGGGCGATCGGTCTGAGCCGCAACTTGATCCATGGGCCTATGCATAAGACAAGCCGAGACAAACTACAATAGTGAAAATGATCATTCGACGGCCGCCAGGGCCTCCGAAAGCTTAGAGACCGCAATCACCTCCATTCCCTTCACGACGCTTTTAGGGGCATTGCCACGAGGCACGATGGCCCGCTTGAACCCATGCTTGGCGGCCTCAGACAATCGTTCCTGCCCGCTGGGGACCGGTCGAATTTCTCCGGACAAACCGACCTCGCCGAAAATCACCATATCGCGTGGCAGCTGTCGGTCTCTGAAACTGGAGACGATTGCCAGTAATAGTGCCAGGTCGGCGCTGGTCTCCAACACTTTCACCCCGCCAACCACATTGGCGAATACATCCTGATCCCCCACCTGCAGGCCACCATGACGATGTAACACGGCCAACAGCATGGCCAGCCGATTTTGCTCCAGTCCAACCGCCACTCGCCGAGGGTTCCCCATCTGACTGTCGTCTACCAGCGCTTGAATCTCCACCAGAAGCGGCCTGGTCCCCTCCCAAACCACCATGACTGCGCTACCCGATGCGGGTTCTTCACTACGATCGAGAAATATTGCCGAAGGGTTTTTAACCTCCCGCATACCCTTGTCGGTCATCGCAAATATGCCCAACTCATTAACCGCCCCAAAACGATTTTTCTGGCCTCTCAGGGTACGAAAACGTGAATCATCACTGCCCTCCAGCAAGATAGAGCAATCAATCATATGCTCTAGAACCTTAGGACCTGCCAGCGAACCTTCTTTGGTCACGTGGCCCACCAGCAAAAGCACCATCCCGGTTTGTTTGGCCAGCCGTGTGAGATAGGCTGCACACTCGCGCACCTGAGAGACACTCCCCGGTGCCGATGCAATTTCATCGGTGTGTACAACCTGGATGGAGTCGACCACTAGCACCCTGGGCTTGTATTCATCCGCAGCTGCGACAATTGCCTCGACGTTGGTTTCCGCCATCAACCGCAATTTATCAGTCGCCAGACCCAGGCGCTGCGCCCGCATGGCAACCTGTTGGGGCGACTCCTCTCCGGTAACATAAAGAGCTTCCATATTGCCGGCCAGATGGCACATAGTTTGCAGCAGAAGTGTGCTCTTCCCAGCGCCGGGATTACCGCCAATCAGTATGGACGAGCCGGGGACGAACCCTCCCCCGAGTACCCGATCAAATTCCTCAGCACCACTGCTGAAGCGCGGCAGGTCCTCAAAGTCTATATCTTGGAGTACGCGGGCTTGTGCTAACTCGCCGGTAAAGCCACCGCGTTTTGCTCTGCCCCCGGAACCAGCGCGGCCCGAGCCTTTGAGCGGGCCCAGACGAATTTCCACAATAACATTCCATGCACCGCAGTCGTTGCATTGCCCCTGCCACTTTGCATAATCTGAGCCACAATCGTTACAAACGAAGGCCGTTTTTTGTTTTGCCATTCCTGTCCCCGCGGAAAAAACGTATCCTAGCAGACTTCAACACAATTGCCGGTATAAGCATGTCAGATTCCTCCCTCGTTCCCGAACGCCAGCTGGTTTTTTCACCAGGTTTGGCGGCGACGATAGGCCTGGAAGAATCGATTCTGCTGCAACACCTGCACGCACAATTGGACCTACAATCACCGCAACATCGTAATGGTTTCGCCTGGCTTAGCATAACGCGGCAATACCTACTGCGCTCACTGCCATTTTGGAACGCCATCGACCTACATCGTATCTCCCGGAGCCTGGTCGATAAGGGCGTAATACTGATCGATTCACCACCTTTGCACACCGAGGATCGACTGGTGTTTGCCATGAATGAGCCCGTACGCTCAAACCGTGAACCCATCAATGTCCCACCTCCGCCTACACCCGTATCTCGACGCAGTTCCGGAACCTTGCCCGAAAACTGGTCACCCAGTGAAGACATGCTCCAGCTATTGGCACTCAACCATAATATACCGCGTCAGTTTGCGGTAGACCAACTGGAAGATTTCATCTTTTACTGGCGCGAACGCGGTGAAACCAGTCACGCTTGGGAGAACAAGTTTCGTCAGCTGGTCATAAGTAGCTGGCGGCGCGCGCAACAACACCAGGCCGAATCCTTTGAGGTCCAGAAAATTCTGCCACTGGACAAATATTGGCGCCCCAGTGAGGACGCACAGGAAATCATGGTCCGCGCCGGCATCGACGCCACTTTCATCAGTGAAGCTATTCCCGAATTTGTCCTATACTGGCGCGAGCGCGGCAGTGCTCCCAAGGAGCTAAACTCAAAATTTGTGCAGCACATCCGCCTACAGTGGGCTAAATACAGCTCGGGTCTGGAACACAGTACGGAACCAAAGCGAATAACCGAACAGTGGCAGCCCAATGCAGACGTTTTCGACATACTACACTTGTCACACATTGATCAGGATTTCGCCCTCACACTATTGCCGGAATTTATTGTTTACTGGCGAGACACCAACCAGGCCCTCACGTCCTGGAACAGTAAGTTCATTCAGCATGTAAAATACCACTGGGCCAAACGGCATCAGATGCAACAAACGGACAGCAGACATGGCGGACAGCAAAAACCTGATTCAAAGGGTCGCACAAGGGATAGAAGCCTCGCAGACGACCTCAGCGACACCTCCTGGGCGGAGTGAAGGGGAAAGCGAAGCCCAGCGCAAGTTATCCAGCGAGGCGCATGTAGAAGCGATCAATCAGGTTTTCGCGCTGTTTCGCCTGAACTACCACAATCAATATTACGCCGCCTATCCGGGCGGCGATCAACTCAATCAAATAAAGAAGCTGTGGCTGGACTCACTGCACGATTACCCGGTAGAGCAGATACTCAAGGGCGCCAAACACGCGATCGAGCACAGTGAATACCTGCCTACCTTGAACCGCATGCACGAATGCTGCCAGCAGGGTCTGGTCGACATGGGTTTACCTGCCCCTCACGATGCCTATATGGAAGCCTGCCGCGCACCCTCTCCGCGCTCAGCGCAGGCCTGGAGCCACCCGGCGGTTTACCTTGCTGGCCGCGACAGCGATTGGTTTTTCCTGGCCAGCAATACGGAGCGGACAAGCTGGCCCGTTTATCGCGAGCATTACCAGACGTATTGCAGCCGCGTGTTGCGCGGTGAGCAATTGAAGGTTCCGGAGCCTGAGGCTCTCGAAAAGCCGTCTTCTGCTCCGTTGTCTAAGGAGGAGCAGTTGGCAGAGCTTAGGAAACTTCGGGAGCAGGCTGGATTCTAACTAACCCTGACCTCACAATCACGCAATGCGCGTAGAGCCTCCCTCAGGCCGCGTTAAATAACAGTGGCGCGAGGTTCAAACATTCCGGGTAAGACAAGGCTTCGGAAGGCATGCAAAGTGTTGAAAATCAATGTTCGTCGTAATTGCCCCGGGCAAGATTCTCAAACCGGGTAAACTCCCCTTGAAACGCTAGCCTGGTGGTACCAATAGGACCATTCCGCTGCTTACCTATAATAATCTCAGCCGTACCTTTGTCGGGAGAGTCCTCGTTGTACACCTCGTCTCGGTAGATGAACATAATGACGTCGGCGTCCTGCTCGATCGCACCGGATTCTCGCAAGTCAGAGTTGATTGGCCGTTTATTGGGCCGCTGCTCGAGAGAGCGGTTCAGCTGTGACAATGCGACCACCGGGCAGGTGAATTCTTTGGCGATCGCCTTCAGATTTCGTGAAATCTCCGATATCTCCGCCGTCCTGCCTTCAGACGAGCCAGTGATTTGCATCAGCTGCATGTAGTCGACCATGATCATGCCCAACTCGCCGTTGTTTTCGCGGGCTATCCGGCGAGCACGGCTACGCAATTCAGTGGGGCTTAGCGCCGCTGTATCATCAATGTACAGTGGCACATCTTTCAGCTTGCTAACTGCAGCGCTGAGTTTGGGCCAATCCTCCTGCTCCAGCTTGCCATTGCGTATGCGAGATTGGTTGATCCTGCCAATGGACGACAACATACGCATCACCAATTGTTCTGCCGGCATTTCCATACTGAAGACCAGGATAGGCTTCTTCTGTGCCATAACGGCGTTCTCAACCAGATTCATAGCGAAGCTGGTCTTACCCATTGAGGGTCTGCCGGCGACAATCACGAGGTCGGAAGGTTGTAAGCCAGAGGTCATACCGTCGAGATCCGCAAAGCCGGTGCTCAGACCGGTGATATCACCCCCTGAATTGAATAGATCTTCGATCCGTGCCAAAGCGGCCTTGAGCAACGGATTCACTTCCTGCGGACCGCCGGCTTTAGGACCCTGCTCAGTGATTTGCATGATTCGGCGCTCGGCCTCATCAATCAGGTCATGGGAGGTTCGACCTTCGGGATTGAAGCCGCTGTCGGCGATTTCCTGGGCCGCCGCAATCAATTCGCGCAGGCTCGCACGCTCTCGTACGACCTGACCGTAGGCCCGGATGTTGGAGGCGCTGGGCGTGTTCTGGGCGAGTTCAGCCAAGTAAGGTAAGCCACCGGCGGCCTCTAGCTCGCCATTGGCCTGAAGCTTGTCTGCCACTGTAATGACATCGACAGGCTCGGATTCCTCCGCCAGTCTGGCAATTTGGCGAAAAATAAGCCGATGATCCGCGCGGTAGAAGTCTTTGGCAGTGACCGCCTCGGCTACGGAGTCCCATCCGTCTGCCGACAGTAGTAGCCCACCCAACACGGATTGTTCAGCCTCAATAGAATGCGGCTGCATTTTAATGCGTGCGACGTCGCCATCACCCGGGTAAGGCAATTCAGAAACATTATCGGGGTAATCGCGGTCTGACATGAGCCTGCTAGGTCATTATTAGGACTGCACAGAGTAACCAAATTAATCCGGCAGAAGAAGCAAAAACCAAAAATGCACCGACTGTGAACAGCCAGTGCATTCTAAAATCGTGTCGGACTCGCACAGCGAGCCCCGACAAGACGACTTACTCGGGAATGACAGCCACAGACACAGTGGCAGTGACGTCACTGTGAATCTGAATAGCAATTTCGTACTCACCCAGCTCACGCAACGCGCCTTCAGGCAATCGCACTTCGGACTTATCGACATCACAACCCGCAGCAGTTACCGCAGCGGCGATGTCGCGAGTACCCACAGAGCCGAACAACTTACCTTCTTCGCCCGAGTTGGCCTCGATTGAAATAGGCTCCAGCGCATTAATAGCCTGAGCGCGAATTTCAGCGGCGCCCAAAGTGTCTGCAGCTGCTGCTTCCAGTTCAGCACGGCGGATTTCAAACTGAGCGACATTACTGTCAGTCGCCGCAACCGCTTTGCCCTGAGGAATCAGAAAATTCCGACCGTAGCCCGCTTTGACATCAACCTTGTCACCAAGGCTACCCAAGTTACCAATATTTTCCAGCAAAATGACGTCCATCTTACTAACCTCTGTTTGGGGAACCGTGTTCCCACTAGCTTCAAAAAATTCTAGCTTTGCTTCTTTTGCCAACGCTGACGAAAGTCCATCCAGCTGTCTGCGATGGCAGCAAATACTACTATTAACTTCACCGGGTCAAAAAGAAGCCAAGCCAGGTAAAACCCGGTTAACCACCCCCTGCCCTGTCCCCGCGCCTGAGCGCGAGCATGGACCAACGCAAGTCCCGCGAAATTAAGTGGGATCATGCAAATAATTGCCCAAGTCCGGTAGTCCGGGCCCAAGCTTGCCACTGCTATGGCTGCACCAGACATTGCCAGTGCCAATGTGGGCGAATAGCGTAAAGCCTGAAACTCTTCACTAAACCCGCCCGGGTTATACAGTGCAGCCTGCCAATAACGTGCTAGCAACAGACACATAACCGTGCCAAACCCGTTGCCGGCCCCCATCATGCCCGCAAGTTGCAGGGCCGTGGGGCGCACTAACTCAATTTGTTGCTGCCCACCGTCCGACAACTGCTGCTCCAAATTGGTCAGAAACTCTGCAAAGAATTCCACCAACTGATCCAGGAACTCGCCGCCAAAAGCAATCAGCGCCACGCCGGTAACGCCACCGACCGCAATTCCGGCAAGTATTGTCAGCTGTAAACTCACGGTACCGCGCAGAACGAGCGCCAATACGCTTGTGCCAATAAGCAGCAATAGCGGACTACTGTCACCAAAGGCGTACAGCAACACTCCAGCGGGTAATAGCGCCCACATCAATAGCCAGGCGCCCTGCCCTAAGCCTTGGCGCAGAGTAACCAGTGCTATTACGGCGGCACTGATCCAGCAAAACATTAAGCTCCCGGCGCCCGCCAGTGTAACCAGCAGTGCCTGGAACCGACCGCGCATGACAAATTCAGCCAGACTTTTCAAGCGGATCTCCGCTGTGTCATCGAACTGGGATTGTCAGCACGCGTACCCAGAATTCCTAGCTATGGGAATCCGTGTAAGGCAGCAGCGACAGAAACCGGGCCCGCTTAACGGCGGTGGCCAGCTGACGTTGGTACTTAGCCTTGGTGCCAGTAATCCGGCTTGGAACGATCTTACCGGTTTCAGACACATAGGCTTTCAGGGTTTCGAGATCCTTATAATCGATCTCTTTAGTGCCTTCGGCGGTAAAACGACAAAACTTACGGCGACGGAAAAAACGTGCCATGGTAACTCTCCTTCTTTACTCTTCGGTAGCAGCAGCTTCTACAGCCGGTGCAGCTTCATCTTTTGCGGGCTCTTCAACCGGGGCCGGAGCCGGTGCAGGTCGCGCGGCTTCGGTCGCCTGACGCTCCTCGTAACGGGTCTTGCGCTCACGGCTTTCTTTTTCTGCCTTCATGATGAAAGATTCTTCGATGACAGACTCATCCCGACGGATAACCAGATTACGGATAACCGCATCGTTATAAC
This sequence comes from Halieaceae bacterium, assembly GCA_047633055.1. GTDB lineage: Bacteria > Pseudomonadota > Gammaproteobacteria > Pseudomonadales > Halieaceae > CALJFL01. The sequence continues at coordinate 26,026 of JBLIEI010000006.1, read as the reverse complement.
GGAAAGTGGTAGTCAGCTCTTCCATCGCGTCGTTAGACGCTTCTACATTCATCAGCACGTAATGGGCTTTGTGAATCTTGTTGATGGTATAAGCCAATTGGCGACGACCCCAGTCTTCAAGGCGATGAACAGTACCGCCATCTTTCTGAATTGCGCTGGTATAGCGCTCGATCATGCCTGGGACTTGCTCAGACTGGTCCGGGTGGACCATAAATACGATTTCGTAATGTCGCATAGTTAAGCTCCTTACGGGTTAATGCTACCCAGTTCTTCGTGAGAAACGGTGTAGCAAGGAGGATCGGCCACTGCATGCAGCCGGGCAAATTTTGAGGTCGCGGATTCTACATAATTTGCAGGATTACCGCAAGCCTCTCGTTTCAACGCCAGCTCCGGCGCTAACCTGCTTTCTCCGCCCGCTGGCGAATCGCCTCAAACAGGCAGACACCGCTGGCGACTGACACATTAAGGCTGCTGACCGAACCCGCCATCGGTAGTTTGATGAGATGATCGCAATGCTCTCTCGTCAGGCGCCGCAGCCCGGCTCCCTCCGCTCCCATTACAATCGCCAAGGAATCAGTTAAGTCACTGTTATATATAGATTTTTCAGCCTCTCCAGCGGCCCCGAACAGCCATACACCGCGTTCTTTCAGGGCATCCATGGTGCGCGAGAGGTTGGTCACCCGCACAAAAGGCACGACCTCCGCGGCCCCACACGCGACCTTGCGAACGATCGGCGTAAGGTCGGCTGATTTATCCTTGGGCACCACCACCGCATGCACACCGGCCGCATCCGCGCTGCGCAGGCAGGCTCCCAGATTGTGGGGGTCGGTGACGCCATCCAGCATCAACAACAGGCAAGGCTCCTGCAAATTTTCGACAAACCGCAAAAGATCTGCCTCCTGCCACACATTGGACTGGCCAACCTCACCGTGAATCGGCGCGTCCAGTGTTTCGGCAACAACACCCTGGTGACGACCCACCACCAGGTTGTCAAGTGCTTTGCGTGGCTCCCGTGCGACAGGGACCCCTTGGTTGTGCGCCAGTTCCACCACGCTATTGATGCGTCTGTCTTCGCGCCCCTGCTGCACCCAAAGTTGCTGCACCGATTTCGGATTATTGCGAAGGAGGCTGTCTACCGCATGAATTCCATAGATATACTGCATAAGATCAGTGGTGTTTTCTCAGTCCAGTTTTGCGTTTGGCTTTTTGATCTGCGCCTACGGCGGTTTTTTTGTCTGTATCCGCAGACGCCTTGTCGGCACTATTTTTAGCCGTTCCCTTGCTCTTACGCCTGCTCTTCCCTTTGGCAGGTTTATTGGTCCCTTTCTTGGGAGTGGGCGACTTTTGTCCTTTGGCTTTACGCGGCGGCTTTGAACCCACCAACTCGAGATCGATTTTTTTGTCATCCAGGTCAACACGAGCAACCTGAACTCTCACTCTCCCGCCGAGTTGAAAACTGCGCCCACTGCGCTCACCCAGCAAACGCTGATGGGCCGCATCAAACTTATAGTAGTCTCCTGGTAAGGCAGTGATATGAACCAATCCCTCGATGTATAAATCCTGTAGTTCAACGAACAGGCCAAAACTGGTCACCGCGCTAATCACCCCATCAAACTCATCACCGACGTGTTCCTGCAGGTATTCGCACTTGAGCCAAGCCTGAACTTCACGGGTGGCGTCGTCGGCTCTGCGCTCGGTCATGGAACTGTGCTCGCCCATCACCACCATGGCCGCTTCGTCATAAGGGAATATTGTCTGGCGGGGAATTGGAAGCGCACCAACAGCGCGCCTGACCAACTTACTGGCCTGCTCGGAGCGCACGATACATCGTAGACCCCGATGCACCAGTAAATCAGGGTAACGGCGTATGGGCGAGGTAAAATGCGTATATCCTGGGTAATTTAGCCCAAAATGGCCAGCATTTTCAGGCTGATAGACGGCCTGACGCAGCGACCGTAACAACATGGTCTGTATTACGTTAGCGTCCTCACGATCCACGACCTCAGCCAATAAAGCCTGATAGTCGTTCGGGGTGGGCTTAGCTCCGCCGCGGAGATCCAGACCCAGTTCACCCAAAAACTTGCGCAGGTTTTCGAGCTTCTCCTCAGTGGGCCCCTCGTGAACCCGATACAGCATAGGCAAATTAGATGCTTCAAAGAAACGGGCTGTGGCAACATTTGCACACAACATGCACTCTTCAATCAGCTTATGAGCGTCGTTGCGTACCACCGGAACAATCGCTTCGATCTTGCGGTGCTGATCAAACAGTATCCGGGTTTCAACGGTTTCAAAATCGATTGCACCGCGTTTATCCCGGGCACCACGCAGTACCTTGTAAAGCTCCTGCAGACGATAGAGGTCCGCAATCCGGTCGCTATCGACATCCGCATGAAAGCCATGTTCCAGCACCTCCCCCACTTGGGTATAGGTGAGGCGAGCGTGAGAGTGAATAATGGCCTCGTAGAATTTAAAATCGCCAAGCGAGCCGTCAGTCGCCAACGACATCTCACAAACCATCGCCAGACGGTCCACCTTGGGCTTCAGGGAGCACAGTCCATTGGACAGCGCTTCGGGCAGCATAGGGACTACCCGCTCGGGGAAGTAGACCGAATTGCCCCGCTTTGCTCCCTCTTCATCCAGCGCAGAACCCGGCCGCACGTAATGAGACACATCGGCAATCGCCACCCATAGCCTCCAGCCACCCTTTTTATCAACCTCACAGTAGACGGCGTCATCGAAATCTCGGGCATCCTCTCCATCAATGGTGACAAAGGCCAGATCGCGCAGATCGATTCGGTGTTTCTTATCCTCTTCCCGCGGCTCGCTTTCCAATGAAGCAGCCTCCGCTAATACGTCATCAGGCCACTCCCAGGGAATATCGTGGGACCGAATAGCCACATCAATTTCCAGCCCAGGATCCATATGATCCCCCAACACTTCCACTATCTGGCCTTTAGCGTTCAACTTACGGGTCGGATAGTCGGTGATCAGTGCGGTAACGATCTGCCCTGATTTTGCCTCGCCCTTCGCTTTGGGCGGTATCAGAATATTCTGGTTGATGCGGGTATTGTCGGGCACAACGTAGCCGATCCCGCTCTCTTCCTCGTAGCGACCAACAATGCTGCGATTACCACGATCAAGCACCTCGACAACCTTGCCTTCGGAGCGGCCACGACGGTCGACACCCGTAATGGCGACCAGCACCTCATCGCCGTCAAACGCAAATTGCATTTGCCGGGCGCTGAGATACACATCCTCACCTTCGCCAAGAGGCAAAGCAAACCCATAGCCATCCCGATGACCTTGCACGCGACAGTGAATCAGGTTCATTTTATCGACCAGACCAAAGGCACCGCGCCGGTCAACTAACAACTGCCCGTCACGTTCCATTGCTCGCAAACGCTTGCCCAGCGCCGCCGCCTGGTGCGGCTCAGACAACCCCAAATCACTGGAAATCTTGTTTTGATTCAGTGGCTTATCAGCGGCACCCAACAGCTCAAGGATCACCTCTCGGCTGGGAATTGGATTCTCGTAATTAGCAGCTTCGCGCTCTGCATGCGGGTCGGAAATGGCGCCTTTTTTGGCCATAGTGATAAAGATTTCCTAATTAAATTAATGCTGCTTTTCGCAGTCGACAGGGGATTATACGCGAGGATTGACAAAGTAGGGCCAGAAAAGTAGAGTGCCTCGCCTAAGCGATTCTGGTGGAATGCCTCATCGCTTTTTTATGCCCAGGTGGTGAAATTGGTAGACACGCTAGCTTCAGGTGCTAGTGCTCGCAAGGGCGTGGAGGTTCAAGTCCTCTTCTGGGCACCATATTACAAGACTGCGAGAGACCGTTTAAGACATTGATTTTTAAATGATTTCTTGTTTATACCGATTCAACTCTCTGTCTGTCATGGTCTCCGCTTGTCCCTTCCATGGAACGTGGGTGGAACGCAAAATGGCCCCCTTTCGATAAAACTTGCGCCATGTTGCATGCGTTTACATCAAGGCCTTTTTAACCCGCGGATAATGACCGTGCATCCCTACGGCCAAAGCCTGCCTGACAAACAATGTTGCTGAACTCTCGATTGATTCAAGAAGCGGTTTCCTAACGTCGTTGACAAGCCAAGCAGAAAGACTTTCGCCTCATTGAAAAAGCGACTTCCCACGCTCTTTCGGGGGGTGATTTACGTTCATGCGTCGGTCACCGCGCCGAGACTTGCGCTTGACACCAGCCGGGCGTATTTTGCCAATACCCCGCGTGTATAGCGTGGATTGGGCGGCTGCCACAGGGCACGGCGCCGTGCCAGCTCTTCGTCGCTAATATTCAGCTGTAGAAGGCGGGCTGGAGCGTCGATAGTGATAGAATCTCCTTCCTCGACCAGCGCGATAGGGCCGCCCACTGCCGCTTCGGGCGCAACGTGTCCCACTACAAAGCCATAGGTGCCGCCGGAAAAACGGCCATCGGTGATCAGCGCGACACTTTCCCCCATCCCCGCCCCCACTAGCGCCGCCGTGGGCGACAACATTTCACGCATCCCGGGTCCGCCCTTTGGGCCTTCGTAGCGGATGACGACCACATCTCCGGGTTTGATACTTTCCGCCAGAATCGCTTCCATGCAGGCTTCCTCTGAATCAAACACGCGGGCCGGACCGGTGATCTTGGGATTTTTGATGCCACTAACTTTAGCTACCGCCCCTTCCGACGACAGATTGCCTTTCAGAATAGACAGGTGTCCTTGTGCGTAAACCGGGTTATGCCAGGGACGAATCACATCCTGATCCGAACGCGGCTCTGCGGGGACATTGCTCAGTACCTCGGCGATAGTCTCGCCGGTGATGGTCAGGCAGTCTCCGTGCAACAGGCCGTGTTCCAGGAGCATCTTCATTACCTGCGGGATGCCGCCCGTACGGTGGAGGTCGGTCACCACGTAGCGGCCGGATGGTTTCATGTCGGCTAATACCGGTACGCGCCGACTGATCGTCTCAAAATCATCGATGCTCAAGTCGACGCGCATAGCATGTGCTATCGCCAGCAGATGCAAAACGGCATTGGTCGTACCCCCCACCGCGATGACCACGGCAATCGCGTTCTCGAAAGCTTTTCTGGTTAAAAGTTGAGCGGGGAGTATCTGCCTGTGAATGGCCTGTACCAGGACCTCGGCGGAGTGCCCCGCGCTGTCGGCTTTTTCCACGTCTTCCGCCGCCATGGTAGACGAATACGGCAGGCTCAAACCCATCACTTCGAACGTCGAGGCCATGGTGTTGGCCGTGTACATGCCCCCGCAGGAACCAACGCCGGGGCAGGCGGTGCGCTCGACGGCTAGAAGTTCCTTTTCACCGATTCGATGCGCGATAAACTCCCCCACGGCCTCGAAGCTGCTAACGATGGTCAAATCACGCCCCTGGAGATGTCCCGGTTTGATGGTGCCGCCGTACACGAAAATAGCAGGAATATTCAAGCGCGCAAAAGCGATCATGGCACCCGGCATGTTTTTGTCGCAGCCGCCAATAGCAAGCACGCCGTCCATACTTTGGCCACGGCAGACCGTCTCGATCGAGTCGGCGATCACCTCGCGGCTCACCAGCGAACACTTCATTCCCTCAGTGCCCATGGAAATACCGTCGGAAATCGTGATCGTGCCAAATTTCTGCGGCATCGCACCGGCCTCCCTGGCCGCACGCTCAGACCGAGTCGCCAAGGTATCCAATCCAGCATTGCAGGGCGTAATCGTGCTGTAGGCATTGGCGATGCCCACGATGGGCTTGTCGAAATCCTCATCGCCAAACCCTACAGCACGCAACAAGGCGCGGTTAGGCGAGCGCTGCACCCCGTGAGTAACGACTTTACTATTGAAGTTGCTGGCCAAAACGCTTCCTTTTAATTCATGAGTTCAAGTTTGAAATACAACGGCTGTCAAAGCCGTCCACGGCGTATCTACGATGGATGGGCGCTTTCAGCTAGGGATTTTGTAGCACTACGATTTTCAGCGTGGCAGGTCCGAGAAACCCATCGAAAATTCATCCGCAGCACGCGCGGCCTGGCGACCCTCGCGGATTCCCATACTACCAGAGACTGGCTGCGCCGCATGTCCCCCACGGCGAATATTTTGTCGACCGAAGTCTGCTAGCAACAACCGTCGCCATCAGTGGTTGCTTTGGCATTACCAAGCGCGTCTTTTTCGACAGCGAACAGAATATGAATCGGCGAAAAATCATGCCGGGACACCAGTAGTTAGTTGTATTTCAATCGATAAGACATGGGTCTTTATTCCGTCTAGGGGGCGTCGCCAGGCAGCACCCACAAGGCGAGCACCGCGTTGAGTTCGGTCGCATGGAATACCCTTGCGTCCGGCCCCGTTGCATCGCCGGCGAAGCGTCCGAGCCGAGCCGCACAGTCGAAGAAGCCCGGTGCCGGCAAGCCGCCGCGCCACTTGCTGATGACCATGGCCGCGATGAAGGGGCGGTCAGCCGCCGCGTCCTCTGCCATGAGTTCCTCCAACGCCTCCGTGAGTTGATGAATGGTGTTCGGGGGGGTGAGCAGCAGCCCTTTGGCCGCCTCCCGATAAATGATCGGTAAACGCAATGTGGCGAGCACTTGAAGATGCGCTCGAAGCCGGCGAGCGAGCGTTTCAGGCGGGTTGTCCTGCACAGGCATTGCCACGGCTGGACCTGTCGCTGTGGCAGTCATGACTCAGTCCTGGTATGGCCGAGCAGAGTTGGCGTGAGTAGCTCCGCATCAATGCTGATCCCGCCACCTGCGATAGTGAGCGCTGCTGCAGGAACAGGACTCATCGCGGCTCGGCTCTGGTGACAGGGCCCTTCACCGTCGTGGGCTTGCCCGAGACAAAGTTGATGCAGACCCCGTCGAGCTCTTCCAGAAGCAGCGGCTCACTCGTGAACCCGCACGCATAGACCGCCTGTCCCTTCCGGGTGCAGCCCTCGCTTTCCAGGTGTTGACAAGAGGTGCAGGTGCCGAAGGGAGGCTTGCCTCTCTCTTGCGTCACCTCACCGAGTATGCGCTGCAAGGTATTAGCGAAATGCCCGCGTACACTTGGGGGTAGAGAGTCCGTAGCACGGACCAGGGATTCCAGCGGGTCGTTCGCAAGAATGCCCCTGGCTTTTTCCGTAAGAACGAGCCGGACACTGCGCCTGTCGTGTTCTGACCGCATGCGTGACAAGTAGCCTAGGGCTTCGATGCTTTTTATCGTCTGTGACGCCGTACCCCGGGTCGTGCCATGAAACGCGGCAAAAGCTGACGGCGTTCGCGAGAAGCGGTTGGCTTGGGCAAAGTATCTGAGCGCTGCCCACTGGGCTGCCGTAAGCCCCTCCACGAGCCCCTCGCCAGTTGCTATGCGCCCCAAGTGAAAGACCAACTCTGCGATCGCACGACTGTTCATTTTCAGCTCCTTTATCTTACATAGATAGTAGCGTTTAAAAACTATCTTGACAAGATAGTAGTTTCGGAACGATACTATGTCATCACCTAATTTCTAAAGGACGTGAGGTCTTGACGTCCCGTGACAGATCACCTGTTCACCCAGAATTTTCTCGGTTATTCCAGTGTTCTTTTTGATTACTTTGGAGCTTGAATTATGGCAATTACATTGACTGAAAATGCAGCAAGGCAGATTCAGCGCCAGCTTGCCAAGCGAGGTAAAGGAATTGCTCTGCGCATCGGCGTGAAGACAGTGGGCTGTACCGGCCTGGCGCACACCTTCGATATCGCCGACGAAATTCTCCCAACCGATCACAGCTTTGAGTCGCATGACGCCCGTGTGCTGATCGATATCGACAGCCTGGCGTTTCTCGACGGCTCGCACATCGACTTCGTCACCGAGGGACTCAAGCAGATGTTCAAATTTGATAACCCCAACGTCGACAGCGAGTGCGGCTGTGGCGAGAGCTTCAACATGAAAAAGCCCGAGTTTGATGTAGAAAGGACAAAGGGAACGGCATGGACGCGGTAGCTGAAAACATCCAGGCCGAAATGCACGCACCTTTTGTCTTTACTGACAGCGCGGTGACTAAAGCCGCTGATTTGATTGCCGAAGAAGGCAACCCTGCGCTGAAACTGCGTGTTTTTGTTCAAGGCGGCGGCTGCTCCGGCTTCTCCTATGGATTCACGTTTGACGAAATCGCCAACGAAGACGACACGACGATGACCAAGAACGGCGTGTCGCTATTGATTGATGCGATGAGCTACCAGTACCTGGTGGGGGCAGATATTGATTACAAAGACGATCTGGAAGGTGCGCAGTTCGTCATCAACAACAATCCCGGCGCAAAATCTACCTGTGGCTGCGGGTCGTCTTTCTCAATTTAACGTAGGAACAACACCATGAGTGTATTACTGCAAAATCTCGTCAACCCGGCCTATAAGCACGGATTCGTCGCCGGCATCGCGTCCGATGTCACGCCGACAGGGCAAGTCGCGTGCGAACGCTAAAATTTTGATCCTGGGATTTCTCGCCATGACCACCGGGAAGCTCAACCTAAACAAACCGAATCAAAAAAGAAAAGATGCTGACAGCAAAAGCAATTTACTGCCGAGGGCGTGCTGTCCGATCCGAAGAGTTAAATTGCAGCTGAAAATAGCGTACTAAAATAGGATCTATGATGATTACTGTTACTGAGTCGGCGCAAGTCTATTTGCGTGAACTTTTAGATAGACAAGATGGCAAAATGCTTGGCATACGTGTGTTTATCAATTCTCCGGGTACACCGAAAGCTGAAACCTGTATTGCTTACTGTCGTCAAGAAGATGTGCAGGAGGCTGATGATAAGCTTGAGTTGTTGCATTTAGTGGCTTATATCGATGAGAGAAGCATCCCTTTTTTAGAAGGTGCGTTGGTAGATTATTCTAAAGATCGCATGGGTGGGCAATTGACCATTAAAGCGCCTAATTCAAAAACACCTTATGTCGATGAAAGTAGCCCGATTGAGGATCGTATTAATTACATTCTTTACGATGAAATTAATCCTTCATTGGCGTCTCATGGTGGTGAGGTGTCATTGCTTGAGGTTACTGATAACAAAGTAGCGATTTTAAAATTTGGCGGTGGTTGCCAAGGCTGCTCCTCTGTTGATGTCACCTTAAAACATGGCGTAGAGAAAACATTACTAGAGCGTATTCCTGAACTTACCGCAATTAATGATCAAACTGATCACAGCGACAACTCAGCAGCTTATATGTAACAACATTCTTGCTATTGACACAGATAGATTAAGCACTGAACCGAATCCGTATTTCGCTCAATTTGAGGGCGTAGCTGGAGTTCGGTTGTTAATCTTAATGTGTCGCCAATCGCCCACTCCGGTGGGCTGAAATATCGAGGACAACATGCAGCAAAAAAACACCGTGAGACCCACGGACGATGGATTGCAGCACATCGCTCGGCACCGACTAGTCTATGGCGTCGAGTTCCATTGGATGCTGGAGCGGTTGCACGCGCTGAATATCACCGTAATAACCCTGGAAGAATCAGGTTTATAGGTCGCCACCGATACAGGAAACGCATAGATGTCAGAACCACAATTTACAGAGCAGGACTGGCGCCGATTTTTGGCCAGTCTGGGGGAGGACCCCGACAGAGCCGGTCTTGTCGAAACACCGTCCCGCGTTGCAAAGGCATGGAGGCATTGGACTACCGGATATACCCAAGACCCGGCTGAATGTCTAAAAGTATTTGAAGACGGGGCGGATGAGTACAACGAGCTGATCGTGGTGCGCGGTATTCCCGTCTATAGCCATTGTGAGCACCACCTGGCGCCTTTCTTTGGCAGCGCTACGATTGGCTATGTTCCCAATGGGAAAATAGTCGGTTTGTCGAAGCTGACACATCTGACCGATTGCTTTTCCAAGCGACTGCAGGTGCAGGAACGTCTCACCGTCCAGATTGCCAACGCCTTGATGACGCATCTTAAACCGCAAGCGGTGGGCGTCGTCATTCGCTGCCGGCACTTGTGCATGGAAAGCCGCGGCATCCGCACCCAAGGAGAGGAAACCATTACCTCATCCATGCTCGGCGCACTGCAACCTAACCAGGCGCTGCGCGCAGAATTTTTTGCTTTAGCGCGCGAGGTATAGGGTGGTGACCATCTGCAAAGAGCCATTCTACCCGCGCCATAAGTTAGACCTATGACCAATCGACTGTTCCAAGAAACCTCCCCAACCGTCGCCACGCTCGACGCTCTCGCGAAGTTGGCAAGCTACTCGCTAATGGACACGCTCACCGGTGATCCTGACGCGAAAACAAACGGAGCCGACCACGCGCCGCGACAAGTCTTCACGGGACACTATGTCCCCGTCAATCCCACGCCAATCAAAGATCCCGAGTACGTCGCGCACAGCAAACACTTGTTCCGCGAACTTGGCTTTGCCGACAGCATGGCGCAGCTAGATGAGTTCGTCCGCATGTTCTCCGGCGACATCTCGCACGTTCCAGAGCCGATGCGCAAGGTCGGTTGGGCGTGTGGGTACGCACTTTCCATCTTCGGCACGGAATACAACCAGCAGTGCCCGTTTCAAACTGGCAACGGATACGGTGACGGTCGCGCCGTATCCGTGCTTGAGACCCTCATCAGCGGTCGGCGCTGGGAAATGCAGCTAAAAGGTGGGGGCAGGACGCCATACTGCCGCGGAGCGGACGGTCGCGCCGTCCTTCGGTCGAGTGTCCGAGAGTTCCTCGCACAGGAGCACATGCACGCGCTCGGAGTGCCAACGTCGCGGTCTCTCAGTTTGTACGTTTCAACAACGGAGAAGGTCAAGCGGCCGTGGTACTCCCCGGGCTCGCGCTCGAAGGATCCAGACATGCTTATATCGGAAGCAGTCGCTATCTCGACGCGCGTTGCACCGTCGTTCATTCGTGTCGGCCAACTCGAACTCTTCGGTCGCCGTGCCCGCAAAAAGGAACACCCGAAAGCGATGGAGGAGCTCGAAGATATTGTGTTGCACTTGATCGATCGTGAGTACGGTGAGGTCATCGACAAGAAACTAACCACCGCTGAAAAAGTGGTGTTGCTCGCGCGCGAGTTCCGCAGCCGCCTTACGCTGCTTGTGGCGAACTGGATCCGCGTCGGCTACTGCCAGGGCAACTTCAACAGCGACAACTGCGCGGCCGGTGGCTTCACACTCGACTACGGCCCATTCGGTTTCTGCGATGTGTTCAACCCGCACTACCAGCCATGGACGGGCGGCGGACATCACTTCTCGTTTCTGAACCAGCCCGTGGCAGCGGAACGCAACTTCCACATGTTTTGCATGGCGCTACAGCCGTTGCTGATCTCGCATCAAGAGACTCTGCGGCAGCTCGACGAGATTAGAAGTGGCTTTTCGAGCGTGATGCAGGCCCAAATGGAGAAGATGTGGTCGGCCAAACTTGGACTTGGCACTTTTAACGCAGCCTTGTTCAGTGAGCTCGAAACGCTGATGCTACAAACGCCTGTCGATTACATCATTTTCTTCCGCGAGCTATCGATGCTACCTGACGACATTGGCCCACTTAAAAAAAGCTTCTACCAGGGCTCGACGTGTGACATAGACCCCGAAGAGATGGACAGACGCTGGTCAGAGTGGTTCACACGATGGAAATCGCTCATCGGCAGCACGACCGACGCGAATGCGGCTCCGCCCCAACCCCCTGAGGAACTCTCTAGGCAGATGAAACTCGTCAACCCAAAATACACTATGCGGGAGTGGTTCGTTGTGCCTGCCTATCAGCAAGCGACCGAAAGGAACTACTCTCTGGTTCGAGAACTGCAGGAAGTCGTGACGCAGCCGTACGCTGAACAGTCGGAAGACATAGAAGGGAAATACTATCGGTTGAAGCCGTCTGAGTTCTTTGAGCTTGGTGGATTGTCTTATTATAGCTGCTCATCGTGATGTGTTAATCCATGCAAAGAGACCCCCATGACCACCAATATAATTACCGTACTTGACCCGCGTGCCGCTAACCGCGCACCCGTGATTCCGGCGTACACGCGCTCCCCCGACGGTGCGCTCGCAGACACGCGCGAGCGGCTTTTACGCGACCTGCGCATTTCGGTAACTGATCGCTGCAATTTCCGCTGCACCTATTGCATGCCCAAATCAGTATTCGACAAGGACTACAGATTTTTACCAAAATCGGAACTTTTGAGCTTCGATGAAATCACGCGTATGGCACATCTATTCGTCGCACATGGCGTCGAGAAAATCCGCCTCACTGGCGGCGAACCCTTGCTGCGTAAAAACCTTGAGGTTTTGATTGAGATGCTCAGCACCCTTAAGACGCCTGACGGTAAACCTTTGGATATTGCCCTCACAACCAACGCCTCGCTGCTGTCCAAGAAAGCCCATGCACTTAAAGCCGCGGGCCTACAGCGTGTCACCGTCTCGCTCGATTCGCTCGATGACGCTATATTCCGCTCCATAAACGCGGTGGACTTTGCAGTGGCCGATGTGTTGGATGGCATCGACGCTGCGCACAAAGCAGGCTTTGCGCCGATTAAGATCAACATGGTAGTCAAGAAAGGTGTCAACGATCAGGACATAGTTGCGATGGCACGGCACTTCAAGGGTAGCGGCCACATCGTGCGCTTCATCGAATTCATGGACGTAGGCTCTTCCAACGGCTGGTGTATGAAAGATGTCGTGCCCTCGGCCGAGATCGTGCGCTTGATCAACGCAGAGATGCCAATTATCGAAGCCGAGTCGAACTACATCGGTGAGGTTGCCGAGCGCTGGGCTTACGCGGATGGCAGCGGCGAAATCGGCGTCATTTCCAGCGTGACGCAAGCATTTTGTTCCACCTGCACGCGCGCCCGACTCTCGACCGATGGCAAGTTGTACACCTGTCTATTCGCGCAGTCTGGCCATGATTTGCGTGCACTCATGCATTCGGGCAAGAGCGACAAGCAAATCGCCGGTGCCATAGGTTTGATCTGGAACCAGCGTGAAGACAAGTATTCGGAAATTCGCACTGAAGAAACTGCGCGAAGCAAGAAAGTTGAAATGTCTTATATCGGTGGTTGACGCTCTCATCTGCGCTAAATCTGCATTAGCTGACGTATTCGATCCGTTTCGGCGATATTATGAATATGCGAACGCAGTGAACTTGACTTGCTATAAGTACGCCTTTTTTTGCAAAAAAAGAGAATTCTTCAAGTTTAGAGCCAAAATTGTCATATCGGCCTTCATAGGGCTCAAAATTAACACTATGGCATTTCCACGCCTTAGCCTATATATTCCCCGTCTGTTTATGTAGAAGCCCACCGCCATCCGAGTACCTACCTACCAATGACTTATTGCCTTGCCATCGCTCTCGACGAAGGGCTGGTGTTTTGTTCCGATTCGCGAACTAACGCTGGACCAGACCGCGTTAGCACCTATAGCAAGATGCACCGCTTCTCAGTGCCCTACGATCGCTCACTGATCTTACTGACTGCAGGAAACCTGGCCACCAGCCAGGCTGTGGTAACGCAGATTCAGCGCGATCTAGAAGAAAATGCGGCGGTCAACATCTATAATGCCGAATACGTGTCTGATATAGCAGACTACCTTGGCAACATCAGCCTCCAGGAACAAGAGAAATACGCCAATACGGGAGGCCCCAACGCCGGCTTCAACGCCTCGGCCACCTTCATTCTTGGCGGCCAGATCAAGAATCACCCCCCTGAGCTGTACATGGTTTATCCACAGGGCAATCACATCACGGCTTCCGAGCAATATCCCTACCTGCAGATTGGTGAAACCAAATATGGCAAGCCTATTCTGGATAGAATCGTTCGCTCTGACACCCCCTTTGAAACTGCCATGCGTTGCGCACTGGTATCGATGGACTCGACCATGCGCTCCAACGCAACTGTGGGACCGCCCCTGGAGTGCTTGTTCTATCGCACCGACAGCCTGATGCCACAAGAGGAGTACTGCAAACTGGAGGAAAATCATCCCTATCTGGCTGAACTGCGCGAGTCCTGGGATGAAAGCATCCAAGTAGCCTTTGAGAAACTACCCACCCTCAGCACTATTCTTGCAACTGGCGGATAACCGCATCTACGAACGTCAATTTACGAGCCACATGTTTATTGATGACGAAAGGATAAGCATCACCGAGCCCCACACTGCGATTCATTTCATTTAAAGTAATACTCAAATCGCTCCAGACGTCGATACGATCCGTAATATTCATGTCCGCCGGTGACTGCCCAATCAACTTTTGGGACGCGGCAGTGTCGAGGGCGTCGTAAATATGGAGATAATGCCCCCAACTCTCCGCCCAATCCTCTGACGGGTGAGAACTGGCATAGGCACTGATATAAAACTGGCGCCATTCCAAAGACGGTCCGGACATGTAGTGGGCATCCAAAGCCTTTTTGTAATCCCTATTTTCATCACCGAACTGCTTGGCAAATTGCGCTCGAGTGTCTGGATCGGGGTTGAGTCGAGACCAGAAATAGTGTCCGGATTCATGCCGCAAATGCCCTAGAACCGTGCGGTAGTCTTCATTCATCTGCTCGCGCACGGCAACCCGGGCAGCATCATCTGCCTCCAGAACATTGATCGTGATGACGCCCCCCAGATATCCTGTACTGAGGAAAGACTCCGGAAATACGTCAGCGCGACTGCGACCGTCTTCGACAAAATCCAGTAGCAGGCCGTTTTGCGGATGGTTCCAGCCATTTTCCAACGGCAGACGAAGTTGCATCAGAGTAAAAAATAGTCGTTTTTTGGCCACTTCCAGGGTGTGCCAGCGAGAGCGATTTTCCGGGTAATCCTGGTTGGGGATCGTGCGGTTGAACTGACAGGCGGTGCATAGCGGATGATCGGCCTGCGAAGGTCGCAGCCAATTACAGACGTCATAGCGCTCGCCGTTGCCACAAAACCTGAACTCTGCCTCATTCCTGTGGTGGTAAACGCCGCCCGCGCCAGGGTGAACTGCCAGCATGTCCATAGAGTCTGGATCGAAACCCAACCGGGCGCTACAGTTCAGGCAGTTATTATTTTCGAAGAAAACCTGGCTGCCACATTCGCAATAAAATCGCTTCATCGACTGTCAGGCTGAAACCAGGTAGCAGAGATAGCCATGTGCAATTGATGGATCTGCTCTTGGAAGTCATCAATGAAACGATGCAATTCTTCACGGCTTGCAGACTCTGCGGAAAAACGACCCAGTTTCCGTCTGGCACGTTCCCGTATCCGCATAGCGGCATGATTGCGCTTCAGTGGGCCCAATTCCTCCCGAATCCCTCGAAGACAAAACTGAACGGATCGCGGAAAGGTGCTCTCGGAAAATATAAAGTCCACAACGGCATCCTTCTCAACCAACGGCCCGATCTTCCTGCGGTAAGCGCTAAGGGCTGACAGCGCCTGTAACAAAGCGCCCCACAGCAGTGGGTCAATGGCGGCAAATGCACCTTCGCGATCCAGAATATCACCGGCCCCCACATCGATCACCCGTGTCGCCATATCGGCACGCTCCAGCAATTGACCCAACTTAATAAACCGGTAGGAGTGGTCACGACTTAGCGTACTTAGCAGGGTGCCATTGATCATCTGACAGCGGTTGATGATTTCCTCAAGAAAGGCATGGCGATTGCGTCGACCCACCGAGCCCTCGGCCATGTCCTGAGTGTAGATATGGAGCTCGTTGACCTGCTCCCAGGTCTCCTCTGGCAGCACATCGCGCGTGGTGCGCACGTTTTCCCGCACCGATTTGATCGCATACGGAATACTGTTAAAGCTACTGCCATCAGCAATAAGGTAATTCAGGACATTGAGTTCATTACCGACACGGTATTTGCTGTAGAAATCCGGATCTGCATCCAGAATTCGGACCAACACGTCCCACCCAGGCTCAGAACCCCGCGGAATATCCATGATCAAGTGGTTATAGGCCAGCGTTAACCTTGCGGTTTGCTCGGCTCGCTCGAGGTACCTGGCCATCCAGTAAAGGCGTTCTGCCACACGCGAGAGCATAATCATCATTTACCCTCCACAATCCAGGTGTCTTTACTGCCGCCACCCTGGGAAGAGTTGACGACCAGTGAGCCTTTGGTCAGTGCGACGCGAGTAAGCCCGCCGGGGGTCACCCAGGTTTCCTTCCCTTGTAGAATGAAAGGCCTTAAATCCAAATGTCTGGGCTGCACGGTGTCGTCTATATAAGTCGGTGCTGTCGACAGCGCCAGCGTTGGCTGGGCGATATAGTTGCGCGGGTCATTTTCGATTAATTTGGCAAATTTTCGATGAGTTGCCTTGGTACTGTGTGGCCCCACCATAATGCCATAACCACCCGATTCATTGGCTGGCTTTACCACCAGCTTGGACAAATTATTCAGCACATACTCACGGTCTTTTTCACGCATGCACAGGTAGGTGGGCACGCTTTCTATCATCGGTTTTTCGTTGAGGTAATAGCGAATCATATCCGGCACATAAGCATAAACAACCTTATCATCCGCCACACCGGCTCCCGGAGCGTTGGCGATGGCTACCTTGCCCGCTTTCCATGCCCGCATTAAGCCCGCAGCGCCCAACACAGAATCATCGCGAAAAACCTCCGGGTCCATAAATTCTTCATCAATACGGCGGTAGACTACATCCACCCGAACCGGCCCATCAACCGTGCGCATATGCACGCAATCGTCATCGTCGACAAAGAGATCTTGCCCCTCAACCAGTTCAGCTCCCATGCCCTGGGCTAGAAACGCGTGCTCAAAATAGGCCGAGTTATAAATCCCCGGGGTTAAGACCACAATACAGGGGCGCTTGCTGTCTCTGGGGGACAGAGAAGCCAACGTCTGGTACAAGCGCGACGGGTAATCATCTACCGGTAAAATACTGTAGTTTTCGAACAGCTCTGGTAAAACACGTTTGGTGATTTCGCGATTTTCCACCATGTATGAAACGCCCGAAGGAACCCTCAGATTGTCCTCAAGTACGTAAAACTTACCATCTATGTTGCGAACCAAGTCGGTACCGCAGATATGGGCCCATACTCCGTGACGAGGTGATATGCCTTCACACTGAGCCTTGTAATTTGGCGAATCGAGTACGATGTCGGCGGGAACAATGCCATCTTTGAGGATGCGCTGCTTGTTGTAGATATCATCGATAAAACAATTGAGAGCACGACTGCGCTGCGTCAAGCCGTTACTGACTTTGGCCCACTCTTTGGCGGGTATCACTCGCGGAATGATGTCAAAGGGCCAGGCCCGGTCTATATTTTCGCCCTCGGTGTAGACCGTGAACGATATCCCCAGCTCTCGAATGGCCAATTCCGCGGCGGCCCGCCGCGAGGCCATTTCTTCGGTTGACAAGCTTTGCAGCAGATTCACTGCACGCCGCGCCGTTAGCCTGGGCGAACCTTTCGGGGTAATCATCTCATCAAAAAAACCGCCCGATTCATAAGACTTCCAACTCTTGTTCATAACCTGAAATTATCCGCCGTGAAAATTCTAGAGTAATCGAATGCGTAACCTGCCGCCAGTAGGCGTCCTGGCTGAATTCCGCTACGCGCTTTATCGTGGGACGAAAAAGACTACAATACAGCTCCGTAAAAAGCATCACTCAGTGGATAGCAGCTGTGACGGGGCAACCGTCCGATGCGCCAAGCTCTTTCGCTGCGCAGCCCCAATTTTAACCGGTGGAGAACCGACCATGAATAAAACCCATTTGCGTGCATGCCATCTGTGCGAAGCCATCTGTGGCCTAGTGATAGAGACAGAAGGTGATGAGATTTTGAGCATCAAGGGTGACAAAAATGATCCACTGAGCCGCGGTCACATTTGCCCTAAAGCCGTTGCTCTGCGGGACTTGCACGAAGACCCGGATCGCTTGCGTAAGCCGGTCAAAAAGATCGTGGCTGAGGATGGCACCGCGAGCTGGCAGGAAATTAGCTGGCAGGAAGCGCTGGATACCACTGCCCAGCGTCTTGTGGGGATCCAAGAGCGTGGCGGGGTGCACGCCATTGGGGTCTATCTGGGCAACCCCTCAGTACATAACTACGGGATGTTGACTCACCAGAACAATCTGTTCCGTTTCTTCCCCACCAATAATCGGTTTTCTGCCACATCGGTAGATCAGTTGCCTCACCATCTTGCCTCCTTGTGGCTGTTTGGTCACAAATCTCTGTTTCCCATTCCCGACATCGACAGAACTGACTACTTTCTCATGCTTGGCGCCAACCCCATCGCCTCTAACGGCAGCATCTGGACCGTGCCAGATGTCCGTAAGCGCATCAAAGATCTGACAAAACGCGGAGGGAAACTAGTGGTGATAGACCCGCGCAGAACTGAGACGGCGGAGCTGGCTAGTGAGCACCATTTCATAACGCCGGGCACCGATGCTCTGTTTCTCGCCGCAATCCTCAACACCATACTGCAAGAAAATCTGTTCAATTTGGGTCATCTGGAAGACTTTGTCAGCGGTATACCTGAGGTAGCAGAGGCGATTTCGGGACTTACCGCCGAACTGGCGGCAGACCACACCGGAATTGATGCAGACAGCATACGGACCATTGCCAGAGAACTGGCCCAGGCCGAAAACGCGATTTGCTATGGGCGCCTTGGCGTATCAGTACAGACCTATGGCGCCCTGAATCAGTGGCTTATTCAAGTCATCAACATTGTAACCGGCAACCTGGACAAACCTGGCGGCTCGCTATTTACCCTTCCTGCCGTCGACACGGTAAGCACTAGCAGTCCCGGCGGCTTTGCGCGCCACCACAGTCGGGTTCGCGGACTGCCTGAGTTCGATAGGGAATTACCCGCGTCTGCGCTCGCGGAGGAGATTCTCACCGAAGGAGAAAACCAGATTCGCGCACTCTTCACTGGTGCGGGTAACCCGGTCTTGTCGACCCCCAATGGTCGGCAACTCGACACCGCCCTGGAACAGCTGGAATTTATGGTGTCACTGGACCCCTATATTAACGAAACTACCCGACATGCCGACATTATCCTGCCTCCCACTTCGCCGCTGGAACACGATCACTACGACATCGCTTTTCATATCAACGCGATTCGCAACACAGCCCGTTTCAATGATCCTGTGTTCGAAAAACCCGAAGACAGCCTGCACGACTGGGAAATTTTTACGGAACTGGGCAATCGTGTTGCTGAGGCCATGGGACAAGAACCGCGGCCAGCAATGTCTCCCAGCGACATCATCGAGCAAGGTCTACAATTGGGTCCCTACAGCGAACATGAGGGCAGCGAGCACAAACTGAGCCTGGCTAAACTAAGGGAACAACCATCGGGCATTGATTTAGGCGAGCTAAAGAGCCAACTGCCCGAACGCCTGCAAACCAGAGACAAGATGATCAACTGTGCGGTGCCCGTCACTCTGGCAGATTTACAACGCCTAAAGCAGGAGTTTAGCGGTACCCCCAGCACTCAACTTCGTCTTATTGGGCGAAGGCATGTGCGTTCCAACAATTCCTGGATGCACAATTATCACCTGCTGGTGAAGGGCAAGGATCGCTGCACGCTACTTATGCATCCTGATGATATGTCTGAACGGGGCATCAGGCACGATGGAAACGTTATCCTGAGCTCTCGGACTGGAGCACTGGAGGTTCGGGTGGAGGCTTCGGACGACATGATGCGCAGCGTAGTTAGCCTGCCCCATGGATTCGGGCACAATAGGCCAGGAATTCGAATGTCGACGGCGGTGGCGCATTCCGGGGTCAGTTGTAACGACATTACTGACGAGCTTTATCTGGATGAGCTATCGGGGAATGCAGCGGTTAATGGGGTGCCGGTTTCTGTGCAGGCTATTTAGGTATAAATGAAGTATTTTTTGCAAAAAGGATAGCTCGATCTTAGCGCGGCAGAACGGACATTACTTCCGCCAGACACGCCGCAAGTACGTCCACCTAGGCTCGCTTCGGCCGCCCTGACCTCAGGCGGTCTAGCGGAAGTAATGTCCGCTCTGCTGCGCGGAGCCACTGCAACCCAAATCGACACAAATACGCCAGTTTTCAGATAAACTCACCAGATATCGCAACCGCAAGGAACAGAACTATGGAAATCCCCACTATCGTATTCTGGTTAGTACTTCTGGGACTGATTTTTTTCGTCGTCAACATCTACAACACTTTGGTAACGCTGAAGAACCGATTTCTCAACGCATTCTCCCAAATTGAAGTGCAGCTGAAACGGCGTTACGACCTAATTCCCAATCTGGTGGAAACTGCCAAAGGCTATCTCGAGCACGAAAAAGAAACGCTAGAAGCGGTAACCAACGCCCGTAATGACGCCTCGGCGATTCTCAACGCAATGGGAGAGAGTAATATCGGCGGTGATGTAATGGCCAAACTGGCTGGCGCAGAGAATGTCCTGCAAGGTGCGCTGGGGAAGCTCAACGTGACGATGGAGGCCTACCCAGACCTTAAGGCTAGTGAAAACATGCAGCAGTTGTCTGAAGAGTTGACCACCACAGAAAATCGTATCGCCTTTGCCCGGCAGGGTTACAACGACGCGGTGATGGGGTACAACACTTATCGACAGACCTTCCCACCGGTCTTTTTTGCGGCGCGCTTTGGCCATCCCAAAGATGCTGAACTGCTGGAGTTTGAAGACACTGAACAAATTCAGGCGGCGCCAAAAGTATCCTTCTAGAAACTCGCTGTAGGCTCGGTGACTAGAATCCAATGAATTTCTTCGCTCAACAGGACGTTGCCAGGCGCAACTCACGACTGCTGACCGCAATGTTTTTGGTAGCCGTATTTCTGCTGATTCTGCTGACTAATGCCCTGGTCGCAGCTTTTCTCTATTTCGGCCAGGACTATAGTATTTATTCCGGCAGCAGGGAGGGTATCCAGGGCTTTCTCACCTACTTCACCTGGGCACGATTTGGCAGCTTAGCCTTGGGCATCACGGCCACGGTCGCCGCAGTGGTGATGGTGAAGTGGATGCAGTTGTCCACCGGCGGCCGCAGCGTGGCAGAAAGCATGGGGGGCAGCAGAATTCTCCCCCAGACCCAAGACAAGGCGGAGCGGCGCTGCCTCAATGTAGTAGAAGAAATGTCGTTGGCCGCCAACATGCCGGTACCGGCGGTTTACGTTATGAATGGCGAGCGCGGCATCAACGCTTTTGCCGCGGGTATCACGCCTGCGGATGCAGTCGTCGCGGTGACCCGCGGCACCATTGAGCACCTTAAGCGGGATGAGTTACAAGGTGTCATCGCCCACGAGTTTAGCCATATCCTCAATGGCGATATGCGCCTGAATATTCGCCTGGCAGCAATGCTCAAGGGCATCACCTTTATTGGCGACGTCGGTTACTTTTTACTGCGTTCCAGCAACCGCGCCCGCACGGGCGCGTCGGCAAAACGGGGCGAAGGGGGAGCTTTATCGATTCTCGGTCTGGTGCTGTGGGTCCTGGGTTGGCTGGGTGGACTGGCGGCAGGATTTATCAAGGCCGCCATTAGCCGGCAAAAGGAGTTTCTTGCAGACGCCTGCGCTGTTCAGTACACCCGTGATCCCGATGGTATTGGCGACGCTCTCAAGGTAATCGGCGGCTATATCCCTGGCACCCTGGTGCACGCGGCCAGATCAGCGGAAATGTCACACATCTTCTTCGGCCAGATCGAACACAAGCTGTGGCAAGTATTTGCCACCCATCCGCCACTGGCGCAAAGAATTCGACGCATTGATGCCGACTGGAACGGACAATTCATCAATCGTCAAGTGCAGCACTACCGGGAACAACCGTCGCGACCAGGAGCTGCCGAGGTCGGTGTCGGTCGCGCCGCATTGGTCGCAGCTGCAGTGGCTGCCGCTACCCTGAACCCCGAACACGTCCCCGAACAGCCGCTAGACGCTGATTTTGGCCCTTCCCCTTCAGCGCTGGAAGCAGAAACCGCAAAGCGACATTCTCTGCCCGTCGCTTTTGTAAACCATAGCCACGACCCTCTGGGAGCGAGCGCCATGGTAATGGCGCTGCTAATGAGTGCAGAGAGCGAGATCGCGCAACGCCAATTGGCGGTGATCAGAGAAAACCGGGTCACAGGCTTGGAGGAGCTGGTTAACACAGTTGCCCCCGGGGTTAGGGAATTGCATTTAATACACCGCCTACCCTTACTCGAGTTGTGCCTGCCAGCGCTAAAGTCTATGTCTTTCAAACAGTATCGCGTGTTCAAAAACACACTGCTTCAACTTATTCACGCAGATGCACGCACGGAACTCTATGAGTGGTGCCTGTTTCAACTAGTGCGGCATTATTTGGATCCGGAATTTATACAGGTCAAACCGAGCCGAGCGCGCTATCGTAAGCTTGAGAAAGTGTCTCCTTACCTACAGGTTACGCTGTCGGTACTGGCCCATGAGGGAAGTGGCGATGCTGGTTCCGCCTTTCGTTTGGGTGCAGATGAGTTAGGCATGACCCGTCTCACATTGATACCACTGGAGCAGTGCGGAGTGGCGGCCTTTAGCAAGTCCGTGCACGCACTTGCAGACTGCTACCCCTTGCTAAAACCCCGAGTCCTCAAGGCAATGGCGCTCGCGGCCAGTGAAGACGGCAAAATCTGTGAGCGCGAGCGGGAACTTGTAGCCTGCATGGCTGCAGTCATGGATTGCCCGTTACCAAACGACTTGCTACCCCTGCACACGAGCTGATTATTCACCAAAATTGACCAACGCCCTGCGACTTTCTTTCCAGTCTGCTTTTCTCTGCTAGTCTTATGTATGCCGGAACATAAAACCGGCTGGCAGGTCAGCAAGGATGGCTGAAATTCTGCCAATATCTGTAGTCCTTTTACCCGAACAAGGAGGTTCTGGTCATGGAAATACAAAGCGTTGCTGTAGCATATAATCTGATTCACACACCCACGGCAAAACACCATCACTGCGCCCTGTCGCGCACCACGGACCGCGTACTCAACATTTTATTAGGGGGAGACCTCGCTAGAGTCAGGGCCAGTTCAGTCGCCGAAGCGTTGGGAATGAGCGGTACAACCTTGCGCCGCAGGCTACGGGCAGACCACACCTGCTATCAGTTTTTGCTCGATCGGGCCCGACAATATCGCTGTGAGAAAAAGCTGCGACAACAATGGCTGCCGGGAAAGTGTCTGGCTGACGAACTGGGTTATCTAGAGGTCAACAGCTTTTATCGCGCATTCAGGCGCTGGACCGGGCTGAGTTATAGCGAGTACAAACTCCGTAACCTCTGATGCAGCTGATCAGGGATAGGCCGTTTTAGCTGCCCAGCGTGACTTTGTTCCGCCCGCTCTCTTTACCCTCATAGAGAGCTTTGTCGGCGCGAGCAATGCACGCCTCCAGGGCCTCTCCTGTCTGATGTTCAGCAACACCGAACGTCATCGTAATACGCTGCCGGATAGACTCGAATTCAAACAGGTTATCGGCAACCGATGCGCGTAGCTCTTCGGCCAACGCGGTGGCACCTTCGCTATCTGTCTCCGGCAGCAAAAAAATAAATTCCTCGCCCCCCCAGCGTGCGGCACGATCGACATCGCGCAGACGACCTCGCATGCTCTCAGATACAAGCATAAGCACGTGATCACCGCAGGCATGGCCATACTGGTCGTTAAATTTCTTAAAGTTGTCAACGTCAGAGAGGATAACCGAGAACCCTCGCCCATTTCGGAAAACCCGTTTAATTTCGGTTTCCGCCTCTTGGGTAAATCCACGGCGGTTATAAAGACCCGTGAGAGGGTCGATTTTCGCCGCCTCTGCCAAGCGTTTATTGGCTGCAATGAGAGCCGAGGTTCGGTCTGCGACTTCTATCTCAAGTTTGCTGATACTGGTAGTGAACCGATTGGCTAACGATATGGACATGGACAGCATGACGGCGAGAAAGCCATAGGGCATCAAGCGACTGGTTTCGGCACCGACAAAGTCAATCAGCAGGTCATTAATACAGGCAGCTATAAATATCAGCAGCCCGACAATTAACGTTTTTGCTTCACTGTGGCCCTGCTGCACTTTCTGCAACATCAATAATGTCACCAAAGCCAACGCTGGCAAACTCCACACCTGCCAGTAGCCCAGAGATTGTATATGTATTTGATGGCCGGGCACGGCCACTACGACAAGCGCGGCGGCCACGAAGCTTAGTTGATAAGCTCTCAACAGACGCGAGATATGAGCATCCAGCATTTTCCAAACCGCTTGAATACTCAGCGCTGGAAACAAATAGATTACCCCGAACTCCAGCTTTTTCATCGCCAAAAAAGACCAGTCGAACCCGTACTTCCACTGATTGAGCAATAGTCCATAAACGCCAATATTTATCGCCAACAGACCAAACCATAGATATGTATTGAGTTGTCGATTCCGTGAATACAGGTAGATAAGGTACACGCCAAAGCCGACAAAGAGGATGCAAATCATCACTCCGGGTAATTGCTTGCGGATGCTGGCGGTGAGCAGTTGAGAATAGCTGCCCAGAACAAAATCGCCATCGAATGGCCCCATGCGCCAGTTGTCTGCGTGAACCTGGCTTCCGCCCCAAACGCGCAGTGCCAACACTAACGAGCCGTCCTCACCGATGGCGCTTGCCGGCAGCACGAACACTTTTTCACGATCGTAGTCGATTTCGGCGAGGGGCGGAAACTTACCTACATGTCCTAGCAGTTCTCCCCCAGCGTATAGCTCGTAGGCATTCATTACTTTGCCGATTTGGAGACCCAATTGCTCGCCGGCAGCTTGCTCCTGCGCTAGGTCTACCATCAGGTTCAATCGGTACCAGCCGAACTGATTGCTTTCGGGGTACCCACCCTTGGGCCATAGGCCTGGCACGGATTGGCTGTTCCAGTTCTGATCATCGAATTCTGGTGCAGCCCAAAGCATGTCGTCTCCCGGCTGAAAACGCCAGTCACCAGCCAGAGAAACACCTTCTTCCGCGGTGCTCAAAGGAACAACCCGGATGGTGGCGGACGCGGGCGACGGGGGGGACGCCGCGGCAGCACCGGCTAGTAGCCCATAGACGGCTAGGGCCAGTAGTGCTGTCAATCTGATGACCGCAGCATTCAACATCTTTCGACCTCCGGCTCTCTTCATTAACGAACCGTCAGTATATGGATTGCTGTAGCGATTCTCGCGCGAAACCAGTTAATCTTTGAAGGGTTTCGCAAATTGACTGCATGTATGCCATTATTTTTCTTGTAAGCAATTTTATTTTATCACGGCAATTTGTGCTCGTAAACGGTCTAGACTCCGGCCCAGTATGCCCAAAACCCGGCGTACTCTTTCAAAGCATAGGTAGACCGTTGCAAGTCGGCTACGGTAGGCAGCCATTTAGGTACGAGGGGCGGCGCATTGACTATCTGATAGTCAGTGGCCGAAGGGATTACCTCTACGCCCTGCAATCGAAACATCGTTTCAGCCCTGTGCATATGGAAGGCTGAGGTCACCAACAACACGGACTTTAGCCCCTCTCTGTTCAAAACGTCCTGAGTATAGCGGGCATTCTCCAACGTATTGCGACTGACACGCTCTTGCAAAATTGCGGTCTCCGGCACGCCCATTTGCTGCAATATTTCTGCCATCAAGGCCGCTTCGGGTGCCTCCCAGCCGTGCGAACCACCCGAAACCAGGATGCGGGGAGCCTTGCCTGCTTTGAACAATGCCACCGCATGCAATAACCGATCTCCCTGACCGTTCATATCGGCCAAACGGTGCCCGTGAGTGGCCCCGCTGGTTGCGCCACCCAGCACTACTATCGCGTCAGCAGTGTCCGTTTTAGACACCGATCGAGGCGGATATTTGGACTCCAAGGACAGCATCAGCGAGTCCGCCACGTAGGCGGTGGAGGCAGCGTAAAGCCAGCTAGTCGCCAGCAAAGAGAGCCCTGTGGCAAAACGGGTAATGCCAATCAATCTCAGCAGTCCCGCCAGGACCAGCAGCGCTAGCGACAGACTCAGCGGATAAATCAACAAAGATAACAATTTAGTCAGCTCAAAAGACATCACTACACATCCCCTTTAGTATTTTGGACTTGTCAATCACTCTCTCGAATTGATCTATTTTGCACATCTGAGATACTTTTCCTTCAGCGTATGGGTCAACCCCGGAATTTACAGCGCCCACCGGAATATTGCACG